>NZ_JAXCHE010000002.1:0-623177 GCF_037027505.1 Bacillus sp. 204(2023) | reverse complement strand
AACAAGTTCTCCTCACAGCCGCATGCCAAAACATGAAGAAGATTGCCACATACCTAGCCAAGCAAGGCTAGGCATGTGGGAGTGCTTTTTCTGCACCTGAAATCAGATGAATATGTAAAGAAACAGCCCAAAACAAAAAAGCTTGTAGAAAAAAACACCGTTTTCTCTACAAGCTGGCAGACCTTAGTGTCTGTTTTTTTATGCGTTCACCCATTTATAATCCACCGCATATGATGTTAAGCAAGGTTGATATGTGGAGGAATGCTTCCATGAACCATTCAAAACGCAACGATGCGAATGATTTCGATAGTATGGATGAATGGCTTCGGCAATTTTTTGAAGACCCCTTCGCCTGGTACGACGAAACATTGCCTATTGATTTATATGAAACAAGTCAGCAGTATATTATAGAAGCGGATCTGACTTTTTTACAGCCTACACAAGTAACAGTTACCCTTTCTGGATGCGAGTTCATCTTAACTGTCAAATCGTCAGGACAGACTTTTGAAAAACAAATGATGCTTCCTTTTTATTTTAATGACAAAACCATTCAAGCCGAATGCGAAAATCAAATACTCACAGTCGCCGTCAATAAAGAAACAGAAGATGGCTCTTCTTTTTCTCTTCAATTTCCTCTCAGCTAAACATAAAAAGTCACTTTCATCCCCTATTATGAAAGTGACTTTTTTTTCCGTCCATTTATCGTCAAATACCCTCTAGTGACTCTCCCATGGCCAAATAGCAGATTCACTATACAATAGAATATGATCTACTATCTCTTTTGACTAGACGTCTATCACTTTTTTCTATTCTTTTTTTACTGTGTTCTTCTAATCTCTCTTCGTATACAATATGGTTAGAATAAGGGGGAATGCTTGATGCTGGAAGGATGGTTTTTATGGTTTATTCTGTTTTGGGTGATCATGATGGTAGTCTTATTATCAATCGGCGGTTTTTTCATGTTTCGAAAGTTTTTAAAGCGTTTACCAAAAGAGGACGGCAGATCAGAGCTTGATTGGCAGGATTACTATATTGAAAACAGCAGACATTTATGGAACGATGAAAACAAACAGTTTCTAGATGAATTGACTGCGCCGGTGCCAGAGCTGTTCAGAGATGCAGCAAAAGCCAAAATCGCAGGCAAAATCGGTGAGCTTGCATTAAAAGAAAAGGTAGCAAAGATTGATCAGCAACTTATGATCAAAGGCTATATTCTCGCAACTCCTAAAAGAGACCATACCTTCTTAAAAAGGCATCTGCGGGACAAAAAAATCGATTTGGAACCTTATCAGACCCTTCTCAAATAAAAAACCTTTCCTGACAAGAGGAAAGGTTTTTTAATTCATTTGAATATTAGCTGACTGCAGCTCGTTATGAAGTTTTCGATATGATAAATACATGGCGATTCTCCAAGGCACAATCATACCGAAAGCCAGAATCCAAAACATTCCGCTCAGTGCACCATAATCGATTGATGTGCTCAAGATTGATTTCATCACAATTCTGATCACCAAAAGACCGACTAATATAAAAACAAATGCTTTAGAGCGTTTCATGTAAATTTCATTATTTTTAATTTCGAACTTAGAAGTTTTGATTAGAAAAATAGAGAAAATCACACCTAAAGTGAATGCTTCCAAAAACTCTGCACCAGTTACCCAAAATACCGGAAATAAAAACATTAACGCTCCCGTACTCATAAAAATCGGCGGAAGAATGATTTTTTTTGGTGAAACAGGCTTGTCAGAGGACTTTATTCTGACCACCATCACAGCTACAGCCATTAACACAGCAATAATCGATGAAACTATAATCATCATACTTATCATTCCTTTGTTTCTCGGAGTGTTGATACTATATACTATACTCCAAAACAATAAAAAAAACCATTTTGAAAAGAAATGACTTTAATGTCCCATAACGCGGCTTACAGCTTCCAGCACTTTTGTTTCCTCAAACGGCTTAACAATAAAATCCTTTGCCCCCAGCTCAATTGCTTCCGTTACAATTCTTTGCTGGCGCATGGCGGTGCACATGATGACCTTCGCTTTAGGATCAAAGGTTAAGATATCACGAAGCGCTTTTATGCCGTTTTTCACCGGCATTGTAATATCCATTGTCACAAGGTCCGGTCGCAGTTTTTTATACAGGTCCGCTGCTTGTTCACCGTCCGCCGCTTCGCCTGCGATTATGTAATTTGCCTCTTCCAAGATCTCTCTGATTTTCACTCTCATGAACTTGGCGTCGTCTACAACTAAAACTCTTGTCATATTCCCCTCCAACAATCGATTTCCACAGATAATAGTCTTATTGTACCAAAAACAAAAGGATTAGTAGTAGTACGAAAGTAATTTACCGTCAAAAACCAGTAAAGCCTCCAAAAAGATCTGACAGCAAAATAATGATCAGGCTCATCCAATTAAAGAATAACAGCACACCAATCACAATCATCAAAACGCCGCCAGCTTTCATAATGAAAAGCTGGTTCTTCCTTATCCACTTCAGCTTTGTGATAAAAAAAGACAATAAAAGAAACGGTACCGCAAAACCGAGTACATATAACATCATGTATGGCACCGCTGAACCCGGATTGGTGCCTGCAAGTGTGATAACAGCACCTAATATCGGACCGGTACATGGTGTCCATCCAGCTGCAAATGCCATTCCGATTAAGACCGACCCTAAAAACCCGCTTGGTTTATGCTTAAAATGGATTCTCCGCTCTTTCATCATAGCCTCAGGCCGAAACACACCGAGTGTAATGAAACCGAACAAAATAATAAGCAACGCGCCAATTTGCCGAATCGCATCGTGATAATCCCTAAACAGGCTGCCAATAAAAGATGTTCCATAGCCTAAAGCAATAAAAATGACTGAAAAGCCAAGCAAAAAACACAAAGTATGAAACAGGCTTCTTTTCTGCAGCAGCAGCTTTTCTGTTTTTACATCGTCCATGCTGACCCCTGTAATATATGACAAAAAAGCTGGGTAAAGCGGCAGGCAGCAAGGCGAAATAAAGGATAAAAACCCCGCACCGAATGTCAAAAAATAATTCACGTCTCCCATGTCATCATCCCTTCATGATTTGACATTCCTTCAAGTTATGACAAAATCATTTCATTTTTTTAACACTTTCACTTGAAGGATTTCTATTTTCAGAAAAAACTTATATAATTTAATTTGACATTGAGACATTATACTCCTTCTCATTTGAAAATTAGTATAAATATGGATATAATATAAACATTCACTTTGAAGATCTAATGTATGAAAGGATACATCCCTGTGATTAGAGAGCATCTATTAAAAGAAATTGAAAAAAAAAGAGCAGAGCTGCTGCAAATTGTCATGGCGAACGGAATGACATCTCATATTACGATAGAGCTCAGTCAGGAGCTTGACCATCTTCTCATACAATATCAAAAGCAGCGCCTTCGAGCAGTAGCGGGTGATGAATGATTGCAAAATAAAAAACCCGTATAAGGGTTTTTTATTTTATAACCATGTTTCTCTATATCATAATCTTTACGTATTATTTCGTTTGATTATTCATGGCTTTCATCATTTGATTGATTTTCTTTTGAGAAGGTTTCATTCCCATTTGCATCATCATCATGCGTAACATTTGTTCATTAATAGGCGGATTCTTTTTCAGGTAGCTCATCATATATTTACGAGCAATAAAAAACCCGAGTGCAACACCTATGAGCAATGCAACAACGCCCACTAGGATGCCAACCCATAAAGTCATTTTATTTCCTCCTTCATGTTGTCTAGTTTAAAGTGTACTAAACCAAAAGCTATTATACAACATTTACATCTCTTTTTCTTCGGTTTTAGACAAAATTTCTTTCTTTCACCGGATTTAGCCATCCGTAACGCTTCGAATTGAAATCCATTGCTAAAAAGCAAGGGCTTACTTTTCTTAACACTTCAAAGAATATCGTTTCTGCCTCGTAATCTCCCGAAGCCACAATTTCTATCATGTGCTCCTTCATCATAAACGTCGCGTGGCCTTTTGCTTTCGGCAAAGCTATTCTATAAATATAATCCAGCTGCCTGTAATCCGTCTTGTTTAAATTCATTTTTAACCGCTGATGCATATGTAAAATCGGGATTGGTTGTGTAATATATTGAATCTGTTTCTCTGTCATTTCATACTGCTGCTTTTCAAGGCTTGTCCAATGATAGTCTTGAAATAGCTCAAACATAACCGATTCCCGGCCGAAATAGTGATTGGCAAATTCCTCTTTGATCAGGTACGTATAGTAGTGACGTTCCATCTTTTCATCCCCTTTTCCAGCAGCATTTCATTTGCTCTCTATTATACAAAAGAAGAAAAGAAAGAATTGTCTATTACTGTTAAACAGCCAATACTATTTTTGTCGGATAAACAAGAAAAAGAGGATGATTTGACTCATCCTCTTTCAAAAGCTTACTTATTGATTAATGCCTTAACTCGATTCACTACGTTCGGAACTGAGAAGCCGTATTCGTTAATGATGGTTTCACCAGGAGCAGATGCACCGAATCGGTCTATGCCGAGAACGTCACCTTCAAGCCCCGTGTATTTGCCCCATCCAAATGATGAGCCCATTTCAATTGCAAGACGTTTTTTCACATCTGCAGGAAGAACTTCGTTTTTGTATTCATCAGATTGTTTCTCAAAACGGTCCATTGAAGGCATGCTGACAACAGAAACATCGATGTTTTCTTTTGCCAATTCAGCCTGCGCTTCAATTGCAAGACCTACCTCTGATCCGGAAGCGATGAGAAGAGCGTCAGGTGTTTCGTTTTTAGATTTAGAAACGACATATGCACCTTTTTCTACTCCTGCCAATGCTTCTTCAGATGTTTGATCGATGGTAGGAAGGTTTTGACGTGTAAGCACTAGCGCTGTTGGGTGGTCAGTGCTTTGCACTGCAAGCTTCCATGCTGCTGCTGTCTCATTGCCGTCTGCTGGACGGATCAAAGAAAGGTTAGGCATCGCACGGAGTGAAGCAAGCTGTTCAACAGGCTCGTGCGTCGGACCGTCTTCACCTACCGCAATACTGTCATGTGTGAAGACATATGTCACAGGAAGGCCCATTAGCGCTGCAAGGCGAATCGCAGGACGCAGGTAATCAGAGAAGACAAAGAAAGTTCCGCCGAATACACGAAGACCGCCATGAAGCGCCATACCGTTTAAGGCTGCCCCCATCGCAAATTCACGTACACCAAACCAGAAGTTTTTGCCTGAGTAATCAACCGCTGTAAAATCACCGGCATTTTTAATTGTCGTTTTGTTCGATCCCGCTAGGTCAGCAGAACCTCCGACAAAGAAAGGAACTTTTTTCGCAAGTCCGTTGAGAACTTCACCGGAAGATGCACGGGATGCCAGGCTGCTTCCTTTTTCATACACAGGAACCTCTTGATCCCAGTCCTTCGGAAGCTCTCCTTTGATTGCCAGTTCAAGCTGTTCAGCAAGTTCAGGATAAATTTCTTTATATTTAGCGAATTGAGCATTCCATTCTTGTTCTTTTTTCTCACCTGATTCTTTAACAGCTGCAGCGAAATGCTCATAAACTTCTGACGGAACGTAGAAGTCTTCTTCATACGTCCACGCGTAAGCTTCTTTTGTTAATTTGCTTTCCTCTTTACCAAGCGGCGCACCGTGAACACCGGATGTACCGGCACGGTTAGGTGAACCGAATCCGATTGTCGTTTTCACTTCAATTAATGTAGGTTTCTTTTCATTTTGGCGTGCTTTTTCGATAGCCGCTGTTAATTCTTCAATATTGTTTCCATCCTCAACATAAAGAACTTCCCAATTCATTGCTTCAAAACGCTGTTTCACGTTTTCAGAGAATGAACGGTCGAGGTCTCCATCAAGAGAGATGTCATTAGAATCGTATAGTACGATCAGACGGCCAAGCTGAAGATGGCCTGCGAGTGAAGCGGCTTCAGAAGAAATACCTTCCATTAAATCACCATCACCGCAAATACTGTATGTATAATGATCGACTACGTTAAATGAATCGCGGTTGTATGTTTCCGCTAAATGGCGTTCAGCAATTGCCATACCGACTGCCATGGCAATTCCTTGGCCAAGCGGACCTGTTGTAGCATCAACACCGGCAGTATGTCCGAATTCCGGATGTCCTGGTGTTTTGCTGCCCCACTGGCGGAATCCCTTAAGATCTTCAATACTAAGATCAAACCCGCTTAAATGAAGCATGCTGTATAATAGTGCTGACCCGTGTCCAGCAGATAAAACAAAACGGTCACGGTTAAACCAGCCAGGGTTTGCCGGACTTACGTTCATAAATTTTGTCCACAGCGTGTATGCCATTGGAGCGGCCCCCATCGGCATCCCTGGGTGACCAGAATTTGCTTTTTCAATAGCGTCTATTGACAGTGTGCGAATGGTAGCAACTGATTTCTTTTCAATTGTATCCATAAAAATCCCCTTCCTTATGTGTTGTACCCTTACATCATAAATGTCTGACGACTTTTTCTCAACTGTTTCAGCTTAAATTTGAGAGAAACTTGTTGAATTTTGTCACATAAGAGTTTTGATTATAGTATATGCAAAAGAGGAATACGATATTGCCGTATTCCTCTTATATTAGTGAAGTTTGTTATTTCTTTGTTCTCTTTTTAGCTTTTCTGGTGTTACATCATTGCCTTCTGGGTCAATGATTTTCACGCTTTTTAACGTGTTCTTCATAGAAGAACGAAAACCTTTCAAATACTCTTGACGGAGCTTTTGCTGTTCGGCTTTTTCTTCTTCTGTAATAACGCCAGCTTTAGCTTTGGCAGCAAGTTCATTAATTCTGGCAATTTTCGCGTTTGAAATCATGTTAAACTCCTTTATTGCATTTTGTCTATATAGTACTAGATCAAAAAAAGTTTTACAACTGATTCACTCTGCTGTCTCTTCATTCTCTATGTATTCCTGAAAACGCCGGTGAACGGTTGCTTTAGAGACATCATAGCCAAACCCTCTTAGGGTAGCCGCGATTTCAGCAAACGTCAGTTTATTCGCTCTCAGGCGGACGATCTCAGAGATTGGCACCTCTATTTTTTCTTTTCCACTGTTCCCATGTTGGTTTTTTAAGTTTTTTTGCGGTTTAAAACCGTTTTTTACTGCACGCTTCATTCCCCGTCTGATTTTCATGTTGTGAATCTTTCGCTGATACTCTTCCACAATGCTGACGATTTCCAAGACCATTGAGTCAGCCTCCGATAACTCCAGTTCACCTCTATGAGCCGTTGTATAGACTTTCACACCTTCTCTATAAATACAATGAAGCAGTGCGATTTTTGCGTTTCCCCGTCCGAGCCTTGTCTCATCCTGAACCAAAATGACATCAATTCCAGCGTTCTTAATCTCATCAAGCAGCTCAAATACACCATCCCGATCCATTTCATATCCGCTGGCTTTTTCTGAAATCACTTTGACCACTTCCATGCCGTTCTCCGCTGCAATGGCCGTAAGCTCCTCCTCCTGCCGCTTTAATGACGTTTCCTGCTGTTCTTTATTTGTGCTTACGCGGGCATAAATGAGTGCTTTCATTTTATCTCTCTTTCCTCTCTATCTTACAGTTGCCAATTCATATGCATCCTGATGCTTCTTTTTCAATGGGATCACTAACTCATCACCCGGCTGGATATCAGAGGTTTGAAGTTGATTTTTATCAGCTACCCATTCAATAAAATCATTTTTGTTTATCTTTTTTGTATCTGCTACCTGATCAGCAATTGACCAGAGTGTGTCGCCTTGCTGGACTTCTATTTTAACATACTGATTAAGCTCTTGGCCGCTGCTTGTATATGACAGCATAAGGATAACCGCGCTCAAAATCACTGTGAACAGACCGACAAAAATAATAGATTCTTTACTCATGATCATAACCTCCAACAGGAATGTTTGTTCGCATTTTTATAATTTCAGTATATACGAACAAACGTTTCTGTCAATTGTTTTTTCGAACCTATGTTTGTACTGTAAGGAAAATCATGCTATAATCTTCTTAAAATCGACGTTTTGAGGTGCGAAAAATGACGAAGCTATCAAAAAGGCAACTTGATATCCTCCGTTTTATTAAAGCAGAGGTTAAATCAAAAGGATATCCGCCTTCCGTGAGAGAGATCGGAGAGGCTGTCGGGCTTGCGTCCAGCTCTACTGTCCACGGCCATTTGGCCCGCTTGGAAACAAAAGGGCTGATCAGACGGGATCCGACAAAACCAAGAGCAATAGAAATTCTTGATGAAGAAGTAGACATTCCGCAAAGCCAGGTCGTTAATGTACCAGTCATCGGGAAAGTCACGGCGGGATCTCCTATTACTGCAGTAGAAAATATTGAAGAATATTTTCCGCTCCCTGACCGCATGGTTCCTCCAGACGAGCATGTATTTATGCTGGAGATTATGGGAGACAGTATGATAGATGCCGGTATTCTCGATAAGGATTATGTCATCGTTAAACAGCAAAACACAGCGAACAATGGGGAAATTGTAGTTGCGATGACAGAAGATGATGAAGCAACTGTAAAACGATTCTATAAAGAGGATACCCACATTCGCTTGCAGCCTGAGAACCCAACGATGGAACCTATCATTTTGCAGAATGTCAGCATTCTAGGGAAAGTGATTGGCGTGTTCAGAACCGTCCATTAATCTATTGATCTATCAGATGCATGAAATAACCCCCTCTTCCTTTACGGAGAGGGGGTTTGTTGTTCAAAAAAAGCAGGCTCGCCCTGACTTTTGGGTGCGAGCCTGAATAGGAGGAAAAAGAACATCATGTTTACACCATAATTATCCACCAAACAATTGTTGAAGTCAAGGAAATTTCTTTCCTTCAGGAAACTTTTATTCAAAATATGAACGTTTAGAATATTAGACGCTATCTTCTTAAAAACGTTTCATTTTTTAGGTCGTGAAAGGATGCGGTTTTATATTTAATTAAAGGGCGAGGCAATTGATATAACTGAAAATTTAGTACATAGTTTAGGTAGTTCAACACTCTGTTAAAACAGCTCGCTTTCTTCATATAAAATGTAATATGTATTTCAATTTCACCTTCACTCAATCACTTGTGCAGTTCAAAAGATATGGCATCGTTGAACAAATCGGGTAGAAACCTTCCCCAAACATAAAGTCTCCACCAACACCCTTCTTTCAATTTAACCTTATATGAAATATGGTGTGTGATATCAAAAGGCCGTTTCATCATAAAAGTGCATATGCGTTTTTTCTTGTTTGTAATATCGAAGCCTGTCTTGAAGGGTTCCGGTATGAAATTCAAATTTGTGGCCGTCAGGGTCGGTAAAATAAATTGATTTTCGATCGCGTTCATCTCGTTCTCTGCCAGGCAGAATATTGACATGAAGTCTTTTTAATTTAGCTGATACCTCCTCAAATTCATGATCTTCAATTGTAAAAGCAATATGGGTATAAGAAAGCTTAATGTCATTTCTCGGGATGTCTGGTTCTTCATTAAGCGCTAGCCAGATGCCGTTCATGTCAAAATATGCAGTTGTTCTTCCCTTTACCAAAAGCTTTGCATCAAACACTTTTTGATAAAAATCAATCGATGTATCCAAATGCGAAACTGAAAATAGCAAGTGATTGATTCCTTTTATCTCCACAAATCATTCCCCCCTTGAAAGCTGATCATCCACATATACGTCTTTTTTCATAAGAAAGTTTCATACTGCTGAAAAAAAATACCAGTGTAAACAAAAACGGACTGTTTAAAATAGTAACATGACCATTATGAATGGTTTTGAATTGCATTATTTATCATTTGTTTACGTCCAAGAATTTTCTTCAAAAATAACAAATTAGGTGGTCAAATGAAACATATCATTGCGCTTGCTTCAAAGATTGCTTTCACTCTCGCCCTTTTATATGTGATATTGGACAGAGTCTATCACGCATCCTTTTTAAGTGTGATGTTTATTGCACTTTTCTTAGGTTTTGTTTCCTATCTTTCTGGTGACATGCTCATCTTACCCAGAACAAACAATATTACAGCTTCATTGGCTGACTTTGGCCTTTCATTCGTTATTCTTTGGGTATTTGTTTTAACCCAAACAAGAAACGATTTCTCACCATTTGGAGCAGCTCTCCTTTCTGCTGCCTGTCTTACTGTTTTTGAATACTTTTTTCATCGGTATTTACTGAAAAATGTACTTGATGAAAATTTCCGAAATGAACTGTCAGCGAGAGATAACACGTTGCAGTATCAAACGGAAGCCGCGGACGAGTTGTTTCCCGAAACGAATGAGAAGCATAAGGAATAGGAGGCTGTCTTATCGCCTCCTATTTTTCAGTAGCTATTTTTGAGAAAACGGAACATCACTTCTGTAAACTTATAAAACCTCTCATTTTGAGTAACAGCTCTGCTTTTTAAAGAAAAGATGCCGAACAAAGACTTTCTAAAGCCTGTGCTCATTTCTATCTGGATACTTAAACCTGTTTTTGATTTATTTGCAATGTTATTCGGACTAATGCCCGCATGCGGATGGTCCGTATTGAGCAGTACAGCAGGAAAACCGGCATGCTGCAATTTCTCAACTAAATCTGCCGCTCTTACGCGATCTGTACCGCCGACTTCGATCTGTTGATATTCTTCTGCGTACCCGTGTAATGAAATGACATATTCATGATTTCCCGTCATTTTAAGGGCCCGAGGTTCATCAAAGTGCGTGCTCGTAATGTGCAGGACTGAGTTTCCTGTCGATTTTAAGCCTTCAAATAAATACATCGAGTACTCTTTGCTGAGCTCTCTCGCTACTTCACTTGTCCCGCCTTCAATACCTCCTCCGTGAATAGCTAAAACAAGAACAGGGCTTCCGGTTTCTTTCGTAACAATGTCGTAATCAGAAGGATCTTCATTGTTTTTTAATTCCTCAAAATTCTGATATACATCTTCAGCATAAATTGAAGAAATCGGAGTAAATACCATGAAAATAAACAATAATTTTACAATTTTAATAGTTGATGGAAAACGTTTGGCTATGTTACAATCAACATGCTTCAAGGAATGGAGCAAACGGCGGAGCAGGGATACTTTGGCCGGTTTCATCTACTCCGCCTCTAAGTCCAAATCAACAGGATGTAGGTCTCTTTGAGGCTTTAGCACGAATTCTCTCGTCCTCCTTGTTAAATTTTTGTTAAATTCACAATATTATATACCATTAGCCCGGGCGCTGTTCTTCTCATTTTTGAATTTATGAAAAGTAAGCTGGCACCACCTCCCCCATTTCCATACAAAACAAAAATGCACCTGCTCTTTGGCCTGTGCATTTTTTATTTTCTCTTCATTCTTCGTTTTTTTGCTTGATTTAATTTCATGATGTTTTTTTCAATTTTTCTTATGTTTCGCCTTTGCGGGATTGTTTTCATTTCATAATAAACAGAAATAAACCCGCTTAATGTCACTGCTGCAATATAAAGGGCGCGCTGTTTGATCATCCGGTCAGCGTGTCCATGATCATTCGCTTCTTTTTCCAGCCTTTCGATCACAGTTTTATCAAACAGCTGATCGACATACACTTGTTTCATTCCCACTGCAAACCCCGCAGCCAGCCAAAGAATCAGAAATAAACTGATATAAAACACCATAAACCCTTCCTTTCCTGTCTTGATGCGGCGCAGAATTTTTTTAAAACAGTGCATCTATTACAACTGGCAGACGAAGCTTCTTAATTTGGTTAGGTTCTTTCAATAGGCCGGTTAATATGTGTAATGCTGTAATGAACAGTTAGAAATTTTATTCCAAACAGCCACATATGATGAACAGCGGTTAATTTGTTGTCATGTGCAGCTTCTATCAGAAAGGTTTCAGATAAAGGAAGCGGACAAGTTCCCGCTCTTGTTTGTAGATAAATTCCCTCATCCCCCGCTCTGCTTTTTCTCCGCCTGCTTGTTAAAACCAGCTTCTCCTGATGATGATATGGTTTTAAAATACCTGTCATGCTGCTGAATGGAAGCGGCAAAGAAATATTCATATACCCCTCTCCATTTGAACGGTACATTGAATATAGCGCAGTAAAAATGGTTTCGTTTTTTTCATTTGTTCTAATCCAGGCACGAACTCTTTCCCTTCCGTCTTTTTTCGAAGGAACACCTTTTATCTTGCTGTACATCCTATACCAGTCAGGGTTCGTCGAAAGATGTATTTGGCCGATTCTTCTGCTGAACCATTCGTAAATAATTGCAAGCGGCCAAAACCACGTGCTCCATGTTACTTTTGCTTTAATATTGTATTCGATGGTTTGTTCATAAAACGAAAGAATGAGTGGCGCCAGTTTTTCTGGTGAAAAATCTTTTGAACGCAGGCTGTCCATATCATCCACAAGTCCGCTGTACCGAGCGTTATTTTCAGCTTGAATGTTAGCTAAAAATTCTTCTCCAATCTTTCTTTTTCCGTAGATACGGCTGAATGTCTTTACACTGTCTGCATCAAAAGGCTTCGGATCCTCTATTCTCCACCCTATGAGAGCGGGCAAGATAACACCAAACGCGTTGACAAAACCGTGAATCCAAATCATCTGATTGATGGTCAATGTAACTTCTTGCCGAAATACACCAAATGAATAAATCATCGAGAAAGCAATCGTTATCATTAAAACAGCGGAAGAAAGCCGAATAAGAAATGTCCCCATCTTGGTGCGAAAAGCTGCCGTGAACACCAAAAATGCATGAAGATAAATCGCCGCCATATAAATGCTAACCGCAATGACATCAAGTGTTTTTGAATATGTGATGCCCAGTGCGATAAGAAGGGGCGAAAGCAAAATCACCCATGTTATCCAACTATACAACATCCGATGTTTTCTAATGGTTCTGCCGAGTAAGCCGTTGAAGATCGGGATCAGAAAAGCAGAATAGTGAAAGTGGACAGCAGTCAGCAAAATGATGAGAGGGCCAAATTGCATGATCTGCAAATGGGCAGCATAAGCAAAAAACCAAAATCCTCCTCCCGCCAAATAAATAAGACCGAACAAAACTGATGTTTCTTCGATTCTATGTATCTTTGTTTCCCAAAGGCGGAGGATCGCATACAATGCAATAAAAACTGTGTACATCCACCAGATTAGCGCGAAACCTCCAACCTCCGTCACTAGAGCCAGCACCGCAAAGAATGCGGCTACCGGATAGCACTGGATTAGCCCATATTCCATAAACTGAGCAGCACGAACCGGCGATTGACGAAAAACAAAAGGGAAAATTCCCGGCACAAAAAAAAGAATGGATAACAAAACGAGTGCCTCTGCCACTGAAATATCCGGTGCTTCCGCTGCAAGAAATCCTATAAAACAAAGCGCACTGACTATGCCATTTCGTTTCATGATTCTCTCTCTTCCTCCTGAAACGTTCCTTTATAAAAGAAAAGAGTGCCAAGAATTGTATTTTGCACATGCACTTCAATGGTGAAACAATTCTTTTTTTCATCAAACGTTTCGCAAACTACGGATGTACCGGTCAGCCATTTCGGCAGCGGGATTCTTTTTCCACATATCAATAGCCATTGCTTTCCCGATGTGATTGTAAGAGAGCCGTCAAGAGATGCCTCGAACGTCAAAACAGACAACAGCAGATGAGGTTTACCGAAGAAATCAAGTATTCTATTTTCTTTCTCGTCATATATCATTATCGCGTCAAAGAAACGTTTTTTGCCTTTAAAGAAAAATGTACGATTCCATTCTATTCCTGTATGTTGCGATTTCAAAAGACAAGTTCTATTTTGTATTGTAAATGGAATGTCTTTGCCTCTTTCTGAAAAGAAGCATCTGAAAAAAACACCCAGCTTTAACAGCATTCTAACCAGAAGAGAGCCTCCGCTTATTTCTGACATCGTTCCCGTCCCGCTGAATGTATGAGACCCTTCTAATTGGTACCGTTTCTGCAGCTTGGGATGCAGCAAATGATAGTTAATAATTGATTTTTCATAAATCGAACTCACAATGTCACTTCTTTCTCTTTCGTTTTGTGCGCCTGGCACTGGGGAGCTGCAGGCTAAGAGCGCCGCTTGCTGCGGAAAGCACACTCAACAGAACCCACATGAATATTTCGGAACCTAGACAAGCAAACCCCGCAAGGATACAAGCCTGGACACCATGAATGATCCATTTTCTTTTTAAAGGAATCAGCCACAAAATAGCTAAGCCTATCTCCGCTGTTCCTGCCAATATGCTTGTTTCAACACCTGCAAAGCCTTGATAGAACCAAAACAGGCTGAAAAACAGACACATGAACACATAGATGATAGCGGATCGCATGAAGCGCTTCGGATGTTTATTTTGCTCTACCCAAAGCCTTAATGCATCAAAGCTCCAGGCAGTCGCCCAGCCAAGCAGCGGCCGAAATAATAAACGATCGATCCATCTTCCCGGCAGTCCGTAGGCTGTTTTGTATTGGTACTGTGTTAAAAACGTCATTTTCCCATTTTCTCTCTGTATATACTTCCAGTAGCCGCTTCCATGCCGAATCAGAGATAATGGATGATCAGAGCCAAAAGCCAGTGAAGAAGACCTTTCAGATGAACATTTGTTGAAAACACCGACGGTTTCTCCTGTACCTGACACCTTTAATCCAAAGCCTATTTTTGTTTCGTAAAGAAACTTCTGTTTTTCGCATGGTTGTCTATTTAAATACGTAATATTTGAAAACCGGAGATCCCATTCCTTATGCAGTGATGGGTTTTGTGTATATTCCCAGAGTGTATCCAGATCAGATTTCATTTCGATTTCTACATAAATCGGTTTCTGCCTCACAGCCCCTTCTCCCTTCTATTTCAAGCAATTCCTATATTAGCATATTGGTCGATTTGAAAAGTGTATATCTCTCCAAAAAAAGTATCTTTATCCTAAAAAATGCATAAAAAAGAGAAGAGAGGTTTCCTTCTCTTCCTTGGGATTCATTACTGAGTTTTAACCGTGCCGTAATGAGTAATTGTGACGTTCACACTATATGTGATGTCGGCTTTACTGAAGGTGTCATCCCAGTTATTTTTCACCCTTTTCCATAAGTGAGGATATGTAAGTCTTAAAGATTCATCAAAACCCGCAACATCTGCTTTATAATCATGCTGAATTTTTTTTAATACATGACCAACTATTTTCTTTACCTCGTTTTCAATAGTCGTTTCGAGACGATCTATAAACTGGGTGTCCAACGCCTCTTTTGTGTTCCAGTTTTCAACCAAATCGCCTTCTGATTCAATATCGACATGGAATGAAATATCCGTCCCTTTTACGATTGGATGAATTTTGCTTTTGATTTTATTGATATCGTACGCTAACGTCTGTTGGCTCTTTTTATCATGGCTTTTGACAACCCCGCCTTTTCCTTCCCCTCTAATCCATGTAATCCCCTCAGTTTCATATTCATTTAAGGTGCCGATCATTTTTTTCGACTTTCCGTTAATTACAGCTGCTCCGGCATACTTGATCGCTCCATTCGCCGCGACCACATTTTGCAGTAAAAAGCTGCTGCCAGAATGCAGTTTTCCAATTAGTTTCGCGAGTGTCACAGGGGAAAGAATTTTGGAAACTTTATGTTCATTTTCACCTAATCCAATCAGCCGAAAAGCCGGAATTTCTCCGTTCTCTTTCAGCTGGAGAGCTTCTCTTGCTTCCCCTTTAGCAGATAAAACAAGACAGCTTAGCCTGATTTCATTATCACGAAAAAATTGATCCAGCATTTCGTCGATAGGAAATGTGTGCAGCACATCTTCACTCATGACAACAACTTTTAAATGCGGGCTAAACACTTCTCGGTCCCGCCTTAGTGCAACCTCACTTCCGATCTGCTGTAATGAATCCCCTGTTTCACTAATATTAATATACGCTTTTTGCGCTCCTTGTCCGCTACCGCCTCCCCCGCCAGTGCCCGCGCCTGCCGCTTTTTCATTAACAAATTGATAGGTCAGCGTAATGTTGTCTTTTTTCGGATAGCTCCCGCCCTCTTCTTTTAACTCTTTTTCAGTGTTCGTTTCTTTTCCTTTATCAATTGCGATAGCGAATGTGAGACCCAGATCTTCTATTTCTCGGCTGCTCCAGCATCCTGTTACGCAAATCATCAGCAAACATACCATGACCATAGCAGGCAATTGACGTTTTAGTTTACTTTTCACCTCTTTTCCTCCATTTCGAAATGACTAACAGCAAAATCGGCAATGCGCCAAATATATACAAAGCGATATGACTTACCGTATCGCCCAATATAAAGACGTCATTTTCATTTTTCGGCATGCAAGAGAGGATATAAATAACAGGAAGCAGCCCAAACATACATGAAAGGGGTTTCTTTTTAAAAACTTGTGAGACTCCCAGGGAAGCTGCATAAAAAGTGATAATAAACGTGGCAAAAAGCTGCATAATCCAAATCACAAGCAGAAATGATTCAAACCGTTCAAATATTAAACCAGGTATTTCAAAACTTCTCATCAGATCAAGCCCCGGCCATGTTCTCGTCACAACTCCCTCAACTGATAGTGCACCGATGACCATAATCAGTGTAATCATATAAAAACTGGTCACAACGCTTGTTCCGATCACAACTGCTTTCACCGCATTTTTCGGCTTTTTCATAAATGCTACTAAAATAAACATAATTTCTGAACATGTAAATGAAAGGTTCGTTGTCTTTACTCCTCTAAGAACCGGCATGATTCCATCACCTAATACAGGGCGCAAATTGTTGATCTCAAATATGCCTAAACTCATGAGGGCTATCGTTAAAAAGATGATGACCGTAATCGGAAAAATCATTTCAAAAAGCCGTGCAATCGGATCTAGGCCTTGTGTAATTGAATAAATCCCAATCCAAAGAACTGTCATAATGATGGCCCAAGACGGTGTCCCTTCGAGGAGAAAAAAATCCACGATTTCGGACATGACTCTGACTTCAAATGCACCGAGTGCCAGAAAATAAGTAATAAAAACAATACTGATCAGATGCCCGAGCCATTTTCCTACAATATGTCGGGAGTATTCATAAAAGGTCTCCTTAGGATACTGCTGGCTTAATTTAACGATAATCATCCCGGCTATTACCGCTAGGACCCCGCCTAATAAAATTGAAATCCATCCATCAGGAGATTGTGTTTGTTCTGTTACTGTCCGAGGGAGCGTAAGAACTCCGGCAGCAAGCATATAATTAATGATGATAATCGTTGCCTGAGCGGTTGTGATTTTACTGGTTGGGCTGAACATGAGACTTTATCACCATCCTGTCGAGTTCATCACTTCACCCGTTTTGTATTATCTGTATTCATCATTTTAGGCCGGCGCTTCATAACTAAAAGAGGCATTCTGATAACAAAGTCTTTCCAATCTTTTAATTGATAGGGCACTGCCGGACTTGCGTATGGCACACCAAAGCTCTTTAGTTTTACGACATGGCTGCTTAGCAGCAGATAATACATAATGACTCCAAACAATCCAAACACCGCCGCACAAAACATCGCGCCAAACCGAAGCATCCGAAGTGCTATACCTGTGCTATAATGCGGGATGGCAAATGAAGAAATTGCTGTGAGCGCAACAACAATGACCATGATTGGACTGACAATCCCCGCCTGCACAGCTGCTTCCCCGATGATTAATCCGCCAACTATGCCAATTGCGGGTCCAATCGGTTTTGGCAGACGAAGCCCCGCCTCTCTTAAAATTTCGATCGCGACTTCCATAAATAAGGCTTCTATGAGGGATGGGAACGGAACACCTTGGCGCGTCCCGGAAATTGAAATCGCCAGCTTGGTCGGAATTAACCCAGGATGAAAAGAAATAAATGATATATATAAAGCGGGTGCAAATAACGTTATCATTGCTGCGATGAACCTCAGCAATCTGATGAGCGAGCTCGGGAACCACCGTTCATAATAATCTTCAGGCGATTGAAGCATCATGCTGAAAGTGACTGGAACAATCAAAGCAAACGGAGTGCCGTCAAGCAGAATAGCTACTCTTCCTTCCATTAGTCCGCTTATGACGCGATCAGGACGTTCTGTACTCTGTACTTGCGGGAATGGGCTCAAGTAATTATCCTCAATTAACTGTTCAACGTAGCCTGACTCCGGCAAATGATCGATCTCAATCCCTCTCACTCTTTTTCTTACTTCCTCGACTACTTTTGGATCTGCAATGTCATTCATATAAGCGATGATTAAATCCTTTTTTAATCGTGTTCCTACTTCAAATCTCTGCAATGTTAATTGATCATTTTTTCCTTGCTGTCTCAAAAGAGCTGTATTCGTACTCAACTCTTCTGTAAAGCCTGTGCGCGGCCCTCTGACAAGCGCTTCTGAAAGCGGCTCCTCGATACTTCGATTTTGTTTTTTTACAGTTCCCAGAAGAAAGGCCTGCGGTATTCCATCAATGAGAAGCGCTGTCGAACCCATGAAAACATTCAACACGATATCACTGATTTTCTCTGATTCTATGACATCACCGATTGATACGATTTGATTTTTTATCTGTTTCGAAGTTAAAATACCTTTGCCGGATTGAGAAATTTCATCGCTTACCTGATTAGGTTGATTCATGACTAACACTGATAGTCCTTTATTAATCAAGTCCTGATCAGACAGTCCTTCAACAAAGATCAATGCAGCTTTCACATGTAAATGAGTGATTTCAAGCTCACGGAAGTGAACGTCCCCGTTATGTCCTATTTTTCTTTTTACATGTTCTAAATCGCATCCGATGTTACCGGTTAACACATCCTGATCCTGCTTTTCAGCTGTCGAATAATCTGATTTATGCTGCTTCTGTGTTTTGTACTGATTGTTCCGCCACCTCATCATTGCACCTTCTTATACATGAATCCAAGTAAACACTTTATAGATTACATATGGAACGAGAAATACTACTAACGCTTGAAACCACACATTCCAATCAGTAAGTGTTGATATCATGTTATCCATCTGTCATTGCCCCTCTCTCTAATAGGATTATTTTTCCCGTATACCTATTTTTTATGTTCGTCTTTTTTCTCAATAAAAAAAGCATGATGAACATTTCATCATGCTTTTAAAGAAATCAACCTGACCATTTTGCATAATTAACACAAAATGAGCCTTTTAGCAGTCTGGGATAAACTAAAATTCCAGCTTGAAGCTTTCTTCCTGATCTGAAACTTCCACAGGAATCCCCATTATCGTTTTCGGTTTGGAAACGTAAACAAAGCGCATTTCTTCCTCTAATTGCTGAAACGCTTTTTCACTAACTATAATTCTGGCCGGCTTCCCTGGACTGTTATCAATGGCTGCTTTGATTTTTCCAAGCATAAAAAACCTCCTGTTTTAGAAAATGGCTCATTTACTATTAAAACAAAAATCGCAAAATAAATTGGCTGAACAGGAATTCCAGTTCAAACATAACAGTTGCGGCTGAGCAAACAAGCATGAACGAAATGACAACATACACATCTCTCTCTTTCTCGAACATGCAGAATTCTCCCATTCACAGATCAGACTGGCGACTGACACGCTGTTCAACAGCAGCTCTAGCATAAATAATGCACGCTATGGACATGATCTTATTAGTTATTATATGATTGAATTGAAAAAACATCATATGTCAAGAGGTAAACGAAATGGCTAAAAACAACGAAAATACATTACCAGATATTACAAAAATCATTACCCTAGAGGCTCCCATTCAGAAAGTCTGGGAGACAGTCTCTACTTCAGAAGGCATTGCCAAGTGGTTTATGCCCAATGACTTTCAGCTCAAAGAAGGACAAGAATTTCACTTACAATCACCGTTTGGGCCGTCCCCTTGTAAAGTTTTGGCTGTTCAAGCTCCAACTGAACTTTCTTTTGAATGGGATACAGAAGGATGGGTCGTTACCTTTCAATTAGAAGACTTGGGGGAAAAGACAGGGTTTACCCTTATTCACAGCGGCTGGAAAGAGCCGAATGAAGTGATCGGCAAAGCAAACGAGAAAAGCTCCGTCGTTCGCGGCAAGATGGATGGCGGCTGGACTGGCATTGTAAATGAACGGCTTCGTAAGGCTATCGAAGCATAAAAAAGAGAGAGGTATCTCTCTTTTTTGTTCTTTCCCAAGGGTCATACTTCACAATTTGAGTCCATCAATCATAAAACGTAACAGTTTTAGATTTACCAGAGTAATCGGTAACAAAGAACTCGGCCTTGTTATTGCTCCCATCTACAAATTTTCCAATACTGCCAAAGGTGTGGCATTCTCCGGGTGAAAAATAGTTTGCCCCTACATAATCATCAGGATTGTCACCGGGATCATCCTCATATAAGTGCAGTGAAACAGAAAAAGGAGTGCTTCCTGAAAGGCACACTCTAAAATCTCCTCCGGTCGAGTATACCGTCGGACTTGAGTAAGTATATGTGTAAGTCCCCAACTTATCCCACTCTCCAGCCCCCGCAGTTCCGGCTTTTTCTGCTTGTGCCGTTAATGGAAAAACCGTAGCCAATCCTAAAACAGACAAAAATCCAACTACCTTAGTGAATCTCATCAGCTACACCACTCCTCTATTTCAATAATAGCCGCAGATACGTTTGTATCATTTCCGGCAGAGCTACATAATTGATCCAGCCTGCCTCACTGCTTCTTAGGCAGATGACATTGGACATTATATTCAGCAGCAGCCGTTTTATGAATCTGCCTTTGTGCTGGTTTTAAAATGTTCAAAATAAATGCATTCCCATTTGTACTGCTATCTCTTATAATTTGTTTAAAAGGTTGTACTTCAATCAGGGGGAAAAGGATATGGAATTAAGCTTCACAAAAATACTCGTTATTTTGTTTGTGGGTTTTTTAGTATTTGGGCCTGATAAACTGCCGGCGCTTGGCCGTGCAGCAGGAAAAGCCTTATCAGAATTTAAACAAGCAACAAGCGGACTGACTCAGGATATCAGAAAAAATGACTCAGAAAACAAAGAAGATAAACAAATGTAGGATAAATCGTTTGGGCCGATGAAAAATCGGCTCTTTTATTTTGATTTGTTTTTGTGTCATCTGTCTTTTTTTTTATCATTTGGACAGCCCTTTTTTCCTTCTATGATTTTAACTGTCCAAGCCGCAAAATCTACTCGCCGTATAATAAAGCGTAGTAAAAATAAAGGAGGGGTATATATGGGTTATTACAAAAAATACAAAGAAGAGTATTATACGGTCAAAAAAACGTATTATAAGAAGTATTACGAATATGATAAAAAATACTATGACCACCATGATAAAAAATATGATGACTGTGATTACGACAAAAAATATGATGACTATGATAAAAAATATTATGATCACGATAAAAAAGACTATGATTATGTTGTAGAGTATAAAAAGCATAAAAAACACTACTAAACGCCATTAACATCTCCTCGTTTTTACTTCCCCCGGCTATTGCCGGGTCTTTTTTGTTTGTGGACTATATGTATATTTCTGAAGCTTCTCTTTCTATGAAAACCTTGGTTACTGAATCTAAAAAAGAATAATAAATATTTAGTACATAGTTTAGTTAGTTCATAAGTGAGCGCATTCAGTTTATTGCAGTTACAAAAAAACTTTTATAAACTCTTTGAGGATTTTACATAAAAGGAGAGGTTTTTTGTATAGAAACATCGTATTTTATCTCATTTTACTTTGTCTATTTATATCAGTTGTCATGAAAAGCTTTGAGGTGATAAGCACAATAGCCAATGTTATCTGCTTTGTTTTCGTATTGCTGTATTTTAAAGATGAAATGAAAACATACTCACGTAAAGCGTTAGCAATCCTAAGTATTTGTTTTCTTTTCTTAGTCGGTATCTGTGCTTTTATCATTTTACAAGAACAGACATTGATGAAACGTCACCTCTTTTTTACAGGCTGGGAAACGATAGCGGGCATTCTTTTAATAATCGTTTCTTTAAGCATTTGTACTTTTATTTTGAGGAAAATTTCAAATCGGTTAAAACGATTTTGATCTCATTCTTTCCTCTGATAAAGGTATATAGCTTTCAGATTGGCGAAGCGTTTCGTCCCTTACTTCACTCAAAATGAAATATTTTGTCGATTTATATACATTAATCCAGTTCCAAAATAAGGTATAATAAATAGCGAAACCACTATCTAAAGGGGGAATTTTGGTGAAAAAAGTATTGATTGCAGGTGCAGTAGGAACAGCAGTTCTTTTCGGAACCCTTTCATCAGGTATACCAGGCTTACGCGCGGTAGACGCTCAAGTCGCAAAAGCAGCATCCCAGCTGCCTAACGGAATCGGCGGCCGTGTCTACCTGAACAGTACGGGCACCGTTTTTACAGCTAAAATCACACTTCCTGAAACTGTCAAAAACAACGACTCGGTCTCTACTCCCTATATTTATTCTGGCTTTAGGGCAACAAGCGGAACTGAAGCCGATATCGGGCTTCAGTACAGCAAACAATACAACGTCTGGAAGCCCCTCATGAAGGTTGGGTCCAAAAATGAAGAAACGTACATCGAAGGAAAAGACAAATTCACATACAATAAAGGCTTCCGCCCTGGAAGCACAGTCCAAATGACAATCTATAAAAATTTAAGCGGCAATACGCGCATGACCCTTTGGGGAACGAACAATGACGGCTACACCGGACGGATTATCACAGAAATTCAAGGAACCAACATCGGCACGATTTCAAAATGGAAAACCCTTGCTACCGCGGCTGTTTCGTATGAAAGCCAGCGTGATGCGATCAAAGCAACCTTTTCGACATCTTTTAACAACATCACAATCGACAATAAAGCCGTCACTCCTGTGGTAGATACACAGGATTTCGCAAAGGTTTCAGTTGCAGGAAATAACGTTACGATCTCTGTTAATAAATAAACGAAGCCGCAAAAATCCGCCAGCATTGTCTGGCGGTTTTCTTTGGAGCATACTGGTCATAGTTCGTTTCTTCAGCTCTTTTGTTTAAACCTAACTTTAATAAGGGTGGAAATTGGTATGAAATATGAAAAAACAAGTCTTTTTGGAATGATTTTAGTTATTGTAGCACTTCTAATATCTATATATTTTATGTGTAATACAAATGCGTTGGTACCTGCTGGATATGATCTAGCTATTCATGGAATTGTAATATCTAGAACTGTAATGATTGCTTTTACTTTGTATTTAGTTTCAAAGTTAGAATATTTTCTTCTGAATAAAAAAGATTAACTGTAGAGTTAATCTTTTTTATGTATTATACGTGTTTGTCCTTCAATTTTTATTCATCTTCCAGATTGCTTAATGAAAATAGGATACCTGCTATCCATTCACTGCACAATAAAAAGGCAGCATTAAACTGCTACCTCAAATAAAAGCTTGTCCCCATGTTTATAGTTGATTAACTTGAAATCATCAATTGTAAAATCATAAAAATCTTTCACTTCAGGATTGATCCATATCTCAGGTGCTTCAAACTGTTCTCTTTCCATTTGAATTTTCAAATTGTCGATATGACGTGTGTACACATGGCAATCCCCAATATTAAAGATATATTCACCAAGCTCATAGCCAGTGACTTGAGCAATCATGCGCTGCAACACATTGTACTGGAATACATTGAATGGATTCCCCAACGCCATGTCATTGCTCCGCGCTCTTACTTCCAGATGGAGTTTCCCTTGTTTAACGTACCATTGTGTCTCGTATACACATGGCGTTAAGGCCATTGCGTCTAGTTCATCAGGATTCCACAGCATTGTAATGTTTCTGCGTGAAGATGGATTGTTCTTCAATTGATGAAGAAGATAATCAACCTGATCTACCTTTTCTCCATTTAGATTTCTGTTTTTCTTGCCCAGCTGAAATCCATATGCATGTCCAATGGTGCCATCTTCTTGTTTCCACTGATCCCAAATATGTACGCCCATCTTATTTAAATCATTAACATTGTTCGATTTCAGCTGCCAAATCCAGAGCAACTCTTTAATCGCTGTTTTCCAGGCAACTTTTTTTGTCGTTAAAATCGGAACCTCTGAGTTGTCGAATCTCATTTGCTTACTCATTACACTTAGAGTATGTGCCGGTGTTCCATCTGAGTCCCACTTGGTTCTTACATCAAACTCTTCGTCTGAGATTCCATTATTTATAATATCCTTTATAATTGAATTGTATTGTTTATCGAATTGCGTCATGACTATTCATATCCTTCTTTCATTTTCAGTTGCTAAGCATAATTTATTACGAATGCAATATTATCGCAAATACTAAGCACTCGCAGATAAAATGAGATTCTTATTCCAATCACTGTGTGTTTAAAGAGGAGTTAATCCCCCCCCTCTTTTACACCTGTATTTCTCCATAACATAGTCTGTCACATAGCTCATAGTTACCGCCAGTTTGGTACATACACCGTTGATAACATTGTTGAGGATTATAAGAAATGGTTTGATATTGCGGCACATAAAAATTCAAATAGTTAGGTGTTTGTGTATACCAAATTGGAAATTGTCTAAACACATTAAATCCTCCAATAGCTTTTTCTGATTTAATGTATTGTATTTTACCTCAATATCAATTGTCATTTGTCCATGTGCAATTGGGCTTTCTTTAAAATAAATTCTCTCTAATTTCATTCATTTGATCATTAACAACTTTTTTATGATATTTGGCAGCGGTTTATTCCTTATATGATCTGTTTCTAACCGGTTTTGCTGTTTGTTTTTGATGTCTAACTCTAAATCCCCTTCAAAAGCAGTGTTAAAAATCACATCATAGAGCTCTTGAATCTTAACCATAACGTTCAAATATTCTTCAATGAGAAAGTCCCAGTTTACGTATACTAATCTTCTCTATACACTTTACTATTATTTTACAGTGATTGAGTGCTCTCTCTCGCTCTTAAACAGCTATCCGTTTTGTTTTTCAGAAAGTGTTTTAAACAGCCTCTTTTTACTATTCTTATTTCATTTGACCATACCATATCATTTAAACTTCATAAATTAAATTCGAATAACATAAAGGAGGAATTTAATTGGGTTATTATAAAAAATATAAAGAAGAGTATTACACTTGGAAAAAAACATATTACAAAAAGTATTACGACAATGATAAGAAGCATTATGATTGCGACAAGTATTATGATCATG
Source organism: Bacillus sp. 204(2023) (assembly GCF_037027505.1). Taxonomy (NCBI): domain Bacteria; kingdom Bacillati; phylum Bacillota; class Bacilli; order Caryophanales; family Bacillaceae; genus Bacillus; species Bacillus sp. 204(2023). The sequence goes on along the minus strand of NZ_JAXCHE010000002.1, from coordinate 598,108 downwards.
ATAAAAAACATTATGATTGCGACAAGTATTATGATCATGATAAAAAACATTATGATTATGATAAAAAGTATGATGACCATGATAAAAAGTATTACGATGATCACGATTATCATTACGAAAAAAAGTATTATGATGACGATGATCATTATTATGATTTTGTCGAATCATATAAAAAACATCACTAAATCTCTTAAACGTCTATTTATTCCCCGGCGACATACCGGGGGCTTTTTTATGATATTTATCGACGATACTCAGATTTTTTTGTGAAGTCTTATGTCTCATTTCATCTTATATTTTGAACTTGTCTCATGGCTGCTGTAAATTCAATTATTAATGAACACATGTCATTTAACTTGGCTTATTATTAGTGGCATTACTAGTTTTTAGTTGCCTTCCACTACTTATAAAAATTTAGATAAAAGTATTTCTTTATAGAGATGCTTGTTTCATCGACAACTCAATCCTAAAAGTGGTAAAATCGATAAAAATGTAAATATAATAAAAGGAGCATCTATATGTATATAAGTATTATAATTTTAGCATCCATGCTTTTATGGGGGGCAGTTATCCACGAGCTAAGTAAACCTTCAAAAAAGCAAAGCACCAGAAAAATTGTTTCTTTGACATCTTTAGGTTCTTTATCGACTTTAGTTATTACTATTTCACTTTTTCAAAACTTCCCTTTTTAAAATGTGTTTTTAATTAAATCCTTCTTATTAAAATATTCATTTTATACATAATATTTATATGTACCTTGGCTGAAACCTCCATTGATCAATCACACAGCATGAAGACAGCCAAGGATTTATTTTGTTTACTTAGTACCAGTTGAACCGAGTCCTCCTCTATCCTCGTTTCCCAAATGCTCGACTTCAACCAATTCAACCGCCGGCATTTTCTTCATGATTCTAAACTGGCAGATACGATCATCCTTCTTAATTTCAGTATCACGCAATGCATAAGCAGGAAAGAACCAGAAATCGTTGTCACCCTTATATGACTCATCGATAACACCCATTGAATTTGTTTGAATAACGCCAAAGTTCTTATATGTACTTGAACGAGGGACGACATGTGCTTCATAACCTTCAGGCAGCTCCATTGCAACACCTAATGGGACAAGCTTAAATTCATCTTTTTTGATTGTTACATCTTCAGCTGCCCGAAGATCAATCCAGTCTCCCTGCTCAATTTTGCTGATTCTTGTTTGTGTTTCATCTAGATACTTGATTTTAATTTGCATTGTCATGTACTAGCTCCTTTAATTTTTATTGACTATCATACAGTAAGGCTTGTTCTTGTGTCATTTTCATCAGTTATAAATTGAACGTCTTCAAAATCATTCTGTAAAGCATTGAAGTAAAGTTTTTCAATGAATTTTTTGTTTTTACAGTAAATCGAAACGTAGCTATTATCTGCTATCAAAAGGACAAGTTCGCAATCACTGTCAGCAAACTCTTCATATGTATTGACTTGATTAACCATTTTTCCATATGGAAATGCTTTCAGTTCAACGAAAATGGTATAGTACTGATTCGTTTTTAATTGTTGCTCAAAAACTGCCCCTTCAACAATTGCGTAGTCATGAAAAAGCTCCTCATCATCGAGCTCTCCTTCTACAACAAAATAAGATTCCCCACTCGTTTGCCACCTATAATTAGCTATTTCTACCGGCTGCAGTATTCTCCATAGAAAATTTCCATATTCATTCGGTATTTGAAAACTAACTCCCCTATTCATGTATACCCCTTACTTAAACGATTTTTGTGAATACGAGTTTAATTATATACTCTGATGTTAGGTTTATGGAACAAGGAATCGACTGCCTTTTCAACCGATTATCTTTTACAGAATTTTCTCAGCCCTTCTCATTTAAAAGGTTCTTCCAATGTTCATAACAACGGTAAGTATTTCCTGATTAGATTTCTCGTTATCATCTACCCTTAGAAAAAAATGTCCCAAAACAAATAATCATTTTTGTAATCTTCGGTCGCCGTACCCATTAACACCCCACTTACAAGCCTCATGTATCCCGTACTTGCTATTCGAACATTGATAAGCACCTTCTCGTATCACATGGATTTGCTGTTGAATGATTTCAAATAAAGTTGAATAAAATAAGATCGAATCATCCAACAATTAACATTTATTCTTGCGGCAATAGGTGGTATTTATAATCCATAAGAAGGAAGGAAGCGTTGATGATAAAGCTTTGCCGAGAAGTTTGGATCGAAGTCAATCTTGATGCCGTTAAAAAGAATTTGCGAGCGATTCGCCGTCATATTCCACATAAGAGCAAAATTATGGCTGTCGTAAAAGCGAACGGTTATGGTCACGGGTCTATAGAAGTGGCACGCCATGCACTGGAACACGGGGCGAGTGAGCTCGCTGTTGCCAGTGTGGAGGAAGGAATCGTTTTACGAAAAGCTGGGATTACAGCGCCTATCCTTGTGCTTGGTTTTACATCCCTTAGTTGTGTAAAGAAGTCAGCAGCTTGGAATATAACATTATCAGCATTTCAGGTTGATTGGATGAAAGAAGCAAACGAGATATTGGAAAAAGAAGCGAGTGCTAACCGGCTGGCCATTCATATTAACGTGGATACCGGCATGGGACGATTAGGTGTACGCACAAAGGAAGAACTTTTAGAAGTAGTGAAAGCCTTAAAGGCAAGTGAATTCCTCAGATGGACAGGGATTTTCACACATTTTTCGACAGCTGATGAACCGGACACAACACTCACAAAGCTGCAGCACGAAAAATTCATCAGTTTTCTCAGCTTTTTAAAAAAACAGGGGATTGAGCTGCCCACCGTGCATATGTGCAACACGGCTGCAGCTATCGCATTTCCGGAATTTAGCGCTGATATGATCCGTTTAGGTATCGGCTTATATGGTTTATATCCTTCAGCCTATATTAAACAACTAAATCTCGTTAAGCTTGAACCTGCGTTAAGTTTAAAGGCGCGCATCGCTTATGTGAAAACCATGCGTACAGAACCCCGAACCGTTAGCTATGGTGCTACATACGTCGCAGAACCTAATGAAGTAATTGCTACACTCCCGATTGGCTATGCTGACGGCTATTCTCGTGCCCTTTCCAATCGCGGGTTTGTTCTTCATCGCGGAAAACGAGTGCCAGTGGCGGGAAGAGTAACAATGGATATGATCATGGTCAGTTTAGGAGAAAACGGTGAAGGTAAACAAGGAGAAGAAGTCGTGATTTACGGTAAGCAAAAAGGAGCCGAGATTTCCGTTGATGAAGTGGCTGAAATGCTCAATACGATTAACTATGAAGTCGTGTCTACATTAAGCCGCCGCATCCCTCGTTTTTATATAAGAGATGGCGAGATTTTTAAAGTATCAACTCCAGTATTATACGTGTAGAACATCTTAAAATGCTGAATCAAAATCCCTCTACCAGAGGGATTTTGTTTTTTCTGAGACTAAAAAAATCCCTCCTATAAGAAGAGAGATTTTCAACATATTTATACCTCAATAATTGATTGTTCAGGAGTATTATGATCGTGTCGAGAACGAAAATGCGCTTCTAATTCTTCAAGTGTACGCCCCTTTGTTTCCGGCATGAATTTGTACACAAAACCGATTGCCAATACACCTAAAGCCACAAATATAAAGAATGTAAAAGACAAACCTACAGAGCTAAGCAAGATCGGGAAAGCAAAACCGATCACAAAGTTTAATATCCAAAGGAAAAAAACACTTATCCCAGAACCAAGTCCTCTTAACCTTTGAGGGAATATTTCCGCTATGACAAGCCAAGTCACAGGTCCTACACACCCTTGCATAAAGGCAAGAAATAAAACGGTCAAAGAAAGCACTACATAAGGAAGTGCCATAGATCCATCAAGCACAATTGAGAAAATCGCAATCAATAGGAGAGCTGTAGTCGTCCCCGCCAAACCAATCAATAATATTGGACGCCGTCTCACTTTTCCGACCAGCCAAATCCCAAATATAACTGCAATAACTGATATCAGCCCATTTCCAATATTAGCGATTAAAGCCGCTTTTGTACCAAAACCAGATTCTTTAAGGATTTGTGTGCCATAATACATAATCGAGTTCACACCTGTAATTTGATTCACTATGGCAACACCGATTCCAATCCATAAAAGACGGCGCAGCCATGGTGTAGAAAAGTCCTTGAGTGATGCCTTTTCTAGTGCTGTATCTTTTTCTACCGCTTCTTGAATTTCTCTACATTCAGCTTCTGCACGTTTATCTTCTCGAATTTGTTTAAGAACTCGCAGCGCCTCACTGTTTTTGCCTTTGGAGATTAGCCATCGGGGGCTTTCTGGTACCTTAAGCATACTGGCAAATAACATGATAGCCGGTACAGCACAAATGACTAGCATGTATCTCCAAACATGTCCCGTATTTGCCATTGTTACACCGAGGATCGCATTAAAAACATATGCTAAAAATTGCCCGCCAACAATCATTAGTTCATTTTGGGTTACCATACGCCCTCTCTTTTCATGCGGTGCCATTTCTGCTAAAAAGGCCGGCACCATCGCCGAGGCTCCTCCAACAGCCAGCCCCAGTAAAAAACGAAAGGCCGCCATGATGAAAACATTAGGTGCTAACGCTGTTCCCAGTGATGCCAGGAAAAATAAAAAGGAAAGATTAAGGATCATTTTACGGCGGCCATATCGATCAGCCAATCTTCCGCATAACAACGCTCCAAACGCGGCACCTAATAAAAGAATACTCGTAACAAGCCCTTCTGTAACCGGTGTTAAATCAAGCTGATCTGGCCTTGCCATAAAAGGTAAAGCTCCATTTATAACTCCGGTGTCATATCCAAAGAGAAGCCCTCCAAAAGTTGCTGAAATCATTATTAATTTCAACCTTCGATTTCGATGTTCATTCATATCCATTTCCCCTGCCTTTATTAAGAATACTTAATAAGCTCTTTCAGTGTGGATATTGAGTCAAAACTAAAGTCATCTCTATCTTAGATTTTCGCCTCTGGATTTGTAACCGTTTACATTTTTAGCCAATAGAATACCTAAGCTATTAGTTGTTATATTGTAGTAATGTTTTTGTCACATTATTGTCATTTCTCATATTATCATAATTCCAAAAGCATTTTCAGTCAATATTATTTTCAGAATTATTTATTTCCGCTATGTGGTGGTGATGTTTTGATCATCTCGTTGTGAAGTTAACCAAAGGCAATTTGAATGTTATAAGTTCCCTTGAAGTTTTCCATTCACAAAAAATGTCCATATCGTTATAATGATGATGTTTAATCGCGAAAAGAGAAAATGATAAAGAGGGAATCAATATGAAGAAGATTTTGATCAGTATGATCGCAATCGTTTTAAGTATTACTTTGGCAGCTTGCGGATCACATCACGCAGCCAAAAACCATTCAGATTCTAATGGGACGGAGCAAGTCTCTCAAGATACTCAATCTAATGAATATAATCAGACAGAACAAAAGGCCGGCACGCCTCATTCAAAAAAGCAGAAGAAATTGGTCAATGTTACATTAGATAGAGCAATAGATGGAGATACGATTAAGGTTATTTACAACGGAAAGAAAGACACAGTTCGCTACTTGCTCGTTGATACACCTGAGACGAAGAAACCAAATTCTTGTGTTCAACCATACGGTGAGGATGCGTCGAAACGAAATAAAGAATTGGTCAACAGTGGTAAGCTACAGCTGGAATTTGATAAAGGCGATCGCAGAGATAAGTATGGAAGACTGTTAGCATACGTTTATGTTGACGGCAAATCTGTTCAAGAGACATTATTGAAAGAGGGATTGGCCAGAGTAGCATATGTATATGAGCCTAACACAAAATACATAGACCAATTCAGACTAGATGAGCAAGAAGCAAAATCAGATAAACAATCAATTTGGAGTAAGAGCGGTTATGTGACGAACAGAGGATTTAATGGCTGTGTGAAATAGAAAAACACTGTTTGTTAAAAAAAGCAGCAAACCTAGCAGAATGCAGTTTCCAAATAATGAGAAAGAGATGATGGCGTGTCTAGTTTTCATTCTGCTTATCAAGCTAAAATCATGCAACTAGCCTGTAAAATTTCCGCTGTATAGTAACAATAAAAAACACCCCTTCACGTCAATGTGAGGGGGTTATTTGTGTGTAAACATCCTTCCTATTTCATCATAAATCAAGAGATCCCTCTACCGTCGTTAGCGCGGTTTCATACATCTTACCCATTGGCATTCCTAAGCTTCCCCACTTCTTGAAGTGTTCGCTGACAGAATACGGTTCCGCTCGTTCGTTTTGTCTGCTGGACACTCCAATACTGTTTAAAGGTTGCGATACCTTATTCTCACCATCTTTTCAAAAGAAGGCAGCCATGTCATCAAAGGCCTTTGATGATGATTGATCATTAATTGTTTTTCGGTTGATCTCCGGACAATAACATCATTAGTTTTTTCGAAAGCTCTTCAAAGCTGTATTGAGATCCTTTGTGTGAGTATAAATGTTCTTATACAAATCAAATAGTGTTTTATATTTTTGAACATTTTGCGCCTTTGGATAAAATGCAGCAGCCTCACGAATGAACTGCTCTGCACATTCTTCAAGTGATTCAAACCAACCGCTTCCAAAGGCAGCCAGCATTGCAGCCCCTATAGCTGGCCCTTGTTCATTTTCTAACTTAATTACCCTCGTATTGAAAATATCAGCTTGCATTTGCAGCCACGTATCATTTTTAGCTCCCCCACCAATAGAAACAACAGTATGAACTGATTTTCCCGCTTCGCGGAATAGCTCAATTGATTCATGTAAAGAGAATGTGATACCTTCCATTATTGCCCTCAAAAAGTGCTTTCTATTATGGGCTCCATCCATTCCGATCAAGCTTCCCCGAATAGAAGAATCAGCATGCGGCGTTCTTTCACCAACTAAATAAGGAGTGTATAGCAGTCCATTGGCTCCTATCGGAATAGCTTCCACCCCCTGCAATAATTGCTCAAACGATTCGTTTGGTGCAAACGTTCTTTTAAACCAGTCCAAGCTGTATCCTGCAGCGAGCGTGACGCCCATCGTATAAAAAGAATCCTTTTTTCCATGATTAAAAAAGTGGACTTTGCCTTTAAAGTCTCTTTCTTTTTCTTCTTCGTAGGAAAGTATGACCCCTGAGGTCCCAATACTGCATAAAGTTTTTCCGGAAGAAAGGATACCTGCTCCAATAGCGCCGCAAGCATTATCTGCTCCCCCAGCGTACACTTTTGTTTTTTCTAATAGCCCGGTCTTCGCGGCAACGTGCGGAAGCAGCGACCCTACACAATCATGAGATTCAACAAGCGGAGGACATATATCTGCAGAAATACCAATTTGATTGCAAATATCATTGCTCCACTCCTTGCGAGTAATATGTAAAAGTAAAGTTCCTGCTGCATCGGAGTATTCGGTGTGAATGGCACCGGTCATACGGAATCTCACGTAGTCTTTCGGAAGCAAAAACACAGCAGTTTTTTTAAAAAGTTCAGGTTCATGTTCCTTCACCCATAACATTTTAGGTAATGTAAACCCTTCTAAAACACGGTTTTTTGTGATGTCAAGAAGATGATCGCCAAATTTCTCGGTCATCCGGATACATTGAGGCGTTGTTCTGGTATCATTCCAAAGAATTGCATTACGTAACACCTGACGATCTTGGTCAAGCAGGACTAATCCATGCATTTGTCCCGAATAGCTTATCCCGTCAATATCCTTGGCTTGAACATTGGATATAGAAACCAATTCAGCCAATGCTTCAATTGTTTGCTGCACCCAGTCTTCAGGATTTTGCTCACTATATCCCGCCTTCTCTTGGATGAGCGGATACCTTTTGGACGTTTCTGCACAAACCTTGCCGTTTTGGTTAACTAAAATGGTTTTAACAGCACTCGTTCCAAGATCTATTCCAATGACATACTTCATTTTTTCACTCCTTGCCCTTTTAAAAAACCATTCACTCTAAATAAATCCTAATTATAGAAGTTACCCGTCATAACAACAAGCAATAGGAAAGGAATCATGACGGGTAATTCAGTGACTTGGTATTGATAGCAGGATCTGGAGCTTATCCTGTTATACTTCTAAAATGTATTGGTTCAATATCGCTTTTAATTTCTCCTGTCTTCCAGATTCGTTTTTAATTGATTTATGATTTAGCGCATATTGCTCAAGTGTGTGGAAATTAGCTCTTCCTTCTATAATTTCAAGACCAATCCCTTCAGTAAAGCTGCGGTAACGATGTTGAATCACATCTTCAAACACACGATCTTCGATTAATTTGTGGGCAACTTTCAATCCTCTTGCAAATGCATCCATCCCTGCAATATGGGCATATATTAGATCATCAGGCTCAAAAGAAGATCTTCTGACCTTCGCGTCAAAGTTTAATCCGCCGCTTCCTAGACCGCCATTTTGCAGGATTTCATACATTGCTAATGTCGTAGAATATAAATCCGTCGGAAATTCATCCGTGTCCCAGCCTAAAAGAGGGTGACCCTGGTTTGCGTCAACAGAGCCAAGCAGACCATGTACTCTTGCCATGCGCAATTCATGTTCGAATGTATGCCCGGCTAATGTGGCATGATTGGCTTCAAGATTTAATTTAAAATGATTGTCTAAGCCATATTGCTTCAAAAAGGCAATGGTTGTTGCTGCATCTGTATCGTATTGATGGGTGGTCGGCTCTTTTGGTTTTGGCTCAATCAAAAACTGCCCTGTGTACCCGATTTCCTTCGCATAATCCACTGCCATATGCATAAATCTAGCCAAATTATCAAGCTCAAATTTTAAATCGGTATTTAACAATGTTTCATATCCTTCACGGCCGCCCCAAAATACATAGTTCTCAGCGCCAAGCTCTTTTGCTGTTTCTAACCCTTTTTTCACTTGTGCTGCAGCATACGCAAACACATCTGCATTGCAAGAAGTCGCGGCACCATGGACGAAACGGGGATTCGTAAACATGTTTGCGGTATTCCATAATAGCTTAACGCCGCTATTTCTCATGTAATCTTTAATCATGCCTACGATCATATCTAAATTTTGGTTTGTCTCTTTTAGCGTACTGCCTTCTGGTGCAATATCCCGGTCATGAAAAGCAAAGAATGGTGCATCTAGTTTTTCAAACATCTCAAATGCTGCTTCTACTCTCATCTTCGCTAGATCCATGCCTTTATAGTGATCCCATGGTCTTTGCATCGTAGCTGCTCCAAATACGTCTGTACCATCAGCAGTAAATGTATGCCAATAGGCAATAGAAAATCGCAAATGCTCTTTCATCGTTTTTCCGCCGATTACTTCTTGAGGATTATAATATTTAAATGCTAAAGGATTAGTCGAATCTTTCCCTTCGTAAACCACTTTGTTTGCGCTTCCAAAATAGTTGATTGAACTGGAATGAGATTGAGCCATGTAATTTCCCCCTTAAAAATAAATTCATTCAAATACAGATGCATTTTATTTCATATAGTAAGTACATTACCTATTAGTTTGTTGTTTAAACAAACTAACTTATTTTCATCTTATATAACCTCATCAGTATTTTCAATATTTTTTTTAGTTTTTTATGAACACATTAGATATAATAAAGGGAAGATTCGCTATGTACTATGTTCATACTTAATTTAAAGATTAAACAAATGGAGTGGATGAAGTGGATATCGCAGATCAAACCTTTGTCAAAAAAGTAAATCAAAAGTTATTATTAAAAGAAATACTTAAAAATTCACCTATTTCAAGAGCAAAATTATCTGAAATGACTGGATTAAATAAATCAACTGTCTCATCACAGGTAAGCACGTTAATGAAAGAAAATCTGGTATTTGAAATAGGTCAAGGACAATCAAGTGGCGGAAGAAGACCTGTCATGCTTGTTTTTAATAAAAAGGCAGGATACTCCGTAGGAATAGATGTTGGTGTGGATTATATTAATGGCATTTTAACAGACCTTGAAGGAACGATCGTTCTTGATCAATACCGTCATTTGGAATCCAATTCTCCAGAAATAACGAAAGACATTTTGATTGATATGATTCATCACTTTATAACGCATATGCCCCAATCTCCATACGGGCTTATTGGTATAGGTATTTGCGTGCCTGGACTCATTGATAAAGATCAAAAAATTGTTTTCACTCCGAACTCCAACTGGAGAGATATTGACTTAAAATCTTCGATACAAGAGAAGTACAATGTGCCTGTTTTTATTGAAAATGAGGCAAATGCTGGCGCATATGGAGAGAAAGTATTTGGAGCTGCAAAAAATCACGATAACATTATTTACGTAAGTATCAGCACAGGGATAGGGATCGGTGTTATTATCAACAACCATTTATATAGAGGAGTAAGCGGCTTTTCTGGAGAAATGGGACATATGACAATAGACTTTAATGGTCCTAAATGCAGTTGCGGAAACCGAGGCTGCTGGGAATTGTATGCTTCAGAGAAGGCTTTATTAAAATCTCTTCAGACCAAAGAGAAAAAACTGTCCTATCAAGATATCATAGACCTCGCCCATCTGAATGATATCGGAACCTTAAATGCATTACAAAATTTTGGATTCTATTTAGGAATAGGCCTTACCAATATTCTAAATACTTTCAACCCACAAGCCGTAATTTTAAGAAATAGCATAATTGAATCGCATCCTATGGTTTTAAATTCAATGAGAAGTGAAGTATCGTCAAGGGTTTATTCCCAATTAGGCAATAGCTATGAATTATTGCCATCTTCCTTAGGACAGAATGCGCCGGCATTAGGAATGTCCTCCATTGTGATTGATCATTTTCTGGACATGGTTACAATGTAATTTTAATGGAATGGACAGCTCATCTTTAAAGATGAGCTTTTTTATTCTAGGAATATTTCTGAAGCAATATTGATATAGGCACCTTCTCGTATGAAAAAGGAGTTCTAAAATAGAAATCTCCTTTTTCATGTGCAAATTATTTTTCTTTATAACGAAAATATCTAAAGTCGGCCGGAATATGATTACCACTGGTATCTTGGCATTGCATCCCTACAAAGGCCCCTGTGAAGAATCCTCCCCCACGGATATAATCATCTGATAATTTTTTCGATTCCAGTGCAATGTCAATTTTGTGCCAATCTTCTTTGTTAAAAGAATAGAAATAATAATATTTGTCCTTTTCAATATTTACTCTTAAATATACATACTTTACTTCACGAGGAATAACAATTTTATTGTGTAATGGCTGTGAAAAAGAAAAGTTGTCACATATTGTTAATTCAAGAATGCGGCAAAGTTCTTCATCATGCGTGACTTGAAGAGCCGTCCAGTTCTCTGTATTGTAGTAATTCACCAATCCAGCGGCTTGTTGAAAATTTTCCGGATAAAACTCAACAGCAGTTTCGGCTTCAAAATGGAGACTTTGCCAGCGTCTGGCTACAAATGCCTGAGTAAATGTCGAGGTCAATGATTCATGACCGAATAATCGTAAATGATTTGGCGCTTGAGTCAATGAACCTAATTCATTCGTGAATGGAATCCTTAAAGTTTGAAAATTTATATTTAATGTTGAATCCTCAAATTCATCAACTTCCGGGTACGTTGCTTCAAATATTGTTTCGGGTATAGAAGGTGCATCTACCTCCAAGCTTCCTTCTTTTCCACCTACTACATAGGGCCATTCATCTTTCCAGTAAAGTTTTTGAATAGCTGTTTCTCTGCCCAAAGGACAGTATCCTCTCTGCTGAAAAATTGAATCATCGTCAGGATGAATAGGACGTCCCGTTAAATGAGCTAAATACCACTCATCTGTATGTGTTTGAACAATGGATGCATGACCACATTTTTGCAATGGATTTCCTGGGTCATGCCATGACGTTAAAATTGGATTATCGGGATGAACTTCATATGGCCCCTCAATATTTGCAGAACGGGCAATTGTAGCAGCATGTTCGTACCGTGTTCCTCCTTCTGCAGTTAATAAATAATAATAGTTCCCGATATGATAAAGATGCGGAGCTTCTGTCAGTTTTCTATCAGTTCCTTCAAATATAACTTTTGGTTTACCGATTAATTTTTGCTCTTTATCAGAATATTCCTGTATAACAATTCCTCCAAATGAGTGCCGATCAATACGGTGATCCCATAACATATTTAATAAATACTTTTTTCCATCCGTATCATGGAACAAAGAAGCATCAAACCCCGAGCTATTTAATTTAATCGGCTCACTCCAATCACCATTAATCGTTTCACAAGTAACTAAATAATTGTGACAATCTTTCCATGCGCCATCTACTACCTTAACATCCGTATAGATCAGCCAAAACTTCCCATCACTATAGCTTAAACATGGTGCCCAAACCCCACCTGAATTTGGATTTCCTTTCATGTCTAATTGTGAAACTCTCTGTAATGGATGTGCAACTAAGTGCCAATTTACTAAATCTTTTGAGTGGTGTATCTGGACTCCCGGAAACCACTCAAATGTAGATACAGCGATATAATAATCCTCTCCTGCCCTACAAATACTTGGATCGGGATTGAATCCTTTGAGTACTGGATTGGTAATCTTCATTTGGGACTCCTCCTCAGTTTATTTTCTTTTTTAAGCCTTGAAATCATCAATATGATCCAAATAAACTTTGTCTCTATTCTCTAATTCTCGAACCATGTTTTTATATTTTTTCTCATCTAAGTTATAGAAATTAATATCAATTAAAGCTAGAACAAGCAAGAACACGGGAATAATGGTTGTTGTAATTAAAATCCCCATTAATGCCGTCGGGGTTTGTGCCTGATTTGCTACATATCCAAACTTATCAAGAACCAGACCCGGAACAACTCCTCCTAAGGCCATACCAAACTTAAAGAAAAATCCGATTATAGCGTAAATGAGCCCACCCATTCTTTTCCCAGTCCTGTACTCTCCATATTCAATTGTTTCAGGAATAAGCGCCCACATATATCCCCCGGCAGTGAGACTTCCAGCAGCTGCGATTAATCGGCAGACAAGTATGAGGTAAACATTACTTGGCGGAACAAACAGTAAAGCTAAGAGGCCGATAATATTCAGTAATAATGCATAGTTTAGTAATTTCTTTTTCCCCAAAAATTGATGAAGCCTTGGAATAAACGGTAAAATGACCAAAGCGGGCAAACTTCCTATCAAACCGTACCACTTCACCAAATCCTCTCTTTCTAAGTTATACGTTACGTAGTAAATGCCAACCGAATTACTGATGGAATTCACTCCAAAAATAATAATAAAGAAAATACTTAATACAACAAGTGGACGATTAACACGAAACTGCTCAAATATATCCGTAAATTTAATTTTCTCTTCGGATTTTTGAAGAGTGACCCGCTCTTTTGTGCTTTTAAAACAAAAGATTAAAAGGCACCCGCCTATCATTCCCAAAATACCCATGGTTAGTTGCCAGCCAAGAGACTCGTTGCCGGACGTATCGCTTAAATAAGCAGCCAGTAAGGGAACAAAAAATGCAACGACAAGTCCCCCAAGATTCGCAAATAACATGCGAACAGAAGTTATACTAACAACTTCTTGATTATTTCTAGTCATTGCAGAAGTTAACGCGCCATATGGAACGTTTATCGTTGTGTATGTAAGCGACAAGCCAACATAGGTTATATAGGCATATATTAATTTCCCCATATCCGAAAAGTCTGGTGTTGTAAAACAGAGTATTGCCAGTATGACAAATGGAAAAGCTCCGAATAAAAGATACGGTCTAAAGCGTCCAAATCTGCTGTTCGTTCTGTCAACTATTGTTCCGATAAAAGGATCAGCGAGAGCGTCAATTATTCTAACCACTAAAAACATAGTACCGGCTGCTGCTGCCGATAAACCAAAAACATCTGTATAGAAGAACAAAAGATACGTAGACACTGTTGCATAAATTAAATTACAAGCAAAATCTCCAGACGCATATCCAACTTTTTCAACCATGCTAATCTTCTTTACATTTTCACTGAGCATGATTTCTCCCCTTTTCGATCCTTTAATATGGAACAGTGTGAAACGGTATAACAATTTCTCGAATGTACGGTCAGTAAACGTTTATAAAAGCGCTTTCAAAACAGTGCAAAAAAATATGGTGATCAGCAAGCAAAAAATTCATCTTTTTTCGTCATACCTTATATACCTGGAAAAGGATAAAAGCCTCATTCTTTCGTTTTTTATATTGTTTAGCTCCATTAAATCGATCCTCTTATCCCCCTTCCATCCATATTAGTAAGACCTTATCTTGTGGACAATGAAAGTTCATCTCATTAGTTTGTTGATCGAACAAACTAACTTGATTTAATATTATAAAATCCTTTCGACTTTTTCAACATCTTTTTCAGAAAGTTTAAACAGGCGAGATTTTAAAACTCTAAAAACCCTGAAGATCATTTTTACAATCTCCACTTTAAAAGAATGCTTTCATCTAAAAAGCCTTTTGTATTACTTAAAAAAATCGGTTCCATTTGTTGTAATAAGTGTATAGAATTTTAAATTCATAGTATACTTCATTCCCCCAAGTTCTCCAACCAAAAGCAGTCTATTCAGATCTGCTCCTTAGTGTTTTCTTCTTTTAACTTTTTGTTTAGCTTAAACCCAATTAAGACATTGACAATCGCTGCTGGAAAATATAAAATTCCTGCACCCATTATTCCCAGGGCAGTACTTGAACTCACTATAAATGCCTGCATTTCTGTGTTTCTTGACTTCAGGCTAAGTAATACTAGGATACCGGCTAAAACCCCTATAAGTCGTGCAATACCTGAAAATAAAGAAATCTGTTAGGACTCCAAATAATTGTCCAATAATTGATAGCAAAATCCCGAAAAAGCTGGATAATAAAACTAATTTTTTCATGGTGGTATTCCCCTCCTTTTGATGCGTGAATGCCGATGTTGTGGAATGAAAAAGAGCATTTAGTTTAATGCTCTTTTTGCTTTTGGTATCCGACAGTCATATACAAAGAAATTTATGTATTTAACTTTTCATCATTTTTAAAAGTTCTTCCTATTCCTTTTGTAACCTGCATAGAGGCCGCCAAAAATAACTATAATATTACAAATCCAAATAAAAAAATTCAAGTCAATTCCCCCAATTAAAAATAACACTTCTTATGCTCTCGGATTAATTAAACAATCTGAATATTCACTCTGCTTGTTTCAGCAGCCTTTACTTATTGTGAACGGTGTAAACACATTATTTAAATCAAATTTAAATTCGCAGAAATATTGAGTCCCAGAACCAATAAATTAACGCAGCAATAATGCTCATAATGTAATACCCAAAGCTTCTGAATACGGTAAGAGCATTTGACGGATAATCAACAAACCAGAAAAAAAACACAGCTAAAAAGGCTACTGCAGCATAAATTAACAAATTGATCAAACTGAATTTTCTGGGCCTTCTTCTTAGTAATTTTTGCAAAGGAATAGCAAATAATAAGTAAGTGATAAATGAGTAGAATGCTATGATTCCTATTGTGATTAATGCGATCGCCATAAAACCTGAATAAACAAACATATACAAGCCAAAGATTAGACCATATGATAAGCTTGAAAATACCAATGTATAAGCGTAACTGCCTAACGGTTTATATAACCACAAAATGGTACCTCCGCTATTCTTTAAATTTTAAACTCCAAATAACAAAGTCCCTCCTATAAACCAGAAAAAAGGAAATGGAAACATAATTGCATTTAAGACAATCCTATACAGCACACCGTTTATTTGTCTTTATTGAAACGAACGCTAAAATGATTCCTATAGGGGAAAGTAATAGTGGAAAAAACACCGGCATTCCTTGCCATGGAATTGACATAACTCCTGTAAAAAAATTAATAATTAAGATAGCTGAGATAATTGGAATCGTGATTAAAAAAATAGCTGGTAGCTTTTCTAATATTCATATTGAAAGCAAGTCTCCGTTCTCCTTAAAATTGTAGTTTTATTTAGTCTTGAGAAAGTTTGTCAAAATCTCTTTCTTTCATTTCAGGCAGAGTTATATCAATCCCTAACATTTTATTAATACTTGTACGTAGCTTTTTATTGCAAGCATATTAAATAGGAAATCGAAATCAAATTCCTCTTTAACGCTTAGAATATCCATTGCATACGAACAGTTATGCTTCATACCCAAAAGATCATCATTAAAGCTTAATACATCTTTATACGACTGATCAGATAACTCAAAGTGAGTAGCTAAATAAACACTAATATGTTTTCCACCTTGAGAATCAAAATCTACTAATCTTTCATCATGAATGCTTCTTCAACATTGTCTAGATCCTCCTTAAAATCACTTTAAAACTACTGTTCTACTTAGAAATTAAACATCTTGGTCGCATTTTTCATTCTTCCGCCATGGAATAGTATTTCGGCGAGTTATTGCAACAGGTATTAATAGTAGAGTACCGACAGTAAGCAACATAAAAAAGATCACAAACAGCGCACCTGTTCCCGGAACAATTTCTTCATAGGTAATAAAGCGCTCCTTCCCCTGCAGGACGAAGAACCGAGAATTTTCGAGAAAGACCAGATGAAAAGCGATAGACGTCCATAAGCTTCCTGTTACAATACGCAGGAGTTGAAGGATGCATCCAAAAGTCAACAATAAAACGATGTAATCTAATGTGATAGCAGGTGATTCAATTCCAACTATATATTGCAAAACACTTACAATTATTGGTGCAAGCACAAACAGGATTGGTTGTAGGAGTAAGGCCATAAAACAGTTCCAACGCTTATTTAGAGCATAGTACACCGTCCCACGAAAAGTTAATTCCTCTGGATAAGCTTCATAAAAGAATGCAATAATCATATTTAAGAGCAATGCTGTCACTAAATGGACAGAGAAGTGGAATTGCGTAACTTTGATCCAGCCTAATAAATGGGCGATAGCGAAACCAGACCCGGATAATACAATCACATATATTGCTCCTATTATGGCTTTCGGAATGGCTTGCCGCCACCCAGACAGTCCTATAGAATAAAAGGGTCTACTAGACATCCGTTTAAGAAGAATATAGAGCAACGGGACAGTTATTAATGTGACTAAACCTGCTTGGATGCCTTGCTTCAAAAGCTTGGAAGCTCCTGCTTGGCTAGCCAGTGAACCGACTAAAGTAGCAAAAAACAAAGCAAATACGAATGTTCCCCAACTGAGCAAGACAGTTCCTAACCATTTATGATGATTGTCTTGTTTTCCGCTTTTGGTGAGATGAATTTGCATTTGGATACCCCTCTCACATCATTCATATTAACCACTATAAGCCCTACTATCACTATACGTTCTATAGCTGTTATGGTTTCAAATTCCTGCATTACCCCTCTTACAATTCCACTCTTCCTCTAAAATAGCGTAATAATATTCATCCCACCATTCATTGCCTTTCGGAATACATTTTTTAAAAAATCCTTCTCTTCTCATTCCGATCTTCTCCATAACTCGGTATGAAGGAATATTCTCAGGTTGACACGTAGCTATAATCCTATGTAAGTTCATTTCTTTAAATCCATATTCCAAGATAGCTTGGGCTGCCTCAGAAGCATACCCTTTATTTTGATAATTGGGATTAAACACCCACCCAATTTCGTATGTATGTTCACCAAAATACTTATAAAAAACAATATGGCCTATAAGAAAGTCTTCATCTGTTAGTATGACAGGGAATTTTTCAGCGTTATCACCTTTGTTTTTACTTACAAATGCCTTTGCATCTTCTTTAGTAAAAACCCCTTCAGGTATATACTTCATTACATTACTATCAGATGTATACTCATATACAGCTTGCCAATCTTTGAATTCAAATTCACGTATCAATAACCTTTTTGTTGTTATGTGCATTAAAGTAACTCCCCTCATGCTTACTTGATCTTTATTTCGATATTAAGACAACAATAACCTCTTTAAAACTATCCTTATTCAACAATATTGCCTCTTGCTAGAACAACTCAAGGATTTCTGACTATGAAGAAGCAAAGGAATATGATTCTCCAAAATAATTCCCTTACCCTTCTCTTAATTTAACAGGAGGCTTTTTTGTTTTTTAATATAACATTAGTCTTCCATATTCATTTAAATATGATAAAATATTACATATTTAATATAGGAGGGCTTGTGTTGGAGCAAATGATCTCTTCTTCTAAAGTTTGTGGATTTGCGACGCATCTCAAATAGTCTCGATAGCAATTCTTTGTTAAATTCAAGTCCCTCATAGACTAGAAGATCTAAATATATAACTCCTAATTCACCATTTAATACAGAAAGAATTAAATATGACTTTCATACAAACTGGTTAAGGCAACTTATCATCCCTATTTCCCTGAATTCCCCAACCTTGTTGATCCCCTTAAGGGAAAACTAAATGTAAAACAAATTCATCGACTTTTTCTTTAAAAAACCATTCACATTTTTACGTTTAAGCAGCGTTCTCCTTTTTACAGGAAAGAATCATTCCGTCTGAACATTACGATATACATATAGTATCCGAATGATATGGCGAAGGGCGGAGGTTATGGTGAAAACGAGTATTATTGTTCTGACTTATAATCAATTAGCTTTAACAAAACAATGCTTGGAGAGCATATGGAAGCATACGAATAATGACTGTATAGAAGTAATTGTTATAGATAACGGCTCTCATGACGGTACACGTGACTACCTCAAACAGATAACTTCAATTAAGGCGATTTTTAATAAAACGAACGAAGGCTTCGCAAAAGCCTGTAATCAGGGCCTTGAAGTTGCCTCAGGGGACAATATTCTTTTTTTAAACAATGATACTGTTGTAACAAATCAATGGCTGGAGCCAATGATCAAGCTGCTTTATCAGGATGATAAAATCGGTATGGTCGGGCCTGTAAGCAATTATGTCAGCGGTCCGCAACAAGTTCCCGTTAACTATACAAAAGTTGAAGAAATTGAAGATTTTTCTCGTCTTTACTGTCTGCAGCAGCGAGGCAGGTCAAAAGCTGTATTGAGACTGGTCGGATTTTGCCTGCTTGTCAAAAAGAAGGTGTTGGATCAAGTCGGCGGTTTTGATGAACGTTTTGTAGGCGGTTCATTTGAGGACGATGATTTAAGCCTTCGCGTACTGCAAGCGGGGTATCAGCTAAAAATCGCTCTTGATTCGTTTGTCCACCATCACGGTCATGCCACGTTTACAGGCAATCCAGATTTAAGCATCAGTCAATTATATGAAGAAAACCGGCAACGCTTCATCGATAAATGGAAGGTGGATGTAACAACATTCTTTGACTCCCAGCCCCAGCTGACAGCACTTGTGCCAGCGGAAGCCGACTCTATATTACATATCGGTTGCGGCACGGGAGCTGCGGGGACAGAGCTTTTGAACCGGCAATCCTGTTTATTGTATGGGATTGAAAAGGATGAGTTATTACAGACCATTGCAAGCCCCTATTACGAACAAGTCATTTCGGCAGATGTGGAAACATGCGACCTCCCTTACCCTAAGGCCTTTTTCGATGTCATTTTGATCGGTGACCTTTTAAACTGCTCGAAAAATCCCAGACATACAATTGAGACTCTTGCCGTTTATCTAAAGCCATCTGGCTCGCTGATTTGCAGCATCCCAAATACTGCCTATGCAGATACATTTTTCTCTTTATTATGTGGTGCATCGACGTACACACATTTCATCACACCTCGCAACGTAAATACCCTATTTCCTGAATATCTTTATGACATAAAATCCATCACCTCCCATTCCTCCGGTACTGAATTAAACATACAGCTCTTTTTACAAGAACTTCAATTCCTTGCCGGGCAATTTGGTTTGTCTATGGATCACTTGTCAAAACATGCCCATATTGATTACATGTTTGTCCATGCCATAAAGAAAAAACAGAATAAAACGGAGGTGGCGATGTGATTTCAATCAGTTTATGCATGATTGTAAAAAATGAAGAGGCTGTTATTGGCCGATGCTTAGATTCTGTGCAGGAGATAGCTGATGAGATCAATATTGTGGATACCGGGTCAGGTGACAAGACGAAAGACATTGCTGCTCGCTATACAGACAGAATCTTTGATTTTAAATGGATTGACGATTTTGCGGCAGCCCGAAATTTTTCGTTTCAGCAGGCGACATCCGACTATATCTTATGGCTTGACGCCGACGACGTGTTTACCAAGAAGGATCAAGAGCTGTTATTGGATTTAAAAAGAACGCTTGACCCGGATATAGACGCGGTCTCAATGAAATACCATTTGGCTTTTGATGAAGAAAATAACGTCACATCCAGCTTAAGGAGATACCGGCTCGTAAAACGGGAAAAGAGCTTTAAATGGATCGGCGCGGTTCATGAATACCTAGAAGTATATGGGAAACTTCACCACAGTGATGCAGCGGTTTCTCACCTGCCACTTAGCCATGACGCGGATCGCAACCTCCGAATTTATGAAAAAATGGCCTCGTCAGGAAAGGATTTTTCTCCAAGAGATTTATTTTACTATGCGAACGAGTTGTGTGATCACGGAAAAATGGAGCAAGCGATTGAGTATTATTTACGGTTTTTACAAACGAAGCAGGGATGGGTCGAGGATAATATCAGAGCGTGCAATAAATTAGCAGACTGCTATCATTCATTGGGGCTGAAGGAAAAAGAATTAAGCTGGGTGCTCCACACGCTCGTCTACGGACCGCCTAGAGCAGAAACCTGCTGCAGGCTGGGATACTCTTTTTTAGAAAAAAACGATTTTCAAAGTGCTGTCTATTGGTATGAAAAAGCAATAGAAAACAAAGGAGCAGAAAACCTGGCTTTTCAAAACCGCGCCTGCGCGACCTGGCTTCCCCACCTGCAATTAGCCGTCTGCTACGATAAACTCGGCCAACATCAGCTTGCCTATCAGCATAATGAATCGGCATTACAATACCGTCCCCATGATTCAAGAATGCTAGCCAACAAAAAATATTTTGAAGATATCCTTCAGCAGCAAGCTAGCTCCGGAGGTGAACAGCATGGAAAGCAATAAAAGGTCACTAGCTGAGTCTATGAAAGAGTATCAGCTAAAAGATAAAGAGTATTACAAAGGCATCAACTGGAAACTGTTTGATCTGGTAGAACCGCATGCGAAAACCATTCTTGAAGTCGGATGTGCTGAAGGCTTGTTTGGCGCAGCTGTGAAGGAAAAAACGAATTGCTCCTATTACGGGATCGAGTCTTATCCACCAGCTGCCGAAAAAGCAACACATTATATTGACGAAGTAATAACGGGAGACATTGAAACACTGAAGCTGCCTTTTCAAAAAAACACATTTGATCACATTATCTTCGGTGATGTTCTGGAGCACTTAATAGACCCGTGGGCAGTTTTAGGTAACATCAAACCTTATATAAAAGAAACAGGGAGTATCTTGGCAAGCATCCCGAATATCGGACATATCTCGATTTTCGAAAGTCTGCTGTCCGGCAAATGGACGTATACACAGGCAGGGCTGCTCGATAAAACACACTTCCGTTTTTTCACCTTGGAGGAAATGAAAAAGATGTTTCATGAAACAGGCTACAAGATCAGCCAAATCGAGCCTATTGTTTTTACGACTCATTATTATGAAAAAATGATCAGCAAACTTGCTTATGTCAGATCATGCATGGGAATTCACCATGCAGATCTTGAGGAGGAGGCCAGAGCCTATCAATATGTCATAAAGGCAGAGAAAAGATGAATCAGCATACAAATGAAAATTCAATTAGCTTTATTACATGCGTGAATGACGATACCCTTTATGATCTCTGTCTAAGACATATTCAGTCTCTTTCTGTACCGCCGCATATGAAGGTAAAATTAATCAATATCCGAGACGCAGACAGTATGGCGTCCGGCTACCAGACGGCAATGGAGGACTCTGACTCAAAATATAAAGTGTATTTACATCAGGACACATTTATCATCAATCGTTCCTTTATTTATGATATTCTCCATGTCTTTCAGCAGAATGATCAGCTTGGCATGATAGGCGTCATAGGAGCTGAAGAAGTGCCGCAAAGCGGCATTTGGTGGGAGGCTTCTAAAAAAGCCGGAAAAGTCATTGAATACCGCAGCACGTACAACTATTTATTGTTTGATGAAATTGATGAAACTGTGAAAACAGTTCAAGCATTAGACGGTTTATTGCTGGCGACTCAGTACGATGTTCCATGGCGAAAAGAGATTTTTGACGGGTGGCATTTATACGATACTTCTCAATGCTTTGAGTTTAGAAAAAAAGGATATACTATCGGCATCCCTCATCAGAAAGAGCCATGGGTTTTACATGCATGCGGCAATGAGTTTGATACAGACCAGTATTCTTATTACCTTAAAAAATTTTTGGAGGAATATTCCGAGACATGTTAAGGTTTCAATACCACGACAAAGAAACCTACTGTTTAAAAGTAGGTTTCTTGTTTCATATGCTTGAATTTTTTTAAAAAAGTGATTTTTTAATTCTCTATTATTAAGGGAACCTAATAGCATTTATATCTAGGTTTAGTGCGCTGCTGCCACTCACATTACTTACTGTTGTGAAGATTATCCTAATATCATAAGAAGTCGTGCCTGTGACCGTTGTAGCATCTACATACGTTGTAGCAATTGGAAATCTTGACGTAATTGCAGCGTTGACATTTCTTTGGACGGAGCGTGTATCTACTAATACTCCGTTTCTATAAATTCTGGTTTGAAAAGTAAAGTTTGAGTTAGCTGTCGTTGTAACATCTACAGAAATGGCAAGGTCTAATTTTATTAATTGTCCTGCGACTGTTGGCACACTTAAAGTACCAATCGACGTTTCAGTACCGTTAATAGCAAGCGGAACGGGGCCTGCTATTTCACTGTAAAACAGCTGTGGATTTGCCCCGGTTGAACCGGTTGGTCCTGTTGGTCCTGTTGCACCTGTTACTCCCGTTGCTCCGGTTGACCCAGTTACTCCCGTTGCTCCGGTTGATCCGGTTGCGCCAGTTGCTCCGGTTGGACCGGTTGCGCCAGTTACTCCTGTTGATCCGGTTACTCCCGTTGCACCAGTTGCTCCGGTTGATCCTGTTGCTCCTGTGGCTCCAGTTGCTCCGGTTACTCCTGTCACTCCTGTTGCACCAGTTACTCCAGTTGCTCCGGTTACTCCGGTTGCTCCGGTTGATCCTGTTGCACCAGTTACTCCCGTTGCACCAGTTACTCCCGTTGCACCAGTTGCTCCGGTTGATCCAGTTGCTCCAGTTGCTCCAGTTGGTCCTGTTGATCCTGTTACTCCTGTTGCTCCAGTTGCTCCGGTTGCTCCTGTTGCTCCTGTTGCTCCTGTTGATCCTGTTGCTCCTGTTGATCCTGTTGATCCTGTTGCTCCTGTTTCTCCTGTTTCTCCCGTTGCACCAGTTGCTCCGGTTGCTCCCGTTACTCCTGTTACTCCGGTTGGACCAGTTGCTCCGGTTGATCCTGTTGCTCCAGTTGCTCCAGTTGCTCCGGTTGATCCTGTTTCTCCCGTTGATCCTGTTACTCCTGTTGATCCGGTTGGTCCTGTATCTCCAGTTGCACCAGTTTCTCCAGTAGCTCCTGTGGCTCCAGTAACTCCTGTGGCTCCAGTTTCTCCAGTAGCTCCTGTGACTCCGGTTGCTCCCGTTACTCCTGTTACTCCGGTTGATCCAGTTACTCCCGTTACTCCTGTTGCTCCAGTTTCTCCTGTTGGACCAGTTGGTCCTGTTGATCCTGTGGCTCCGGTTACTCCCGTGGCTCCCGTGGCTCCCGTTACTCCCGTTGATCCAGTTTCTCCTGTTACTCCTGTAGCTCCGGTTACTCCGGTTACTCCTGTTGATCCTGTTGATCCTGTTGCTCCGGTTGCTCCTGTTGCGCCAGTTTCTCCAGTTGAACCAGTTGATCCGGTTGCACCTGTTACTCCTGTTACTCCTGTCACTCCTGTTGCACCAGTTACTCCAGTTGCTCCGGTTGATCCTGTTGATCCTGTTGCACCAGTTACTCCCGTTGCACCAGTTACTCCCGTTGCACCAGTTGATCCGGTTGATCCGGTTGCTCCAGTTGCTCCAGTTGGTCCTGTTGATCCTGTTACTCCGGTTGATCCTGTTGATCCTGTTGCTCCGGTTGCTCCTGTTGCTCCGGTTGCTCCGGTTGCTCCTGTTGATCCTGTTGATCCTGTTTCTCCCGTTGCTCCAGTTGCTCCGGTTGCTCCCGTTACTCCTGTTACTCCGGTTGGACCAGTTGCTCCGGTTGCTCCGGTTGCTCCAGTTGCTCCAGTTGCTCCTGTTGCTCCAGTTGCTCCGGTTGCTCCTGTTTCTCCCGTTGATCCTGTTACTCCTGTTGATCCGGTTGGTCCTGTATCTCCAGTTGCACCAGTTTCTCCAGTAGCTCCTGTGGCTCCAGTAACTCCTGTTGCGCCAGTTTCTCCAGTAGCTCCTGTGACTCCTGTGGCTCCTGTGGCTCCAGTTTCTCCTGTTACTCCGGTTGATCCAGTTACTCCCGTTACTCCTGTTGCTCCAGTTTCTCCTGTTGGACCAGTTGGTCCTGTTGATCCTGTGGCTCCGGTTACTCCCGTGGCTCCCGTTACTCCCGTTGATCCTGTTACTCCTGTAGCTCCGGTTACTCCGGTTACTCCGGTTGCTCCTGTTGCTCCAGTTGCTCCGGTTGCTCCTGTTGCTCCAGTTGATCCTGTTGATCCTGTTGATCCTGTTGCACCTGTTACTCCTGTTACTCCTGTTACTCCGGTTGGACCGGTGTCTCCTGTTACTCCAGTAGCTCCAGTAGCTCCAGTTACTCCCGTTGCACCAGTTGCTCCGGTTGCTCCAGTTGATCCTGTTGATCCTGTTGGTCCCGTTGCTCCTGTTGCTCCAGTTGCTCCGGTTGCTCCCGTTGATCCTGTTACTCCGGTTGGACCAGTTGCTCCGGTTGCTCCTGTTGCTCCAGTTGCTCCGGTTGCTCCTGTTTCTCCCGTTGATCCTGTTACTCCTGTTGATCCGGTTGGTCCTGTATCTCCAGTTGCACCAGTTTCTCCAGTAGCTCCTGTGGCTCCAGTAACTCCTGTTGCGCCAGTTTCTCCAGTAGCTCCTGTGACTCCTGTGGCTCCTGTGGCTCCAGTTTCTCCTGTTACTCCGGTTGATCCAGTTACTCCCGTTACTCCTGTTGCTCCAGTTTCTCCTGTTGGACCAGTTGGTCCTGTTGATCCTGTGGCTCCGGTTACTCCCGTGGCTCCCGTTACTCCCGTTGATCCAGTTTCTCCTGTTGGACCAGTTGGTCCTGTTGATCCTGTGGCTCCGGTTACTCCCGTTGATCCAGTTTCTCCTGTTACTCCTGTAGCTCCGGTTACTCCGGTTACTCCTGTTGCTCCGGTTGATCCAGTGGCTCCGGTTGCTCCTGTTGCGCCAGTTTCTCCAGTTGAACCAGTTGATCCGGTTGCTCCTGTTACTCCTGTTACTCCTGTTGCGCCAGTTTCTCCAGTTGAACCAGTTGATCCGGTTGCTCCGGTTACTCCTGTTACTCCTGTCACTCCTGTTGCACCAGTTACTCCAGTTGCTCCGGTTACTCCTGTTACTCCGGTTGCACCTGTTACTCCTGTGGCTCCTGTTGCTCCTGTTGCTCCTGTGGCTCCGGTTGATCCGGTTGCTCCAGTTTCTCCTGTTGGACCAGTTGGTCCTGTTGCTCCTGTTGATCCTGTTACTCCCGTTGATCCTGTTGATCCTGTTACTCCAGTTGCACCAGTTGGTCCGGTTGCTCCTGTGGCTCCGGTTACTCCTGTTACTCCTGTTACTCCTGTTGCTCCGGTTGATCCGGTTGCTCCAGTTACTCCCGTTGCACCAGTTGGTCCTGTTACTCCAGTGGCTCCGGTTACTCCAGTTGCTCCAGTTGGTCCTGTTGCACCAGTTGCTCCGGTTGATCCGGTTGCTCCAGTTTCTCCTGTTGGACCAGTTGGTCCTGTTGATCCTGTTACTCCCGTTGCACCAGTTGCTCCGGTTGATCCTGTTACTCCTGTAGCTCCGGTTACTCCAGTTGCTCCAGTTGGTCCGGTTGCTCCAGTTTCTCCTGTTACTCCGGTTGGACCGGTGTCTCCTGTTACTCCTGTAGCTCCAGTTTCTCCTATTACTCCTGTGGCTCCAGTTTCTCCTGTTACTCCGGTTGGACCGGTGTCTCCTGTTACTCCTGTAGCTCCAGTTTCTCCTATTACTCCTGTGGCTCCAGTTTCTCCTGTTACTCCTGTTACTCCAGTTGCTCCAGTTGCTCCGGTTGATCCTGTTGCACCAGTTACTCCCGTTGCACCAGTTGGTCCGGTTGCTCCGGTTGATCCTGTTACTCCCGTTGCACCAGTTGCTCCTGTAGCTCCGGTTACTCCTGTTGATCCTGTTGATCCTGTTACTCCCGTTGCACCAGTTACTCCCGTTGCACCAGTTGGTCCGGTTGCTCCAGTTTCTCCAGTTGGACCAGTTGGTCCGGTTGCACCTGTTACACCTGTTACTCCTGTTACTCCAGTTGATCCTGTTACACCTGTTACTCCTGTTGCTCCTGTTGCACCAGTTACTCCTGTTGCTCCTGTAGCTCCAGTTTCTCCTATTACTCCTGTGGCTCCAGTTTCTCCTGTTACTCCAGTTGATCCTGTTGCACCTGTTACTCCTGTTACTCCTGTTACTCCTGTTACTCCTGTTACTCCTGTTACTCCTGTTACTCCAGTTGATCCTGTTACACCTGTTACTCCTGTGGCTCCTGTTGCACCTGTTACTCCGGTTGATCCTGTTGATCCTGTTGATCCTGTTGGTCCCGTTGCTCCTGTTGCTCCTGTTGATCCGGTTGATCCCCTTACTCCGGTTGCTCCTGTTTCTCCTGTTACTCCTGTAGCTCCTGTTACTCCTGTAGCTCCTGTTACTCCTGTAGCTCCAGTTGCTCCGGTTGATCCTGTTTCTCCCGTTACTCCGGTTGATCCTGTTTCTCCCGTTACTCCGGTTGATCCTGTTGCGCCTGTTGCTCCTGTTGATCCAGTTTCTCCTGTTACTCCTGTGGCTCCAGTTTCTCCTATTACTCCTGTGGCTCCAGTTTCTCCTGTTACTCCTGTTACTCCAGTTGCTCCAGTTGCTCCTGTTGCTCCGGTTGATCCAGTGGCTCCGGTTGATCCGGTTGATCCAGTGGCTCCGGTTGATCCTGTTGCGCCAGTTTCTCCAGTTGAACCAGTTGCTCCGGTTACTCCTGTTACTCCGGTTGCACCTGTTACTCCTGTGGCTCCTGTTGATCCTGTGGCTCCTGTGGCTCCGGTTGATCCTGTTGCGCCAGTTTCTCCTGTTGGACCAGTTGGTCCTGTTGATCCTGTTACTCCCGTTGCACCAGTTGCTCCTGTTGATCCTGTTACTCCTGTAGCTCCGGTTACTCCAGTTGGTCCGGTTGCTCCAGTTGCTCCAGTTGCTCCTGTTACTCCTGTTACTCCGGTTGGACCGGTGTCTCCTGTTACTCCTGTAGCTCCAGTTGCTCCGGTTGCTCCTGTTTCTCCCGTTACTCCGGTTGCTCCTGTTTCTCCCGTTACTCCGGTTGATCCTGTTGCGCCTGTTGCTCCGGTTGATCCAGTTTCTCCTATTACTCCTGTGGCTCCAGTTTCTCCTGTTACTCCAGTTACTCCAGTTGCTCCAGTTGCTCCGGTTGATCCTGTTGCACCAGTTACTCCCGTTGCACCAGTTGGTCCGGTTGCTCCTGTTGATCCTGTTACTCCCGTTGCACCAGTTGCTCCTGTAGCTCCGGTTACTCCTGTTGCACCAGTTGCTCCTGTAGCTCCGGTTACTCCTGTTGATCCTGTTGATCCTGTTGCACCAGTTACTCCTGTTGCTCCTGTAGCTCCAGTTTCTCCTATTACTCCTGTGGCTCCAGTTTCTCCTGTTACTCCAGTTACTCCAGTTGCTCCAGTTGCTCCGGTTGATCCTGTTGCACCTGTTACTCCTGTGGCTCCTGTTGCACCAGTTACTCCGGTTGCTCCTGTTGATCCTGTTGATCCTGTTGGTCCCGTTGCTCCTGTTGCTCCTGTTGATCCGGTTGATCCCCTTACTCCGGTTGCTCCTGTTTCTCCTGTTACTCCTGTAGCTCCTGTTACTCCTGTAGCTCCAGTTGCTCCTGTTGATCCTGTTTCTCCCGTTACTCCGGTTGCTCCTGTTTCTCCCGTTACTCCGGTTGCTCCTGTTGCGCCTGTTGCTCCTGTTGATCCTGTTGCTCCTGTTACTCCTGTGGCTCCAGTTTCTCCTGTTACTCCTGTAGCTCCAGTTTCTCCTATTACTCCTGTGGCTCCAGTTTCTCCTGTTACTCCTGTTACTCCTGTTACTCCAGTTGCTCCAGTTGCTCCGGTTGATCCTGTTGCACCAGTTACTCCGGTTGATCCTGTTGATCCTGTTGATCCTGTTGGTCCCGTTGCTCCTGTTGCTCCTGTTGATCCGGTTGATCCCGTTACTCCGGTTGATCCTGTTTCTCCTGTTACTCCTGTAGCTCCGGTTACTCCTGTAGCTCCGGTTACTCCCGTTGCACCAGTTGGTCCGGTTGCTCCAGTGGCTCCGGTTACTCCCGTTGCTCCTGTTACTCCCGTTGCACCAGTTGGTCCGGTTGCTCCAGTGGCTCCGGTTACTCCCGTTGCTCCAGTTTCTCCTGTGACTCCTGTAGCTCCGGTTACTCCCGTTGCACCAGTTGCTCCGGTTGCTCCCGTTACTCCTGTTACTCCGGTTGGACCGGTGTCTCCTGTTACTCCTGTTGCTCCTGTTGCTCCGGTTGATCCTGTTTCTCCGGTTGATCCTGTTTCTCCGGTTGATCCAGTTGCTCCGGTTGCACCAGTTGCCCCTGTTACTCCCGTTACTCCAGTTGGACCGGTTGCGCCTGTTACTCCGGTTGCTCCGGTTGCTCCCGTTGCACCTGTTGCTCCTGTTGCTCCTGTTGATCCCGTTGCACCTGTTGGTCCAGTCGGTCCAATTCCCCCAGCAGACTCTATTAAAGAAACATCATCAATTAGAACAGACCCAAAAGTAGTTTTGCTTATTACCACTACTGCGTTTACTGCTTCAGCGGGGGGTTCAATTGTTCTATATATTTCATTCCATGTATTAAATGAGACATTTGGCAAATTTCCGGAAGCAATGATAATTTCCTGTCCGCCTTCAATCTCTTCGCCTTCACTGTTAACAAATAAAATTTGTATAGTTACTTGGGGACTTGAATTGTTTCCAATTCTCCCAAGCGAAACGATGAATATCAGAGATTGTCCAGAAACGACAGGCACGATCTGCCCTAAAAAAGCATACGGCTGGTTACTGAAAAACTGTGCGGAATATCTTCCAGAATGGGCAAAAGTATTAATAACGGACGTATTTGCAGAAGCCCAGCCCGTCAGATTGCCTGTTTCAAAACCTCCATTTACAATCACATCATTCATTCAACTTCATTCCCTGCCTTTTTGAATAGTTCCAGCTATTATATGCAGGAAAAATGCCATCGGTCTTTCACTTCGCTAGCTGAAATAAAAAAAGATGAATGTCCCGAATCACTTTTTCTCCCAGACGCTGTAAAGACCGGTACATGGAACCTGAAAAGAAGAAACAATAAATTAGCTTCTTAGACGGCAGCTTGATTTAAAGACAGAAAAAGCTTTTCGGGAATTTGCAATGCGATTGAGGATTTCACATATCCTAGATTGAGAAGCGGACGCTAATGAAGAAGTTTTATCAGACTAAGAAAGAGCAACTCAAAGTCAAAAAAACGTTTTATAAAAGCTGCTGGCAAGGGTACCAACAGCTTAGCTACTATTATCACAAGATTGCTATTTTATTTAATTAAAGTTGCGCCTAACAAATCTTTGCTTGTCCCATTTCTTATATATTGGTGACTAGGAGATATCATAGTTCTTTCCCCTATTAAACGGGACATTAAGGTTTTCTCTCTGGATTATCAAATGGATATAATTTTAAGTATAAACATAGTTATCACTAAACCTGAAAACAAATACTTAAACATTCATTTGGATTTTTAAATCTTTTGCAAGCGTTTTGGAGCCTAATAGCCCTTTTAAATATTTCAATTCCTTTGACCAATTCACTTTTTTATCCTCTTAAGATATTTATTCAATGATGTTATTCAGAATGTCTTTCATCGTTTTCTTTTGTTCAGACATAATGAATTTTGATTTTGTGTAATCGTTAGCCAGCTCATGTTTTAAAAAGGACTCTTCTATGTAAGCATCTTCACATCTTTGCACTTACAAGTTTTGCAGAAATGATGCTTAAGAAAGCAATTTCCATGTCAATCCGATCGATACATTGATCTGTAATGCCGGCATGATCAAGATAAATTGCTTTAATGTTGTCTGCACCCTTCCCGGAAAAAACTCGCTGTCACCCAAGTCAGCTAATTCTTAAACGCTTTTCTTAGCTTCATCAGTTGATTGAAAGCCCTTTGCGGCTTTCTTTTTTATTTCTCAAATTGTTTGTCATTGAGTAAAAATATTAATGTCTCTTCAATTTCTTTTTCTAAGTCATTATTATTTAAATCGAATAATGTTCCATAACCCGTCCCTTTATATCCACCGTAGTAATACCACAAATCCATTGTGAAACAGTCTAATTCTTCTTCACAGACTATTGTAGGTTGATAGTAATTAATTGCTATTTGTGAACGGTACTCTTTTTCAAAACATCTCTCAGCTGTAAAATCATTTAGCACATCTCCATCTATGTCTCTACAAATTTTGATGCTAAGGTTTGGTTTACCCTGTGCTTCAAAAACATCTATATACTTATTCTGCAGCTTTTTCGATACTACTTCCCCCTGGCTCTCCAACTCAAATATCATTTGTTTTAATTCTAGATTAAAATCCTTTTCTGGAATCTGTATATAACCCTCATCGAGTGGGCTTTGATTTTTCTGTTTCTTGAGTAATTGACTTAAAGCTTTCCACACAGTGTTGTCCTCCTATGATAGCTTCTTTAGACGTGCCTCTATGAAAATGGTCATTTAGTGATCAGCTTCACGGAATGCCTCAGCAAATGTTTCAATTCCGGTATCCTAGAAACATGGCGTTCGATAATCATGCCCACGGAAGTCCCAGCTGTGTGGACCAGTTGCAAGCATAAACATCATTACTGACCTTGTCAAAGGGATACTAAATAAAAAAAGAACCTTTATTTTACCATTGGCTTACTTTTGAAAATTTATAAATTATTATTATATTGAACAGTGTTGGTATGATGTATACAAGACCAGTTCCAAGTAGACCTATTACTGAACTAGCAATTAATAAAATGCTGAAGATTGGTTTATTATTTGTCTGGATTGAAGCAAGCATGGTTATAATTCCCGCCAAAGCACCTAAAAACCATAAATTCCCCAAAGTGTAAGAGTCATCCAAAACTGCAAACAGTTGAGCCAGTACAGAAAAAACCGCTCCTAATCCCCCGGAGAAGATAGTCAATTTTTTCATAGAAATCTCCTTTTTGAAAATTGATTTAGATTTCAACGCAATTATGGATTTATTAGGTTATGATGTCAATGACAAACATCTGCTTCACTCATCTTATTATTACTGGTAGAAGTATTGAACAATGAAATCATCACAGAATTTGTCGAATTATTTATGCGTATTGCTTTCCTTAAGCATAGAATTATTTTTCTAATTGAAAATTTAGTACATAGACTTATTAGTGACATAGATAAAAGTGACCCTGCTTTTTAGCAGTGCCGCTCCATGATTCATTACCTATTAACATAAAAAAAATCCCTTGACACCAATAGTGACAAGGGATTGAAAAATTAATACTGAGACATATACTGTTCGCGTTCCCAAGGATGTACTTGCGTGCGGAACATGATTCTTTAGATAAAATAGCTAATCTATAACAATCAAAACCCTTACTTATCAAGCGTTTCAGCAAATTCATTCGTTTAGATTTGTAATACATTAAGTATGATTAGTTAATTTTTTTGGTCAAATTTTGGTCTTAATTTTGGTCAAAAGCATGTTTTATGAATAATATGCTTACTACCTAGGAGGGAGTTATCACCCCTATTAAATCATTAATTTAATAGGATTTATAACAATATTTTTGTGCAAAGTTTGCGCAAAAATATATTTGGAATTCTTTTTGCTTGTTTACTTTTTCCTCCCTCTAAACTTTTGGGAATAATAATATATCAGATAAACAATCAGAAAGACTAATGTAGCCATGGCAACATAGTATAATGGCATCGCCAAAAAAGGAGCAAAATTCGCTATGACCATCAGGATAATGATGGCTATTCCATATAAACTTATAAAGCGTAGTAATGCCATATTATCTCCCCTGCTGTTTTCATCATTTTAACAAAAAAAGTAAGGTGCTAAAGCTATTTTTGTTATGCGATATCCATGCACGGACTGGAACCGCCTGACTGCGTAAACGGTCTTCAATTAATTCAGATAGGTAAAATGACACAGATCAAATTAATCATTTCTCACTTTTGAATCACATCCGTGTCTATTTCTTCATTTCCCCATGGTAAAATCTTGTTGGAGCTATTTAAATGAAAGGATATGATCATGAAAGTATTTGAAGCCAAATCACTGCTTTCAGAAGCAGATAGACGTGCAAAGGAATACAAAGAATTAAGAAGTCAGATGGTCAATCTAAAAAAGGCTTTTAAAGCTGTAGCTGATTTAGATGACAGTGAGTTTTCCGGCAAAGGTGCTGACAACATTAAAGCATTTTATCAAGACCATGCAGGTGTAGCTGACAATTGGATTGACTTACTTGATATGAAAATTGCTTTCTTGACAAGCATTTCAGGCACTCTAGAGGACGCCAGCTTATCTGATGCTTATATAGAAGAATCCTTCTTAGAACACGAGCTGGCTAACGCCTACACAAAATCAAAATCTATTATGTCTGAACAAAAGAAAGCCATGAAAGATATCTTACATGATATCGACGATATCCTTCCGCTTGATCTGTTTTCAACTGAGGACTTTAAAGACGAACTCGCCGATGCGGAGGACAAACGCAAAAAAACAGTCGATAAACTAGGCAGCGTGGACGAAGCACTTGTTACTGAATATGCCCAATCAGAGCCAAACGAGCAATTCATCAAGAAAGACTTTCAAAAGCTTGAGGAATCCACTGGCAAGGGTAAGAATGCTACACCCATCCACTACAATGCCAAAGCGTATAGAGAAAGTGACATACATAAGAAAAAAGGCGATATTGAGAAACAAACTGAAGCTTATTTGAAGATCAAGAAAGATGAAGCAAAAGAACGAGAAATCAAAGAATTGAAGAAGAAGCTAGCTGATGGCGTGACGGATCCGGATGAATACTTAGAAATTGCCAAGAAGGTCGGATATGAGAACCTTACCTCTGAACAGCTTGAATTTGTTTCATTTCTTGAACAGCGTAAAGCTTTCATGGATAACGGAAAAGAAGTGTTGCAAATCATAGGTGATGGCGCCAAGGGTGCGATTGTTGGTTTATACGATCTTGCCAAGGATACCGGTGAAGGAGCCATTCAATTCGGATGGAATATCGGTTGGACAATTGACAACTTAAACAAGGATCCTCAAAAAGTGCTGGATACAGTTCTGGAATACGACTATCAAGCTGCCTTTCAAAGTATGGTCGACACATTGAAGGATAATTGGGATACAAAAATGATTCACGGGGATGCATACACGCGGTTGCACTATGTCACTTATTTGGGCGGAAGTCTTCTGTTATTGAAAGGTGGAAAGTCCTCTGTCTCAACAGGCTCGAAGGATCTTGCTAAAGTTGGGAAAACAGCTAGTGATACAATTAAGAAAGGTGGAAAGTCTGTAAAACAGTTTGTCAAATCTCCTGTTAATCGGTATACTCCTGCATTAGAAGGAATCCTTCAAGATGCTGAGAATACCATTAATGTGAAAAATACTCCGCTGCTAAAAAGTATTGCGGAAGATAAAAAAGAGAGTGTTCTCAGAAGATCTGAAAGTTCTAACAACATGGGTACAGGTAATGTCAAACAAGGTGATAGTACCCCTCTCGCACCTGGCGGCGGATTAGCTGCTCATGAAGCAAAAGGCGGGCATCTTATAGAAAGACATGTCGGGAAGACTGATGGCGAATTATTTCAACGTTTAATAAAAGATACAAAAATCTCTGGGTCTTCTTCATTTAAAGATAGAGCTACTGCAGAAAAAGTCGCCAGTTCAGTTCTAAGTGATCCAAAAAACATTACTAAAATAAAAAAATGGCTCTCTAATCCTAACAGTAGACGTACTCTTCCTTTAAGATACAAAGGTGATGGAGAAGTTCTCGGCAGAAGAGTAGAAAAAGGTTCAAATGTTGCTAAGGATGCTACCAACGCTACAATAGTATTGAAAAAGAGTAAAAATGGGGAATTTATTTTAACTGGCTATCCTACAAAATAAAAGGAGTTCTGAATAACAATGTACGAGAATTATGATACTCTGGAAGAATTAAGTGATTTTTTAGAAGGAACATTTCACCAGGACATGGGTTCACCAGAACAAGCTCTGAAAGAATTTATAGCTGAATCAAGTAAAGAATGCTTAGTTTTCACAATAAAATTTTGTGAAGAGTTTTTAAATGAAAACATATCTGATCAAGAGAAAGAAAGTTTTATAAAATCATATACGGAGATTTATTTTCCGGCAATCGATTTAACTCCTTTACAATGGTTGAAAAAAGTAATTATTGAAATAAAAGAGGCTATATAAGCAATGATTGAAATTAAAGTTTCTGATCCTGTATTTAGATTTCTCGGCGGACATTTCCACCAAGATATAGAATCTCCTGAAGATGCTCTTAATGAATATCTAAATGAAGCATCACAAAAGCTAAAAGAAAGAGATTTAATAGACTAACTGAGTTTTTAAATAGTGATTATTCAGAAGAAGACAAGAATGAATTTATAGAGGAAGCAGCGGATGGTATATACTTTCCTGAAGATGATATAACACCCTTGGAATGGCTTAAGCAAGTCACTGAACAAATTAGAAAACACCTTAAAACAACATAGCTAGAAAAAGAGCCCTCTTTTAAGAAGGGCTTCTTTTATTAATTCAATTTCGCTTCAATTTTCGCTTTAGTCTTAGGTCCATAAATACCGTCAGCAGAAAGGCCACATACTGACTGGAACCGTTGGACCGCGTTTGCTGTTTTCGGACCATACACGCCGGCAATGCCGTTATTCTTCGCCCTTTTGTCTGGTGTTACATAATCTATATTAAATTATTAAATTGTTTAATTAATCAAAAAATCCCCTGACACCAATAGTGCCAAGGGATTGAGAGATTAATATTGAGACATATACTGTTCGCGTTCCCAAGGATGTACTTGCGTGCGGAACATATCCCATTCGATTTCTTTTGCTTCGATGAAGTGTTCGAATAGGTGCTCGCCCAGCGCTTTGACCATGACTTCGTTTGATTTGAATTCTTCTAGTGCTTCCGCAAGTGTTGCTGGAAGGTCAACGATTCCGTTTTCCATGCGCTCTTCTTTGCTCATCACATAGATGTTGCGGTCGATTGGAGCCGGCGCTTCCAGTTTGTTTTTGATTCCGTCTAATCCTGCAGCAAGCAATACGCTAAGTGCAAGGTATGGGTTTGCAGCTGGGTCTACGCTGCGTACTTCAACACGTGTGCTGATGCCGCGAGAAGCCGGGATACGGATAAGCGGGCTTCTGTTTTGCGCGCTCCATGCTACATAGCAAGGTGCTTCATAGCCAGGAACAAGACGTTTGTAAGAGTTTACTGTCGGGTTTGTTACTGCTGTAAAGCTTGTTGCGTGCTTCACGATACCTGCAATGAAGTGTTTCGCTGTTTCACTTAACTGAAGATCTGCGTTTTCGTCAAAGAATGCGTTAACACCATTTTTGAAGAGTGATAGATTGCAGTGCATACCTGAACCGTTCACACCGAACAATGGTTTTGGCATAAATGTCGCATGCAAGCCGTGTTTGCGGGCAATTGTTTTGACAACTAGTTTAAATGTTTGGATGTCATCACAAGAGCGCACTGCTCCAGCATATTTAAAGTCGATTTCGTGCTGACCAGGTGCTACTTCGTGGTGAGACGCTTCGATTTCAAAGCCCATCTCTTCAAGCTCAAGTACGATATCGCGGCGGCAGTTTTCTCCTAAATCCGTTGGAGCTAAGTCGAAATATCCGCCTTTGTCGTTTAGTTCAAGCGTTGGCTCGCCTTTTTCGTCCAATTTGAATAAGAAGAATTCAGGCTCAGGTCCAAGGTTAAAATCACTGAATCCGAGGTCTTCCATTTCTTTCAGAATCCGTTTTAAGTTGTTTCGCGGGTCACCTTCAAAAGGTGTGCCATCCGGATTGTAAATATCACAGATGAAACGTGCTACTTTACCTTTTTCAGCTGTCCATGGGAAGATAACAAATGTATTTAGATCTGGATACAGGTACATGTCTGACTCTTCAATACGAACGAATCCCTCAATAGAAGAACCGTCAAACATGACTTTATTATCAAGCGCTTTTCCAAGCTGGCTTACAGGAATCTCAACATTCTTGATTGTTCCAAGAATGTCAGTAAATTGAAGACGGATATACTTCACGTTTTCTTCTTTTACTAATTTTTCGATATCTTCTCTAGTGTACTTTGCCATTTGGTAAAATTCCTCCTCTTAAAAGGTAAATGTATATAGCAAAACAGTTGCTAACGGATTAATGAAAGAAGCGGGACATGTCGCCTTGACGGAATGTATTCCCTCTTTGAAAACGGCCGGCTTGCATGAGCTCGTTTTTCAGGAGCTGTCTCAGTTCGTCATCGGACAGATCATGTTTCATTGGTTTTTTCGTCTTCTCGCTTTGTTTTTGTTCTGGCTCGGCTTCGGCTTTCGCCAGAATCTGTTTAATTCCTGCCATGTTTACACCTTGTTCTATCAGGTGCTTGATTTCTAACAGTTTATCTACATCATGAAATGAAAATAATCGTCTATTCCCTTCACTTCTGGCTGGAAATATCAGTCCATTCTCCTCATAATATCGAATTTGTCTTGCTGATAACTCAGTTAACTGCATGACAATTCCTATTGGAAATAAAGGCATTGAGCGGCGAATATTATCACTCATCTCAATTTCCTCCTTTTCTTAACTTAGTTTCATTATAGGTGATGTTATATTATGTGTCAATACGATGTAAGGATTCTTAACATCAAATCCAGAGAAATTTTTAAAAAATTTAAATTAATTGCTTTTCCATCAATGAATCCACTGCACTGCATATGGCATTCTTCACATGCGAATAGGTTAATCCTCCCTGAACATACGCTACATACGGCGGGCGGATAGGGCCATCAGCTGATAATTCGATGCTTGCTCCTTGAATAAACGTTCCTGCTGCCATAATGACATCATCTTCGTATCCCGGCATGTAGGCTGGATAAGGCGTCACATGAGCATTGATTGGCGATGCATATTGAATAGCCTGGCAAAAAGCAACCATCTTTTCTCTGTCTGAAAACTCAACGGATTGTATTAAATCCGTTCTTTTCGCATCCCATTTCGGGTTTGAAG
The DNA here is from genome assembly GCF_037027505.1 of Bacillus sp. 204(2023). Taxonomy (NCBI): domain Bacteria; kingdom Bacillati; phylum Bacillota; class Bacilli; order Caryophanales; family Bacillaceae; genus Bacillus; species Bacillus sp. 204(2023). Next base: position 560,598 of record NZ_JAXCHE010000002.1, on the reverse strand, counting down.
TGAAGCCGAGTTTTTCAAGGAATCTCGCTGTAAACACCGCTCCCTTTAAACTTTGAGACACAACATGAGGCGCCAAAAAGAAGCCTTGGTACATTTCTTGGAGCGAGTAAAGAGATGCCCCCGCTTCTCTGCCGATGCCGGGTGACGTCATACGGTATGAGCAAGCTTCAATCCATTTCGCTTTTCCGACGAGGTAGCCGCCTGTTTTCGCAAGGCCGCCGCCCGGATTTTTAATGAGAGATCCCGCCATCAGATCGGCTCCGACATGGCAAGGCTCAAGCTCTTCCACAAATTCTCCGTAACAGTTGTCCACAAAGACGATCAGGTTTTCATTGATTTCTTTTACAAAACGGATCATTTCTTTTATTTCACTAATTAAGAAAGAAGGGCGATTCGCATATCCTTTTGAGCGCTGAATGCCGATTACTTTGGTCTTCGGATTGATCGCAGCGGCGACTGCATCATAGTCTATCTTTCCGTCTTTCGTCAGATCAACCGCATTATAGCCGATTTGAAAATCCTTTAACGATCCAGCGTTTTCTCCACCCCTGACGCCCACAATTTCCTCTAGCGTATCATACGGCTTGCCCGTGATATAAAGGAGCTCGTCCCCCGGTCTGAGGACACCGAACAAAGCAATCGAAATGGCATGTGTGCCTGAAATGATTTGCGGCCTTACAAGCCCCGCTTCTCCGCCAAACACATCCGCATATATGCTTTCAAGCGTGTCTCTTCCGATATCATCATAGCCGTATCCAGTAGACGGCGTGAAATGAGTGTCGCTTACTTTGTGTTTTCTATAGCTTTGAAGCACTCTCCACTCATTTCGCTCGCTGATTTCTTCTATTTGTTTATGAATGCCGGCAATGTCCGCTTCCACTTCCATTGCCGTTTTCTTCAATAATTCTCCGTGTGTTAATGTGTCAAACATGTCTTTATATTTCCTTCCTACATATACTTCTTTAATTCACCGATGATACTTTGCTCTTCTTGGACATAGCCGGATACGTCATACTGTTCATTTTCTTCATTAAAATAGAAGCGGTCTACCATCGTTTCCGATTTGACTCTGGAAAGGAGCTTCCCTTCACTTGCCGGCACATGTGCTTCAAAAGACGTTAACAGTTCTTGGCGCAAATAGCGCTGAATCGCTTCTTTAAAGGCTGCAGCGTCGTCCTCAAATTTCGCACTGACCATAATGTGATCCCTTCCGGCGGACGGTATAAAATCAGGCAGTTTTTGATCACGTTTATTGTAAGCCGTCAGCATCGGGATATCATCTGCTTCAAGCTCCTCAAGAAGCCCAAGCACTGTTTTTTCATGTCCCACATAATCCTCATTTGAAGAATCAATTAAATGCAGGATCAAATCCGCTTCTTTTACTTCCTCAAGCGTTGAGCGGAATGCAGCAATCAATGTCGTCGGAAGATCCTGAATAAATCCTACTGTATCTGAAAGAAGAACACTGTAGCCGCTTGGCAGGACCATTTTTCTGGTCATCGGATCGAGCGTGGCAAACAGGAGGTCTTCTTCATAGCTGTCAGCACTCGTCAGGCGGTTGAACCATGTTGATTTCCCTGCGTTTGTATAGCCGACAAGCGCAATTTGAAGCACACCGTTTTTCTTTCTTCTTTCACGGTATCGGCTTCTATGGCGAATGACAGTGGAAAGCTGTGTGTTGATTTCATGAATGCGATTTCTGATATGGCGGCGGTCGGTTTCCAGTTTCGTTTCCCCGGGACCTCTTGCCCCAATTCCTCCGCCTTGCCGGGAAAGGTTGATCCCTTGTCCCGTCAGACGCGGCAGTGCATATTGCAGCTGAGCCAGCTCAATTTGAAGTTTGCCTTCTCTCGTTCTCGCCCGCTTTGCAAAAATATCTAATATCAATTGCGTGCGGTCAATCATCTTCACTTCAATTGCTGTTGCCAATGACTTCAGCTGACTTGGCGACAGTTCATCATTAAAGATGAGGAGATCAGCTTCAAGCTCTTCCACTAGTGCCTTCAGCTCTTCTACCTTCCCTTTTCCTATATATGTAGCGGCGTCAGCCCTGTTCCGTTTTTGTGTGACGCTGGTCAGTACTTTTCCGTCTGCTGTTTTTGTCAGAGATGCTAGCTCTTCCATAGAATTTTCAAAATGCTCATCCGTGATATGCGGCAGCTGACATCCGACTAAAATGGCTTTCTCCTGAATCGTTTCTTGTTCGTTCAAATGGATGTTCCTTTCTTTTGCATATTGGGCAGTAGTATTATCATACCAAACCCTGCATGTGTATACCACAAATCGATTGCTTTGAAAAGCGGAAATACGAGCAAAAAACAGACCTCTCAAAAACTGAGAGGTCTATGCAGATCCAGATGCTTCTTCTTTAATGGAAAGATCTTGGCTTTTGATGGTCATCAAGTCGCTTTTTAAGTATTGGTCTCCCATTAAAAGCCTCATGGCTTGTGCTCTGATCGATTTTTCGATCACATTTCTGACAAAACGTCCATTGCTGAATTTAATGGGACTTGTCGTGCTTTTCACTGTCATTAAGTAATCTTTCAATTTCCATTCAGCTTCTTGACTGAGCTGGTATTCCCTTTCATCGATCATTCGTTTCGCAATCTCCATGAGCTGGGTCACAGAATAATCCGGAAAATCAATGGAGATGGGAAATCTTGATTGGAGTCCGGGATTTAACGAGAGAAAATGATCCATTTCCCGTGAATATCCGGCGAGTATCAAAATAAACTCATGCTGTTTGTCTTCCATATGCTTTACAAGTGTGTCGATCGCTTCTTTCCCAAAGTCCTTTTCGCCGCCTCTTGCCAGCGAGTAGGCTTCGTCTATAAACAAAATGCCACCTAATGACTTTTTGATTAAATCTCTCGTCTTTTGGGCGGTGTGTCCGATATACTCCCCGACCAGGTCTGCCCGCTCCGCTTCTATTAAGTGGCCTTTTGACAGGACATTCATTTCAAAGAACAGCTTGCCGATGAGCCGTGCAACCGTCGTTTTTCCCGTTCCCGGATTTCCTTTAAACATCATGTGCAGCGCTTGCTTTCCAACCTTCAAGCCTTGCTCCGCGCGTTTTTGGTTCACAAAAATCCAGGCGTATATTTCCTTGATGTTGCGTTTCATTTCCTCCATCCCAACTAATGCGCTCATCTCTTTTTCGATTTCCTTCAAAATGCCGTGCTTTGCTTCGTTTTTTTGCAATGCAGCCTGATATTCCGCCTCTGCCTCAGCATTCGTCAGCACCTGCTTTTGCCCGTTCAGAATAATGTTGATCTGTCCGTTGTTTTTATAAGTCACAGCGCGCTCCAACATCTTCACCTCTCTGTTCTCTCTATATGATATTCAAGCGGATGCCGATTGTGACAAACGCCTATCATGTGTCGAAACAATTGCTTTTTTCGGGAACAATAAGGAATCCTGCGCTTTCCCGAGAAATACTTTATTTCTTATTGTATTCACGGACATGGGGTGGACAAACCATGAGATTTTGTTTTTAATCATTTTGTCAGAGTATTATGATGAACTTCTTTTTCTCATTATTTTCTTCATTCGCCAATCCTTTTTTCATGCAACGGGCTGTTTTTTGTACGAAGCGTATTACCCGCCCTAAGATACCTGAAGTGTTTTTCTTTTTTTCGATTTATAAAGTGGTGTCTTTAATGAAAGGAGCTTTTCTCATCAATTTACGTTTCAAATGCTTATGAACGCAAAGCTTAAAACCAGCAGGACTCAGTGCAGATTAACCGAACCCATAGTACAAACATATGGCATATGCACATATTTCATGTCGGACCGTATCTGCTGTCGCTTCATGTTGAATTGTGCGCTTTCCCGAGAAATAATTTCGGATGTGAAAGGGTTATTTCCTCATTTTTCAGTTGAATGATAATCGTACAAGCAGAAGCCGTGTTTTTTCATATCCTGTAATGAGGTGATGAAAAATGGTTAAAATTTTTATTGATCCTGGCCATGGCGGGTCTGATCCAGGCGCAACAGGTAATGGCCTTCAGGAAAAAACGTTAACCCTGCAAATCGCTTTAGCCTTACGTACGATATTAACTAATGAATATGAAGGCGTTTCTTTGCTGCTGAGCCGGACAAGCGACCAATATGTCAGCTTAAACGACCGGACAAATGCCGCAAATAACTGGGGAGCAGATTTCCTTTTGTCCATTCACGTTAATTCCGGGGGAGGCACAGGTTTTGAAAGCTATATTTATCCAGGTGTAGGAGCCCCGACGACGACTTATCAATCGACAATTCACTCTGAAGTGATACAAGCTGTCGACTTTGCCGATCGCGGCAAAAAAACAGCGAACTTCCACGTCCTAAGGGAGTCGGCAATGCCTGCCCTCTTGACCGAGAACGGCTTCATTGATACCGTTGCCGATGCAAATAAGCTGAAAACGAGCAGTTTTATTCAAAGCTTAGCGAGAGGACATGCAAACGGGCTGGAGCAAGCCTTTAACCTTAAAAAGACTTCCAGCTCAGGATTATATAAGGTTCAAATCGGCGCATTTAAAGTCAAAGCGAATGCCGACTCGCTCGCAAGTAAAGCCGAAGCCAAAGGTTTTGACTCGATTGTCCTTTTAAAGGACGGATTATACAAAGTGCAGATTGGCGCATTTTCATCCAAAGACAATGCAGACACCCTCGCTGCCAGAGCGAAAAATGCCGGCTTTGACGCTATTGTGATCCTAGAATCATAGCCGAGACGGGGACGAGCGTCTCATAAAAAAACCCGGCTCCTCATCGCGAGAAACCGGGTTTTTTTATTCAAGAATATCAACAACAAACTGTGACCATGTTTCCAGACGGTTGTAGATGTCATCCTGTTTTAATTCAGAAACTTTCATCCATTTACCCGCAATTTGTTCTTTCTCCTTCACTTCCACTTGTGCGCCAGGCTTTAATTGAAGCGCAGAAAGAATACCGATATGCACTTTGCCAACACTGTTTTCATCATCATTGATCAATCCCAGTGTGACAATCGCCTGTTTATCTTCTTCATTTATTTGCAGTTCTTCCTCAAGCTCACGGTCTGTGTTCAGCTTTAAGACTTCAGCAAATGAAGCTGCCCCTTCGATGGCGTTCATATGACCGCCAAAGCCGAGAGAAAGCTTGTTGTGCAGTCGTGATTCACCGCCACCAGCCAGCCGCTCGTAAAGAAAAACTTCATCTTCACGCTTAATGACGACATAAGGTATCGGCTGCTTGAAACGCGGATCTTCTTCTGCGTCCCCTCTTCTCATTTCACGATAGGCCGCTTCAATCTGAGCCATGATTTCGGCTACTCTGCTATCTTCACTGTACACGCCCTGGAAGGTTAAGCTTTCTTTCTTAAACACATCATCGCGCGGGGCAACTAAAATCATTTCGTCCATTTTTCCCATGGGTACTGCGTCCTCCTCATTTGAACCTTCAAGCCGAAAAGAGCAGATATTATATCTGCTCTTTTTCATCTTCAAAATAAAAGTCATCATCTTTGAGCGGCTCAACTGTCGCTTTTTTATAACCATTCCCCTTCATAGAGAAGAAGTCATGCGATTTTGTTTTTGTGTTTAATCCGTTTAAAACGATCGGATTAATGTCTTCCTCTTCGAAGTATGGATCAAATCCAAGGTTCATCAGCGCTTTATTCGCATTATAGCGGATGAATTTCTTTACATCATGTGAGAGCCCGACTTGATCGTACAAGTCCTCTGTATACTCAAGCTCATTTTCATATAACTGATTCAGGAGGTCGATCGCAAATTCACGAAGCTCTGCTTTTTTCTCTTCTGTCTGTTTATTATAAATTTCCTGAGCAAGGAGACCGACATACACGCCGTGAATCGCTTCGTCACGAAGGATCAGGTTAATGATCTCACCGCTTTGCATCAGTTTTCCTTGTCCGTAGAAATATAACGGATAATAGAAACCGCTGTAGAAAAGGAAGCTTTCCAGATAGACGGAAGCAACCATCGCTTTGAACAGTGAAATTTCATCATCTTTTTGAATGGCTTTGTAAAGCCCGACAATCATTTGCGCTTTTTTCTGCAAATATTTATTTTGTTTAACCCATTCAAATACTTCATTGATCGTTTCAGTCGGTGCAAGGGTCATGAAAATATTAGAGTACGACTTCGCATGGACAGCGTTCTCCATCATCGCCATAAAGTTCAGCACCGCTTTCCGCTGGTGGCCATCTACGTGTTCAGCCACGATCGGCATCCCCGTATTCCCCTGTTCTGTATCAAGAAGCGTAAGTCCGGCCAGTACCTTCATATAAGTGTCCTGCTCATTTTTTCCGAGGTACTTCCATGTGAGGAGATCGCCGTTTAAAGCAATCTCTTCCGGAAGCCAGAACTGTTTCACGTTTTGGTTATAGAACATTTGGGTAAAATCGTCTTCATGCTTTGACCAGTTTGCTGCGTCATAAATTTTTGTCACTATAAACTCTCCTTTAATCAAACAACACAAGAAAGGCAGCTGTCTTGCCCAGTATCTTTCGTTCTTGCATAGTAAATGGTTTTAATTCCTCTATGATGTGCATACAGATCGATTCGGTTTAAATCACGGGTCGTCATTGTGTCTTTTAAGAATAATGTAAAGCTGATTCCCTGATCAATGTGCTGCTGGATAGTGGCGATCATATCCACAACCTTGAACATGTCCATATCGTAGGCTTCTTTATAGAAGAACCAGTTATTAGATGCAAGCCCAGGCATTGGGTAGTACGTTTTTGAGTTGCCGTATGTTCGTTCTTCAATCCGTTCCATAATCGGCATAACAGACGCCGTGCTTGATTGAACGTATGAGATAGAGCCTGTCGGCGCAATGCATAATCTGTAGCTGTGATACATACCGTGTTCAGCCACAAATGCTTTTAGCTTTTTCCAGTCCTCTGTCGTCGGGATATGCATACCTTCAAACAGATTAGCTATTTTTTCATATTTCGGTGAGAAATCAGTAGAAACGTATTTGTCAAAGTATTCACCTGTCGCATAGGTTGAGCCTTCATATTGATCAAACGTTTCGCCCTTCTCTTTTGCGATTTCCGCAGAACGCTGGATGGAGTAGAAGTTCACCATCATAAAGAACGTGTTTGCAAAGTCACGCGCTTCCGGACTTTCATACGCAATGCCGTTTTGCGCAAGATAGCCGTGAAGGTTCATAGCACCGAGGCCGATTGATTTCATCGCTTTGTTTGCCCGTCTTACAGCAGGCGCATTACGGATGTCAGTTGTTTCAGACACGTGTGTTAAAGAGTCGGTCGCAAGCTTGACTGTCTTTTCGATTGATTTATGCTCCATGACATTGAGAATGTTAAGCGAACCCAGGTTGCAGGAAATATCCAGACCGATTTCATCTTCTTCATCATAGTCTGTGTATGAAGAAACTTGAGATGCCTGCAGCACTTCAGAGCAAAGGTTAGAAAATTTCACCTTGGAAATATGGTTATTCGCATGCACTTTATTCACGTTATCTTGGAACATGATGTATGGATAGCCTGATTCAGAACGAAGCATCGCCAGTTTTTCAAGCAATTTCCGCGGGTTGATTTTTTCCTTTTTCACCCGAGGGTTGTCGACAAACTTGTCGTACATTTCGTTCATGTCCATCTCATCCATATGCTGGCCGTACTCTTTATAAATCGTGTGCGGATAGAATACATAAGCCGCTTTGTCCTCACGTGCAAGCTCAACGAACTTATCCGGAATGACAACACCGATCGAAAGCGTTTTGACACGCACATCTTCATCCGCAGAAATCTTTTTCGTATCAAGAAAATCATTGATATCGCGGTGGAAAATGTTTAAATACGCCGCGCCGGATCCTTGTCTTTGTCCCATTTGGTCAGCGTAACGGAACGCGTTATCAAGAAGCTTCATGACGCCTACAACGCCTTTTGTCGCATTCTCAACATCTTTGATGGCTTCACCTTTCGCGCGAAGCTTGGACAGGTTAAGAGAAACCCCTCCGCCCAATTTAGAAAGCTGCATGGAGATATCGATCGCTCTTGAAATGTCGTTTAAGGAATCATTGACTTCCAGCAAGAAGCAGCTCACAAGTTCTCCGCGGCGTTTTCTGCCGGCATTCAAAAATGTCGGTGTGCTCGGCTGATATTCCTGATTGATCATCAGGTGCACATATTCCTTTGCTTTCTCAGTGTCGCCGTTTGCGAAGAACAGCGCAACAATTGAGATCCGGTCCTCATAACGCTCGAGGATTCTTTTCTTGTCATTCGTTTTCAAAGCATAGTCATTATAGAATTTAAACGCACTCATGAAGGAAGGAAAACGAAACTTCTTTGCGTAAGCTGTCTTAAACACTTCTTTAATGTCCTCAAAAGAATAAAGGCTTAAGAACTCCTCTTCGTAGTATTGATTTTCAATCAAATAATCCAGCTTCTCTTTTAAATCGTGAAAGTACACTGTGTTTTGATTGATATAGTCTACAAAATAGCTATGTACAGCCTCTTTATCCTTATCAAACTGGAATTTTCCATCTTTTTGGATCATGATTTCGTTATTTAACTGGATCCATTTTGGCACTTGATTTTGTGACAACTCTTTCTACCTCCTGAGTAAACAATTCAACGTCTTTAGATGTGCCGCTGAGTTCAAATTTGTGCAAGATCGGCACCTGATATTGTCTTGAAATGGTATCGGCGCTTTTTGCAAAGTTATCGCCCCATACTTTGTTGCCGCTCGCAGCGACTCCTAATAAGAGATGGGCGTATTTTTCGAGAAATGATTGTGTTGATGCCGGTACCTGGCCGAAGTTTGTCGTGTAGGTGACCAAAACAAACGGAGTGTCCACGTGGTCCATTTCGTCCACCTTGCGTATCTGCTGAAAGCCTGTTTTATTCACAAACCGCTGAACATTCCCTGTTTTCGAATCAAATATGATTTGTACCACGTTTTATCACGACCTATCAAAAAATATGAATCTCTCATCACTAACACTATATATAGTATACTACCCTCTAGCAAAAACACAATATATAGATTCGTTTTTATGAAAAATTCATATTTTGATCAAATCAGGCAAATGGGCAGACTCATTAGGGCCCAAAAAAGAGAGCAGAACGAGAATCATCTCTCGTCCTACTCGGGGTGTCGTTTTTTAGCCGATGTATATCATAACATGAAAAAAAACTGCTTAGTAGTCTAGATTTTTTTTTCTTAAGCTATCACAGCATTTTTCGCTCTCTACTGTTTCTTCTATTTCAACATCCGCGCCGATCTCTTCTAAAACCGCCTTCAAAGCAGTGATAATTGACGCTTCTCTGATTAATTCTTTTCCGTTCACAATGATACTTGTTCCGTATTCATAGCAAGAATCATCTTCGCAAATTTCTTCCCAATGATTCACGATCACTTTATGCTTCATGTTTTCACCCTCTGTTTGATCTGTGTCTGTATTTAGTTTAGCCGCTGGCATCCGCTTTGTAAATTCGAATGCTTGTGAATTTTATTCAAGCTCATCATCCGCGTATTCTTTCTTCAGCTTTACCTCATTGCGGGACTCATTATACTCATAAATTTTGATATAGCCGTCCTCCATAACGCCAAAATGATTATGTTCAAGCGGAAACGAGGTGGGTTGAGGCATTTCATAGTCTGAATTGCCGCTGTCTGTTTCAATAATGGTTTCTTGATTCCCGCACGCCCCGAACAGTAAAAAAACAGCTATCCATACAAGTGCAATCCTGATTCGTCTCAGTTCTGCTTCACTTTCAAACAAGGTCGATCACTCCCAAATTCATTTTATACATAATATACCATTTTTACTTCTGTATGTTGTTCTCATAAAAAAAGACCGTGCCTTGGCATGGTCAGCTTACACAAAAAGCTTGGAGCAAAAGTGGATTCATGTTAAAAATGGCCGCCGGGAACCCCCGGCAGCCTTTCCTCATGTCTTGACATGGCATTTTTTGATCTATTCGAGTTCAAGCTGGACGTTTTTTTGCGGCGCAAACGTTGAGATCGCATGTTTATATATAAGCTGCTGCTTACCTTCCGATTCCAACAATACGGTAAAGTTATCAAAGCCTTTCACCTGGCCCCGCAACTGAAAGCCGTTCAGCAAAAAAACAGTGACATACGTATTTTCTTTCCGGATTTGATTCAAAAACTGATCCTGAATATTAATCGGTTTCATGTTTCGTCCTCCTTGATTCTCTATATCATACAGTTTCGATTAAAGTTCGAGTTTTCCTGCTATATGTGTGAAAATTTCCTTTTTTTTCAGCTCCATATCAACAGGCGGTGTCATATCGAACCATGTGACCTGCATTTTGTTGCGAAACCACGTCAGCTGGCGTTTCGCATACCGCCTCGAGTTCTGCTTTAGCTGTTCGACAGCATCGGAAAGTGTCACAAAACCGTCAAAATATGCATACAGCTCTTTATAGCCTATCGCCTGTATTGATTGACAGTCTCTCACGTTCTTGTCGTATAAGCGTTTCACTTCCGGAAGAAGGCCTGACTCCATCATCAAATCGACCCGCTGATTAATTCTTTCGTAAAGCGTGTCTCTATCCATTGTCAGGCCAATTAACACTGCATTGTACAGAAGTTCTCGTTTTTGTTCCTTCAAATGCTGGGACATCGTTTTTCCGGACGTATGTAAAATTTCCAGTGCGCGAATGACTCTTCTTGTATTATTCGGATGAATCGCAGCTGCTGCCTCGGGATCTGCTGCAGCAAGTTTGGCATGAAGAAAGTCAGCGCCTTCCCGCTCAGCAGCCATTTGCATGCTCTCTCGAAACACGGGATCATTTGCCTCTTCCGTAAATGTATAATCGTAAAGCACAGATTGTATATAAAGCCCTGTACCGCCGACAATCATCGGAAGCTTTCCTCTATTTGCAATCTCGCTGATTTTATTTCTTACTAAGCTTTGATAATCGGCAGTAGAGAAAGAGTCTTGGGGATCTAAAATGTCAATCAGATGATGGGGCACTCCCTCCATCTCCTGTTCGGTAATTTTAGCTGTTCCAATATCCATCCCTTTATAAATCTGCATCGAATCTCCGCTGATAATTTCCGCGTTTAAGGATTTGGCTAGCTGAATACTTAAATTGGTTTTCCCCACTGCCGTCGGTCCGACTAAAATGACAACGGGCTGCTTCGTATTATTCAATATGTATCACTCTCTTTTATAAATCTCCCCCCATTATAGCATTCAACATGGACAACCACCTATCCATTTTGCCCTTTTTTTGCATCGGTAAACATCCTTCTACCAGCCGAGCGGCTCATTGCCGACAATTTCCCTTGTCTTTCCTTTCAGGGTATGACGATGCGTTTTTCTTCTGTCATCTCCGGGATCGTACACAACCCCTCCGTACTGGATCTCAATCGGCTCGTTATAGGCCAGATACGTCGTTTCTTCGATTTCATGATAATGTGTGCCATCTGCTAAGGGAATCGCCGGCCCTGAGATTCCGTAATACCGATGAAAATGGCCGTTTTCAAATGAAGTGATCCCTGTATAGTAATGTGTATGCTGATCGGTATTTGATCCGTTTGCCGGCTGAGTAAACCCTTCAATGAGATGATAATGGCCCTGTTCTCTCGTTGTTTTGACATGATAAGCATGTGCGTGGGGCGGTGCTTTTGACCAGTCAGACTGATACAGGCCCAATGTGTTCACATCCTCCTTTTCCTCGATTCGCCCAATCAAATCCGGGCAGGGTGAATACACTGCATCATCTACACTTTATTACAGGAGGAAAGAAAACATGAACGAGTTAGAAAATTTCAGCCCTGAAGATACAAGAATATTTGGAAGACCGTTCGGATTCGGGAGACCATTTGGGTTTGGAAGACCGTTCGGGTTCGGTTACGGGTTTGGAAGACCCGGATTTGGTTATGGATTTGGTTTTGGCCGGCCATTCGGATTTTTTGGAGGACCGTTTATCGGCGGCCTTGCAGGCGGGCTTATAGGAAGCGCTTTATTTAATCCTTATTTGTATGGATACCCCTATTATCCGTATGCCCCGTTCCCTTATTATTATTAAACGCAAAAGACCCCTTAAAAAGGGGTCTTTTTAAGTGTGTGAAAATGAATCTCTTGACTCATACATAGGCATACACTAATATTTTTCTAGCTGAAGTTTTTTCTAATCTAAAAATATAGTGAGGAGAATTCATGATGTTGATAGGATATATATTCCTCACGATTGCCATATGTTCGGAATCGATAGGAGCAGCCATGCTGAAAGTATCTGATGGCTTCAAAAAGTGGAAGCCAAGTGCTTTGGTCGTTATTGGCTATTCCCTCGCCTTTTATATGCTGTCCCTGACTTTAAACCATATTCCCCTGAGCCTCTCCTATGCGACTTGGAGCGGGGCAGGCACGGTGCTGACGACAGTGATCGGAGTAAAATGGTTCAAGGAAGATCTGAATGCCAAAGGGCTTATCGGGATTCTTTTATTACTATCAGGGGTCGTGTTACTTAATTGGCAGTAAAGGAGTGATGAAGATGAGAGGATTGCTTTATTTGGCTCTCGCCATTGTATCTGAAGTGTTTGGGAGCACGATGCTGAAGCTTTCAGAAGGATTTACACAAGCCTGGCCCATTGCCGGAGTCATAGTCGGATTTCTTTCTGCTTTTACGTTTCTAAGCTTTTCTTTAAAAACAATTGACTTATCAAGCGCGTATGCAACATGGTCGGGCATTGGTACCGCACTTACAGCAATTGTCGGGTTTTTGCTTTTTGGCGAAACCATCAGTTTAAAAGGTGTATTCGGTCTCACGCTTGTCATTGCAGGCGTGGTCGTGCTAAATCAATCGAAAGCCCACGCTGAAGATAAAAAACAGACGGTCTGTGAGTGACCGTCTGTTTTCTTTATTCTCCACCCAGTTTCACAGAGGCTTCAAGCTGCAGCTCGACATTTCCTTGAATTGCACGCGAAATCATGCATGACGACTCCGCTTTTTTACAAAGCTTGTGCGCCAATGCGACGTCGTCTTGTGAAGCATCATGTTTAAGCACGACAGAGGGACGGTGAATGATCTTTTTGTATGTAAAGACTCCTTTTGTGACGTCCACAATGCCTTCTGACTCCATCTGTAAGTCTTCTTTTTCCAGCCCGCTTCTCTCCATCATCGCTGCAAGTGTAATAATGTAACAGGTCGCTGCCGCCCCGAGAAGCATTTCATCTGGGTTGGTCCCTTCTCCCGGGCCATCCATTTCTTTAGGAATGGAAATCGATGTGATCAGGTTTCCGCTTTCAATCGTACCGACATCATTGCGGTTACCCGGCCAATTCGCTTTTAAATAAAAATGATGATCTGCCATTGTTTTGCCTCCTTTTTTATCCTATTTCAGTCTACTGATCTTCTCTTATTTTGTCTTCTGATCTGCTTGTTACGAATACTCTTTTTCCAGGACACCTTTGATCGCACTGACATAAGCATAAAATTCACTATTCTTTGTGTATTTTCTATTTTTATAATAAAAATCATCAAAAAATGCTTCTCGCTGCTCACGGCTGATTTCCAGCTGGATACTTAGCCCCGTTTCCCCTTGGTTATTAATGTTTTCGGCATTCAATCCAGCAAGACCGCTTTTAGACGACGCTAACTCAGCGGAAAACCCTCTCCGCTCAAGGGCTCTCACAATCATTTTCGCCCGCTTTCGGTCTGTTCCCCCTACAAGCGTATTCTTGTTCTCCCCTTTATATCCGTGAAAAGCCACCACATATTGATGCTCCTTGATTTTCTTTTTTGCCAATGGCTCATCAAAGTTGGTGCTTGTAATGTGCAGCGTTTGGTTATCGTGGGACTTCAACCCTTCAAACAGGTATGTAGAGTATTCATTATTGAAATAACGAACAAGCTCACTTACTCCGCCTTCAATTCTTCCGCCATGCGGAGACATAATTAAGACTTTGCTTCCTATTTTCTCATTATATGAAATATCGTAATCGGCTGGGCTCTCATTCTCTGCCAAGCTGCTGAAATTTGAATATGTATCTGGCTGATTTGATGGTTCAGGTTCCAATGAGTAATGAACATATCTCAAGAACAAGACAATGGCTAAGACTAATATGACATTTAGTAAAAATCTTCTCATGTTTAACTCCTTTCATAAGAATGGCGCGGTTCATTATATGAGGTTTAGCCAATAGGTTTTATCTTACCATTGTATACACAATATCATCAGTGAAAAAGTTCCCGGTTTCAAAAAATCAATTGATTGTCACGGTTATTAGCGGTTCATTTCAAATAAGAGTGAAAAAAGGTTGAGAGGAAAGACAAAAAAGGTAGGAACAACCTCACTTGGCAAATAAATGTATATAGGTTTAAGGAGGGTTTTAGTAACAGACTGCCCGATTGCTGAGACGGACAGCTGTTACCGGCCTGCAGAATAGAGATTTTGCTTATTTGTTCTCACAAAGTCACAGGAGAGGATAGAGTCCAATAAAAATGTTCTGATCTGTTGTTTCGAAAAACAAAATGCTTTGATTTTCGTTTTGCTTTTCTGTCTTACAATAATCGTTCTTTTACTAATCGTTCCGTCTTTCTTCATATATATAATGCTGATTGGCATTTGGCTTTCCAAAGATCGGTGCAAGTAGAAATTCATACGGTTGCTCTCCCCTTCCCAGTTTGATATGATCACATTATAATACGAACAAACGTTCCTTATCAATCCCCAATGATTTCCTCAACTTCTGAATCTATCGTATCTAATGCGAAAGATTCAGAAAAACAAACTCTTGTCTGTCTCTTATAGAGGACAAACAAACTTACAAAACCTATCATCTGTTCATAGAGTATACAGAGAACCTTATAATAGGAGGAAAATACATGTTTGGGTACTCTATGGTACAAATGGTGAGAGCAAATGCTCACAAGCTAGATTGGCCGTTACGGGAAACCGTATTGCAGCTTTACAAGCCCTTCAAATGGACTCCTTGCTTCTTGCATAAATTTTTCGAAACCAAATTGCAAAACAGAAAAAAAATGTCAGTCATTATCGAATTTGAGGAAGGCTGTCACGAGACCGGCTTTCAAATGGCTGGAGAGGTGCTGCAAAAAGAAAAACGCAGCAAGCTAAAAAGCCGCTTCAACAAAATCAACTGCTGTAGCGCCGAGGTTACTCCTTCAGCATTACATTCCCTTCTCTCTGAATGCAGCAATATCCGTAAAGTGTATTTAAACCGCGAAGTCAAAGCGCTTTTAGACACGGCAACCGAAGCAAGCCATGCGAAGGAAGTCGTCAGAAACGGGCAAACCCTGACAGGAAAAGGTGTTACTGTCGCTGTTGTCGATACAGGAATCTACCCGCATCCTGATCTAGAAGGCAGAATTATCGGATTCGCGGACATGGTCAATCAAAAAACAGAGCCGTACGATGATAATGGTCATGGTACACACTGTGCAGGTGATGTCGCAAGCAGCGGTGCATCCTCTTCCGGTCAATACCGCGGACCTGCACCGGAAGCCAATCTCATCGGTGTAAAGGTATTAAACAAGCAGGGTTCAGGAACGTTAGCAGATATTATAGAGGGTGTTGAGTGGTGTATTCAATACAATGAGGACAACCCCGATGAACCGATTGATATTATTAGTATGTCGCTTGGGGGCGATGCCCTTAGATATGATCATGAACAGGAAGATCCGTTAGTCAGAGCGGTTGAAGAAGCGTGGAACGCAGGGATTGTCGTCTGTGTCGCTGCCGGAAACTCAGGCCCTGATTCGCAGACCATTGCAAGCCCGGGCGTGAGCGAAAAGGTGATTACAGTAGGTGCGCTTGACGATAACAATACTGCAAGCAGCGATGATGATACTGTCGCTTCCTTCTCAAGCCGCGGCCCGACAGTATACGGGAAAGAAAAGCCCGATATTTTAGCGCCGGGTGTTAATATTATTTCCCTTCGCTCTCCGAATTCTTATATTGATAAGCTCCAAAAGTCAAGCCGTGTAGGGTCTCAGTACTTTACAATGTCAGGAACCTCGATGGCAACACCGATTTGCGCAGGAATCGCAGCTTTAATTCTTCAGCAAAACCCGGATCTTACCCCTGATGAAGTAAAAGAGCTTTTGAAAAACGGCACGGACAAATGGAAAGATGAAGATCCGAATATCTACGGAGCGGGCGCTGTCAACGCAGAAAATTCCGTTCCCGGCCAATAAAAAGCACCAAAAAGCCGGCAATTCTCTCTCAGCAGAACTGCCGGTTTTTCCATTTGAATATTCATAATAATAAGGTAAAATAATGGAAAATAGATGAAGGAAGTGAAGAAAGTGCCATATTATATCTGCAATACATGCGGTGTGCAACATGCACAGACTGTAGATCCGCCCAACTCGTGTCTGATTTGCGAGGATGAAAGACAGTATATTCATCCCGATGGACAAAGTTGGACAACCCTTGAAGACATGCGTGAGAAAGGAAACCTTCAAAACATCCTCCAAAAGGAAGAAGAGCATCTTTACAGCATCAAAACTGAACCAGAGTTTGCGATCGGACAAACAGCCCATCTTATCCAGCATAATGGCTTCAATGTGCTGTGGGATTGTATGACATATCTTGACCAAAAGACAATTGACCAAATCAACGGATTAGGCGGTATTCAAGCCATCGCCTTGTCTCATCCGCATTATTACTCTACTCAGGTTGAGTGGGCTGAAGCATTTCAGGCCCCGATCTATATCCATGAGGATGATAAAGAATGGGTGACAAGGCCAAGCAATCACATTCACTTCTGGTCAGGGGAATCGCTCAACGTAAAGCCGGGACTGGACCTTTACCGACTGGGCGGACATTTTAAAGGTGGTGCTGTTTTGCATTGGAGCAAGGGCAATGAAGGGAAAGGCTGTCTATTGACGGGAGATATCATTACGGTTGCGGCGGACCGAAACTGGGTCAGCTTTATGTACAGCTACCCAAATCTCATTCCCCTTCCCGCCTCCAAAGTTGAAGAAATAGCAGCCAAAGTAAAACCGCTTCAATTCAACCGGCTTTACAATGCTTTTTCTAAAGTTGTCAAAGAAAATGCCGGCGAAGCGGTCCAGCGTTCTGCCGTACGCTATATCAAGGCTCTCAACAGCGAATTGTTTCATACATAAAGAGTGAGGCGGCTCTTTTCCGTGTAAAAGATGCAGCAATTGGGAATAGTATCGTGTAGATCAAAAGGAGGAATATTGATGGCACACACGAATACACAGCTTTCTCAATGGCTGGAATCAAAAGTCGGCCAGACGCTTGATATTAGAAAAGGTGAATTGACCCATGATGAAGAGATATCAGACTTGGATCAGATTGTTCTCCACCTTCAAAAAGTGGCTATACGCAGTACGAATCATCCTGATGATTATGTTGCGAAAGAAGAGCTTGTTTTAGAAGGCGCAGGAACAACATTCACTGAGGACGGAAACGTACCGCTTCCGCAAAATGCCTATGAGATTCCTTTATTAGGTGACATTCATATTCATCAAGAAAACGAAGGATTGAAGGTCGTAACAGATCGTGCAGTATATACAATTGATATCCAGCACAGCTGACAGTCACTTTCATCAAAATAATACAGCGTAGCGCCTTTGAGCTTTCGTGCAAAGGCGCTGCTTTATATCGAGCCGTTTTTTCACTTTTTCGTTCTTCACCCTATTGAATGACTCCTAAAATAGATATATAGTTTTAGAGACAGGATTACATTTCAAACAATTCTGTTTTTTGTAAACTAATTCAGCAATTTGATTCATCTATTTACCCTATTAGGCGAGGAGAATGCAAATGGAAAAATTGATGTTTCATCCGCATGGTAAAGAGTTTCATCACAATCCTTTTTCAGTTTTAGGACGATTTAGAGAGGAAGAGCCCATTCACCGATTTGAATTAAAACGGTTCGGAGCCACATATCCGGCCTGGTTAATTACCAGATACGATGATTGTATGGCCTTTTTAAAAGACAATCGAATTACAAGAGACGTAAAAAATGTGATGAACCAAGAACAAATCAAAATGCTCAACGTTAGTGAAGATATCGATTTTGTATCCGATCATATGCTGGCAAAAGACACACCTGACCATACCCGCCTGAAATCACTTGTTCATCAAGCATTTACTCCCCGAACCATTGAAAATCTGCGCGGCAGCATTGAACAAATTGCTGACCAGCTTTTAGATGAAATGGAAAAAGAAAATAAAGCGGATATCATGAAATCCTTCGCTTCCCCTTTGCCTTTTATTGTTATATCTGAATTGATGGGAATCCCAAAAGAAGATCGGTCACAGTTTCAAATCTGGACCAATGCGATGGTTGATACCTCTGAAGGTAATAGAGAGCTGACAAATCAGGCTCTTCGTGAATTTAAAGATTATATCGCCAAGCTGATCCATGACAGAAGAATAAAGCCAAAAGACGATTTAATCAGCAAACTTGTGCATGCTGAGGAAAACGGCAGCAAGCTAAGCGAAAAAGAGCTTTATTCGATGCTGTTCTTGCTCGTTGTAGCCGGCCTTGAGACAACTGTTAACTTACTCGGCTCAGGCACACTCGCATTGCTGCAGCACAAGAAGGAATGTGAGAAGCTCAAGCAGCATCCTGAAATGATCGCTACAGCGGTTGAAGAATTGCTGCGATACACCTCACCTGTCGTTATGATGGCAAATCGGTGGGCCATCGAAGACTTTACATATAAGGGGCATTCGATCAAAAGAGGAGACATGATTTTTATAGGGATCGGATCTGCCAATCGCGACCCGAATTTTTTCGAGAACCCCGAAATATTAAATATAAATCGGTCGCCTAACAGACATATTTCTTTCGGTTTTGGCATTCATTTCTGCTTAGGAGCGCCTCTTGCCAGGCTGGAAGGCCACATTGCATTTAACGCACTTCTGAAGAGATTTCCTGATATTGAACTTGCGGTTGCACCTGATGACATTCAATGGAGAAAAAATGTCTTTTTAAGAGGATTAGAAAGTCTCCCTGTTTCACTTTCAAAATAACATTCAAAACGCCCCCTTTTAAAAGAGGGGGCGTTTGTGTTTTCTCAGCGCTTCACCAATTCATCTGTTTCTTTTTCTTCCCTCGCTTCATGTTTCTTCCGGAAAGCCTTAAGGAAATTCGCATTCACTACTCCCCTGTTTGAATAAAGCTTTTCACAAAATTCTAACATGGCTGTTGACGCTTTCGGTTCGGTTAATATCATGAAGTGGTTGCTAGAATCGACATCCACCAGGTGGAAATGGGGAATTTGCCGCTCCCATTCCTCCCAATAAGCAGCTTGATCAAACGGTTCTTTTTCATTTGATAAAGTGAAATAAGTGTCTAAATCACCAAAGAAAGACCTGCTTTTGTTGCGGAAATAATAACATTTTACCGTCTCAGGATCAGGGAGAGACTTAACAGTGTACGACTCCAAATCATAGGCACGCTGTGTTTTCATCATTTGCTGAGCCTGCGCACGTATTTGCTTATCTTGTTTGTTTAGCCCTCGTTCTTTTGCCAAGTCAATCAACTCAGACAGGAATTCTTCATCCTCTAAGCTTATGTCCACCTCTTCACGGCTGATGAGAACATCCGTAAGCTTTTCCCGTTTCGCAATCGATGCCAGCATCGTATTAATTGTTTGCAGCATTGACGTTTTCATAGATGCCACATTCTCTTTTGTCTCAGAACGATATGGAGAGTCAATCATCACCATGCTTTTGACAGCAAGGCCTTGGCTTTGCAGTTGGCGAGTGACTTCATATGCAATCATCCCGCCTAAGGAATATCCGCCTACATCATAAGGACCTTCAGGCTGTATGGATCGAATGATCTCTATATAATAGGAAGCCATTTGTTCAATTCCGTGCAAAGGAGCAGAATCAGTCATGAATCCTCTGGCTTGAATGCCGTAAAAAGGGCGCTGGCTCTTTTGTGCAAATTGCTGATAAATTTCAACTCCTCCTACTCCGCCATGGAACCAAAAGACAGGGCGCCCCCGCTTGCCGTCATTTAACGGTATCAATTCCGGAAACGTGCGAGCTTGATCATTTTGTAAGGATGGATCCTCCTTTTTCTTTGCGATCAAGTCCATCATGTCCTGAACAGTATGGCATGCTTGAAGCTCCGTCAAGGCAATGAGAGGGTCCACCTTTGATTGCAATTGCTGTAATAACTGTATGCAAGAAATTGAATCAAATCCATACTGCTGCAATGGCTTATGAGGCTGCAGTTCATCCGGAGCCATCCCTAGTACATTTGCGAATATGTGATGATCGCTGCTGTTGTTGATACGCTCATCCTGTGAAACAGAAGGCGTATTCTCTACTGCTTGAAAGCCGTTCCAGCAGCTTCTCTTTTCAAATGGATAGGTTGGCAACGGTATTCTGCGGGCACCTTTTCCTTGATAAAGCTTCTCCCATGGGATTTGCACCCCTTTTGTCCAGCAAAACGCGATCTTTTCCAGGTTGTTTTCAGACAACAAAGTCTCGATCACCATTTCTCTTAATGGACCATCCAGCAAGGCTTCGAGATCTGACGAGCCATTTTCTGCATTTCCGCTAAAGACAGGTATAGAACTTTTCGGCTTATCGCCTTTTTCTGCAGCTAAGTGTTCTTGCAAGCCGATTACCAGTTCTTCTTTACTGCGGACGACGAGCGCCAGGCGGTCTTCCATTTCCTCTCGGCCGGTTTGGAGTGTATAAGCATAATCTTGTAATGGCAGTGCTTGTTGTTTATTCACATAGTCAAGCTGCTGTTGAACAATTGCTTTTAGCCTGTCTTGATTCTTTGCAGAAAGAACCACAATGTGGGCACCATACTCACTCATACTAACCGGTGGTTTTGGTAAAGGAATATATTCTTCTAAAATGACGTGCGCATTTACGCCTCCAAAGCTATAGCTGTTGATACTCGCTCTGCGCGGAATTTTTTTGCCTGCATCGTCACTTAAATCCCTCCATTGCTGATTCTCGGCAGTCACGCGGAAACGGGTGCCCTTTATTGACACCTGGTCATTCAAAGACGAAAATCCGGTTATGCCTGGTATTGTTTGATGCTTCATCGCCATGCTGACCTTCATAAGAGCAGCCATGCCTGATACGAGTTCACCGTGTCCGATGCTCGGCTTTAAGCTGCTGATATAACATGGCGCTTCCTCCCGTACTTCCTGTGGAAGTTCCAATTCGAGCTGACTGCAGCCTGACTTTAACGCCTCTATTTCTATCGCGTCTGCCAATGGAGAGGCGATCCCATGTGCTTCTATATAGGTCACCGTTTTGGGATCAATTTGCGCTCCTTGATAAGCCTTCAGCATTGCATCCTTCATGCCGGCCGGATTTGGCGCGTGAAGTGACATTCCCCTGCCGCCATGCGATACACCTGAACCTTTAATAACCGAATAAATATGGTCAGAATCTTCAATGGCTTTTTGCAATGGTTTAATGATGAGAACTCCTGCTCCTTCACTTCTGACAAAGCCATTTGCATCTGCTTGAAAGGATTTGGCCTGTCCTTTCTCACTCAAATAGCCCATTGAGTCGAAGCCAATAAAGCCTTTTGGTGAAAGCAGCAAATTCACAGCCCCGACAATGGCTTGCTCACATTCGCCGTTTCGAATGGATTGTATAGCTCTGTGCAAAGCCACGAGAGCTGAGGAACAGGCAGCTTCATAATATTCACTTGGCCCTTTTACATCAAGTGCATAGGATATACGGTTTGGAATTAGGGAAGGAACCACAGCTGTATCCGTATTGCCGGCTGCGACAAATACTCCTGTCGGGCGGCTGGATACAACCTGCCCTGTTAAGCCTGCATCTTCCATCGCCTTCCATGCATGTATCAAGAGCAGAAACTCCTGTGGGTCCATATGCGCCGCTTCTTTAGGCGATATGCCAAAAAACAGGGGATCAAACTCACCTATTCCTTCTATAAAACCGCCCCATTGAAGGCTTGATTGCCCTTCCTTATCGGCTGCGGCATATTTGCGCCAGTCCCAGCGTTCTTTCGGCACTTCAGAGACACAGTTCTTTCCTTGGATAAGGTTATCCCAAAATTCCGTTACGCTGTTTGCCTTCGGAAACTGTCCCGACATGCCGATAATGGCTATGCCGTCTGCCGCGTGTTCGATTGTTTTATCCGTGTTCGTCTCGTATGCCGGAATCTGTTTCATTTGGTTTTCGATTTGAGCTGGGCGTTCTTCCTGCTGATGATCTTCACCAAACAGCTGAGCAAAAGATGCTTCATGTTTGTCCGCAAAAAAGTCGATTAGCTCTTGAATAGTCGGATACTCAAAAAACAGAGTCGGATTTAATTCGATCTTTGTCTCTGCTTCCATCTCCCTTGTCAGTGCAACCAATTGAGAAGAATCGATTCCAAAATCCATGATATGCGCTTTTGCAAGAGACAATTTTGACGGATCGGCCATGTTTACTGCCAGTTTATCTGTTACATAGCTTCTGATACGATCTTTCAGATTACTGGCTTTGATGGCCTTATTTTGATTTCCTCCTTGATTCGAAATACGAAGCTGTTTAAGCGAGTAGCCCGAGTAGTGCAGCACTGTTTCTGACGACTCATTGATCACATCTACATCAAACAGCAGCATGTCACCTGTATTCTTAACCAATGTAATCAAAAGCCAGCAATCCTCTTTTATCGTTTGCTTTGTAAACTGGATATCATTGATTCCAAACGGTAGGAAGCCGCCTGTCATGTCAAACTGCTCTAAGAAACTGAGGATAGCCAAGTACGCGCTGTTTGTCATCAATGGGCTTACAGTGTAATGGTGCCCGTTTGCCAGCCCGCTTTGGGGCAGGCGAATTTTTGCCAGTATAGACTTGTGATCTCTGTAGAGATGAGTAATTGTCTTAAACAACTCTCCCCATTCAAGACCGTTTCCGGTTTTATACATCTGCTCGATGTGATGAAGCTTAGTTAATGAATGCTTAACGTTCTCAATATTGACTTTTTTGGGCTCAAAAGAACCGATTCCGCATTGTCCGATTGCGGCAGGCTTCCACAAACCAGAGGACGGCTCGCGATACATGATTTGCAGTTCTATGACTTGATCTTTTTGCAGCGGCTTTGCCTGAAGTTCAATGGTCTCGCCTTGTTTGATGACAATTGGACTGATATAACTTAATTTGCTGATACGGCCGCTGTTTTCCTCAGGGAACAGGTTAAAAAATGCTTCAATGGCCAGACTGCCATATGTGGCACCGACAAGCACCCGTTCATTGTTGAAGACGTGTCCTTGAACGTAAGGCTCATCATAAGTGAATTGATCTTGAATGACCGGCTGATTGATATTGTCTTCAACATCTGACGATTTCTCATTGATAGACGATACATCGAAATGAAATGATGTATTATGGTCAAATGCATAGTGAGGCAGATGAACCCAGCCTGATCGGTTCCCTATATCAGCTTCTTTAAAAGCAATCGAGGCCCCTTGTGCCCATTGCTCTGCAGCGTTTATTTCTCTATCCCTAGATGCTGATTCCGCACATGGCTGTAAATCGAATGATGTATAGATGCCTTGCTGGAGTGAGCTTTCTCTTGATGTTCGGAACACCTTTAGTTTTTCGATCAGCTCTTGAGTCGATGTCACTGTAAATGCAGCCCTATGCTCTAAATTATGGTTTCTCCTGTGTAAAGCCTGTACAACGGGTTCAATATCCAGAGAAGCTTCCTTCTCTAAAAACAATTGCATATTTTCTAGATAGCTAAGCAGGCTCCATTTTGTTTTGGCTGAAAAAACGGCAGTGAATTCCTGCTGGCGGGGAGCGATATGTTCTTTCTCAGGGGCCGTCTCCATATATTCTTCTATAATAAGATTGGCATAGGCTCCCCCCGCTCCGAAGGAATTGATCATGCTTCTGCGAGGCAATTGTTTTCCAGTTTCAGGATCATTTAAGCGATGCCATGGCTCTGTTTGTTCCTGAAGATAGAAAGCCGTGTGCTCCAGCTTAATATTTGGATTGACAGGCATCGCGTTAATTGTCGGCACCAGCGTCCCTTTCTTCATCTGCAGCAGCACTTTTGTCAGCTGAGAAATACCGGAAGCCGCCTCTAAATGCCCTAGATTGGATTTGACAGAGCCTATCGCACAAAACTGTTTCTTGTTTGTATATTGTTGAAACGCGTTTGTTAAGGCAATTACTTCAATAGGATCGCCCAGCGCTGAACCATTTGCCGCCGATTCAATATAGCCGATAGTCTCTGGATCAATGCCCGACCGCTGAATCGACTTGACAATTAACTTTGCTTGCTGCTTCGGATCCGGAGCTGTATACATCTGTCTTCCGCCGCTATGGTTGGCAAAACTGCTTTTGATTACAGCGTAAATATGATCCTGATCTTCCATCGCCTTCGAAAGCGGTTTTAACAGGACAGCTCCGATGCCTTCCCCGGGAATAAGCCCGTTTCCTGTGCCAAAACTTTTGCTTTGATTGCCGCTTCCCAGCAGATTGGCACGCTCCAAAGAATCATATTTAGAGAGATCGAGTGTTAAATTGACGCCTCCAGCAATCGCCATTGGGCAGTTTTTCAATTTCAGGCTTTCACACGCAAGATGTATGGCGTTTAATGAACTAGAGCATGCTGAGCTGACAGCGATACTCGGTCCGGTCAGGTTAAAAAAGTGGGAAACGCGATTTGCAATGTGCCAGTCTCCCCCATTTGAGCTGAGGACTGCCTGCTCTAAAGATGGGATATTCCAAAAATACTGGTTATACATATTCCCTATAAAAACACCTACTCCGTCATCATCCCGCAATTTATCCAGCCGGGTTCGCGTATAGCCGCCGTCCTCAAACGTTTCCCAGACGGTTTCTAAACATAAACGGAGTTCCGGTGTCATTTCCATCACCCGGTTTTGCTCCACCTCAAAAAGCTGATGGTCAAATGCCTCTATATCTTGTAAAAATCCGCCATAGCGTTTCTTATTTGCCGGCTTTTTTGGATCTTTTGATAATGTTTTCAATAAAGATGTGCGCCATCTGGATTCCGGTGCCTCTGTAATACAATTGTCTCCGGCAATTAAATGCCCCCAAAGCTCTTCTAAACTGTTAGACATCGGATAGCGCCCGCTTACCCCGATTATTGCGATATCTTCTGTACTAGAATCATTAAAATGTGTTCTTTGCAAATTGCTTGTCTTTTCTTTTTTTGGTGGTTCGGTATTTGCTAGCTGAGTTTCAGTGACTTCCTGCTCTGTAACAAAGCGGCGTGTATGAAAAGTAAATGGCTTATTAGGATTTGTACGCTCTGTTTGAAGTGGAGCTTCACTTTTTGCAGGCTTCGTTTTTTCCTTTAACAATGCTGTCCGGAGCTTATTTTCATGCCCCTTTACTAAATATTCGACGAGTTCTTTTGTGTTGTTATGTTCAAATAAAATGGTTTTTGGAAGCTCTCCCGTCACTTTTTCTAATTCACGAATGAAATTCACCTGCAAAATCGAATCAATTCCATACTTCTCAAATGTCGTATCTTCGTGAATACGTTCTGGTGATAGTTTGATTGATTTTGCCAGCGTATGCTTCACAAATTGTGCCGTTTGTTCGATGAGAGAATCGCTTTCCTGTGAATGATCGATTTGAGCATTCATTTGTATATGGCTTGGATCTTCTTCTGCCTCCGTTCTCTTCTTTTGACGGACGACTCCGTTACTTTCAGCGGCAATGATCTGCTGGCCGAGCTGATGCGATTGTTCAGCCATAAAGGAAACATAGCGAAATCCTTCACTCTCAAGCACCGTTTTCCAAGTATCCGGATACAGGCCCGGGCAGCCCGGAATGCGGAGATCAGGATCCTCATACAGCCACCAGCCCTCTAAAAGGCCGAACGTCAAATGCGAATATATATTATGATCACTAATTTCATTTAAAAGGAGCAGCCCGTTTTTTTTCAAAACTGCTTTTGCATTTCGCAATGTCTGCCGGATATTTTTTGTGGCATGAAGCACATTTGCCGCGATGACCGCGTCGTAGCCTCCCGCATCAATATGCTGTTCAGACGCCGGCTCCTCGACATTAAATCGTTTATATGTCAAATATGGATTGTCAGGACCATACTTATTTTCTGCATGCATTAAAAAAGCTTTAGACAGATCTGTATAACAATATTCTTTTATATGTGTCTGCCATGCTTTCAATTTTTGAAAAACAGCCGCGCTTGTCCCGCCGGTCCCGGCTCCGATTTCTAATATTCGAATCTTCGCCTCAGGCTCTTGCTTCAGACGTTCTTGCAGATAGGCTGTTAACGTATCTGCAAGAACATCATTAAAATAGTCTGCGACTTGATTGTTTTTATAGACCCCTTCTACTAAATCCATAGATGAATTCGGAAACAGGATATCGGTGGCTGAGGCCTTGCCGGTCAGAATCTCCGGCAAGGCTTTAAGTGCTGTCTCCACCAATGTCACCATGGCTTTCATATTATTGTCTTGAAGCAGGTCAGATTTTTGTTCATTCCATTCTTTCCACAGCTCGCTCATGGTGCCTATTGAGCGTGTTGGAACATGTCCGTTCTCCGTTCGCTTGAGAAATTGATGCCGCTCTAAAATCGATTGGCTTTCTTCAAACCATCTGCCATAGAAATTCTCCAATACCGGCTGGGATTTACTTTCTGTGAAAAACCCTATGGACTGTAATTGTGCGAAAAGCATTTTACAGAGAATGTCTTCTGTGTTCAGCATTGGCGCTTCCCCTCCTATAACAGTTGTTGAATCTTTGTGCTGTCACCCGGGTGATAGCTTCGCAGCTTTTGAATGGCGGAGCCGTGAGTTTCCGGGTACACTTCAATTGTTTCGTCTGCCTGTTCCGTTTCATCATTCGTTTCGTTTGCCATTTTCATCATTACTAGCTGCTTCAGCGGTCCCCCGAGAAGCAATTCCAAAGCTTCCATTGCTTCAGGGGCTTCAATTGAGCCTATGCCTGCCTGAGCCATTCTCTTCTGGTAATCCGGTGATGAAACAACACCAATGCTTCCCCAATAACTCCAATTCATCACGGCTACTGTACAAGGCCATACGTGAGAAAGCCGTTGTGCAAAAGCATCCTTAAAACTGCAGCCCGCAGCGTAGTTGCTTTGTCCGGAAGCTCTTGCAAACGATTGTACGGAAGAGAAAAACAAAACAAAATCCAGTGGTTCATGCCGGAAAACTTGGGCCATTCGCACGCTTACATCAACTTTTGCAGCAAGAACGTTTCTGAAACATTCCTCACTCATATTCATCAGGCTTCGGTCTTGTAAGACAATCGCAGAATGGATGATGCCGTTGATTTCTCGATGCGTTTGTTTCATTGTTTCATACGCGCGTTCTAATTCCTCTCGGTTAGCCGCATCTGCTTGAATGTAATACGGGGCTGGCCCTAGACGTGCAAGTCTGTCCAGCTTGCTTTGAATGGCTGCATCCTTTTTCCTTCTGCCAATCCAAACGATCTGCGCCTGATATGTTCTGATCATATATTCACTCCACGCCTCACCAATACCGCCAGCTCCGCCTATGACAACATAAACACCTCCGTGCTTATACTTCGTGTGCACCGGTTGATTGTTGTGTACTGGAATCAAACGAAGCTTATGCCAGACCTTGTCTCGATAGGCCCACGTATTCCCTTCTTGATCGGCAGGCAAGGAAAGGAGTTGAGATAACGGCAGGTCTTCGTATTTTTTAACATCGATCAGCTTTGTCTGCCAATTTGGATATTCTTTTGACATTGAACCGATCAGGCCGTGTACCCCGGCATCTACCGGGTCGACAATATCATGCTGATCAACATATTGTGTGTTCACCGTCACGACCGTCCAGCTTATCTCCTTCTGTCCATAGCCTAAAGAAAGCATTGCCTTAATGAGCCTATACATTTGAATGACGCCTTGATCTTGGGCTTCAATCATTTCATCGCCGACTTCGCACTCTGTCACACGAGAAGGAGACATCCACACGATGTGGTCAAACGATCCGAGTGCTTCAAGCTGGCCTGCAATTCTATGAATTGATGCGTTCGGCTCAATGTACAGCTCCTTGGCAAACGGGAACTCCCTTTGAACAGCTTTTCTGCTGTTGTCATCCCCTCCGAGGATGACAACACGCTCATCAGCAGGCGAAATGATCCTCTTCTCCAGCACAACTCGATCCCATATCGGCGCCATAAGAAGCGCTCCGTTAAGAGTTGCTTTGGAGTTTCCTAGTGATGTCGGTGCGTCTGGCGGTTGTATGCCTTCTTCCAGCAGCCTTGAGGTAATCCCCTTGATTCTTACACACACTCGGCCTTGTTCATCACACAAATCAATATCCAGTCTCTGTATTTTGTCCTCATTATGACGAGATGTCACAGACACCCACATTTTATTTGTACACGGGCTGAATATTTCTAGCTCTTGCAGCGCAAAAGGCAGAGAAAGCTGCTCGTCACCGGAATTCAGCTTTAGCCCGATCGACGCTTGTAAAGCAGAATCGGCCATACTTGGATGAAGAACGAATTCATTCAGTGTGTGAGTTACACCAGCAGGCAGAGAAAGCTCTGCCAAGGCTTGATTGCGGCCGATGTAAAGCCGATCTATCCCTTGAAAACCAGGTCCGTAGTCAATGCCGATCGCCTTAAACAATTCATAACACTGGTCGTGTGAGAGTGTGCTTAAACTGCATTGGTCTTGAAGCACGCTGATATCCTGGACTGGAATGTCTCCTGCCCCACGGATTGAAGCACTGCCTTGACAATGTATCTTTCGATCATTGTGTGCAGCCTCTGTATAGACGTTGAAAGCAATCTCGCCGTCCTGCTGGGGATTTAGACTGATATCCACTTGCACAGGCTGGCCGTCCGCCACAATCGGCTGCACCCACACAACATTTTTGATGTGAATAACAGATTGTTGATCTTCGGTTCTTCTCACTGCTCTTGTAACGGCAGCATGAACCATCTCAAGATATGCCACGCCCGGCATAACCGGTTTTCCCTTCACCTTATGATCGGCGAAAAAGAACTCAGCACCTGTAAAGGCCGAGCTGAAACGCTGCTCTGACAAATCAGATGTGTTGACATGTATCAATGGATGCAAAGCTGCTGATTCGACTGTTTTTAAAGCTGTTTGATGGGCGGCTGCCTCCTCTTTCGTATCCGTTATCCAGTAGCGTTCTTTCGCAAATGGATAGGTAGGGAGGCTGATGCGTTTCGGCTGTTTGCCGTCATACAGTTTACTCCAGCCTATTTCCATGCCTTTTACCCATAAATCAAGCAGTCTTTCATATATGTGAGGCTCCCAGCTATTGTTGAGCGTTTTCTGTACTTCGTCA
The DNA here is from genome assembly GCF_037027505.1 of Bacillus sp. 204(2023). Taxonomy (NCBI): domain Bacteria; kingdom Bacillati; phylum Bacillota; class Bacilli; order Caryophanales; family Bacillaceae; genus Bacillus; species Bacillus sp. 204(2023). The sequence continues at coordinate 531,356 of NZ_JAXCHE010000002.1, read as the reverse complement.
TCTGATCTCAATGTTTGTGCGATACCTTTTTCTGCTCTGCCTCTGTACATGTACTTCGCATTGGTGCCCCCTTCTATAAAGAGGTTCAGTTTTTCCAGCAAATCCCCAGTCGAGACAGCGATGATCCCTAATCTCTCCTCCATTGCATCACGCCCCTCTTGGAGTGTATAAGCAATATCAGTGAGGTCACGAGCAGTGATAGATCGCTTGCTGATAAAGTCTGCTAATTGCCGGGCTTGGTCTTTCAGACGATCTTCATCCTTTGCCGACAAAATAAAGATGCCCGGGTTCTGTGCTGTCACAGCTGGTGCTGTTGCAGGATGGGTTGCTTCTTTCGGAATATATTCCTCAATGACCACGTGGGCATTGACGCCGCCTATCCCGAACGAACTGATGCCTGCGCGGCGCGGGAGCTCTCGGCCGGCTTCATCCCGAAGCGCCTGCCACTCTCTCGATTCCTGCACAATATAAAACGGGCTGTCATCCAGTCTGATATACGGATTAACAGTTTCACTGTACAGACTTTTGACAAGCGTTTTATGCTTGAGCTGCAATAACACTTTAATGACACCCGCCACACCGGCCGCAAGCGATAAGTGACCGATGTTTGTTTTCGCTGACCCAAGTCCGCAATGGCTGCCATGAACAGCCGGGTCCCCCGTTTTTTCATACAGCTCTTTAAATGCCGCTTTTAAGCCGTTGATTTCTACTGGATCGCCCAGCTCGGTTCCAGTCCCATGCGCTTCAATATAAGTTACGGTTCTTGGATCAATTCCCGCTTTTTCATATGCTGTTTTTACGACATCCGCCTGAGCTTTCGGATTAGGAGTCGTTAGAGAATTTGCGCGGCCACCGTGGTTTACCGCACTTCCTTTAATGACACCGTAAATATGATCACCGTCTCGTTCAGCCGCTGTCAGCTTTTTCATAAAGAGAATGCCGGCACCTTCACTGACTGCGAATCCATCGGCTTTGTCAGAAAATGTTTTGCATCTTCCTTCTTTGCTCAGCGCCCCGGCCTTATCATAGGCGATATGGCCTTGCGGAGTTACGACCGTGTTGACCCCTCCCGCAATCGCCATTTCACAGTTTCCATTTTCAATGGCGCAAACCGCATGATGAATGGCGACCAAAGAGCTTGAGCACGCAGTGTCGATCGGTTCACTCGGTCCATGAATGTTCAGGAAATAACTGACTCTATTCGGTCCTGCAGAAGGACTCATATTCGCAGCCGCTGAGCCTTCGATGTCTACATTTGACAGAAGTGAACTGTACCCTGTGTTTCCTGTCCCGATGAAGATGCCCGTTTTGGTTCCTGCCAGGCTTCTCGCTGAGTGTCCCGCTTCTTCTACCGCCTTCCACGCATAGGTCATTAACAGGCGCTGCTGAGGCTCCATCTGCTCAGCCTCCAGCGGAGATATGCCGAAGAACAATGGATCAAAGTCAGCTACTTCATCAATAAAACCGCCCCATTTGACGTTTGTTTTATTCGCTTCTTTCAGAGGGTCTCCGTAATACTCCTGCCAATCCCAGCGGTCTTTTGGAACCTCTGTAATACAATCTGTGCCCGATGACAGGTTCTCCCAATATTCCTCAACGTCTTTTGCCTTTGGGAAAACGCCGCTCATCCCAACAATCGCAATAGGCTCAGGCTTGTGATCAGCTTCCCTTTGCATTGGTGTTACTGAAGGTTTTACAAAGCGGTTTTCAGTCGAAAACGTCATATTTTTTATATTCTTTTCGACAGGCTGCATCAGCACCCCAGCTTTGGCAGGCGTTTGAGCTGTAAAAGCATTTGGATATTCTTCTGACAGATACCCTGCAAATGCATAAACAGTTGCGTGCTCAAAGAAGATCGTAGGCGTAAGATCCAGCTTGTACTTCTCATTCAGTGTATTTGCGAATTCAGTTAACGTAATCGAATCAAATCCATATTGATTAAACTCCATGTCCGGGTCAATCTCTTCAGGTTTGATTTTGAGCAATTGAGAGATTGTTTGCTTTAAAACTTCTTGAATGTGGTCAAACATATTCCCTTGATCCATTCTCGCTTCAGATGTCACCGGTACTTGCACTGTTTTCATTGGTACATCATCAGAAGACGGCTTTTGAGTCAGCTTTTCCCTCATCATGTCTTTGATTCCTTCCATGACGATGACTTGATCTTTGCCAAATGCCAAACCTTTATACAGCGCTTGAATGCCGGTCTCGGTCCGCATTGGAGTCACACCTGTGTTTTTCAACGTCATGTTTTCAATTTCTTTATTCGCGCGCATGCCGCCTTTTTTCCAGAGCGGCCAATTGATCGACAACGTTTGTCCGTGCCTGTACATGGCGGTTACAAGCGCATTTCGATAAGCAGCATAACTGTCCATAAATGCATTAGCCATTGCATAATCGGCCTGTCCCGCGCTGCCGGCAACACTTGATATTGAAGAAAAGAGGATAAAGAAATCTAACGCAAGATGCTCGGTTGCCTCATCCACATTCACAAGCCCTTTCACCTTAGGAGCGAGAACTTGTGTCAGCTCTTCATTGGTTTTGCTCATAAGATAGTTATCTTTAATCAGCCCAGCGCTGTGAATGACACCATTCAAGTCTTCGTAATCAGACGTAATGCTTGTGATAAGCTCGGAGGCTGCTTCCGTTTGTGTCACGTCAATCTGCCTGTATTCTGCGCGAGCCCCTAATTGCTGAAGTTCGTTAAGCTCCGCCTGCTGATCCGCATTCAACGCGGATCTGCCTGTCAGAATGAGCACAGGCTGTTCGGCTTGACGAGCAATCTCTTTTGCAAAAATAAACCCAAGTCCCCCTGCGCCGCCCGTGATGAGGTATACACCTTTATCTCTCCACGGCATGCTTATTTCCCGATCATCTATTTGCATTTCATCCAGATCATTGATGTACCGTTTGCCTTTTTCATATTTGATGTGCTGATCTTCTGTGTGCCTTTTATTCTCTTTCAGTTTTTCTATTACACTTTCAATATTTTCATGTGAATCGATTTCAATTGTCTGGCCGATTAGCTTTTTATTCTCCAGGCCGGCGGTTTTAAGGAGCGCCGATAGCCCTGAGAATGAGTACTGCTTTCTTTGTGCAGAGGTAAGCAGCTGGATCAGAACATTGCCCTGAGGTCTGCTTTTGAGAAGACCCTGGACCGTCTCAAGCGCTTGTTCGGCATAATCTTGGAACCTCTCTGCAAGTCCTTCGCGGAATGACTCCAAAACGATGCATTCCGCTCCTGTCATTCTTGATTCAATGCGATCTTTTGAGAGGCCATTCATGTCGCAAAGCATGACAATGTGCCGTTCGTAATGAGGCTCAGGACTTTCTTTTTTAAAATCCTTAGGCACCCATTTTTCTTCAAACATCAGGGTTTCCAGCGTTTGATCAGATTCCGCCGATCCAGAGCCGCCTTCCGCTGCTCTGAAAGATAATCCTTTCATCCGTACGCAAACATTGCCGCTCTCATCTAAAACATCAATATCGCGCTTTTGCACCTTATCAGTTGCCTTGCTGCCTTGGCTGTATCTTGCGTATACCCACATTTCTGACGAACATGCTCCGAAGACTTCAAGCTCCTGGACCGCAAAAGGCAGTGTCAGCTGGTTATCCCCGGCGCCTGTCAAAATGCTTGACGCCTGCAAAGCAGAATCCATCAGCCCAGGGTGCATTTTGTATTGGCTGAGCGTATCTGCAGCTGACGGATGCAATGACAATTTTGCCAAAACAAATTGTTCAGCTGTATAGATTTTTTTCACTCCGCGATAAGCAGGACCATATTCAAATCCAATCATCCGATAGGTGTCGTATACTTCGTTTACGCTGAAATGGCTTTCCTGACACTGCTCCCGCATAGATTGCAAATCAACCGCCGGCAGACTTTCAGCAGGATTCAATACCGCGCTGCCTTGACTGTAGACGATTGACTGTTCGCCAGTAACGTCTGAATGACCATAGATTTCATAAGAGATCTCACCATTTTCTCCCGGTAAAAGCCTAATGTGTACTTGCTGCGGCTGATCCTCTACAACAATAGGCCGCACCCACACCGCATTCTTTAGCTTTATGGTGCGCGGTACACCTTGTACCTCTGCGGCCTGCTCAACAGCTGCCCGCGCCAATTCAAGATGAGCCACTCCCGGCAAAATCCGTTGGCCTTTCACAACATGATCAGCAAGGAAAAACTCTTCTCCCGTATAAATAGAGCTAAACCTTTGTTCCGAGAGATTCGATGTGTTTTGATGCATTAATGGATGCAGCATGGCTCCGCCAAGGCGGGAGGCTGCTTGATTTGCATCAATGCTGCCGCTTTTTTCAATATGATCAGAGATCCAATAACGGTCTTTTGCGAAAGGATACGTCGGCAAGCTGATGCGCTTTGGCAGATTCTCGCCATACAATTTCGTCCAGTCTACATCAAGCCCCTTTACCCATAATTCAAGCAATTTTGCATACTTTCCCCGTTCCATCCATTTCTCGACGGCTTCTTGAATCTCTTCGTCATCTGTCAGCATTTGGAGTGTGCCTTTATCAATCCTGCCTTTAAATACATCCTCCACACCGCTTTTGCCTGCTGCAAAGTCTTTTAACTTTTGCTGTACATCCTCAATGGAACCGGAAATAATCCCGAGACGTTCTTCCATCGCATCCCGTCCGGCTTGCAGTGTATAAGCGATTCGGGCGAGATTTACGTCACTATATGTTTGCTTATCAAGCGCATCTGCCAGCTGCTGTGCATGTTCTTTTAGCCGCGCTTCATTTTTAGCCGATAGAACGAAGATACCCGGATGTTCAGGCGTGATGGATGGTATATTCTCATCGGATGCTTCCGGAATATATTCCTCGATAATCACGTGGGCGTTTACCCCGCCGATTCCAAATGAACTGACACCTGCCCGGCGAGGAAGCTCTTCTCCCCGTTCATTTTTCAGCGCTTTCCATTCTTCCGTTTCCCGTACGATATAGAACGGACTGTTTTTCAGCTGAATGTATGGATTCACGTTTTCGCAATGCAGACTTTTCACTAAGGTTTTATGCTTAAGCTGCAATAATATTTTAATAACTCCTGCTGCACCGGCTGCCAGCGATAAGTGGCCGATGTTTGTCTTTACAGACCCTAATCCGCAGTAAGGATTGGCTGATGTGTCTCCTTCATTTACACCCAATGCTTTAAAAGCTGATTTCAAACCGTTAATTTCAACCGGGTCTCCAAGCTCCGTCCCGGTTCCGTGGGCTTCAATGTAGGTCACGGTTTTCGGATCGATTCCCGCTTTTTGATATGCCGACTGAATAACATCTGCCTGCGCCTTCGGATTGGGAGTCGTTAAAGAGGCTGCACGGCCGCCGTGATTGATTGCACTGCCTTTTATGACTCCGTAAATGTGGTCTCCCGCTTCTTCAGCCGCTTTTAATTTTTTCAGGAACAGTATGCCGGCACCTTCCCCATGCGCAAAACCATCGGCTTGATTTGAAAACGTCTTGCATTTTCCTTCTTTGCTCAGTGCACCCGCCTTATCAAAGCTGATATACACCTCAGGAAGGATAATCGTATTTACACCGCCGGCTAATGCCATGTCACAAGTGCCTTCCTCAATTGAAGAGATGGCATGGTGGATCGCCACTAGTGAACTTGAGCACGCTGTATCAATCGGTTCGCTCGGTCCGTGCAGATTAAGGAAATAACTGACCCGGTTTGGACCGACTGAAGGGCTCGTATTGGCTGCCGCTGATCCTTCTATTGCCGAGTTCGCTTTAGATAGAAGAGAGCTGTATCCTGTATTTCCTGTTCCGATGAAAACGCCGGTCTTTGTGCCTGACAACCTTTTCGCCGAATATCCTGCATCTTCGATCGCTTTCCAGGCGTAAGTCAGCAGTAAGCGCTGCTGAGGTTCCATTTGTTCAGCTTCACGCGGGGAAATGCCAAAGAATAATGGATCAAAATCTGCTATTCCGTCAATAAAACCGCCCCATTTTACGTTCGTTTTATTGACTTCCTTCGCCGGATCACCTTCATATTCACGCCAATCCCAGCGGTCTTTCGGAATTTCCGTCATGCAGTCTTTGCCCTCTTTTAAGATGTTCCAGTATGCCTCAATATCTTTCGCCATAGGGAAAATCCCGCTTATGCCTACGATGGCAATTGGCTCAGGCCCAGCATCACTCTGTATGGCGCTTGGCAGCATGACTTGCTGCTTTCTGCGTCTTTTAGCTTTGGCACGCACGGCTTGTTCCTGTTTCGCACCAGGCTGAAGCTGAGCCGATGCAGCGCGCACAGCAAATGTCTTCGCAAATACCGATTGATATTCTTCTGACAAATGCTTGCCAAACGCATGAATCGTCGGGTGGTCAAAAAATACGGTTGGCGTCAGCTCTAACTGATAGGCGCGATTGATATGGTTGGTGAATTCAGTCATGGAGATAGAATCAAAACCATACACCGTCATCTCGGCATGATCATCAATCGTTTCAAGCTTGACCTTTAACAGCTTGGCGATCTCTCGCTTTAACATCGCCTTTACTTTATCCAGCAAACTGTCTGTATCAATGCTATTTATTTGTTCAGTCATGTGTTCTGCTTCCATCTTTCCCATAGGTGCTGAGGCGTTTTTTGCCAGCATGTTTTGTTTTATTTTCTGCACATCGCCTTCGATCACCATTACTTGGTTTGCCTCTGAATGAAGTGCTTGATATAATGCCTGAATTCCTTTTTCCGCCCTCATAGGAACAATACCGGCAAATTGCACAAGCCTTTTCTCAGTTTCTTGATCGACCTGCATGCCTCCATCTCTCCATAAAGGCCAGTTTACAGAAAGCGTCTTCCCATGCCGCTGGCTGAGGTCGGCAAGCCTATTTCGATAGCCTGCATACATATCCATAAATACATTGGCTGCCGCATAGTCAGACTGGCCAATGCTCCCTAAACTTCCTGAAAGAGATGAAAAGAGAATAAAGAAGTCTAAAGGCAAATCCTTGCTCGCTTCGTCTAGATAAACAAGCCCTTTTACTTTAGGCGCCAGTACATCGTGCAGATCTTTTGCCTGTTTATTAACCAGGTAGCTGTCCTTGATGATTCCGGCACTATGAAGAATACCGCTCAGACGGCCATATCTTTTTTGAATGTCGTCAATGAGCTGATAGACTTCAATTTTATTGGTAACATCTGTTTGCCTGTAGGTGATGTCAGCCCCCTTGCTATGAAGCTCTTCCAGCTTTTTGCTTTTGCTTTCGCTAAGAGGTGAGCGGCCCGCCAGAATGACTGTCGCATTTTTCGTTTGTTCCGCAATTTCCTTTGCAAAAATATGACCTAGTCCGCCGGCACCTCCTGTAATGAGATAAACGCCATTGTCTTTCCACGGTTTGCTGCCGTCGCCTTTTGCCTGTTTGATTTCACGCCAATCAGCAATATACCGTGTCCCGTTTTGATATTTGACATATGAATCGCCGCTCATTTGATTTTCTAACAGTTTGCCAGCGATGCTTTCTCCACTTTCTTCACCGCTGACTTCAATCATTTGGCCGGTTAGTTTGGCATTTTCCTGACAAGCTGTTTTCAGCAGTCCTGTCAACCCTGAAAACAATTGCTGTTCTCCCTCTGCAGAGGTTACGATCTGAACGAGAATGCCGTCCTTCGGTTTCGTACGAATGATCTCTTGTACCTTTTTAAACACTTGTTCTGTATAAGAATGGAAACGCCCATCTACTGAAGAAGGCCTTGCTTCCAGGCTGTATACATGGACATCCTCGATGGCTGCTTCAATTTGTTTTCTCGTCTCATGATCATATTCACATAGGAATACGAGATGCTCTGCATATTTTTTTGCAGCTAAGCTGTCAGCAGCCTTTTGTTCTTGCCAAACGGGCTGAAGAAATAAAGTTTCAGTGTTGATTTTTGATGGTTCGGTTTGTATATCTGCCTCCATCACTCTCGTCGAAAATCCTTTCAGCCGCACGCAGATCATGCCATGCTCATCGCATAGATCAATATCGACTTTCTGTATCAAATCTCCCGGTTTGTTTTTCGAGTTGAATTGAACATAAACCCACATGTCAGAAACGCACTGACGAAAGACCTCAAGTTCCTCCAGGGCAAATGGCAGTGCTGCCTTAAAGTCTTCAGTGTCTGAAAGTTCCGCTCTGACGACATTTTGCAAATATTCAGCCGCCTGTAACGCCCCGTCCATTACACTTGGATGAAGAACATAATCGCCCAACGTATGTGAAACAGATTCCGGCAGTGATAATTTGGCAAGCAGCTGGCCGTCGCCTTTATATACGGCCTCTACACTCTTGTAACCTGGACCGTAATCGGCGCCGATCATCCCTTTATAAAACGAAGCAGCATCCATTCTGCTTTGATCACATTGTTTCTTGATCTTAGAAAGATCCAGTGCTTTTTCTCGCTTTAACTGAATCAATTCCGCTATACCTTGGTTATATACAACTGGTTCTGCATCAGCGGATTCCGGATCGCCATACATCCGATAAGCAATGTGTCCGCCATCTTCATCGTAAAGTCCGATATTTACCTGAACCGGCTCACTTCCTGCTACAACCGGGCGAACCCACACGACATTTTTCAGCCTGATTCCAGTTTCATGATCTTCCAATCCGCCAATTCCTTGTTCTATAGCGGCTCTTGCCATTTCAAGCGTGACCGCCGCCGGCAAAATCGCCATGCCTTTAATGATATGCTCGGCAATAAAATACTCTTGTCCTGTGAAAATGGAGCTGAAACGCTGCTCTGACAGAACCGATGTATTATGGTGCACCAAAGGATGCAAACGAGATGGTTCAATTGTTGTGATAGCGCCGGTGCTGCTTTCAGGCCAGTATCGTTCTTCGGCAAAAGGGTATGTCGGCAAGCTGATGCGGCGTGGCTTTGTATTTGGATAGAGCCTGCGCCATTCAACGTGAAAGCCATTTGCCCACATCTCGGCAAGCTTTCTCAATTCTTCTTTTGATATCCGTGATGAAGCCATATCATCTGCTTCAGCATTTCCAAGCAGCTGTTCAGCGGATGTCATTCTCGTTTTTTCTCCTTGAATACAGCCTTCTGTGAGCGGCTTTCCAGTCACAAAAGCTTCCAGCTGCTGTGTCCATTCTTCCAGATCGTTCACTATAAAAACGATCCTGTTATCCATTGCTTCACGGCCGACTTGGAAGGTATATGCAATATCTCTTAAAGAGAAATGCCTTTGCTCGTCTTGACTGATATAGGACAGCATTTCCTTCGCGTATACTTGGAGCCGTTCACTATTTTTAGCTGATATAGGAATGATGTAAGGCTGATTGCCTTCGTTTTCGGTACCTGCATCAGAAATGTTTTCATATTGCTCAAATATTGCATGGGCGTTAGTTCCGCCAAGGCCGAATGAGCTCAGAGCCGCCCGATGGACACCTGCGTGTTTCTCTAACGATTTTCGTTCACGGACAACATAAAAAGGAGAGCTTTCAAACTTTATATCCGGATTCGGCTCCGTACAATTGATGGTCGGTGCAAGTTCATTATGGTATAAACTCATCGCAACTTTAATGCATCCGGCTAACCCCGCAGCTGTATCCAAATGGCCGATATTCGTTTTCACTGAACCAATTCCGCAAAATTGTGTTTTGTCGGTGTATTGCTTGTACACTTTATTTAGCGCAGACATTTCAATAGGATCGCCTAATTTCGTTCCCGTCCCGTGCGCTTCAATATAACTGACCGTTTCAGGATGGATCTTGGTTGTATCCAATACATGCTGTATCACCTCTGTTTGGCCTTTTACACTTGGCGCATAGAAGCCGGCCTTCTCTGCCCCATCATTATTGATGCCTATTCCGCGCATAATGGCATAAATATGGTCTCCGTCTTTTACGGCATCCACAGCTTTTTTCAGCAGGATGACTGCTACGCCTTCACCTCCGGCCATTCCGTCAGCCGAAGCATCGAACGCCTTTACATGCCCGTCGCTTGAAAAATTCAACCCGTTTTGGTGCACGTAGCCGATCGCTGATTGTGCGTGCAATGTTGCGCCTCCGACAAGCGCATATTGTGATTCGCCCGATGTCAGGCTTTTGTATGCTTGATATAAACCGACTAGTGATGAAGAACAGTTAGAATGAACAAAATAGCTTGGCCCTTTTAATCCGAGCTTATGTGAGATCATTGTGGGAATGGTTCCGCTTTGGGCTAAAACCCATGAGACATAACCATCCGGTGATTTATGTCCTTCTGTTGTCTCCTTCGGTAATAACGTTCTATATGAATTGCTGCTTGCAGACATATATACGCTTGTTGCCGGAATCTCCTTAGCCACATATCCTGCATCTTCAATCGCTTTCCAGGAGTGCAGCAATAAGAGGCGGAGCTGAGGGTCCATATACTCAGCATCTTTTGGCGAGATTTGAAAGAAACCGGGATCGAATAAATCTTTCCCTTCGATCACAGATTGCACCGGCACATAGTCAGGATGCTGTATCAATTCTTCAGGAACTCCATTTGCGCGAAGCTCTTCTTCAGAAAAGAATCGTATGCTTTCTTTGCCTTCTTTGATGTGGTTCCAGAAGTCATGATGATTTTTCGCACCCGGGAACTGGCAAGATATCCCCACAATCGCAACACTGTCGTCAAAATAAGGAGGAATCTTCTGTTCTAGGTGTTTTATATCTTTTTTGATATCATAATAATCTTCATTTTGTGTCCCGGCTAGATCTGAGTTTTTCATCTCCAAAATGTATTCACTGATTGCACGGATCGTGGAATACTCAAACAGCTCAGTAACATGAAACTCACAATCGAATTCTTTTTTGATTCGTTCAGCCACAGCTACAGCCAGAAGCGAATCGCCGCCCGCATCGAAAAATCCGTCATCCGGCCCAAATCCGCTGACCTTGAGCGTTTCCTCCCAAATGCGCAGCACCTGATCCTCTATTTCCGTTAAGTGCAAGTGATTTGGTTTCCTACTGTTGAACACGATCTCGCGTTTTTCTAATTCTTTACGGTTCACTTTTCCGCTGGGCGATAATGGAAGCTCATCTAAGCGGATAAAGTGTGAAGGTATCATATATTCCGGCAGACTCGATTTAAGATGAAGGCGCAAATCTTTTGGATTGGCAGAGGCATGTCCGCTTTCCTCTGTATAATAAGCAGCGAGCTGTTGATGGCCTTCCAGCTGCTTCACCACTACCGCCTGATCTAAAATGCCCGGAAATTCACTAAGCTTTGCTTCTATTGCGCCCAGCTCGACGCGAAAACCGCGTATTTTGACTTGGCTATCAATCCGTCCCAAGTATTCTAAGTTGCCGTCAGGAAGCCACCTTGCTGAATCACCCGATTTATATAGCTTCGTCCCTGGTTCAAAGGGATTATCAATAAATTTTTCAGCCGTAAGCCCCGGCTTTTTAAAATAGCCTCTTGCTAAGCCGGCTCCAGCGATGCAAAGCTCACCAGGCTTTCCGATCGGGACAGGCTTCAAATGCTGGTCCACAATGTAAATTTTCGTGTTGGAGACAGGCTTTCCAATCGGTGTATGGTGACTTGCGATATCTCCTTTTCCGCATCCGAAATACGCAGCGTAAATGGAGGCTTCCGTCGGTCCGTATATATTTTCAACACGGCAGTTTGTAAAGAGCGATACCGCCTTTTTCACTAATTCTTTAGGGAAGGCTTCACCTGCAACCATCATATACTTCAGCGGACCATCCTCTGTGAATCGCTTGTTGTCTTTCGCCATTTCTAAAAAAACATGCAGCATGGCCGGCACAAAATTAATGTGAGTCACTTTATATGTTTCAATATAATCCATGCAAAGCTGCGGTGATTTCTCCCCATTAGGCGGAAGAATCACAAGACGGCCGTCTCCAATAAACCATCCGAATAATTCTGAGATCGATACATCAAACACATAGTTCGTCTTCAATAAATATGCATCCTCAGCCGTTACAGGATAGTGAGATTCAAGAAAATTCAGGGTATTCATAATGCTCCGATGCTCTACCATAACCCCTTTAGGCTCTCCAGTGCTTCCCGATGTATAAATAATATAAGCGAGGTGTTCCGGTTTTACTTCCCGCTTTAAACCGCTTCTTTGCTGGTCTGTATAACCGTTTCGGCAAGCTAACTCGATATTGATCGCTTTTACATGGCTGCCAGTTAATCCGATGATCCTATCATGAACGTTAGGTTGGGTGAGGACAATGGATGCCTGACTGTCTTTGAGCATGTACTCTAATCGTTCTTGCGGAAAACTTGGATCTAACGGCACATACGCTCCGCCAGCTTTCAGTATTCCTAAAATTCCGATGATCATATCAAACGAACGCTCTGCACAAATGCCAACGGGCTGTTCAGGTCCAACACCCTGATGTTGAAGGTAGACTGCCACAGATGTGCTTTTTTCATCTACTTCTTTATATGTAAGTGATCTGTCTTCAAACATGACAGCAACCGCATCGGGGGTTTGTTTCGCTTTTTCCTCAAACACCTCATGTATACACTTGTCATTTGCGATGTTTGTCCCTGTCGCATTCCATTGTTCCAGCAAACTAGTTTGTTCTTGATTTAATTGCAAAGAGTAAGCTTCAAGCGGCAAAGACGGGTCCTCCATCATGTGTTGCGCGAGCTTCATATAGTTCTCCATCATGCTTTCAATGGAGGACAGTTCGTACAAATCAGGGTTGTACAGAAGATGAAGCACTGTTTCATTTTCTTGCTCATATATTTCGAGCGCCAGCTCAAATTCACCCTCTTGCCGAATGTCTTCAATATATTCGATGCCAAGCGTTTGATACGGTTCGAGCACTTTTTGCAAGCCTGTTGCCTGAAAAAAGTTTTGGTACAGAAAAGCTGTTTGAAAAACCGGAGAATCCGCAGCCGAGCGGTCTACATTCAGCTCTCTTACCAATGCAGGGAACGGAAACGCCGCATGATCCAGGCCGTCAGCCACTGTCAGCTGCAGTTCCCGAATAAATGCTGTTAATGGCTGAGATCCGATATTCTTGCTCCGAACAGCCATCATATTGATAAAATAACCGATTAGGGTTTCAAATCTGTCTTCTTGCCGACCCATTGTCGGAACGCCAACAATGATATCCTTTTGTTTTGTATAATGATGCAGCAGCACTTTGTAAATGGAGAGAAACACAACCGATTCATTCACATGATTGGTGCGGGCAAACGATTTAATTTGATTTCTCAGGTGATGGGGGAGCAAGCTTTTATAAGCTTGCCCCTTGAATTTTCGTGCTGAAGACCGCGGACGGTCACAAGGCAAATCAAGAACTGGCAGACTCCCAGACAACTGTTCTTTCCAGTAAGCGAGATGCTCTTCCCCTTCTCTGCCAGTCAGCATCCGTTTTTCCCAATCGACAAAATCGTAATAATCAGCTGTTAATGGCTGCTGCAAGGGCTCAATCCCATTCAGCAATTGTTGATACGCTTCGAATAGCGCCGATATCAATGTCAGCATCGACACACCATCAAATATGATATGGTGAATTGTTATAAGAGCAATGCATTCTTCTAACCGATGAAAAAGGTGTGTGCGCCATAACGGACCAGCTTCCAACTGGAAAGGTTCTTTTGCTTTTTCTTTTAGAAAAGGCAAGATATCTGCTGATTTCATTGCTGATATATCCTCTTCCACAAAATAAAGATCCTTTGATAACTGAACCGATTGAAATGGAATGCCATTCTCTTCTTGAATCACACTGGCTAAGACCGGATATTGTCTCTGTACAAACAGAAGGGCTTTCTTGAACGTCTCTGCATGTATTGGCTTGCTGAAGCGAAAGCATAAAGGAATGTTATATGCACTCATCCCAGGAGACATTTTTTGAAGCATCCACAGCCCTTTTTGCCCTTCTGAAAGCGGGCTTTTCAACTGCCGCTTCATGCCTTTAAGATGTTCTTCCACCTCAGAAATGGTTAATTCTCCTGATCTGAAGGCATCGAGAATTTCTTTATGATTCATACGATTTACTCCCTTCTATGATGTTTTGCACACTCTTAAAATCCAATTTCCCTAGCGCCACCTCTTGCATCATTCCGATGATGTGCTCGTCTGTATACGTGCCCTTTATGTGATGTGCTGCTGCGCTATGATTTTGTTTTTCCGCTTTTAAGGCCAAACGGTCAGATAGAGCTTGGACTGTCTGACATTCAAGGATTTCCCGGCCGGCCATCTTCAGCTGCGTGGTTTTTTCGATATGCCGCATCAATTTTCGGCCAAGAATTGAATCCATCCCATAATCCAGCAAGTTTCTTTTGAAATTGATTCGATCCTCAGATATGCCCAATTCTCGTGCTAAAAATTGAACAATGATCTTTTGAATATGGGTTTTGCCATTCGGCTCGTCAATCTCTGTTTTCATATCTTGTGAATGCTGTTTAACGGCCTCTGATTGCTGAGTGCCTGACGAAACCCAATACCGCTCCCTTGCAAATGGATAACCAGGTAAAGAAACCATCCGAACGTGATCGCCATCATGAAGGAGTTCCCAAGGAATCTGATATCCTTTCACCCAGCATTCCGCGATGTTTTCCAAATTTCTTTCTTTTGCGAGAGCTTGCAGAACTGCTTCATCTTGTTCTTCTAACATCCCTTCTGTATATCCTGTATAAAGGGATCTCTGTTGGCCTGATACCCCACCATTCTTCATTGCTTCCACATATTCCTTCAATTTTCGCACCAATTGCTTCTGATTGTTTGCAACGATCGCGAGCCTTGCTTCCATGGCTTTTCTTCCAACCTGAAGCGTATATGCCATATCAGGTAAAGAAAGGTTATGATTCTGCTCCAGATACGCAATCATGCGGCAGGCAGCATCCTGAAGCCGATCGTCATTTTGGGCTGAAAGCACGATGACCTGCGGTGACCCTTGATGCCGCTGTGTGGGCGGCTGATCTTCCGGAATGTATTCTTCAATGACTGCATGTGCATTGGTGCCGCTGATTCCAGTCGTGCTGATCGTTCCCATCCTCGGCTTCTGATTTTTCCTGATCCACGAACGGTTTTCTTTGCAAAGCACAAATGGGCTTTCTTTAAACGGAATATACGGGTTTTCCGATTCACAGTGATGAGTGGCCGGAATGATCTGGTTTTTCATAGCCATCAGCATACTGATTAAAGCAACCGTTCCTGACGCTGCAAATGTGTGTCCGATTAAAGGTTTAATTGAGCTGATCATACAGAATTGCTTCTGCTTCGTATATTTGCTGAACACGCTCGTTAAAGCTTGGACCTCAAGCGGATCACCAAGATTCGAGCCGGTACTGTGCGCCATCACATATTGAATATCGAGCGGATTGATTTCATTTTTTTCATAAATGTTTTCGATCAATTCTGCCTGGCTAAAAGGATTTGGCGCAGTAATGCCGTTGGTTTTGCCATCGTAATTCACGCCGCTGGCTTTGATGCAGCCATAAATATGATCTTTATCTTCAATTGCCTTTGATAATGGTTTCAAGAGAACAGCAGCCACCGCTTCACCTGGCACAAGACCATTGGCATCCTGGTCAAACACTTTGCATTGTCCGTTCGGAGACAGCATTTCGGCCCTTGTCAGCGCCTCAAAAGACATGTGAGAAATATTCAAGCTGACGCCGCCGGCTAAAGCCATTTCACAATCCCCCTGACGCAGAGCTGAACATGCCTGGTGAATCGCCACCAGTCCAGATGAACATGCTGCTGTCAAAGCCATATTAGGCCCTTTTAAATCCAATGCGTATGCGATTCTCGCAGACAATGTGGCGTTTTGTGTTCCGTTAATGTAATCCGAATCTCCGGTTAGGTGCGCATATTCCCCTTCTTCCACACCTACATAAACACCGCAGGATTTTCCTTTTATCCGATCTCCCATATAGCCGGCGTCTTCAAACGTGTGCCATGCTTCCTCTAGAAAAATGCGCTGGCGCGGATCCATGCTTTCGGCTTCTTTAGGCGATATTTGAAAAAACAGCGGATCAAACCGGTCTATGTCTTTCAAAAATGCACCCCACCTTGGCACTGCTTTTTCTGGATCTCTGTTAGCTCTCCCCCAGTCCCGGCGTTCACTCGGGATGTCAGAGATACACGATTTACCGTTTTTCAGATTATCCCACAGCTCATGGACCGAATCAGCTTGAGGGAACCTGCCGCTCATGCCGATAATGGCAATAGGCTCATCGTGAACCTGCCGAATGCTTTTTTTACTGGTTTCTGGTTCTAAAGCTACAGGAATTGCTGCATAAGCTTCAGGGGACTTTTGCGCCTCTGATGCATCATCCCGGTAAAATGCTTCAATCAGCTCTTTATGATCGGTTAAGAAAAAGCCGATCAATTCTTGTAAAGTCGAATAGCCGAAAAATAAAGCCGGTGTTACTTCGATGTTGAAATGCTTTGATAACACATTCGAAAATTTAGCCAAATAGATTGAATCAAATCCGAAGTCGGCCCAATTTTTGTTCACATTCAGCTTGTCCTTTGAAATCTTAAGCAATGTGTGAATATGCTCTTTCAAGTCGTGTTCTAAACGCTTTTCAACGCTTAACGTTTTTACCTCATCCTTGTTTTCTTGTGCTAGAGGGGCTTGAGTGGCCGGTTCTGGAATAGCTGGTTCAGTCATTCCTAAAAATCGGCTGACACGGCTGGGCTGACCGGCTATGACGAGATGCTGAGCATCCTGCTGAGCTAGGATGTGCTCAAACATACGGATGCCTTCCTCGGCTTCTAGGAAGCGTTGGCCGCTTGATTTCAGGTACATATCCGTTGTTTCCTCATCACCGATCTTCATTCCGCCATCCTTCCATACAGGCCAGTTGATGGCAAACGTTTTACCGTTATGCAGCTCATTTCTGTATTGTGCGTAAGCCATCTGAAACCTGTTGCCAATCGCATAATCACAACATCCAAAATCCCCTAAAACCGCAGAAGAAGAAGAAAAATAACACATAAAATCAAGGACTTCATTTTTAAGCCATTCATCAAGCGCTATCGTGCCGTTGATTTTCGGTTCAATGATGCGCTGGAAGCTTTCGATCTTTTTGTCAAAAATAGCAGAGTCGCTTTCGATTCCGGCTGCATGAATGACACCGTTGATGGCACCGAATCGGTCTTTCCCTCTTTTTACGCAGTCTCCCATTGCGATAGGATCAGACACATCTGCTTCTGCATACATCGCTTCGCCGCCTAGATCATTTAATTCTTTTATTTGCTTTTGCTTCTCATCATTAAAAGGCGACCGCCCTGTCAAAATCAGGTTTGCGGCATAGTTTTTAGCCAAATGCTTGGCAAATAAATAACCAAGCCCTCCTACACCGCCTGTAATCAGGTAAGTACCGCCAGACTTCAATTTGCTGTCGTCCGGTTGTATCGTTGTCTGTTCAATGTGATTTACATATCGTTTCGCATTCTGATACAAAACCGTTTGTTCAGCTGAAGCCTGTAATTCTGCCCATATATTACGTGTCCAATCATCCATCGATCCTTGTTCCGCCGGCTGAAAGATTCCAGTCACTTTTGTGTGCGGAAGGACAAGCCCGAGTGAACGTTCGAAGCCAATCCATGATTCCAGATAGCTTCTGTCAAGACCATCTTCAAAACATCCTGCCAGCAGCAGCCGTGAAGGATGAAGCTTTGCTGCGGACATACCTTGTAATAGGTAAACAATACAGGAATGGTCCTTTATACAGCGCTTGTCTTCCATAGGCCACATATAGAGGATTGCATCTGGCTCTCCAAGTTCTTCTTTAATGCTCTGGAAGGCCTTTTCAAAAGTAACGGGTTCTTGCCGCACAATCTGGTAGCTATATTCAGACTGTTTGCTGTACACTTCGCCCTGTGATATAAAAATGACCTTGGTGTCTTGATCAACGTTTTTCAGGGCTGAAGCAAATGCGTTTTGCTTTTCTCTTTCAGTCAGAAAACAGATGAGCGTTTTGATACGTTTCGATGTGAGAGTCGCCGGCTCTTCTTTCCACACTTCTTGAAAAGTCATAACCTTGAAAGGTTCTTCTGTTTGCTGATCATGATCCTGTTCTATAGACGCCGGAGCCTTTGCCGCGCCTGGTGCCCAGTAACGTTCTTTTGCAAATGGATAGGCCGGAAGACTGATCCGGACAGGCGTTTGGGTGCCGTACAGCATGCCCCAGTCGAAAGACAAGCCTTTCACCCAAAGATCCAGCAGTTTCGTATATTTCCCTTTGCTCATCCATGCTTCTATGATTTTTCCCGTATCCTCATCCACTGATAAGACTGCTAACGCTTTTTTGTTATCATCGATGCGATCCAGATACAGGCTGTCTGCTTTGTTTTCGATAAAATCGTTCAGCTTTCTCTCTAGATCCTCTAGTGATTCCGCTATAAAGGCCAGCCGTTCCTCCATTGCTTCACGGCCTGTTTGCAAGGTATAGGCAATCCTGATCAGGTCTGTTTCGCGGTACCTTTTTTGTTTGATGGCTGTAAGCAGCTGTTTCGCTTTTTCTTGCAAGCGTTCCATGTTTTTGGCCGACAGCACAATCAGCGCTGGAGGATGGTCTTTCGGCGTTTGCGCCCCCGTTCTTGGAATATATTCTTCCAGGATGATATGGGCATTGGACCCTCCGGCGCCAAAACTGCTCAAGCCAGCGCGCCTAGGCACCTCTTGCCCGCCAATCACCGGGCGTTTCCATTCACCAAGTTGCTGCTGAACGACAAATGGCGTATGGCTGAACTCGATGTTCGGATTCAACCGCTGAGCATGCAATGATGGTGCAATTTGGCCATATTTAAACTGAAAAAGTATTTTTGTCAGCCCTGCAATTCCGGCTGCACTTTCACAATGACCGATATTTGATTTGCTGGAGCCGATCGCACAAAACTGTTTCTCCTGCGTATCTTTCTCAAATGCTTTTGTTAACCCCGCTATCTCAATCGGATCTCCTAATGCAGTGCCTGTTCCATGCGCCTCTAAATAACTGATGGTTCGGGCAGGAATGTCGGCGCGCTCCATTGCTTCTTTAATTACCTGTGCCTGTGCATGAGGATTTGGAACCGTGTATCCATTTGTTTTTCCTCCGCTATTAATGGCACTTGCCTTTATCACACCGTAAATATGGTCACCGTCCGCTATTGCTTGCTGCAGCGGCTTTAACACAATGGCGCCTACGCCTTCACCGTCGACAAATCCATCTGCATCATCGCCGAATGATTTACATGTATCACTAGCAGAGAGCATATTCATGACAGATAAATTCTGATAGTGAACCGGGTCGACAACTAAATTGACACCGCCGGCAATGGCACAATCACTCGATCCGCTATAGATGCTTTCCAGCGCTAAATGAATCGCTGTCAGGGAGGATGAGCAGGCTGTATCGACTGCAAGACTCGGGCCTTGGAAATTCAGTAAATAGGATATTCTGTTGGCGATAGACCAATAGCCGTAGCCGGTCGGATAATTTTTGTTCATGACTCCGGCAAAGACGCCGATTTTTCTGCTTGAACAGAGCGAGTCAGGCGTGTATCCCGCGTCTTCAATACTTGCATAAGCGGTTTGCAGAAATAATCGCTCCTGAGGGTCCATTCTTTCTGCCTCAAGCGGAGAAATCTGAAAGAATAATGGGTCAAACTTGTCCATATCCTTGATAAATCCGCCCCATTTCGTATAAATTGATCCTTCTTTTCCTTTTTCTTTATCGTAATAAGCTTTCCAATCCCAGCGATCTTTCGGAATTTCCTCAATACAATTTCTTCCTTCTTTTAGGTTGTTCCAAAAGTCTTCTGCTGTTTCCGCCTGAGGATAGCGTCCAGAAATGCCGATAATGGCAACGTCACGGCTTGCAAGAGTGTTTGTCGGTGTTTCTTTCTCCCCGCTGAAGCCAAGCTTGCGGTAGCGCCGTGTTCTTTTAGCGGCCTGATCAGGTTTCTGTGAAGATTGGGTTCTGCTTTCGGCCGGTGTTTGTTGTTGAACTTGACGGTCAAGACCTGTTAATTTCATCAGCGCTTCTGTTTTTGTTTTGATGAAATGCTCCACTAATGCGTCAATGGTCTGGTACTCGAAAAATAAAGTGCTGCTTACATGGTCAAATTCTTTACGCAATGTATTCGTCAGCTGGACAACAACGATAGAATCAATACCGTACTTTTCAAGCGGTTCAGATGACTCAATCTTTCCTGCAGGAATTTTCAACGTTTCCCCGATTAGTTTTTTCATATATTCTGTGCTTTTTTCTCTTAGGAGAGCATGTTTTGATTGTCCAGCTTCCTCTGAATCTATGGTATGAATGTAGGCTGGCTCCTGATTAGACGCTTGTGAAACAACCTTCTCCGGCAAGATCACATTTTTCATCATACGTCGAACCAGCCCGTTGCTTGAGGCTGCGACGATTTGGTGACTCAGATCATGTGCCGCCTCGGCCGGGAAAAAGACAGATTCAAAGCCTTCGCTTTCAAGTGCCGCTTTCCAGCTGTCAGGATGTAAGCCTGGACAGCCGGGAATCCGCACTTCAGGATCTTCATACAGCCACCAGCCTTCCAAAAGACCAAAGGTGATGTGAGGGAACAGGCTGTTTCCCGCCATTTCATTCAGCAGCAGCATTCCGTTGTTTTTCATTACTGCTTTTGTATGCCGCAGTGTTTGACGGATATTTTTTGTTGCGTGAAGGACATTAGCGGCAATGACGACATCATAGCCTCCCGCTTCAAATTCCTGCTGGTCAATCGGTTTTTCCACATCAAAAAGCTGATATGTCAGGTACGGATTTTCCGCCCCATATTCCTTTTCTGCATGCAGCAAAAATGCTTTAGACAGATCTGTATAGCAATATTCATTGATGTGCTTTTGATATGGTTTCAGTTTTTCAAAGATTCCGGCACTCGTGCCGCCTGTGCCTGCGCCTATTTCCATAATGCGAATCGATGCCTCAGGGTCGTGCTTCAGACGTTCATCCAGATAAGCTAATAATGTATCGGCAAGCACTTTATTAAAATAGTCTGCCACTTGGTTATGCTTATAAATGCCTTCCACCAGTTCCATCGAGGAATGCGGGAACATGATATCTGTTGCAGGGACTTTCCCTGTCAAAATATCCGGTAATGCTTTCAGCATGGCCTCTGCTAATACAACCATCGCCTTTGTCTCGCTGTCTTTAAGCCACTTCTCTTTTTTCGCATTCCATTCTTGCCAAAGCAGCTCGATATCCTCTGCTTGGTCCTTCCTCACCAATGAATCTCCAACTTTCTTAAGATAGCCATGCTGCAAGAGAAATTCGCTGCTTTGCCGAATCCATTTTCCATAAAATTCACGAGTCTTATATTGTTGAAGACGTTCAACCGATAATGTATAACCATCAAACAGCCCGGCCGTTTGCAGCTGTCCTAACAACAGCCTGTAAAGAAGATCATCAAGCTCTTCATGTGTCACTCTTTGGAATTGTCCCGTAGTCGGCAGACGCTCCATCAGGCTCTCTGTATCTGCTGAAGGTTGCTCTGGATAAAGAGTGATGAATTCATTCTGATTCACGCCTTCGACTGCTACAGGCTTTGTCGTATGAATGAAAGCTGTTTGGCTGACTGGCCCAGAAAGCAGTGCTTCCAGCGCCTTCATAGCCTCCGCAGGCTCAATTAAACCTAAGCCGATTTGATTCATGAGCTGTACATAATGTTCATCCTCAGCCGCTTCACTATCCCCCCAATATCCCCAGTTCATGACTTTTACAGGGCATGCCCAGCTCTGAGAAAGCTGGTGGGCAAAAGCATCTGCAAATGTACAGCCAGAGGCATAATGGCTTTGCTTCACATTTTTGATATGGGCTACAAGCGAAGAGAAGAATAAAACAAAATCTACATTCTCCTGGCGGAACACTTGGGCCATCCGAATACTGACATCGATCTTCGCCGCCAGTCCAGCGGTGAATTCTTCTGGCTTCATTTTTTCCAGGCTTTGCTCAAATAAAACCATCGCAGAGTGAACAATCCCGTGAATATGAGGATGGCGCATTTTCACTTGATCATAAGCCTGCTGCAATGAATGCTTATCGGCTGCATCGGCTGCAATGTAGAAAGGCTCAGGGCCAAGCGCCGAAAGTCGGTCTATTTTTGACTGGATGGCAGCATTAAGTTGACTTCGCCCAATCCAAACGATTTGCGCTTGGTAGCGGCGGATCATGTACTCACTCCACGCCTCTCCGATATACCCGGCTCCTCCGATGACCACATAGACTCCGCCTTTCCGATACAGCGTGTCGCCTGACAGTGAGTGCCGATATGGGATCAATTGCTGCTGATGCCATTGCCGATTACGATAGGCCCAAGCATGGCCAAGGCGGTCAGCTGGGAGCGCAAACATGTGATTTACCGGCCATGTGCAGCCTTTTTCAAGATCGAGAAGACGGATTTTCCAGTGTGGATATTCCTTTGCCATTGTGCCGGCAAGCCCATGAATGCTTGCATGAGCGGGTTGTACTGCCTCATGTTGCGTAACCGGCTGCGCTTGGACGGTCACAAGAGACCATTCAAGTTGTTTCTCGCCATAGCCTAATTGCAGGCATGCTTTCACAAGCTTAAATAAGTGAAGAACAGCTTCTCCTTGTCCATCACTACCTATACTTCCCCGGTGTGACGGGGCAATCCACAATACATGGTCAATGCTTCCGTACGCTTGCAGTTTGTCCGCTATTCCCTCAATGTCATCTGCAGGCCGGATATCGATAAAGGAAACTTGCGGATAATGATGCTTTATTAATGCCCGATTAGCTTCATCAGCACCGCATAAAACAACTCGTGTACCAGCAAACGAAGCATTATCCTCCGTATCTGAAGAGACCGGTTCCCAGACAGGGATCATCATCGTATGCCCGGTCATCTGAGAATCAGTTAATAGTTGCGGCATTGAATGCTGCTCTCCATCAAGCGCCCGCATCGAGGCACCCTTCATTCGCACACAAACGTGTCCGTTCTCATCACACAAATCAATATCATACTTTCTGACTTTGTCCTCCGCTTTACTGTCTGAACTGTATCGAATATAAGACCATATCTTCTCTGGACATGGGCTGAAAATATCAACCTCCTGCAACGCAAATGGAAGAGACAGCGTCTGAGCTTGTCCAGCGGCATTGACTGAGCTAACGATAAAACCGACTGTGGCATGGAACGCGGAATCCATCAAACTCGGGTGGAGCGCAAAATGCTGCTTATCGTTTTTTAGAAAAGCGGGTAACGAGATTTTTGCAAGCAATTGATCTTTGCCGACATAGACTTTTTCAATCCCTTGATAGCCCTCTCCATAGTCAAGCCCAATCTTTCGAAACGCTGCATAGCATTGTTCTGACGTCACTGTGTCCAAACTGCATTCTGTCTGTATTGATGAAAGGTTTAAAATGGAAGTGTCCGCTTCATCTGAAATGACAGCGCGGCCTTGGCAGTGTATCGTCAGGGCTTCTTCTTTATGTTCAGAGCTGCTATAAATGTCAAAGGAGATGTCCCCGTTATCCTCAGGAAAAAGGCCAATATGTATTTCTTTTGGTTCACTTTCTATCGTGATAGGACGCACCCACACAATGTCTTTAAGCGACACCACTCTTTGTTCGCCGTCCAGATCGCCTGCAGCTTTTTCCGCTGCTTCCCTTGCCATTTCTAAATAGGCAACGCCCGGCAAAATCTTCTGTCCCTGTACAACATGATCAGAAAGGAAAAATTCCGTGCCTGTAAATACAGAGCTAAAGCGCTGCTCAGTAAAGTCTGATGTATTGCGGTGCACCAGCGGATGTAAGATATGATTCACAGTGCTGGTTTTCATTTCAGGAACCGGGATCCAGTAGCGCTCCCTTGCAAACGGATAGGTCGGAACACTGATCTTAAGCGGCTTGCGATCGCCGTATAGGTCGTCCCAGGTGACCCGCTTTCCTTGAACCCATGCTTTCGCCATTTCCATCATTTCGCTGTCTTTTATCAAATGGTTATTCAGCGCATTTACCGATGTCGGCCCAGCCGCCTCCTGATTCTCCTTGGCTTGTCCGGTCCAGCAGCCCTCGATCTCTTCTTCTCCATTGGCAAACGCCCGAAGTTTAGCCGTTAAATCTTTTATGTCTTTTACGATGAAGGCCGCACGCTCCTCCATTTCAACCCGTCCTGCCTGCATGGTATAAGCTAACGCTAAAAGATTGACGTCCTCGCTAAGAAAATCAAGAAGGTTAAGAGCGTAAGCCTGCAGACGATCTTTGTTTCTCGCAGACAAAGGTATCACTATTTCTTCATTTTTCGTTAAAATCGTCTCTGAATGACTCTCTGCCGGAATATATTCTTCTAAAATAAGATGCGCATTTGATCCTGAAGCGCCAAACGAACTTAAACCGGCACGGCGGGGATATGTGACGTCCACCCCGTTTTCTGTAAAAGATGGCTGCTCCCATTCCTTTGTTTCATGCTGGACAAAAAATGGGGTTTGATCGAGCTTCAAATAAGGATTCAGCTCTTCTGAATGTAATGACGGCACCAAGGTTTTATGATGCAACTGCAGAACAGTCTTCGTTAAGCCGCTAATGCCGGCTGCAGCTTCAGCATGGCCAATATTCGATTTAACAGAACCGATTGAACAGAATTGCTTGTCCTGCGTATTGCGGCTGAAAGCTTTTACTAACCCCTGTATTTCAATCGGATCTCCCAATGAGGTGCCAGTGCCATGGGCTTCAACATAACTGATGGTGCGCGGATCAATTCCTGTTTTTTCTAGACACGCTTCGATAACATCAGCTTGAGCTACCGGGCTCGGTACTGTAATTCCGCTTACTTTCCCTACATGATTTATCGCACTGCCTTTGATGACAGCATAGATTCGGTCACCGTCCTGTTCAGCTTTTCGCAGCGGTTTTAGCAATACTGTGCCGACACCTTCTCCAGATACGTAGCCATCCCCGCCTTTGCCGAAAGTATGGCAATAGCCGTCACTTGAGTGCATCCCTACACTGCCATAGCTGATATATTTAGCCGGATGCAGTGACAAATTGACGCCTCCGGCAAGCGCGGCCTCACATTCTCCATTCCGGATGCTCTCTATTGCCAAATGAACCGCAGTTAATGAGGAAGAGCAGACCGTGTCCACCGCCATGCTTGGACCGTGGAAATTACAATAGTAAGAGACCCTGTTGGCGATTTGCGCATAATTCAGCGATAAAGGAAATGGATTGTGTTCTGATAGAGCTTCAGCCCCTATAAGGGAATAGTCCTTATGCATAACGCCGGCAAACACACCGACATGCTGCCTTTTATTTTCTCCCTGCGGTGAAGCAATTGTCTCTGGTGTATAACCCGCATCTTCAATAGCTTCCCAGCACGTCTCTAAAAATAACCGTTCCTGAGGGTCCATCATTTCCGCTTCACGCGGAGAGATTCTGAAAAATTGAGGATCAAAGCAATCAGCATCCTCGATAAACCCGCCCCATTTTGACAATGGCTTGCCCGAAGGTGAATCCAGTCCATTGTTTTCTTTCCATTCCCAGCGTGAGTTTGGAATCTCTGTGATGCAGTCGGTACCCGCTTTAAGCTGTTCCCAAAATTCCTGTATATTTTTCGCCTTAGGATAGCGTCCCGCCATTCCGATAATGGCTATGTCCTCCCCGATCTCTGGTGAAGAGGTAACACCATCAGGAGAATCCTTCATTGGTGAAGGAGATTGGCGGACAGCATCGTCCGCCTCTCCAATTGAATAGTGATCAGCAAGATGAGCAGCTAGTTCTGCAATTGTTGTAAATTCAAACAGCAGTGTCGGAGCAAGATCCGCTCCAACCTTATCTCCAATTTCCTGAACCACGGTAAGCAATGACGGAGAATCCAGACCAAGCTCATAGTACCCAGCGTGGATATCCATTTGTTCTGCCGGCCTTTCAAGCTGCTTAGCAAGCAGCTGACGCAAATACATTTCAAATGCGGGATAGTCCCGACTGATGTTCTGAGAGACAGCAGCTCTTTCTTCTTGAATTTCTTTTGCAGAATGAAAGGCTGACATATTCCGTACAGACTTGCCTGCAAATTGTTTCAGCTCGGCCACTTTTTGTCCTGATGAATTAAAATATTCAATCGTCATATAAGTGAGCTCTTTCTTTTGGCGCACAGATGAGGAGAGGATTCGTGCTGTACATCCTTTTTGCAATTGTTCTGAAGCAGAAAACGATTCATAACACAATGGCAGGTACATCGTTTGATCTGAGAGCAGGCAGCTTGAACCTATGCCGCTGCCGTCAATAAGCGTCGGATGAAACAGAAAAGCTTCAGAATGGCGCAGGGCGTCCTGTCCAACTGCTAAATCAATTAAAGCACCCTCTTTGGTTTCATAAATCTGTCCTTCCGCCTTCATCATGCCGGTATGCACTAACTCCTGAGAGCGGCATTGTTCATAGATTTCATCTAAATTCAGAATCCTGTCAGCTGTTTTTTTCCACTGATTAGGGTCTATTGATTCGGCAAAAGAAGTTTGCTCTTTACGATGCATGTCAGCAGTCACATATTGTCTTTTGTCAGATAGTGATTCTCCATGCTGTTTTTGTCCGTCGATGATGATGGACCATGTCCCTTCCTTTCTTTCAGACACGTGAATGGTCAGGGCAATGTCATATGACTCATCTGCGATCAAAGGGTAAAAAATGGTCAGGTTTTTTAATTCAAGCTCTTGGTATGCATAACCATGTTCCTGGAATACTTGGTAGATTAAATCTATATAAGCAAGGCCGGGTAATAACGCTTGTCCATATACCTTGTGGTTGGACATGATTGGATTATTTAATGAAATGTGCAGTTGTTCAGTTATCATTTTCCCACTCCTCTCTTATTTGAAAGTTTTCCAAAACATATCTTTAGAAGCCCCTGAGTCTGAATGCACTTTTTCCTGCACGTTTTGAGCTGATGGTTTGATTAAAACGGGCTGCCTATTTAATTCCGGCAAAGGCAGAGGTTTTCTGCTAATTGGACGAGCAACCGATTCATTCCAGGCTTCTATAATGAGATGGGCGTTCGTTCCGCCATCTGCAAAACAATTAATTGCCGCAGCCGGCGTTGTCTCCTTCCACTCGGCTTGCGATCTGCTGAAATACAAATCTGTTTTTTCTATATCAAAATACGGCATATTTTCATTACCTGACAGGAACGGAACCAATTGTCTATGCTTCAGCATTAAAGCTACTTTAATCATGCTCGCAATCCCCTCTGCACATAATGGATGGCCGATGTTAGGTTTCACCGATCCCAGCCCTAACGGAGCCTTTGATTCAGAACGGTAAATGGACTGGATTGCCTTTAATTCAAGTAAATCTGTTACTGCCGACCCCGATCCGTTCGCTTCGAGATAGCTGATCTCTTCAGTCTTTTTGCCGCTTTTTTCAAGCGCTGACAGCATGACGTCCTTTTGTGCCTCGAGATTCGGAGATGATGGGCCAGCCGTTCTTCCATCATTATTAATCGCAGCAGCTTTAATGACTGCATATATGGAATCTCCGTCTTCAAGCGCTTTGCTGACGGTTTTGACGAGAACCATGCCCACGCCTTCTCCTAAAATGACACCGTCTGCCCGCTTATCAAAAATATGGAATGACGGTTTGTCACATAAAAGTCCGCGCTCATAAAACATTCGATGCGCATCAGCATCAAGCAAACTGACGCCGCCTACAACCGCTGCCTCAATATCTCCGCTTCGCAGAGCCTGAATGGCCATATTCAGCCCCACCAGCGCAGAGGAACAAGCGGTATCCAGGACAATACTTGGTCCCTTCAAGTCAAAAAATTGTGAGATGTTAGCTGCTAAATAGTTTTGTCCGCCAGCGACTATCGGATTTTTTGCTTTTGAAAGACTGGCCGGATCAGGCTTGTGCTGGCTGCGGCCTCCTATATAAACACCAGCCCTCATGCCTTTCACTTCTTTCTCTGTATAACCCGCGTGATACCACAGCTTCAAGCTTTCCTCCAATACAGCCAAAGCTTGAGGGTCCATCGCTCTGACATCGCTTTCGGACATCATGAAGAAATCATGATCAAATCGGTTCATTTCATCAATGAGGCCCGCGTAATTTGGGCTGGAGTTCCCGAATCGTTCAGGCGGAACAGGCGCAATCGCAGACCGTCCATCACGTATTAGTTCCCAGTATTCCTCTAGGGTTTCTGCTCCTGGGAACCTGCAACTAAGACCGATGATAGCGATGTCCTCAGCAAGAAGTGCCGTTTTTTCATGGCTTAGCGGCCGCTGTTCTGGCACCAGCTTCTGTTTCATTGCTGATTGCGGCTTGAGAGGTGTCTGTTTCTCAGGAACAGATGGCTGTAAAACAGCTGATATGTCATATTTCGAAATGAGCCAGTGTGCAAAGGATTCTATTGTCGGGTATTCAAACAAAATTGACGGATCAATATCTCCATTTAATTGTTGGTTCATCTGCTGTACCAGCTGGGCCAATATAATCGAGTCGATTCCGTATTCTTGGAAAGGTTCATCCGTTTCAAAGTCTTCTGCAGCTATTTTCAGTTCATCTGAAAAAAGAGTTACGAGCCAGTCGACTGTTTCAGGGAACAGGTTGCGAGTGCCGGTTTGCTCTTTCGTCTCAGGATGCGAGAGAGCTTCGACAGGCAGTGACGGCTGCATCAGCTTGTCCGGCTTCCAACCGTTTGTATCTGGTACTGCCGGCAGCACGACAGCATACTGTCTGTCTGATAGAATCTGGTCAAGCAGCTGTAATCCCTCGTCGTTTGTCAAACTGATCAATCCAGTTTGTTCTAAAGCTTTGCTTCGCACCTCGCCTAAACCGGTCTCCTTCCAGTTAGGCCACTGAATGCTTACAATGGGACATTTATCTTGATGAGCCTCCGCAAAATAATCCATAAAAGCATTTGCCATCGCGTAATCAGCTTGTCCTGCTGCTAGTGCAGGGATGGCCGCTGATACTGATGAAAACAAGGTGAAAAACGCCAATGGTTCATCCTGAAGCAGGTCAAACAACGTTTGCAGACCTTCAACTTTCGGTTCAAGCACCTGTCCGATCTCTTCTAGTGATTTTCTGATAAAAGCCGGGTTTTGCTTGTTCACCATCCCGGCACAATGGATGACTCCGCCAATCGCCCCCATTGTTTCGTGTATTGTCTTCAGGCTCTGTTCGACAGCAACCCTGTCTGTGAGAGCCAGAGACAGCACCTGAACTTCCGCACCCATGTCTTCTAGCTCTTGAACGGCTTTTATTTTCTCGGCAAGCGAGGCCATTTTTACCGAATTCCACTGGTCACGCGGCGGAAGCTCTTCACGGCCGATAAGGACCAGCCGCTTAACGCCGTATGTTTTCACAAAATGCCGCGCACACAGCAAGCCGAGACCTCTTGTCCCGCCTGTAATAAGCAGGACTTTGTCTGTTGAAAACGATACTTGCTTATGACTAAGAGCGGCTTCTGCTGGCTGCTCTGCCAAATATGCGCGATATCGCTGTCCGTTTCGATAACAGACTTCTGATTCTGTGCTCTTGGCATAATATTCAACTGCAATCAGTCTGGCCAGCTCCTCAAAAGAGGTTTCGCATTCCATATCTGCATGTCTTGAAGTAAGGTGGCTGTACTCGCTTTGAAGCATGCGGTATAAACCGGCCCGTGAAGCACCAGACAAATGAACAGCGTCATTTGCGTAGGCCTCCAGCCCCTTTGTTACACCTAAGATCGTCAAATGATGCTTGCTTGTACGTCCTTGCTCGATCAGCTTTTGGAGCCAGTTTATCCAGCCCATAGAATGCTCATGGCTCGTTCCGCACCCGATCAGATCGATTGCTCCAGCAACGTGTTCATAGTCAGCAGCAGATACCCGATCCAGCTCTTGGCTGTCAAATATACGGTATGTCGAGAAATACGTCGAAAGCTCTTCCGCTAATGCCATTGTCTCCTTATTTGCCAAAATGGCGACGGTTTGATTCGTCATTTCTGCCGGTTCAATCAGACAAGGCTGCCATTGTTTACGCAGAAAGCAGCGCTTTGGCATCAGTTCGGATTGAGGCAGAGCTGTAGCAATGGTTTCGGGTTCACCTTCTTGAGTTGGCAGCCAGTAATACTCTTCCGCGAACGGATAAGCAGGCAGGCTGATTCGGCGAGGCCTGTATTCCCGATAAAGCTTGTTCCAATCTATCTGCAGCCCTTTCACCCATAGCTCTGCTACTTTCTCCAGCCTTTTTTTCTCTATCCATGTTTGCAGCAATGCTTTGGCATCATGATCCGTTTCAAACAGCTTGATTTCGCTCTTCTTCGTTTTCACGTGAGCAGCAAATATGCTGCTGTTCGGCATTTCAGCCAAATAATCATCTAAAGCTTTGATCAGCATTTCTCTCGAATCCGCCAAAAACGCCATGCGATAATCCATTGCTTCCCGGCCCGTCTGAAGCGTGTATGCCATATCCTCCAGATCGATATCTTCATTGGAAGTTACGAAATCTTTCATTGCTTCCGCATAGGCCTTCAATTGCTTCTCTTTTTTCGCTGAAAGTACAAATAATGCTGAGCGGTGCTGCTTTGTTAATCGATCGTTCCTCTTGTCAGGCTGATATTCCTCTATCACAATATGGGCATTCGTTCCGCTATATCCGAAAGAGCTCACACATGCTCTCCGCGGTTTTCCATCACCCGTTTCCCAAGGCTTAAGCTCCGTATTTACGTATAAAGGAGAATGCTCAAATTCAAAATGCTCATTCGGTGTCGTGAAGTTCAATGTCGGCACAAGTGTTTTATGATTCATGCACAATAACACTTTTTGAACCCCGGCTACTCCTGCCGCCGCGGATGTATGGCCAATATTGCTTTTGACGGAACCGATTGCGCAAAACTGCTTTTTGTCTGTTTTTTCTTGAAATACGGTGGACAGAGCTTCTAATTCAATTGGATCGCCTTGTTTTGTTCCTGTGCCATGCATCTCGACATAACTGATACTCTCAGGATGTATGCCGTATGTTTCATATATGTCTCTTTCCAGGTCCATTTGGCTTTTCGCACTCGGTGCTGTGATTCCGTTTGTTTTCCCGTCCTGATTAATACCCGAGCCAATGATGATGCCATAAATATGGTCACGGTCCGCTTCCGCATCTTTCAGCCTTTTCAGAACCAGCGCACCCGCACCCTCGCCGGGCACA
The DNA here is from genome assembly GCF_037027505.1 of Bacillus sp. 204(2023). Classification (NCBI taxonomy): domain Bacteria; kingdom Bacillati; phylum Bacillota; class Bacilli; order Caryophanales; family Bacillaceae; genus Bacillus; species Bacillus sp. 204(2023). Next base: position 500,287 of record NZ_JAXCHE010000002.1, on the reverse strand, counting down.
AAACCATTCGCGCTATTGTCAAATGCTTTACATTGTCCATCAGGTGAAAGCATGCCGGCCTCACACATACTCATGTAAGATTCCGGCGTCAGGTATAAGCTGACCCCGCCGACCAGCGCCATATCAATTTCTTTGTTTATAAGTGCCTGCCGCGCTAAATGTGTGCCGACCAATGAAGATGAACAAGCGGTGTCAATAGGAATCGCAGGCCCTTTTAAATTAAGAAAATACGGAATACGCGCCGCAGCGATCGCAAAGCTGTTCCCCGTGGCATTTGCTCTTGCCTGCCGATTCAGCATGACCCCGTATTCACTGCTCATAATGCCGAGATATACACCGCATTTTTTCTCATTTAAAGTTCGAGCGTTGTACCCAGCGTCCTCAAAGGCTTTATAGCCTTCCTGCAAAAAGATTCGATGCTGCGGGTCCATCAATTCCGCTTCTGACGGCGGAATATTAAAAAACAACGGATCAAAATGTTCAATATCATCAAGCATCCCCATTGATTTGCAGTAGACTTTCCCTTTTTTGTTGAGGACAGGATCATAGTATTTGTCTACATCCCACCGTGATGTTGGAATGTCCCGAATGGCATTTCTCCCATGAACCAGGTTATCCCAGTACTCTCTTACATTACGAGCGCCCGAGTATCTTCCCGACATCCCGACAATCGCTATCGCATCCTCCGGGCGGTCTTGACGAACAGAGACTTGTTCCTTCTCATGTTCTTTCTTTATAGGATGTTGAACAGACTGTAGCGGTCGCTCTGCTGGCTTTTGCTGGGCTGCTTCGAAAGAGTCAGTATGCTCTATCTTTCTATCATGATGAGTTCCAAGCTCGGACTTTAGCATTTCGGCAAAATCACGTATCGTTGGATAATCATATACTCTGGTTACCGTAAAAGACGTTCCGTATTGCTTGTTCACCGCTTTTATCCATTCGAGTCCGGTAATCGAGTCCATTCCGATATCTATGAACGCTTCGTCAATATCCACCTCGTATGGCTCCATGTATAACACGTCTGCTATGCTTTCCCTCAATTTTTCATGCAGCGTTTCAATTGCTACAGTATATTGTCTTGATGCAGATATTTCTGCCGCTGCATATTGAATCGTTTCTTCAGCCTCCTCTTGCACTGGCTGATGATGTTCTAACGGCTGCAGAGATATATTAGCCGGTTTAGCAGCAGGTACCGCTGTTCTTTGTCTTATCGGCGTGTACGTCTCCGTTTGTTTTTTCTCCCCAGCTTGTGTGCTTAACTCATGTGCTAAGTAAACAGCGAAATCACGTGTTGTCGGATAATCATATACCTTTGTGACATTTAGTGATGTGCCATACTGTTTATTTATTGCTTTTATCCATTCGAGCCCGGTAATCGAGTCCATACCGATATCTATGAATGCTTCGTCTGGATCAATCTCGTTTTGGTCCATGTACAGCACTTCCGCTAAGCCCGCTGTCAGTTCATCGCACAAGGCTTCCGCCGTGATCGTCTCTGTTTCTGTATCTGATGGAACCAGAGGTGCTGTCCGCTCCAAACGATCCTGATTGGTCATTAAAGGCTGTAACGTAATATTGGCAGGCTTGCCGCTGGCTTCTCTGGCTACAGACGGCTTTGGAATGACGGGCTGTACTGGAGCGAATGGCTCCTCCGTTCTTTTTTCCTCAGCCTTTGCATGTACGTCTATCCAATAGCGATCTCTTGCGAAAGGATAGGCAGGTAAACTGATGCGCCGCGGTTTTTGATCCTGATATAGCGTGCTCCAGTCGATTCGCAAACCTCTTACCCACAGGTCTAAAACCTTCGCATATTTTCCTTTTTGCAGCCATGCCTCAATTGTTTTTGACATATCCTCATCAGCAGCAAAAGCAGCAATGGCTTCCTTGTTGCGCTTTACTTGTCCGCGATAGACATATTCACGATTTTCTGTTCCAGAGATACATTCATTCAGCTTTTCTTCAAGCTCCCGCATCGATTCCGCAACGAACGCCAGCCGTTCGTTCATCGCTTCCCGTCCGACTTGAAGCGTATAGGCAATTCGGTGTAAATCTGCTTCAACATATGTTTGTTCACGAATGGCATGCAGCAATCGCTCCGCGCGTTTCTGAAGTCTTTCCTCATTTTTTGCTGAGAGCACAATGACAGCCGGCTGTTTCCTCCCTGGTAAACGTTCCTCCACAGGTTCCGGAGCATACTCTTCTATTAAAATATGGGCGTTCACACCCCCGGCACCAAATGAAGAGACTCCTGCGATTCTCGGTAATTCGATGTCTTTGCCATTGACACTGATGATCGGCCTCTTCCACTCTTCTAGCTCTTGCTGTACTTTAAACGGCGAGTTAAGGAAATCAATATTCGGGTTCAGCACGTTTGAATGCAGGGAAGGCGCAAGCTGCCTGTATTTCATTTGGAGCAATACCTTCGTTACTCCTGCGATACCTGCCGCACTCTCACAGTGCCCGATATTTGATTTGGCTGACCCTATTGCACAAAATTGTTTGTCATCGGTTTCTTGCGTAAACACTTTGGACAGCCCTGTGATTTCAATAGGGTCACCGAGAGAGGTTCCCGTGCCGTGTGCTTCGATGTAACTGACTGTCCGCGGATCAATCTTCGCTTCCACAAACGCCTTTTTGATGACATCTGCTTGGGCATTTGGATTGGGCACTGAGTACCCGTTTGTTTTTCCCCCGTGGTTAATGGCTGTCCCCTTAATGATTCCATAAATGTGATCACCATCTTCAACTGCTTTAGACAATGGCTTCAGAAGCACTGCTCCAACGCCTTCCCCCGGCACATAGCCGTCTCCGCCCTGTCCGAAGCTTTCACACCGGCCTTTGCTGGACATAAATTTGTTCTGCCCGAGCATCAAATATTTATTTGGATGGATTGACACATTCACGCCGCCCGCGAATGCCGCCTCACACTCTCCGCGCTGCAGGCTTTGGCAGGCCAAGTGGATAGCCGTTAAAGAAGAAGAACACATGGTGTCTAATGCAATACTCGGTCCGTGAAAATCAAAATAATAAGATACCCGGTTTGCGATGGATGATGGATTTCCCGTTAAAGCCAGAGACCTTCCCCGCACCTGCTCTTGTGCCCCGTACAGCTGATATTCTTCGTACATGACACCGACGTAAACACCGACGCTTCCGCCAAGCTCAGCATCACGCTTACGGCCGAGGTTCTCTCTTGTATAGCCTGCGTCTTCCATCGTTTCATACACGCACTGCAAAAATAAACGCTCTTGCGGGTCCATTAATTTTGCCTCACGCGGCGATATATGGAAAAACTGCGGATCAAACTTGTCTACATCCTTCAAGAAGCCTCCCCACTTGCTGTAGGTTTTTCCAGGCTTGTCTTTATCGTCGTCATAATAAAGACTGTGATCCCAGCGGTCTGCAGGAATTTCAGTAATACAGTCTCGACCGTCTCTCAGGTTTTCCCACAATTCATCAATGTTGTCTGCCTGCGGATAGCGACCTGAGATACCGATGATTGCGATTTCTTCCGTTTCCTTCTCTCTTAACTGCTTCTGCTCTTTATCTTGCAAAGGAAGAAATCCAGACTTTCTTGGGGTAACTGGGATTTCTTGTTTTTCAGGTTCTGATTTTCTTTCAACAGAAGGTTTTCCTGTTTCAATTCCCAAGATGTCCAGCAGTTTTTCTCTGTGGGAATCAATAAAATACCGTGTTAATGAGCGAATATCCTGATATTCAAAGAACAACGTCTTGGACAAAGAACCGAATCCTTTTTCTAATTGACCCGTTACATGCATGATCATGATAGAATCGATCCCGTAATCCTCGAGAGGAGCTTCAGCATCAATCTGGCCGGCTGGCAGCTTAATCACCGAAGAAAGCACCTGTTTAAAATAGTTCTCCGCTTTTTCTCTTAGTATCTCTTCATCAATTTCCCCGATCATGTCTGCTTTTTCTGCCTCCTGATTGAGACTGCTTTTTTTGATATTGTGAGATTGGCCATTGCCATGTCCCGTTTCATGTAAAAATGCACGAATCCGATCAGTAACACCGGAAGCAACTAACACTTGCGGCTTTCCTGACGTCCAGCCATGATATAGCGCCTGAATCCCACGATCTGTTTCCATGGCCACCATGCCTGTTTCTCTTTTCAGCATCCTTGCAGTTTCCGCATCAATTTGCATGCCCCCGTCTTTCCACAGCGGCCAGCACACTGAAAGAGTTTTTCCGTAACGCTTGTGCAGCTCTGCTTGGCCATTTCGATATTCGCTGAATGCATTCATAAATGCATTGGCCATTGCATAATCAGCCTGTCCCGCGCTTCCTACTGCTCCGGCACCTGAGGAAAAAAGGATAAAGAAATCGAGCGGAATATCTTTCGTTGCTTCGTCAAGGTGAACCAGTCCTGTGACCTTTGGAGCAAGAACGGTTTGAACCTCTTCTTTCTTTTTCTTCATAATGAAATTATCTTTTATTAAACCGGCGCTGTGAATGATGCCATCTAAGTCTCCGTAAACGTTTTGGGTTTCTTTTAATAAGGCATCAACCGTTTGTTTGTCAGCCAGATCAGCTTGTCTGTAAATCGCTTGGATGCCAAGTTTCTGTAAGGCTTGAAGCTTCTTCTTCTTCCTTTCATCAAGCGGAGAGCGTCCTGTCAGGATCACAACCGCGTCATTCGTTTGGTTCGCAATTTCAGTTGCAAAGATGAATCCAAGACCGCCTGCACCGCCTGTGATCAGATACACGCCTTTATCCTTCCATGGCATGTCAGCTCTTAGGTGCTCACCAGATACTTCTTTCCACTTGCTTACAAATCGCTTTCCTTGCCAGTGGCGGATATGCGTGTCACGCGGATAGCGTCTGTTTTCCTCCAATATTTCGAATAGGTCACCAGCTGACATCCCGGTTTCTATTTCGATCAACTGTCCTGTCAGTTTTGGATTTTCCAGTTCAGCCGTTTTGAGCAATCCAGTTAAGCCGCTTAATAGCTGAGGCTCGTCCAACGCAGGCACCGCCACTTGAATGAATGTATGTCCCCCTGTTTTTGAGTGCATTAGCTGTTTGATTTCTTCAAATAACTGTATGGCATAACCTTCAAACCGTTCATCAATTGTCTCTGTATCATGCTGCAGAACTGTACAGTCAAGATGATTTTGGAGGCTTTCCATTTGTTCTCCAACATCACAGACAACGACTTTATGTGTGTCGTACTCTATGAGCTCTTGCCTCTCTGCAGCACGTTCTTCCCAAATATGTTCGAACAATAGCGTGTCAGTCGCTTCAGAAGGATCTTCTTGACCTGTTTCTAACACTCTTGCAGAATAGCCCGTCAATCGCACGCAAACCTGCCCCTCTTCATTGCATAAATCGATATCAAGCTTCTGCATACGATCCCCAGCTGTACTGCCCTCGCTATATGTGATCCGCGCCCACATAGATGCCTCGCAGCCTTTGAAGATTTGGACATCCTGTATGGCAAAAGGCAGCATTGCCTTTCTGTCTTCTAAACTCGTAGCTCCTCCCAGCCTCAAACCGATAGATGCTTGAAATGCCGAATCTATCATGCTCGGATGCAGAATATAACAGTCTTCTGTATCAGAGATTACAGGAGGCATCGTCAATTTCACTAGAACTCCGTTTTCGCCGGCATATAGGCTGTCGATCGCTCTGTGGCTGTCACCATAATGAATACCCATTTCTGTATAAGCCTCGTAGCAATCAAAAGGTGACACCGTCCGGCCATTATAGCTTGCCTTCAGTTCTTCAATGTTGATAACCGGATTTTCACCAGCCTCACAAAGCACTGCACTCCCTTGCCCATATACAATCGGCGACTCCTCTGCGCTTTCAGGGTCCCGGCAGATTTCAAATGTAATCTCACCATTCTCCTTAGGATATAGACGTACATCTATATCTTTCTGCTGTTCCGTGACGGCGAACGGCCGGACCCAGACGATATTCCGGAGCCGGAATCCTGCCGGGAACTGATCCGCAGCTGCCCTTTCCACAGCTGCCCGAACCATCTCCAATAAAGCTGCGCCAGGTAAAACGTGTTCGCCCTTTATGACATGATCCTTCAAGAAAAATTCACGTCCTGTAAACGCTGAACGGAAGCGGACACCCGATATGTCGGACACATTTTGATGCAGAAGAGGATGCAGGATGTGCCGCTCCTGTTTTGAACGATCAGTCTTTTTCTCCGCTTTCGGCACCCAATAACGCACCCTCTCAAATGGGTAAGTCGGCAAGCTGATCCGCTTTGGTTTGTTTCCCTCGTAAAGCAGCTTCCAGTCAACACCAGATCCGTTCGCCCACAGCTCCGCAATTTGATCGAGTTTTCTTTGCTCCAGCAATTTATGTACCGATTCGGCGGGACGCGATGGTTCGCTTCCTCTTGACACGCGGCCCTTCCAGCAATGCTGAATGGCTTTTCGTCCTTCTATAAAAGCCTTCAATTGGTCACTCAATTCTTGAATTCCGGATGCTAAGAAAGAAACCCGTTCTTCCATCGGTTCACGGCCTACCTGCAATGTATACGCCAAATCTCTAATCTGAATCCCATTATGAAGAAAATCCAAGAGACGTTTTGCATATACACGGAGACGTTCTTGATTACGGGCAGAAAGCGGAATAACTGCGGATATGTCAGAATCGAAAGAAACGTCCTGCACCGCTGTTTGAGGAATATATTCCTCAAGGATAATATGTGCGTTTGAACCTGTTGCTCCGAAGGAACTGATCCCCGCCCGTCGCGGATAAGGGACGTCTTCCCCATTCTCCTTGATAACAGGCTGCTTCCACGTTTCTGTTTCATGCTGTACATAAAATGGAGACTTTTCAAAATCAACGTACGGATTCAGTTCTTCCGAATGCAAAGAAGGCACAAGTTTTTGATGGTGAAGCTGAAGGGCAACCTTGCTTAAACCGCTGATCCCCGCGGCGGATTCGGCGTGCCCAATGTTTGACTTTACAGAACCGATTGAACAGAACTGCCGATCCTGCGTATATTGGCGGAACGCTTTCACTAATCCCTGTATTTCGATCGGGTCTCCTAAGGACGTGCCGGTACCATGGGCTTCCACATAACTGATCGTCCGCGGATCGATTCCCGTTTTCTCCAAGCATGTCTCAATCAGATCAGCTTGAGAAACAGGGCTCGGCACTGAAATGCCGCTTACAGTGCCCACATGATTCACAGTACTTCCTTTAATAACCGCATAAATGCGATCTCCGTCTTCCTCCGCCTGGCGCAAAGGCTTTAATAAAACCGCGCCTATACCCTCGGCAGGCACATAACCGTCCCCATCCTTTCCAAACGTACGGCAGTGTCCGTCAGTGGAAAACATATCCCAGACCCCGTATGTCATATATTTATTCGGGTGCAAAGACAGGTTCACTCCGCCTGCTAACGCAACATCGCACTCACCGTGACGTATGCTTTCCAACGCCAAGTGCACTGCGGTCAAAGAGGATGAACATACCGTATCGACAGCCATACTCGGACCGTGGAAATTACAAAAGTAAGAAACACGGTTGGCGATTTGCGCATAGTTGAGCGAAAGAGGAAACACATTTTCTGCTGATGCTTCTTCAGCTCCGACTAATGTATAATCCTTGTGCATGACGCCTGCAAAAACTCCTACATGCTGCCTTTTATTTCGTCCTTTAGGCTTGGCCAACGTCTTTGGCGTATAGCCCGCATCCTCAATCGTTTCCCAGCATGTTTCTAAAAACAGCCGCTCTTGTGGGTCCATTGTCTCCGCTTCTCTTGGCGTGATTCTGAAAAATTGGGGATCGAAGCAGTCGGGATCATCAATAAATCCTCCCCATTTGGAAATGTCCTTACCCGAAGGAGATGTGATTCCTTCAAGTCGCTGCCAATCCCAGCGCGACTCAGGAATCTCGCTAACGCAGTCCTTCCCCTCTTTCAGATTGTTCCAAAATTCATGAATATTGGCTGCCTTCGGATACCTGCCCGCCAAGCCGATAATCGCAATGTCGCCTGCTGCCTCAATAGGTACAGCATGAGAAGCTTCAACAGTCTTACGATCGTTTATTGTGTCGGAAACGCGTTCTCTTTCATTCTGGCCAAGGTCAAGGGAACCAGCGGCACTAAAATGCTCAGCATATTCCTCGGCAAGAAACGCTGACAGCTCCGCTATGGTGGTATGCTCAAACAGAAGAGTCGGCGAAAGGCTCTCACCGATCTTATCACTGATCGTTTCTACCACCTCAAGCAAGCCCGATGAATTCAGTCCCATTTGGTAATAACCGACATGTTTTTCAACTTGTTCTACCGGCTTATTGATTTTCTCTGCGATTAATTGGCTTACGAACTGTTCAGCCCCACTAAAGGAATTAACGGGAGAAGATACCATGTCAGCAGGTTTATCACGCTCAGCAGTGTCCGCTCTTGTCATCTGTGTCTCCTGTGCATCTTGATGTTTTCCTCTAATCAGCTCCGCTTCTCGCACCAATTTGCTTGTAAAGTTTTTCAACTCAGCCACTTTTTCTCCCGACGCATTAAAAAATTCAAGTGTTACATAAATCAGCTCTTTTTCCCGCCGGACGGAGGAGCGCTTAATTCTTGTCATGCAATCCGTTTGCAAAAGTGCAGAAGCTGAAAAGGATTCATAGAACAGAGGCAAATACAGCCTCTGCTCTCCTTTAAGCAAAGATGTGAGCAAATGATTGGCACCCACCCCGCTCCCGTCTATGAGAGTCGGGTGAAACATAAAGCCTTCTGCGTGAAGCATGGCTTCCGAACCGAGAGAAAGCTCAAGAAGGACGCCGTCTTCCTCTTCATAGATGCAGCCACTTGCTTTCATATATTCGCTGTGCACCAATTCCTGACGTCTGCATTGTTCATATACATCATCAAGCTGAACAACGTTCTGTGCAGATGCTTTGATTTGACTGAGATCTAGTGTTTCTTCAAATATGGCTGGGGAGTCTGCGTGCATGTCAGCCTTCATATAGAGCTTTTCTTCTGAAGCTTCTTTCCCATCACGTTTTTCAATTCCCTTGGCTGTGATTTGCCACTGTCCTTCTTTTTTCTCCGCGCATTGGATATTCAGAACAATTACTGCATCCTGTTCCGCCGTCAATGGCTGATAGATGGATAAATTCCGCAGCTGAAGCTCTGAGCAGGAGAAACCGTGTTCTCTGAATATCTGGTAGATTATATCGATATAAGCCAATCCCGGCAGGACATTTTGTCCGTAAACCACATGGTGATAAATAAACGGATTTTTTAACGATAATGTGAGTTGTTTCGTTATCTTTTTCACGTTAGACCTCCACCTCATAAGTATCCCATATGTTTGCCGCAGTCATTTTTGAAGTCTCCGCTTCCTGCTTTGGCTCGCCTGGCGAAAGCATTCGTTTCTTTAATTGAGGAGGCGATATTGGACTGCGCTTGATGGCGTGTTTTTCATCTTTTTCCCACGCCTCTACGATGACATGGGCATTCGTCCCCCCATCGGCAAAGCAGTTAATAGCCGCAGTAGGCTGCGAATCTGTCCATTTTTCCAGGGCTCGGCTGAACGTGATGTTCGCTTTCTGTTGATCGAAATGCGCCATCTCTTTTTCACCTGATAAAAATGGGACAAAGCGGCGCTCTTTCAGCATCAGCACAACCTTAATGAAGCTGGCGATCCCTTCAGCACATAGCGGATGCCCGATGTTCGGCTTGATTGAGCCAAGAGAAAGAGGCGATGAGTGCCCAGAACGGTACACTGATTGGATCGCTTTTAGCTCAAGGAGATCGGTTACGATTGAACCTGACCCGTTTGCCTCAAGGTAGCTGATGTCCTCTGGTTTTTTTCCGCTTTTGAAAAGCGCATCTTTCATGACTTCCTTTTGCGCCTCAAGATTAGGTGTTGCAGGCCCCGCCGTTCTTCCGTCGTTATTGACCGAGGCCGCTTTCACGACAGCATATATGGTATCTCCGTCTTCCAGTGCCTGTTTTACGGTTTTTAGCATAACCATTCCGACGCCTTCACCTAACACAACTCCGTCAGCACGCTCATCAAACACATGGAAGGATGAATGCTTGCTTAAAATGCCGCGCCGGTCAAACAGCCTGTGAGAGGCATCTGAGCTCAGCAAGCTGACACCGCCGACTATGGCGGATTGAATATCTCCGCCACGCAGCGCCTGAATGGCCATATTCATGCCGACCAGAGCTGACGAGCATGCGGTATCAACTACAACACTCGGGCCGCGGACATCAAAAAATTGTGAAAGATTAGCCGCTAAATAATTTTGGCCGACTGTCACGATCGGATTCTTGGCATGATCAAGGCTGTCTTCATCAGGTTTGTGCTGGCTTCTGCCTCCGATATAAACACCGACGGCCTTGCCCTTTATTTCCTCAGGTGTATAACCGGCGTGATACAAGAGTTTCAGACACTCTTCCAACACGAGCAGTGCTTGCGGATCCATCGCCCTTACGTCTTCTTCGTGAAGCAAAAAGAAATCAGGATCAAAATAGCTGACGCCATCAATCACGCCGGCATAATATGGCGTCTTACAGCCCCAACGCTCTGCCGGAATCGGGCCGATTGACGAACGCCCCTCGGATAGTAACGACCAATATGATTCCAATGTATCTGCTCCAGGGAATCGGCAAGAGAGTCCGACAACGGCAATACCTTCTGCATGAGAGTCCGGTGACAAAATCGCTGGCGCCTGAATCTGAGGTATAAGAGCTCGATCCTCCGCAGGAACAGATGCCTCCGCCTCTATTTTGTTCTCCAAAGGTGCTGATGCATCCGATATCCTGCCTCCGAATAAAGCGGACAGCCTTTCGGAATAAGAACCGATCAGCCAATTTGCAAACCTTTGAATTGTCGGGTATTCATATAGAATCGATGGATCGAGCGCTGCCTCTAATTTGCGGTTTATACGCTGGAGCACCTGTGCCAAAATGATCGAATCCACGCCATAATCCTGAAACAACCCGTCAATCTCGAAGTCTTCACGATCTATTCTCAGCTCTTCGGTAAACAGATCAACAAGCCAGGACTGTGTTTCAGATAATAATCCATCACATTTGGAAACTTCATCGGCCTCTTCAATGTCTCTGGCTGGCGGGCTCTGTAAAGCAGCTTCCTGCAAACCGCCCTCATGCGGTTTCCTCCTCTTCATCAGCAGTTCCGGCTCCCAGTTTGTTTGATTCGCCATTGCAGGGAGAACAACCGGTCCGAACATTTTCGATACAATTTGATCTAGAAAACGTAAGCCTTCTGAATTCGTAATGCTGAACAAGCCGCTGTCCCGATACGCTTGATTTGTCACTTCACCCATACCGGTTTCTTTCCAGTTCGGCCACTGAACACTGATGATCGGCACATGTTTCTGATGTGCTTCTGCAAAATAATCCATATAGCTATTGGCCATCGCATAGTCAGCTTGTCCTGCCGAAAGCTCCGGAATAATGGCTGAAACAGAAGAAAATAAGACAAAAAACTGTAAAGGCTCGTTACACACATGGCGATATAACGTTATAAGACCTGACACCTTAGGTTCCAGCACCCGCTGGATATCATCTGAAGTTTTTCGGATAAATGCCAGCGTATCCATATCCGTCAGACCTGCACAATGAATGACACCGCCAATCGGTCCTAATGTTCTCTTGATATGTTGCAGCGTTTGCTCAACCTGAGCATCATCAGATAACGTCAGCGACAGCATCTCCACCTGTACACCCTTCGCTTCTAGCTCCCTCACTGCCTGGATTTTCTGGGCAACTGATGTGTTCGAGGTGTCAAAACGAGTCCATTCCTCTCGCGGAGGAAGCTGTTCTCGTCCGGTCAGCACCAGTTTTTTCACTCCATAGCACTCTGCAAAATGACGGGCGCATAATAGTCCGATGCCTCGTGTGCCGCCTGTAATGAGAAGCACATGATCTTTCGGGAAGACCGCGCTCTGTTCCGTGGCCTTACCTGTTTCCGGATGAACTTTTAGAAAAGCTTGATACCGTAAACCATCTCTGTAGCAAACCTCGGCATCATGAGAATCGGAATAAAACTCATCAGCGATCAACTTCGCGAGACGGCGATGATCAGTAACCTCCTCAGCATCCATATGCCTTGATATAAGATGGCTGTACTCGCATTGGAGCATTCGATACAACCCAGCCCGTGAGGCGCCAGCCATCCGGACAGATGTGTTTTGAAACGATTCGAGCCCCTTCGTCACACAAAGCAGCCTGAGCCCCTCTTTATGCCCGAATTCAACCAGTCTTTGCACCCATTCAATCCAATCCAGCCGGCCCTCATCATCTTTACCGCATCCGATGACATCCACTAGGCCGTCAAACTCTTTCCAATCAATGTCTGACTGATCATTTTCTATCCGGCTCACATCTATTAAGAGATGATTCGGAAAATACGAAGACACTTCTGCTGCTAAATCTGCTGTCTCATGATTGCTCAGGATGGCAACAGTTCTTGTCCCCGGCACTGCTGAGCCAATTGGACTCAAACTCCATTGTTTCGTCAAAAAACATGGGGCGCGATCTTCAATCGCATTAACCAGTACTTTTTTGTCTCTTTCTGAATGTTCCTTTGCCGGCACCCAATAGTGATCCTTCGCAAACGGATATGAAGGGAGGCTGATCAGGCGCGGTTTGGTCTCTTCGTATAATGTGTTCCACTGGATTGAGACCCCTTTGACCCATAAATCAGCAAGTTTGGCGTATTTTCTTTTTCTGATCCAAGCATCAAGTGCCAACGCCATATCTTCATCTGCTGTAAAAATAGTTTGGGTCTCTTTATTTCGATGAGACTGTCCCCGGAAAAATTCGTCTGTTTCTTCCTTACCGTCAACAAACGCCTGCAGTTTCTCTTCAAGTTCCTGCATCGTCCCCGCAACACACGCCAGACGCTCATCCATTTCTTCGCGCCCGACTTGCAGGGTGTAAGCGATGCGGTGCAAATCCTGATCTGTATATTTTTTATTGCGAATCGCCTCAAGCAATTGCGAAGCACGATCCATCAGCCTGCTTTTATTTTTAGCCGACAGCACAATTACGTTTGGCTGTTCTGTAGCCGTGTGTTCTGAATTTGCTTTTGGCATATATTCTTCAATCACAATATGCGCGTTTACTCCGCCAATCCCAAACGAACTGATTCCGGCACGGCGCGGAAGCTCGTTTCCGTCACGATCTGTGACAGACTTCCATTCCTGTTTTTCCTGAACGATGTAAAACGGACTGTCAGTCAGCTGAAGATAAGGATTAAGCGTCTTGCAATGCAGGCTTTTCACTAACGTTTTATGCTTCATTTGCAAAAGCACTTTGATCAAACCGGAAATACCTGCTGCTAGCTCTAAATGACCGATATTGCTTTTAACTGAGCCGATGCCGCAACGGTGATCCGGAACATCCGGCTGGCTCTCGCCTCTCATATTGGATAGTTCCTTAAACGCGGCTTTCAGCCCATTTATTTCAATCGGATCGCCCAATTCCGTCCCTGTTCCATGTGCTTCGATATATGTGACAGTGCTTGGATCTATGCCTGCTTGGCGATATGCACGCACCAACAAATCAGCTTGTGCTTTCGGATTAGGCGATGTCAGGGTATTGGCTCTTCCGCCGTGATTTTCCGCCGTGCCCCGAATAACGCCGTAAATATGATTTCCGTCGCGCTCGGCATCTTCCAGCTTTTTCAACATGACCATTCCGACCCCTTCGCCTCTGACATAGCCATTCGCATCGGCAGAGAAGGTTTTACACCTGCCGTCTTTGCTGAGCATCCCCGCCTTGCTGTAGCTAATATGCGCCTCCTCGGTTAAGATCGTATTCACGCCTCCAGCGATCGCCATCTCACAATCACCGTTTTGCATCGCAGTCACAGCACGGTGAATGGCTACAAGAGAACTGGAACAAGCCGTCTCTACTGGCTCGCTCGGACCATGAATATTTAAAAAATAACTCATTCTATTCGGGCCTACCGAAGGAATCATATGACCTGTAGCAGCATGGCCTTCAATTGGAAGATTCGCTCTATGGAATAGATCTTTATAACCGGTGTTTCCCGTACCGATAAAGATACCAGTCCCTGTACCCGAAAGGCTTTGCGGCGAGCAACCCGCATCTTCCAGTGCCTTCCACACGTATGTCATTAACAAGCGCTGCTGAGGGTCTACATAATCAGCTTCTCGCGGCGAAATACCAAAAAACAACGGATCAAACTCTGCGACACCATCAATAAACCCGCCCCATTTGATGTCGGTTTTATTGACGTCAGTGTCTGGGTTTCCATAATGCTCCCGCCAATCCCATCGATCTTTTGGAACTTCTGTGATGCTGTCTTTTCCTTCTTCTAGGTTTTTCCAAAATTCGTCTATATCCATAGCGCCAGGGAATCGGCCGCTGATGCCGACAATTGCAACCGGCTCAAAATCGGCAGCCTGCTTTTTGTTTCTTTCTGCTTTTGCAATAACAGGCTGTGTAAAGCGGCGCTTTCTACGTGATGTGATTTTCGGCGCTTCAGGGGATTTTGTCTGTAACTCTTCCTGCCCCTCTGGTTTTTCGCGCTCCTGAACCAGGGTGTCCTCATGTTCAGCAGTCAAATACTCAGCCAGGCTTTGGATGCTTCCATATTCAAAGAAAATGGTCGGTGTTAGCTCCAACTGAAATTCTTCGTTAATCTTGTTTGTAAAAACCGTAAATGTAACGGAATCAAATCCGTATTCACTCAGCTCTGTATTGACATCAATATCTTCACTATTTACTTTTAAAATTGCACTGACCATGTTGCTTAATGATGCCTCCAGGCTGCTTAAACTGTGCACTAAGTTTGTTCTTTCATCTATGCCTTTAGCAGTAGCATCTTGATTCCATTCGCCCTGATACGCAGCAACTATATATTCAGCCAGGCTTTGGACGCTACCATATTCAAAGAAAATGGTCGGTGTTAGCTCCAACTGAAATTTTTCGTTGATCTTGTTTGTAAAGACAGTGAATGTAACTGAGTCGAATCCGTACTCACTCAGCTCTGTGTTGACATCGATATCGTCTGTGTTTACTTTCAAAATTGCGCCAACCATCTGGATTAAGGCTGCTTCCAACTTTCTAGTTTGTCCTTGATCCTGATCCGCCTTTCTCTGATCGTTCCGCTTGGCTTTCGATCCTGCGGAAAGCAGTTTTTGTTTCATTTTCTGAAGCTGTCCTTCCATCACAAAAACTTGCGGCTTATCAGATACTATCCCTTGATAAAATGCTTTCAAGCCACTATCTGTCGGCATCGGGACCATTCCCGTCGTTTTCAGCATTCTCTTTTCATCTTCAGCGCCGACTTGCATACCGCCTTCTTCCCATAACGGCCAATTGAAGGAAATGGTGGAGCCGAATCTCTTTTTTGATGCCGCAAGAGAACGGCGGTATTCAGCAAATGCATCCATAAACGAATTGGCTGCCGCATAATCGGCTTGTCCAGCGTTTCCTAAACATCCCGAAACAGATGAGAAGAAAATGAAAAAGTCCAATGGGAAATCCTTGCTGCATTCGTCTACATGTAACAACCCGTTCACTTTTGGCTGCAATACTTCTTGAAACTCTTCATTCGTTTTATGAATGATGAAGTGATCTTTAATGCTGCCTGCACCGTGAATAATTCCATTGAGAGTGCCATATCTTTCTTTGATTTCCTCAAAAAGATGATGAACCGCATGCTGATCACTTACATCAGCCTCTCGATAGACAACCTCCGCTCCGATGCTTCGAAGAGCCTCCAGTTCGCTTTCCTTATCCTCACTTAAAACAGATCGTCCCGTCAGCACAATAGTAGACCGGCCAGTTCGATTGGCAATTTCCTTTGCAAACAGAAGGCCTAAGCTTCCTGCTCCGCCTGTGATTAGATAAAAACCTTCGTCTCTCCACGGCATGTGAAGCGTATCAGCTGAAGGAAGCACCATTTCCCTCCAGCCTTTCACAAAACGGTGTCCTGCCTCATATCGAATCTGTTTGTCAAATGGTCTCCGGCTGTCGTCTTTCAGCTTGAGGTGAAGGTCTATCATCTCTTCAGGTTTCTCAATTTCGATGACCTGAGCAGTCAGTTTGCTGAACTCTATTTCTGCTGTTTTAAACAGACCGGAAACGCCGGCAAACAATTGCTTCTCTTTTTCCAGCGGAACAATCCCTTGAATGATGATACGGCCTGCAGAAAGCTCACGGACCTTGCTTTGCAGGAGTTCAAAAATGTTCTGCATGTAACATTGATAACGTTCAGCAATATGTCCTTCAGCTTCGTTTAGAGTAATCACACGGGCATCTTTCATGTGGGAGGCAATGCTGTCTGTGACACTTCGTTCAGTTTCGAAGAGAACAATGATATGCTCCGTGTACGAAGGATCTTCGTCCTCTCGTTCTTCATTCTGTTTTTCCCACACCGGTTCAAGCATTAAGCGTTCGTGCCGTGATGAAGGCTTTGAAGTATGAACCTCCCCTTCTAATACTCTCGTTGAAAATCCTTTGATCCTGACACATACGCTTCCACTCTCGTCAATGACATCGATATCCGCTTTCTGAACAACCCCTCCGGAGTGATCGCTGTCACTTAAGCGAGCATAAGCCCACATAGAAGAAGAACACCCTTTGATCACCTCAAGTTCCTCAAGCGCAAATGGCAAAATCAACTTTTGATCCGTCAATTCCTGCATGATGCATATCGTTGCTGTCTGCAAGGCGGAGTCCATGATACTTGGGTGCAGCACAAACTGTTCATTCGTTCCAGAAACGATTTCCGGAAGCTGCAGCTGCGCCAAAACCTCTCTGTTTCCTATATTCACATTCTTAATTCCTTGAAAGGCCGGGCCATGGAACATTCCTCTGCTTCTGCCTTCTTCGTAAAATTGATCAGGCGACATCTTTCCTTTGCCGCAGCGGCGTGACATTTCAGTGAGGTCTGCGACTGGCGTTTCGGCGGCAGATGCCAGCTCCGCACTGCCTTGACTATGAATAACAGGGTCGTCCCCGTCTTCCTGTGCACTGTAAATGTCAAAGGTGATTTTTCCATCTTCTTCAGGAAAGAGACTGATATCCACTTGAGCTGAATGTCTGTCAACCACAACAGGCTGAACCCAGACTGTATGATTCAATCTGATTCTGACATCTTGGCCAATTTCACTTCCTGCCGCCTGGTTTATAGCCGCGTACACCATTTCAAGGTACGCAACACCAGGAAGCACAGGCTTTCCTCTTACCACATGGTCTCTCAGGAAAAATTCGTCACCAGTGAAAACCGAACTGAATTTCTGTTCAGAAAAATCAGATGTATTCTGATGAAGCAATGGATGAATAGAGCCGATCCCTGTCTGATTTCCGGATATCTGCGCCACCGGTTTGCGGTCATCCTGCGACGGCCAGTATCGTTCCTTTGCAAATGGATAAGTCGGCAGACTCATTCTGTTTGGGCGCTCACCCTTGTAAAGCTGCATCCAATCTATATGCGCTCCCTTGCTCCACATTTCTGCAAGCTTGTTTACTTTTCCTTTGGCCATCCACTTACGTATGAGTTCAGCGCTGTCCTCATCCTCCGTCAGCCATGAAACCTCTCTGGCATTGTGCTTACTTCCTTGAAAACAGCCTTCAATCGCTGTATTTCCATTGATAAAATCTGTGAGCCTCTGTTTTAACTCATTTACATGATCGGCAATAAAGACAACGCGATGCTCCATCGCTTCGCGCCCCACCTGAAGGGTATACGCAAAATCAGGCAGCTGGCTGTTCTCAAGCCCTCTTCTTTCCAAATAGGCCAGAATGTCTTCGGCATACTCTTGCAGCCTCTCTTTATTTTTCGCCGAGATCGGGACGATGCAGGTTCCGTCTATCTTTCCCTTATCTGAATCCCTTTTGAATTGTTCAAAAATAGCATGGGTATTTGTCCCGCCAAGCCCGAACGAGCTAAGTGCAGCCCTGTGCGTTTTGATCTCACGGCTTAACGTTTTCTTTTGATCGACGACGTAAAAAGGAGAGCTGGCTAAGTCTGTATTTGGATTCGGCTCCTTATAATTGATACTCGGTGCAAGCTCTTGATGATAAAGACTCATCACGACCTTAATGCAGCCCGCAAGACCGGCGGCTGTATCTAAATGTCCGATATTGGTTTTCACCGACCCAATGCCGCAAAATTGCGTTTTATTTGTATATTGCCTGTAAACGTTTGTTAAAGCCGCGAGCTCGATCGGGTCCCCCAGCTTCGTTCCGGTTCCGTGTGCTTCTACATAGCAGATGGATTCAGGCTGTATCTTCGTTTGATTCATGACCTGTTGGACCACGTCAGCCTGGCCTTTAACGCTTGGAGCATAAAAGCCGACTTTGTCAGCGCCGTCGTTATTTACACCAATGCCTCTCAGCAAGGCATAGATATGATCCCCGTCCTTTACTGCATCAGCTGCTTTTTTCAGCAATACAACAGCAACGCCCTCACCGCCTATCATTCCGTCAGCTGAAGCGTCAAAAGCTTTAATATGTCCATCACTCGAAAAGTTCAGCCCAGGCTGATGCACATATCCGATATTTGACTCAGTATGCAGCGTTGCACCGCCAACTAAAGCATAATCAGATTCAGCCGACAGGAGGCTTTTATAGGCAGAATGCAATCCAATCAGAGATGATGAGCAGTTGGCATGAACGAAATAGCTTGGCCCTCTCAGCCCGAGCTTATGAGAAATCATTGTCGGAATCGTCCCGCTCTGTGCAAGCACCCACGAAACATAGCCGTCCGGCGTCTCCAGGCTCTCTGTTGTATCTGACGGTAACAGCGCGCGATAAGAATTATTGCTTGCCGACATAAAAACACTGGTTTGCGGAATCTGTCCCGCAGCATAACCGGCATCTTCTATTGCTTTCCATGAATGAGTCAGCAGCATCCGAAGCTGAGGGTCCATAAATTCAGCGTCTTTAGGAGAGATTTGAAAGAAGCTTGGATCAAATCTGTCTTTCCCCTCAATTGAAGCTTTAGCAGGGACATAGTCGGCATTCTCCGCTATCTCCTTTGAAATGCCAAAGCGCTGAAGCTCTTCTTTATTGAAAAACGCAATACTTTCCTTGCCGTCTCTGAGGTTCTCCCAAAATTCATCATGATTTTTTGCCCCTGGAAATTCACACGATATGCCAATAATCGCCACACTATCGTCATAATAGTCCGGGAGATCACTCATCTCGGTAGACTGATCTTCTATATGAGCTGCCGGTTCTGTCGGCACATGGTCACTTGCATCGCCCATTCGCTGTTCAGTGATGTACTGGCTGATATTTTTAATGGTTGAATACTCAAACAGGTCTGTGACAGAAAACTCACAGGATAGTTCATGTTTGATGCGATCAGCCACAGTGACCGCGAGAAGAGAATCCCCGCCCACATCGAAAAATCCGTCATCCCATTCAATGTCACTCGTTTTCAGCACTTCCTGCCAAATGGTAAAAACAGTATCCTGAATGTTCTTAGGAGAGGTCTGCCTTTGCTTTAGCTGCTCCCCTGATAAATCGATATTCTTAAGGCTGTTTCTATCTATCTTTCCGTTCGGAGTTAACGGCATATGATCAAGCTGAATAAAATAAGAAGGCACCATATAGGCAGGCAAAGCGTTTTTCACAAAATGACGCAGCTCTCTCGCTGTGAGAGAAGCATTTGCATGTTTAGCTGTATAATAGGCAGCTAGGTTATCCATATCTGCGACCACAACGCATTCCAGAATGCCGGGATGCTCACTAAGCCTGCTTTCAATATCACCAAGTTCAATACGGAATCCGCGGATTTTTACTTGATTATCGATGCGGCCTATATATTCAATTCGCCCTCCCGGAAGCCAGCGGGCCATGTCTCCCGTTCTATAAAGCTTAGACCCAGGCTCAAAAGGGTTGTCAATGAATCTCGAATCCGTTAATTCTTCCTTTTTGTAGTAGCCCTTCGCCACACCGTCTCCTGCAATGCACAGCTCACCCGGGACACCTGCCGGCACTGGCACGAGCTGAGAATCCGTAATATAGATTTGTGTATTGGCGATTGGCCTTCCTATCGTGGCATGAGAGCATTCATCGTTAATACGCTGAACCGCTGACCAGATAGTTGTTTCGGTTGGCCCGAACATATTCCAGGCTTCGCTGCCCGTATGCAGGAAATATTGTTTTAATGTCTCAGGCAATGCTTCGCCTCCGCATAAAATTTTCACGCTCTCTTCATTTTCCCAGCCTGAATAAAAGAGCATCTTCCACGTAGCAGGGGTTGCCTGCATCACTGTCGGTTTGATCGTGCGGATGTCCCGTTTCAGTTTTTCAACGTCTTTTGTATGCTCCGTTTGACAAATATAGCAGTGTGCGCCCTTTATTAAAGGCAAAAATAATTCCAGAGCTGCGATATCAAAACAGTAGGTTGTGACAGCAAGCATTTTATCCTCTGCCGTAAGACCTGGTGTTTCCCCCATCGAAACGAGAAAGTTTGTCAAAGCTTTATGCGGTATCATGACACCTTTTGGCTTTCCTGTGCTGCCGGATGTATAAATGACATATGCCAAGTTCTCCGGCGTGACAGTGCGTGTAAGCACTTTTCGATCAGAGGCTGTTTGAGCAATTTCATCCCAATCTTGATCTAAAAGAGCTGTTGTGACACCATTCCAACTCAACGTATTTACTAATACCGATGTCGTCAGTGTAATGAAAACTTCACTGTCCTCAAGCATGTACTCCAATCGTTCAGCTGGATAGGACGGGTCTAGCGGCACATACGCTCCCCCAGCCTTGAGGATCGCTAATAAACCCACTAGCATGTCCAGCGATCGATCCACATAGATCCCCGCCAGACGGTCAGGACCCACTCCATGCGCCTGCAAATAAATGGCCAGCTGTGTGCTTCTTTCATCAAGCTCCCGATACGTCAATGTTTGACCTTCATAGCTGACAGCCGCTCTATCAGGCGTCTTTTTCGCCTGCTGCTCAAACAACTCATGAAAAGTGATATATGGATACGTTTTTCCTGTGGCGTTCCATGTTTTGAGAATCATCTGCTTCTCTGCCTCAGGTAATAAAGAATACTCTTTTAAAGGCTGAGAAGGATTCAACATCGCCTGCTCTGTTACATAAACAAAATGGTCAAACATGGCGGATATAGAAGCCGCATCAAACAGACCAGTATTGTACTTGATGTTCAGCTCCATTTTTTCTTCTGTTTCCCACAGTTCAAATACTAATTCGTATTCGCCCTCTTGGTGAATATACTCAACGAAATCGACAGAAAAGAAGTCAGCATAGCGGCTCAGCAAGCTTTGATAGCTTCCGGATTGAAGAAAATTCTGATAGAAAAAAGCGGTTTGAAATACCGGTGAACCTGCTTGACTGCGAGGAATATTCAGATCCCTCACCATTTTTGGAAAAGGATATGCTGCATGATCAAGCCCATCCAATATCGTTAATTGCAATTTTGAAATAAAGCTAGAAAATGTGTCTGCCGGGTTCAGCTCACTCCGAATCGGGAGCATATTGAGAAAATGTCCAATGGCATCATCAAATCTTTCTTCCGGCCTCACCATGGCCGGCATGCCGACGATCTGTTCCTTTTGGCCGGTGTAACGGCCAAGCAGCATCATATAGCAGCTTAAGAATACCGTCGTGACATTTACAGAATGCTCTTTCGCAAACATTCTGACCTGATTCATGAAGCCGCTGGACAGCCGCCTGGTGTATGTATCCTCTCTAAACTCAGAATCGACTGAACTTGCGCTGACCTTAGGCAGCTGAAGATTCGGCAAAGTTCCCGATAGCTGTTTCTGCCAATATGTACGATTCTTCACACCGTCTTTGCCGACAAGCATGTTTTTCTCCCATGCCGCAAAATCAAGATAAATGGCAGGAGAAACAGCTTTTTCCGGCTGCTGTCCTTTTAAAAGAAGCTGATAGGTATCAAACAGACTGCGTATAAATGTGACAGACGATACTCCGTCAAAAATCAAATGGTGAATGACAACTAATAAAAAATGCTCTTGTTCAGATCTGGAAAAGCTCACGACACGCACTAACGGGCTGTTTTCCTTTACATACGGTTCCTTTACCTTCTTTCTAAGAAAAGCAGGAATATCAGACTCTTTCAAACTTGAGATATTTTCTGTCTTGATTTCAATTGAAAGTGCTGGCTCATTTTTAAGAAATGGCACTCCGTCTTTCTCTTGGATGACGTGCTTTAAGATTGGGTGCTGATTCAATACAAGGCCAAAAGCCTGCTGGAATGTTTCATGGTGAAGCCCTGACGAAAATTTAAAACAGAGAGGTACGTGATATGCACTTTTTTCGGGTGACATTTTTTGCAATGTCCATAATCCTTTTTGAACCTCAGAGAGAGGCTGAAAAGTTGCCTGACTCCTTTCCGGTTCGGTTTTATATGTGTCTTGGTCAGCAGACAAACTGCTGAGGTCTTCATGTCCTGATAGATAGCTGGCTAAGCGTTCAATTGTAGGATATTGATGTATCTCTCTGGCTGTTAGTTTGATATGATAGTTTTTCTCAATCGATCGAATGAGCTTCATCATCTTGATAGAAGTCACACCAAGACTTTGGATATTTGCATTTGGCTCCACCCAATCGCGGGAAACATGCAGCTCCTCAGTCAAACAGGTGAGCAGATGCTTCTGTATTTCTTCCCTTACTCTTTTCACCTGGTCTGCTTGCTGTATCTCCTCATCATGGACCGCATCGTTCATCCGATTGGGTGTATGTAGCAAGTGGTCGAACTCTCCATTTTCAAATGAAGTTTTTAGCTGGGTGCGCTGGATCTTTCCGATAGCCGTTTTTGGAATCTCTTCTTTTTGTACAGGCAGCAAATATTCCGGGGTGACTCCGATCACCTGTGAGACATGGAATTGTATGTTTCTAAGAAGCTGAGACATCTGCTCATCATTTAATTTTGCGGAAGTAACAAAGAAGATAGCCAGCTGATCTGTTGAATTCTGGCCCAGACGGACAGCGCAGGCAGCAGTATAAGAAGTTTCAATTTCAGATAATTCTTCAACAGCAGACTCAATTGCATGACTGTAATAATTAATGCCGTTAATGATAATTGCATCTTTCGTACGGCCTGTTATGGTTAAGCGCCCGTTTCGCAAAAAGCCAAGATCTCCGGTTTCAAACCAGCCGTCTTCTGTAAACACACTCTCATTCAAATCAGGCCGCTGGTAATAACCGCTAGTAACAGAAAGACCCGAGACTTGAAAACGGCCGATCTCGCCCTCTTCAACCAATTCATTATGGTCATTCACAATTCTCATAGAGAAGCCGGGGATTGGAGAGCCTATTTCAACAAAATGATCATCATCACTTGTTCGAGCCCGGGTAAATTCATGAGAAAAAATAACGCCCGATGAAGTTTCGGACATTCCCCATGCAGGTCGGATAGCGTCATCGGGCAGTCCATGTGGTTCTAAAAGCTCAAGTATTCTGCGCCCTACCTTGGCTACCATTGCTTCACCGCCGTTTAGCATGTATCGCATTGAAGACAGATCCCATTTCCTATCTTTTATTTCTTCTGCAAAATCAGTGACCAGACCAAACGCAAAATTCGGCGCCCACGTAACAGAAGCTCGGTAATGATCAATCCAATCCAGCCATTTCAACGGCTCCATTAAGATTGTTTCGCTTGAGACGTTAATTTCCTGACAGCCAAGATAAACATCCCGCAAATGCAGCATTCCGATCCCTCCGACATGGTCAAACGGCATCCAGTTAAACGTAATATCCTCTCTGGTGAAGCCTTGCATTTGAATAATCCCTTTCACCATGCTCATAATGTTACGATGATTAAGCATAACTGCTTTGGGCGTTCCCGTACTGCCTGAAGTCAGCAATAAAAGCGCTAAGTCTTCGGGACTGGATTGATGCCAATCTGTGTCCGCTTCAGCGCTGATCAGATCCTCTACAGCAATTGCCCTGAACCCTTCAAGCCCTTGTTCTTTTGCCCAATCGAGCATTTCCTGGTGCATCCCCCGGTCCGTGATCACCGCTGGCTTGTCAAGAAGCGTCCATGCGTCTTTCAGCTTTTGAGTGCCGCTGCTCGATTCAGCATACGTTGGCGGAACGGCTAACGGAGCCGGAACAATCCCTGTTAACACGCACCCCCAGAACGCAGGGAGAAGCTGTGAATTGTCACCAAGCTGCAAAATCACGTTTTGTTTTGCTTTCAGGCCTGATTGGCGAAGCCCCTTCGCAATGCGCAGTCCATCATCCCATAATTGTCTGTATGATTGGTAAACTTCAGTTCCATCCGGCTGCAAATAAATGATTCCCTTTGTATCCCCAAGCTCCGCCGCCGTTCTGTATAAAACTTCAGGTATTGTTGCCGGCTGCTTTTCAGATATATGTAAAGGCTCACCATGACTGACAGAAGGATTAGCCAATATGCGGATATTATCATTATTTCTCATCACGCTGCCTCCATTTCACCTGCGAAATTTTTATATATTTTCAGTTAATTCCCATATAAACCTTTGATTCTACTTTTGACTTCTTCATGATGAAATGTTTTCTCATGCATCATCAATTCCTGTTCAATGACGCGCGGCAGCTGATCGCGAAGCGGGGCAACCAAATGATCTTTCAGTGTAACCAGTGAGTTTCTCGGCTTTTCCGCCAGTTCTTGCGCCAGCTCCACTGCATAATCTAACACTTCTGCACGGGGCAGCACCTTAAAGGGAACCCCTCTTTTTTCAAGATCAGCTCCGCGGTAGCTGCCCGCATTCAATAATATTTCCTGGGCCAGGCTGAAACCCAGTTTTTTAGGAACGATAAAGGTAGCGCCCATTCCAGGCGTAAATCCGTATTTCATAAAATTAGCCGTATACACGCTTTCTCTGCTCAGAATGACTATGTCAGCAAAGAGCCCCATGACAAAGCCGCCTCCAATTCCATGGCCCTGCATTGCCGCAATAACTGGAATCTCACAATCCAGCGCCAGAGAATAAAGATTGTCATCTGTGAACTTGGTCAATCCCTGTTGAATTCGTAGCAGTCCTTCTTGCGTTCCTCCTGAAGCAAAATAATTATCATATCCTGTCAAAATGACCGCTTTGTATTTGGGGTTCTGCCGTATGTATTCAAACGCTTGAATTAAACCGTCTGTAAGTTCTTGTGAAAACGCGTTTTTATGAGTGCGATCTTGCATCTTTACCTGAATAATGGCGGGTTCAATTTCGATAAGCTCTACAACAGAATGCGTCATGATGTCCTCCTAACGGTTCTGATTGTCATTTTTAAACGGTTACTGATCCTCCCATGGGAATTGTCCTGTTTCAACATACCTGATGATTCCCATTTGGTTTTGAGGATCAGAAAACATGTTTTGATTTGCAGTTAAAGCGGTGGCTTTCGCACGACTGACTTGATGATCAAGTGAGCTCATAAACTGTTTATAATGTGCGATTCCTTTTTTATTCAGCCTCCGCAAACGCAATAAATGCTTTCTCAGCAGCACGTCACTTTCAGCATCAAAAGCATCTATTAACCCCCATTCACTGGCTTCCTGAACGGAAATCGGCTTTGTCATAAGCGTCATATAATGCGCTTTCTGCCGGCCGATACGGCGGATCAGAAACGGTAAAACACAAGCAGGGTACAAGCCGAATAGCAGCTCAGAGAGACTGAATGACGCCGTCTGATCAGCAATGGCAATATCTGTGGCAGATACAAATCCAAGACCGCCGGCATTCACTTTTCCCCTGACATGCGAAATCGTGACATAAGGGCCGGTCTGCAATTTCAGCCACAAATCATAGAGAGGCTCTTGGGAGCTTGCCTGTTTTCTGCCCCTTTTCAATTCCTGATAAATTTCTTGAAAATCCGCTCCGAAACAAAACACCTCGGGAAGCCCCTCTAAAACGACAACCGTCACCGTTGATGTTTCACATTGGTTTAACACTTGCAAGCATTCTTCTATCAGCGTGTCATTAATCGTATTATTCGCTTCAGGACGGTGAAAGGTAATATAGCAAACCGACGCTTGAAAGCGGACCTTTATCGTTTGATAGGTCACGAGATCCACCTGTACTTCCGATGAAACTCAGAAATTTCTTCTAAAAACAAGCGCGGCTTCTCTTGAGTGGACTGCATGATGCCCGGTATCATCTCAAAGTCCAGCTTTACATTGCGCGTCCCAAACCGCACCATCCCGCTCCCCTTAAACAATAGCTCATACTCTTCCATGGAGAGCTGATACCGGCGGTCCAAATGCTTCTCAATACCAAATGTTCGCTGACGCTCCTGGCCTTGCGGAGTTGTAATTCCGCTGTAAAATTCAGAACAGCAGCCGGATCCGTAGGAAAAACAGCCAATTCGTTTAGGGGAATCAAACCTCCCTTGGTCTATCGTGCTGGCCAATGCCAGAAACAAAGCTGCCCCCATAATATTTCCAACCCGTTGACAGTAGTTTAAACCTGGTTTTACCCGAGTTAAAAAATCCGGCTCAATCCCGGATGTTTTCACCTTCGCCACCTTACGCATCATTGTCCGGTGCGCACCTTTCACCATCCCGCCAAAGGGCGTATGGTAAGCAAGATATTGAAACGTGTCCTGATAATTGGCACCCGGTACACGCTTTTGATATTCCAGAAAGGTCTGTTCGCAGCAATCCAAATATGACATTAAAGACAGATCAGAATCTCCCGCTTCACTGTCGGGAATGGGGCGGCACGTGTCCATCACTTCATAGCCGTAATAACCATTTGCTCCGGGATCTATCTGAAACACCTCGGGATTTTCGCCAACTAAAACGGCCACCGCTCCCGCTCCGGCGCTCGGTTCCGCATAAGACCAATCTTCGCTTAAAGCGTCTCCGCCCTCAGCGATTAAAAAACGTGAAATATCACTGGCGATAACCAGTGCTTTGGCACCCGGAGAAGTCTGGGATAATATAAAATTCACCGCCATCTGAAATCCCGCTGTCCCTGAATAACACGCCTGTTTAACCTCAAACAAACGGCAGTTGCGGTTGAGACCTAAATATTCATGGATATATGTACTTAACGATTTCCCAAAGTCGATCCCGGATTCAGAGCAAGTGATCAGCAATTCAATCCGGTCCTTCTCTGCTTCAGATAAAGCATCAATAATCGGCTTAGCTGCATTGACTCCGAAGGTCACGGGATCTTCATAAGGCAGTGCTACCGCTTTTTCTTTCATTAATAAGTTTTCAAATCTCGCAGTATCTAAGTGTCTGTATTTGGCCAGCTCCATGACATCAAGGTATGCCGTTCCGCCAAAGACATTCATCGCTTCTATTCCGGCTGAAACCATTTATGATTCGCCTCCACATTTCTCAATGTTTTGTATACAAACCGCGGTGTTCATTCCGCCAAACCCCATGCTTAAGCTCAGCGCATTTTTGATGCGGTATGAAATCGATTTCTCATTTACCCAATGAAAGGAATCATCGATTGGATGATCCAAATTCCTGCTCGGATGCAGGGCAGATTTTTTCATTTGCAGCAAAACAGAAATAATCTCTACGATGCCCGCCGCACTAAGCCCGTGTCCGGTTATCGATTTTGTTGCATTGATATAAGCATGGGAAAGCCGGCATGCACGGAGCGCCTTTAATTCTATTTCATCTCCAATAAAAGAGCCTGTTCCATGAGGATTAATATAATCAATATCTTCTGGTAAAAGCCTGGCACGCTCCAGTGCCTTCTGTATGACATGAATCTCTCCTTCTAATGAAGGATCAGGATTCCGGTTTCCGTCCAGTTTGATTGACCAGCCAGACAATGCTGCATAAGGTTTAAGACCTCTTCGTAAAGCCGTCTCCTTTCGTTCTATTACCAATGCACCGCACGATTCTCCATAGATAAACCCGTCTCTGTTTTGATCGAAGGGACGGCACGCTTTTTCAGGTTCATCAGCATATTTGTCCGTCCCCATAGCGCCTAAAGCCCTTAGCGCCTCGCATTCCATATGAGAAAGATCCATTAAAGCACCAAGTGCTATGCAAGTATCAACTTCGCCTGACAGGACTTGCTGAATCGCATGAATGACTGCTAACTGGCCGCTGGCCGAAGCTCCTCCCACCGTATATGCTAATCCCGTGATGCCAAACTGATCTGTACATATCCCGCAAAGATCGCTGTCCATGAAAGACAGACCATACGCCGGAGAAATAAAACCGGAGCGGTCTTGATACCTTTCATAAACTTCAAAGTTTTCTCTCTGTTGAAAATTTGATCCGCCAACAACCAGTCCGATACGTGAGGAATCTGCATCGTCCAATTCAGCCTCCTCCCAAGCCTCTGTGAGAGTTACCAATGCAACGCGGCTGGAGAATGATGCTTTTCGCAACATTTTTTTAGAGAGTCGGTCAGGATAAGACAATGACGCAATTTCGGCTCCGATAAACCGGCTGTCTTTTTGTCTGCCTGAACGCTTCATGACATCAAAGGCATGTCTGCCGGACAAGAGCGAGGAAGCAAAGTCCTCTTTCCCTTGACCGATAGAGGCCGTGACGCCTACACCGGTCACCACCACCTCAGGCAGATTGCACTTTGTCATAAAGCACCTCAGCTAATTCACCGATGTTTTTCACCCCGGATAGCTCAATGCGAGGGATTTTTAACGATAAATCCTCTAGCACCATCGTGATAATTTCAGCTCTGTCTACAGAGTCAGCTCCTAGCTCAACTAACTGATCTTCAGGCTCAAATCTGTGTCCGTCTAATTCAGGAAGCACCTCGCAAATATTGGTGATTAGTACTTCAAAGATTCTCTGTTTATCCATAATACGCTCTCTCCTTCAAAGGGATTATTTTAATGATTTTTATAGGTATATTTTCACAATATTCAAACTTTCATTTTTATGCTGTCTGTTTCATGCGACGGCTGATACATCGATTGCATCCGTTCATGAAGCAATACTGCCGTTTCTGTCATTAATTTTTTTCCGATTTCATCCACATGGCGGTTTCGCCAATTTTCTAATTGCGATCCTTTAACCCATTGATTAAAGGCTCCCAGCGCGGGACCGCAGTGAATTTGATAATCGACCTTCGAATGTTCGCTTCCGCTGATTGCCAATTTTGAGCTGTATCTGAAATACCATCGAAAAATCAAAGCCATTTTATGCTTCGGATTTTGTTCAGCCTTCTCAATGTCTGCAGCGGGATAATGCAATGCAATATCTTTATATATGTCTTCTATACTGCGTTTAAAGTATTTCTCCTCAAGCTGGGCCAGCATCTTTGCATCCAGCTCACGTATAGACCCATACCGCTGATACAGTTCATATAACTTGTTTGCCCGTGCGGGAAAGAACACGCCTTTCTTTAGCACCTGCACTTTACTGCCCGATTCAAACATATCACCTGCAGGCGCATAGGCTGTATCTTGTACATTCATCTGCTGAAGCAAATCCTTTACTTTATCACTTGTTGCCGCCTCAACCGTACATTGATTGATTGAGCCTGTTAGAATAAAATCAGCTCCTAGCATAAAAGCCGCCATCGCTGCCTCAGGTGTTCCAATTCCTCCAGCTGCACCAACTCTTATTTTTTTCCGGTATTGATATTTTTTCATCATTTCATCTCTTAAAGATGTCATTGCCGGCATCAGGCTGTATGCTACACCGCCATCTGTATGACCGCCTGAATCAGCTTCTACACAAATATCGTCAGCCATCGGAATGCACCGCAACAACTCAGCTTCGTTCATAGTGATTTTATTTTCTCCTAAAAGCTTTTGCAGCATATTCTCAGGCGCAGGACTCAGAAATGATTCTGCAACTTCCGGCCGTGATATTTTTGCTATGAGACGATTTGAGCTTATAACGTCACCATTTTGATTTCGTTTCACTCCTTTTGCGCGGTACCTTACTAATGCAGGAGTGACACTTAAAAATGCTGAAGCCTCCACAATGCTCACTTGATTCCTCAATAAAAGATCGATCATTTTTTCTTCTGATTCAGTATGTTTCATATTGTGGACTAGATTGATGCCGTAGGCTTGTCCTTTCCCTAATTCACCTTGTATAGCATGGATCGCATCTTCAACCTCTTTCAGGCTCAGACCTCCTGTGCCAAAGAACCCCATCATTCCCGCTCTTGACAGCTTTACTACCATTTCTTTCGAAGCAATCCCGCGGTACATTCCTCCTGCAAGATAAGCATATGTAAGATGATAATCTTGTTTAAATTCAGCACTTCCTAAAGATTCTGCCGTAATCCCAGCTTGAACATTGCGTTGCTCCTTTAGATTCGCACTGATCGCGGGGTTCTTTTTCGGTATATATGTCAATGGTTCAGCTTCATTTTTAATCCGATGAATGAGACCAGTTAAAACAGTTCCAGGCCCAATCTCTTCAAACTCCATTTCTCCTCTTCCCATCAGGAAACGAATGCTGTCCGTCCATTTCACTGTGTTGTCCATTTGTTCAGATAATGTATCTTTTAATCTGTCTTGATGGTATGGCTCTGCATAGACATTGGAGATAACCGGGATCGCCAAAGGTGCAAACTGGAATGAGTCAATATATTGCTTAAATACCTGTTTGGCTTCATTCATATATCTGGAATGAAAAGCTCCGCTCACATTTAATGGATGAAACAGCTTTACATCCTTGGTGTTTTCAAAAACAGCACGAGCTTTTTCAATCTCTTTTTTCGGGCCAGAAATCACAATTTGCCGGGGCGTATTTTCATTTGCCACATCAATGTCATGAAGACGGTGCTCTTCTAAAACGGCTGTAACTTGTTCCTTACTCAGGCCGATCACAGCAGCCATTCCGCCCCCTGTAATTCGTCCCATCAATTCTCCTCTTTTTTTGACGAGCCTTAATCCGGTTTCAAAATCAAAGGCACCGGCTGCCATCAGCGCATTGTATTCTCCTAAGCTGTGTCCTGCCGCAAAATCAGGTTTTCTGCCGGTCTCCTCCACTCTCTTCAAGTAACTGAGTGCATTAACAACGTACAAAGCCGGCTGCGTGTATTCAGTATGATTTACATCCAAATAGGATTTTTCGGTACATAGCTTCTCTATTGAATAGCCCAATATTTGATCTGCTTGATCAGTCAAATGCTGATATTGTTCAAATAGGCCTTGTCCCATCCCCTTTTGCTGGGAGCCTTGCCCTGGAAAGACATATGTAATCATCTTGTAAACTTCCTTTCTGGTGTACGGAAATACTCAACCGTATTCAGATTTTTCAGCTCCTGATGAAATGGTGTTATGATTGAGCAGCAACGGTCAGCTGAATCACCCGGAATCAGCTGTTTCACAAAAGCAGCTAAGGTGCCGGATGGCCCTAAATCGATAAACTTGCATGCATGCTGGCTTTCCAAATATCGAATCGCTTCACGAAACATCATTGGCTTTCTGACCGCATTCCAAAAGAAATTCTCGTCCATTACGTGAAGGCAGCTTCCCGTTAAGCTCGATACAATCGGTATTGACGGTTTTTTAAAAGATTTTGATCTTAAAAATTCTGCATAGGCACTCTCTGCCGGATCAATAAGCGAAGAATGAAAGGCATAGGACACAGGAAGCAGCTGGAAAAGAATCTGCTTCTCCTTTAAATCCTCCATAATCCTCCTTATATGATCTTCTTCACCAGAAATGACGAAGTGCGAATCATAATTGATAGAAATGAGTTCACTATTTCCAAACAGTTGATGATGATCATTCAGCAATTGCGGTTTGTCCAGAATGGCCACCATTTTTCCTTTATCGCAGGAATTTTGGATGATAATAGCCTGTTCAAGTATGCAATCCAGTATATCCTCTGCGTCTGACACACCAGAAACTGCCGCTGCTGCGAATTCTCCCAGACTTGATCCCAATACGTAATCAGGATACATTCCCCTGTCTTCCAAAACCTTATATAAGGAATACTCAATCATAAAAATGGCGGGGTGGGAAAAAAGAATACTGTCAAACGGATCTGACATACGTTTACCTGGATGGTAGATTTCTTCAACAATGGATGTGCCAATTCGCCGTGCTGCAATGTCATCCATTTCAAGCATAGATTGGCGAAACACGGTATTTTCCTTAAATAGTTCTTTCCCCATGTGATAGTATTGGGAACCTTGCCCGGAAAACATAAAAACAAGCGGTTCATTCATGTGTATAACCTTCTTTTTTTATATTTATGACGGCTATTGGATTTCTTATTTCCATGTATGTTGTAAAGCACATAGCAGCGATTGAAATGAAATTAATAAATGGAAAAGACATATGTGAAAAAGTAAAGGAGATTCAACTTGGAAGGATTGCTATTGGTGCTCTGGATGCGGTTCATTTATGATGTGATCGTAGATGTATGTTGATATCTCAAAATTGATGTAACATGATAACAGGATCAGCAAAGAACATCGACTCTATGATTGGTGGGTGAGGTTAAAAAATGGACCATCTAGATGTGGGAGCGATGGTTTGACAGACCGGCTGACATAGTTCAAATGTCTAACTTAATTTATCAGCCTCTTTATGTAACAGTATATAAAGTTATTCAATTAGAAACAGTGTCAATCGAACGATTGAATCTTTAAAACTTTATACCTTAAATGAAAGGAAATCTGTGTTTAGATCTGATTGATGAGGTACACGGCCATAGGGGCAAATGCTTTAGCGGGGCATTGCTTCCGCATCTTTCTTTATGCGATGAATTAACCCAGTTAAAACATTTCCAGGCCCTACCTCCTCAAACTCCATATGGCCTTTTTTCATTAAGTATCTTATGCTGTCAGTCCATTTCACTGAGTGATTAATTTGATCAGCCAGCGTCTGTTTCATGAATTCGTATGTATACGGTTTGGCATACACATTAGAAATAACCGGGATAGACGGAGGCGAAAAATAAAAGGCATGAAGGAATTCCTCGAATTCTTCTTTTGCTTTATTCATGTATCTGGAATGAAACGCGCCGCTTACGTTTAAGGGGAGTACCATTGTAACTTCAGTCATCGTTTCAAAAAGAGATGCGGCTTTTTCAATCTCATCTTTTTTTCCTGAAATTACAATTTGATATGGGGCATTCACATTAGCGATATCAACATCATGTAAATGATATTCTTTCAGAGCCTTTGCAACCTGCTCTTCATTTAGTCCCATAACAGCTGCCATACCGCCGTTGCTTATCAGACTCATCAGTTCGCCTCTTTTTCTGACAAGCTGTAAACCTGTCTTAAAATCAAAGGCTTCAGCTGCAAATAACGCATTGTATTCACCCAAGCTGTGCCCGGCGACAAAGTCAGGTTTAACTTCTTCATCCTTGATTTTTTTCAGATAGCTTAGTGCGTTTACCACATATAACGCCGGCTGAGTAAATTGCGTTTTGTTTAAATTGGAATAAGGATTTTCCAGGCAAAGACGTTTGATTGAATATCCTAAGATCTCATCTGCCTGATCCGTCAGTTCTTTAAATTCATCGAATAGGCCGCTGCCCATTCCCTGTTTCTGTGAACCCTGACCTGGAAAAACATATGTGATCATTCTCTCAAAGCCACCCTTCCGATTAGTAGATGTGTTTCACTTCTGTATGACTTTATAATAGTGATGACCGGATAAATAGTAGCATGTTCATGTTGATGGTAACCTCTGTAAATATTATCCGTCAAGTTAATTTTTCCTACAGTTTGCTCGATTGTTTTTCTGCTTTTTTCCATTGAGGAATAAAGGATCAGGAGATATAACAGAACATAAGAAAAAAGACCCGAATTATGTATAGGGCGCCATATCATGATAATGCGCGTCATTTTCTTTCAAATGAGTTTTCAAAATAAATAACACCTTCTATGTAATCATTTTCGAAAATAAAAATCATTTAGATATTCGAAGAAAAATAGGATAATAGATTCAGAAGGATTATTTAAAATCAAAAATACCTTTTTGGTTTTTACGAGTGCGAAATTTCACAAAATATTCTTTCTTATCAATTTGAAAGTAAATATTATGCTGATAAAGATCCTTTATTGAATGGCCGGGCGATTTGCCAAATGAGTGACCAGGATACACCCGTACATGGGGTGAAACTTCCGACTTTATTCTTTGAATGCTATCAAACATCTCTTCCGCAGAACTGCCATCATCCTCACATATGCCGCACCCTTCTGTAAACACCGTATCTCCGGTAAAAATACTCTCAGAAAACAAATAACACATTCCGCCGGCTGTATGCCCCGGTGTGAGAAGGCATTGTGCTCTTGTGTTTCCTATGCTGATTGTCTGATGATCATCTAGGCTAATTAAATTTCTGCATCGGAATTGATAATAATCAATTTCTTTTTTTGACATATAAACTTGAGCGTTAAACATCTTCGTCAGCGGGTCTACCAGATTTACATGATCATAATGAGAGTGTGTCAATGCGACTGCCTTTAATTCCGCTTCGAGTTCAGAAAGTGTAGTGGTTATCTTACTCAATTCCCATGAGGGATCAACAACAATTGCAGATCTGCTTACAATATCTTCAATGATATAGCAATAATTCGTCCAGCCCTGATACCTTGTTTTAATTGGATGCACCTTGTAAGTAAGATTCATTTATACCATCCCTATCATGTAAAGTTCTTAAACGATGGACCAGTGTTCACCCCTCAGTCCGTCTTTCATTCCACTTTACCAAACAGCATGATTGTTTTCCATTTTTTTCAGAGATCCTTGTTCTTTGAAAATAAAAAAGCGACTCTTTTGGACGCATGCCCAACAAGAATCGCTTTTCGCACTAGTGCCTTAAGGATGTCGTTTTTGTGTCTCACGTGTATCTTCCACGCAAATTGACTCTACATGCTGCATAATGACCCGCTTGATTCGGTCTTTATTCACGCGCACAGGGTCAAGCATGGCATGTAAAGCCAAGCCGTCAACAAGCGCGTAAAGTCTCTCAGCTTCAATGTCTTTATCAGCATTCTGCTTCAGTAAATCGGATTCATCTAAATAGGCAATCAGATTCCGCATGCCGCTGAAAATCCCGTCATGATTCGCATCAAACATATCCTTTTTATGTCTGGCGTAAGCAGTAAAAGCAAACCAAACCTCCATCTCTCTAATCGTTTCTTCATTCGTTGGGACCATTTCAAGCAAAATTTGCAACACTTTTTTCTTAGGGAGCAAATCCCTCACTGCAATGTCCTTAATTCGGGCCGTCACCTTTTCTTGGACAAGTTTCATTGCAAAAGCAAGCAATTCATCCTGTGTAGAGAAATAATGACGCAGCGCACCTAATGACAATCCTGCTTCCTTTGCAATGTTCCTGGCTGATGCTCCCTCCATCCCTCGTTCTAAAATGACGCGCCACGTTGCTTCTGCAATTTGTTTTCTTCTTTTCTCATGGTCAATTTGTTTTGGCATAGCTTTATTGTAACAAGAAAATAATGAGAGGGCAATTTTTATAATACAGTTGTGTTACAAAAACAAAGATGGTAACATATTATTTAAATAATACAACTGTATTGAAAAGAGGGGAATGGATTGAACGGTATCGCATGGATGATTGTTTTCTGTGAAATTGCGTTTTGGGTTGTCATTGTTTTGGGACTTGCTGTACGTTACGTATTCAAACGACATACATTAGGACTTCTATTCCTTGCCTTAACTCCAGTTATTGATTTGATCTTGTTAGCGGCAACTGGTGTGGACCTTTACCGCGGAGCCTCAGCGACCGCAGCCCATGGGATTGCAGCTGTTTACATCGGTATATCGATCGCTTATGGGAAACAAATGATTCAATGGGCAGATGAAAAATTTCAATATTATGTGACAAAAAAAGGCACAAAACCGCTGAAACGTTTTGGAATGGACCATGCCAAGCACGGTGCGAAAGGCTGGCTAAGACATGTGCTGGCCTACTTAATTGGTGCGGGACTATTGGCAGGGATGATCTATTTTATCAATGACTCTGCCCGAACCGAGGCATTGAGCGGCATTCTTAAACTGTGGACTGTCATTATAGGCATTGACTTTCTCATTACAGCCAGCTATTTTATTTGGCCAAAAAAAGAGAAAGCTTCGGCGAATCTCAGGAGTTAACATGAAGAAAAAGGCCCTTCCCCAGTGGAAAGGACCTTTTTTGGTTTTGTTAAAATATGCTATACTATTTTCGTTAGAAAACAGACTTATAGATATTTTGGGCTGATTCAAGGGTACTGTTTGTATGAGTAAGCAGTGAAGGGAGTGTCATACTTGAACCATAAAGAACAGAACGAGCACTCTAAAGATTTTAACCTGAGATCAAAATTAATCGGAATTGTATCTATTACTTTTATCGCGGCCATTGCGCTTGCAGTCATCTTCGGCGGCTTTTTCTTCGGGATGAAAGGCTTATTCTCCATACTTGGCATCACATACGCTTCCAATCAAACATTAGCTTTATTTATTTTAGCCTGCTTTGCTGTAGGTTTAATCATAGACCCACTCACAAAGATTATCTCTATCATTTTGGCAAAATCACTTTCATTGAAAAAGACTGCACTTTTTGCTTTTATACTGTATTTTATCAGCAATCTTATAACGATCTGTTTTGCAGATTACTTTATGCAGTCTATTTATATTCCAGATATCTTGCTTGTTGTGATATCAGCTTTCATGGCTTTCATTGAACTTGCTTTTGATAACCAGCCTAATAGAGAAGCAGCTTAAAAATGCCGATGGGAGATATGGAGAATTCATAACACCTTATATTTGGACATCATCAGTTATATAAACGAAAAAAACTCCCTGTTCACACGAACAGGGAGCCAGGCTGTCGAGAAAATCTCGACAGCCTTTATTTTTCCCTTAAAATATCAATTCCCCTGTAATAAAATAAAAGAAAGACTGAAAAGGACGGTGTCTTTCTCATGTTCCACACAAGAAACTCTTCTCAAAACACAGCCGAATTTGTTCTGCTTGACCAACTCGTCGAAGAGGATCACCTGCTTCGAAAAATTGATCAATACATAGACTTCTCTTTCATCATTGAAAAGGTTAAACCTTACTACAGTGAAAACAAAGGCCGCCCCTCACTTGATCCGCTGATTTTATTCAAAATGATGTTTATCGGATACCTCTATGGTATCCGTTCAGAAAGACAGCTCGAAAAAGAAATTTACTACAATATGGCGTACAGATGGTTTCTCGGATTGAACATAAACGATCCAGTTCCACACCACTCCACCATCAGCTGGAACAGACGCACACGTTTTAAAGATACAACCATCTTCCAAGATATTTTTGATGAGATCGTTCTTCAGGCTATCAATCATGACATGGTGGGCGGACGTGTCCTATTCACCGATTCCACTCACCTTAAAGCCAATGCCAACAAGCATAAATACACAAGAAAAACGATTGAACAGGATACACAAAACTATATCAAAGATTTAAATGACGCCATCCAAGAAGATCGAGAGGAACACGGAAAAAAGCCACTAATAGTCAAAGAGGAGGTGAAAGCTGAAAAAGAGATCCGCCACAGTACAACTGATCCCGAAAGTGGATATCTGTATCGCGAAAACAAACCAGAAGGTTTTTTCTATTTAGATCACCGCACAACGGATATGAAATACAACATTATCACCGATGCCCATGTCACACCGGGAAATGTCCATGATTCTGTGCCTTATCTTGACCGATTAGATCACCAAATCGCACGATTTGGTTTTCAAGTAGAAGCTGTCGCCCTTGATTCCGGATATTTAACAGCTCCTATCTGTAAAGGATTATCTGACCGTCATATTTTTGGCGTCATTGCCCACAGACGATATCACCCTACTAGAGGCTTGTTTCCAAAATGGAAATTTCATTACGACATTGAAAAAGACAGGTACATTTGCCCGAACCAGCAAACACTCACATACTCAACAACTGACCGAAAAGGATACAGGTCATATAAATCAAATCCTGAAACATGTTCCTCATGCCCTTTTCTTGAAAACTGCACAAAATCAAAAAAACATCAGAAAGTCATCACCCGGCATGTATGGGAAGATCATAAAGAAAAGGTCAGACAAAATCGCTTGTCTGTTTCAGGAAAAAACCTCTACAAAAAAAGAAAAGAAAAAATAGAGCGAAGCTTTGCAGATTCAAAACAACTGCACGGGCTTCGCTATTGCAGGTTGAGGGGAAAACGGAATGTGAGCGAACAAGTTCTCCTCACAGCCGCATGCCAAAACATGAAGAAGATTGCCACATACCTAGCCAAGCAAGGCTAGGCATGTGGGAGTGCTTTTTCTGCACCTGAAATCAGATGAATATGTAAAGAAACAGCACAAAACAAAAAAGCTTGTAGAAAAAAACACCGTTTTCTCTACAAGCTGACTCCCTGTTCACACGAACAGGGAGCAAAACACAATGTTGTAATTTAAATTCTGCATTCTAAAATGATTCTTACATTCGGATCATCAAGTTCATCCAAAAAGACAATTATCTTTGGTCCACATGCCATATGTTTCCACCCCCTCACCCAAAATATACATTAATTTCAATTACCTGTAAATGGAATTTTTGTTATACAGAGGGATATATCCATGAAGTATAATGCGTTAACACTGCCCACTCGTTTACAACCGTTCCTTATAATCTGACACTCGAAGGAGTAGAAAAAAAGCATTGATCCATTCAGAGAATGGATCAATGCCTACCACCCCCGCTACATCACGCGTTTGAACATCTTTTCCATCTCATATGTCGAGTGGTGAATGATGATCGGGCGGCCGTGCGGGCATGTAAATGGGTCTGATGTGCTTCGGAGGTCGTCCAGAAGCGCTTTGATTTCGTCATTTCTGAGGTGGCGATTTGCTTTGATGGAGCCTTTGCAGCTCATCATAATCGCCGCTTCCTCGCGGAGTTTTTTAATATCTATATTTTTGGAGTCGAGCACCTGCTGAATGATTTCTTCTATGAGCTCTGCTTCTTCTCCCTTTGGAAACCAGGCCGGGTGACAGCGGACAATGTAACTGTTAGAGCCGAATGACTCTAAAAAGACACCGACGCTTTCGAGCTCTTGTTTGTGCTGTTCAATAATCAAAGCCTCATTTGTGGAGTAGTGGAACGTCAGCGGTACAATCATCTCCTGCACCTCAGGCTCAACCTCCCCCACCTTTTCACGGAAGTACTCATATTTAATACGTTCTTGGGCGGCGTGCTGGTCGATAATATATAGGCCGTTTTCGTTTTGTGCCAATATATAAGTCCCGTGCATCTGGCCGATCGGGTACATAATCGGAACCCGCTCAGACGCTGGCTGCTGCTGTTCCTCATGGCATTCCTGCTCAAATGTTTCAGGCAGTTCTTCTGAAACATCGGACACCTCAAGGGTTTGTTCCTGATCAACGATAGGAGGAGCATCAAATTGGAGAGGAGGCAATTCTTCCTCCGCATCAAGCGGCTCTTTTACGACTGAACTGAGCTTCATTGGTGAATAAGATGACGCAGTCGATTTTTCCGGAACTTTTTTTTCCGCAGGCTTTTCATCAAAGGTTATGAACTGCTGCTCATTTTTGATTACAGGTGCCGATTTTTTCGGGAGCTGGGCACTCGGAATCAGCTGCTGCTGTTTAAACACATCTTTAATTCCGTCACGTATTAAGTCATGAAGCTCTGTTTCCTTGCTGAGCCGGACCTCAAGCTTCGATGGATGCACGTTGACATCGACTAAAATCGGGTCCATCGTAATTTCTATAAAAGTAATCGGATGGCGTCCGATCGGCAGAAGCGTATGATAGCCTTCATGAACCGCTTTGACGAGCGGGAAATTTTTAATGTAACGGCCATTGACCACAGACGACATATAGTTTCTCGACGCCCGTGTAATCTCGGGGAGGGCGATATATCCCTTTACTTCAAAATCCAAGGAGCTCACATGCAGCGGGAGCATTTTTTTGGCGACAGCCGTGCCGTAAATCGCTGCCAGTACATGGCGCACATCTCCGTTTCCGTTCGTTTGAAGCAGGTTTTTC
The DNA here is from genome assembly GCF_037027505.1 of Bacillus sp. 204(2023). Taxonomy (NCBI): domain Bacteria; kingdom Bacillati; phylum Bacillota; class Bacilli; order Caryophanales; family Bacillaceae; genus Bacillus; species Bacillus sp. 204(2023). The sequence goes on along the minus strand of NZ_JAXCHE010000002.1, from coordinate 460,405 downwards.
CCATGATGGCGCAGGCGGATCGATACCTCTGGATGCGCCAGAGCAATACGGTTAACCACATCTGTAATGTTTCCAAGCTCTGTATGAACGGTTTTCATATATTTCAAACGGGCCGGTGTGTTAAAAAACAGGTTGGAAACGACAATTTCAGTTCCCTTCCTGCTTGAGGAACGCGATTCGGAAATGATGTTTCCTCCTTGGAGGACGAGCTTCGTCCCAGCTCCTTCACCAGTGCTTGTTGTAATCTCCAGATGAGAGACTGACGCGATACTCGGCAGGGCTTCTCCCCTGAAACCGAGCGTTCTCACCCTGAATAAATCATTTTCATCTTTTATTTTACTCGTTGCGTGGCGGCGGAAAGCTCGCTTGCAATCTTCATTCTCCATTCCTTCGCCGTTATCCAAGACCCGAATGGATGCAAGGCCTGCTTCCTCAATATCGATTTCAATGACTGTGCTGTCAGCGTCGATCGCATTTTCCACCAATTCTTTGACGACTGAGGCGGGCCGTTCCACAACCTCGCCCGCCGCTATTTTATTTGAAAGCTCATCTGACAGTTGGATGACTTTTGCCACATTCATCACCCCGTTTTAATGTAATTTCTTTTGCAGCTTGTACATTTCATTCATCGCTTCAAGCGGTGTCATATCCAGTATATTAAGTGATTTGAAAGCATCGATCACTTGCTTTTCTTTTTTTGAAAGCTTTGGTGTTTCAGCCGGCTTTTCCGCTTCGTCAAAAAAGGACAGCTGTGCCGGCTCTTCTTTCACCTGAGGTTTCTGCACCGGCACTTCCGGTTTGTTTCCTGAATGCTCAAGCTCTTTTAAAATATCTTGAGCGCGCGCAATCAGATCTCCCGGCAGTTCGGCAAGCTGAGCTACATGGATACCATAGCTTTTATCAGCGGCACCTTCTTTAATTTGATGAAGAAAGACAACCGTTCCGTTATATTCTTCAGCGCGAACATGAACGTTTTTCAGCTGGGGCAGCTTGTCCTCAAGAACGGTCAGCTCGTGATAGTGTGTGCTGAACAGCGTCTTGGCGCCGATATGATCGTGAACATATTCAATAATCGCCTGTGCCAGCGCCATGCCGTCATAAGTGGACGTTCCCCGCCCGATTTCATCAAACAGAATGAGGCTGTTTTTCGTCGCATTGACAATCGCATTTTTCGCTTCAAGCATTTCTACCATAAATGTACTTTGTCCGGAAATCAAATCATCTGCAGCGCCGATTCGCGTAAAAATTTGATCAAAAATCGGAAGCACCGCTTTTTTCGCGGGTACAAAGCAGCCGATTTGCGCCATAATGGAAATGAGCGCGATTTGTCTCATATACGTGCTTTTCCCTGACATGTTTGGACCTGTAATGAGAAGCATTTGTCTGTTATCGCCCATCATACAGTTGTTCGGGACATATTCCTGGCTGTCCATGACTTTTTCAACAACCGGGTGTCTGCCTTCAATCACTTCGACTTCATCTTTAGAGAACTCCGGTTTCGTGTAGTGACGATTTTCACTGATTGTCGCAAAGCATTGCAGTGCGTCCAGCTCACTCATCTGTTTTGCAAGCTGCTGCAGCCGCGGAATATACTGCTTCACTTTCTCGCGCAGCTCGGTAAACAGCTCGTACTCCAGCTCACAGATGTTATTTTCCGCCTCTAAAATGAGCGCTTCTTTTTCTTTTAATTCAGGTGTAATGTAGCGCTCTGCATTGGTTAACGTCTGCTTCCGCTCATAACGCCCTTCCTCAAGCAAGTGCAAGTTTGCTTTAGTCACTTCAATGTAATAACCGAAAACTTTATTAAAGCCGACCTTTAAAGAGCGAATGCCTGTGTATTCCCGCTCCTGCTGTTCCAGGCGGGCAATCCAGTCTTTTCCGTTTCTGCTTGCATCACGATATTCATCAAGCTTTTGATTATAACCATCTTTAATCAGGTTCCCTTCTTTTACCGATAAAGGAGGGTTTTCGTACAGCGCTTCTTCCAGCAGTTCAAGTACATCCCCGCAAGGGTCAATGCGCTTTGCACGTTCCTTGGCCTTGTCATGAGCCAGTGAAGCAACCAGCTGTTTGATGCCAGGAACTTGCTTTAACGATTCCTTCAGCTGAATCAAATCCCGGGCATTGACATTTCCGAATGCAACGCGGCCGGCAAGGCGTTCTAAGTCATATACTTCTTTTAAACGTTCACGCAGATCTTCCCGTTCAAAGAAATGGGACATTAATGTTTCCACCATTTCTTGGCGCTCTTCGATTTGATTGACTCTGATAAGCGGCCGGTCAATCCACTGTTTAAGTAGCCGGCCTCCCATTGCCGTTTTTGTTTCATCCAGCAGCCACAAAAGGGAGCCTTTTTTATTTTTCGAACGAATCGTTTCGGTCAGCTCCAGATTACGCTTTGAGTACAAGTCAATTTTCATCGCTTCCTCAAGCTCATACACCTGCACGGGCTGAAGATGATCAAGGCTGCGCTTTTGGGTTCTTTTCAAATACGTATATAAGCGCAGAAATGTTTTTGTTATATCTTCATTATTTAAGTGCTCAATGATCGTTACGTGTTCGTCTGTTTCTCCGTCTTCAATTGAAATCGTTGCACCGCACCGCTCTCTCAGCTGTGCCACTGTATCGGCATCCAAGCTTCCTGAAACCACGATTTCCCGTGCGCCGACTGAATAAATTTCTGATATGACGTCTTCAAGCCGTTCAATCAAAACAGCCAAATTTTCTCCCGTTGTTAAATCAGACAGCGCAAGTCCGTATCCGTTCGAGCAAGCTGAAACAGATGCGATAAAGTTATTTTCCGATTCATGGATGCCTTTGCCGTCCATAACAGTTCCAGGCGTAATAAGCTGAACCACTTCTCTTTTCACAACGCCCTTTGCGGCTTTCGGATCTTCCGTCTGTTCACAGATTGCAACTTTGTACCCTTTTTTAATAAGCTGTTCGATATACGCGGAAGCAGAATGATACGGCACACCGCACATCGGTATTTTTTCAGCCGCACCGCCATCTCTGCTCGTTAACGTAATTTCCAGCTCTTGTGACGCTTTTTTGGCGTCCTCAAAAAACATTTCATAAAAATCACCCAGGCGAAAAAATAAAAAGGCATCCTGGTGCTCTGCCTTTATTTTTAAATATTGCTGTATCATAGGCGTATAACCGGCCATTGTTTAATCCCTCACTATGTATCAACGTTTCTATTTTCCAACCTTCATTATAACATAAACAAAAAGTGATAAAAGAATGATATATCAATATAAAAAAGAGACTTGGGGGTACTGTCTCCCCTAGTCCCTTTTTTATTCTTCAGGATCTCCCACTAAAAACTCCGGGTTGATGTCTTCAAGCTCTTCATCAAGCTCATCTTCCCAATCTTCCTCGTCATCCTCTTCCCAGTCAGGATTGACCTCAACAACTACCTTTGTTTCCCCTACCACTTCCGCCAAAAATTCTCTTTCTGCCTGCACAACGATTTTATTTCCATTCGGCGAAATGGTCACTTCAAGGCAGTTTGGCTGCTGAAGCACTTTGGCAATTACTTCATGCTCATCATCTAAGTAATTATTGTCTCTGTATCTGAGTTTAATGACATCTACGTATTTTACCCGTTCTGTGACAACCTCTGTCTTTGTGTTGTCCGCGTAAGAGTACCATACGTTTATATCATAATACCCTTCAATTTCTACCGTTTTTCCAATTTTTTCAGCGTCATACTTGTGGTTAATAATCCAACCACCCAAAATGCTGCTCGGTTTTTTCTCAGGCGAGATGGTGTTGGTGCATTGGGTGAATTTTCGGCCTTTCGCTACTACTGCCTTCGTAATAATTTCCCTGTATTCAGACATTCCGGCATGCCTCCTTGTTCTTCTTCGTGTTATCTTATGCTGGGCATTTGTCTAGTGTGCATTTTTATAAATAAAATATAAAAATACAAAGTTTCTGTTCCATTGTATGCAGGTGTGCCTAGAAACTTTACTTATAAGTGCGATAAAGTTTACACGCGGCTGCGCACAGAAAAACCAATTGAACATTTGGTACATAGATTTTTTAGTTCATTTATAACCGCACAAATGATAAAAAAACACGGGCCTGTAAAGGCACCGTGTTTAGAGAGAACAGCTGTTATTTGAATGCTTCACCTTTGAACCGGTTTCCCCTTTCAGCAGGTCGCCTCCGGTTGATGTGATGATTTCATTTGTGACTTGGTTGGAAATGGTGTGTGCAACGAGCTGCAGTAGGTCATTTACTTCCATCTGCGAGTCTCTGAATTCCTGGATAACAGGAATCTCTTCAAGCTCTTCTTGCAGCGCGTCAATTTTTGCTTCTACTTGTTTGAGCGCTTCATGCTTTTCATAATGCTTCAGATTGACAGCCTGCTTTTGCAGGGCTTTAATCTGATTAACGATTGTGGACACTTTGTCATTCTCATTGATTTGCGCTTCAGCCCGTTTGAAAAAATCAACCTCTTCTGTTTCAGAAATCATTTTTGCAAGGTTTCGTGCCTGCTGCACAATGTCTTTTTTTGAGTAGAGCGTCATCTTATTTCACCTCGATTGCTTCTCCTACCATTTCTCCGTCAAGCGACCATGTTTTCGCTTGCTGGATTTTCACGCGGACGATTTTGCCGATGGCTTCCTTCGGCCCTTTGAAATTGACTAGCTTGCTTTTTTCAGTATAGCCGGCAAGAATATCAGGGTTATTTTTGCTTTCACCTTCAACTAATACTTCGACAACCTTGCCTTCGTATTCCTTCATTTTTTTAGCAGAAATTTCATTCACCAGTGCGTTTAGACGCTGCAGGCGTTCTTTTTTCACACGCATCGGTACATTATCTTTCATCTTAGCAGCCGGAGTGCCTTCACGCGGAGAGTAAATGAACGTATAGGCGCTGTCAAACTCCACTTCACGGTATAGAGAAAGCGTTTCTTCAAACTGTTCGTCCGTTTCATTTGGAAATCCGACGATAATGTCCGTTGTCAAAGAGGCGTTTGGCATTGCTTCTTTAATTTTTCGTACCAGATCCATGTAACGCTCTCTGTCATATTTGCGGGCCATCAGCTTCAGAACTTCTGAGCTTCCTGATTGAACCGGAAGATGAATGTGATCAAGCAGATTTCCGCCTTTTGCCAGCACTTCAATGAGGCGGTCGTCAAAGTCGCGCGGATGACTCGTTGTAAAACGGATTCTCGGGATATCGATTTTTCTCAGTTCATCCATCAAATCACCAAGTCCGTACGTCATATCTTCAAAGTCTTTTCCATACGCGTTTACGTTTTGGCCTAACAGAGTAATTTCCTTATAGCCTTCACTTGCAAGCCTTCTCACTTCCTGAATGATATCCTCAGGGCGGCGGCTTCTTTCTTTCCCGCGTGTGTAAGGCACAATGCAATACGTACAGAATTTGTCACAGCCGTACATGATATTGACCCAGCCCTTAATTTTTCCATTTCGGACTTTCGGAAGGTTTTCAATAACGTCCCCTTCCTTAGACCAAACTTCTACAACCATTTCTTTTGAAAGGTATGCTTCTGACAAAAGCTCCGGCAGGCGATGAATGTTATGCGTTCCGAAAATCATATCGACAAACGGATGTTTTTTCAAAATACGGTTCACGACTGATTCCTCTTGGGACATACATCCGCACACGCCTAAAATTAGATCGGGATTGTTTTTTTTCAGTGCTTTTAAGTGTCCGAGCTCACCAAACACCTTGTTTTCAGCATTTTCACGGATTGCACATGTATTTAACAAAATGACATTGGCATCGTCAACAGAGTTTGTCGCTTCGTAACCGAGCGCCATAAAGATCCCTGCCATAACCTCTGTATCGTGTTCATTCATTTGGCAGCCGTACGTACGGATATAGAACTTTCTTCCGTCTCCCAATCCTTTAAATTGTTCAGAAATTTTAAAGTCATTATGATAAGTAACGGCTTCCTTGCCTCGTTTTTTCGCGTCTTTTAAAGAAGGCGGAATGTAAACAGCTTCAAAGTACTTGCTGTAATCCTTCTCGGATTTTTTGTCCGATGGATTAACTTGTCCGCTCTCTAATTTTTGTTTTTCATTCATGTCATATTTTCTCCTTTCAAACCAAACTTCCACCCTTCAGTATAAAGGTTATTGAAGCTCTGCACAACTGGCAACCTATCATTGTACACTCATTGAGAATAATAATCAATAAGGAATCAAAAGAGGAAGAGTAAACTCTTCCTCTTGTTACAATAGCTGGAGCTCCTTTGCCGTCTTTTCGATGACATCAAGCGCCTGATCCAGTTCATCTTTGGTGTGCTCTGCTGTTATAATCGTGCGAATTCTGGCTTTTCCCTTTGCTACAGTCGGGAAAACGATACTTTGGGCAAAAACACCGTGAGAAAGGAGCTGATCTGAAAATTGCTTTGCCACACCTTCATCACCTATTAAAATAGGAAGAATCGGCGTTTCACTCTTTGTGAGAGTCAGGCCCATTTTCACAAGCATTGCTTTAAAATAGGCAGTATTCTCCCACAAGCGCTCCATATGCTCCGGCTCTTCAAGCAAGACATCAATTGCTTCCATACAAGCTGCAGTGACAGCCGGCGGATGAGATGTGCTGAATAAAAATGGACGGCCTTTATGGCGCAAATAATCGATCAGCACCTTTGAACCTGCAGCGTAGCCGCCGAGCACTCCGATTGCCTTGCTTAATGTTCCGACCTGAATATGAACTCTGCCGTCAAGACCGAAGTGATTCACCGTTCCCCTGCCGTTTTCGCCAAGTACTCCGGATGCATGGGCGTCATCCACCATCACAAATGCGTCATATTTCTCAGCGAGCTCTACAATATCAGGCAGAGGAGCTATGTTGCCATCCATGGAAAATACGCCGTCTGTCACAATCAGACGCATCCGATAATTCATTGACTTTCTCAGCACCCGCTCTAAATCACTCATATTGACGTGCTGATACACCTTTTTATCCGCCTTTGTCAGTCGAATTCCGTCAATAATAGAGGCATGGTTCAATTCATCTGAGATGACAATATCCTCTTTTGATAGAATACTTGAAAGTACGCCTTGGTTTGTTGTGAAGCCTGATTGGAATACAAGTGCCGCCTCCGTTTTTTTAAAGGCTGCCAGCTTTTTCTCAAGCTCTTGATGCATTGTAAATGTACCGGCAATCGTTCTCACTGATCCGGTGCCGGCTCCATACTGCTGAACGGCCTCCTGTGCGGCGTTGATGAGTCTAGGATGTGAAGTGAATCCGAGGTAATTATTAGAAGATAGCTGAATGACTTTTTGGTGATTCACTGTGACAGATGGGCCCTGCATAGATTCAAGCTGTTTTATGTCTTGCCATGTATGGTTTTCTTTCATACTATCAAGCTCTGCTTTTAAAAACTCAAATTCCTTCGTCATGTTTATCCCCCTTTATGGAATTAAAATTACTTTTCCGCACTGCCCGCTTCTCATCAGTTCGAAACCTTTTTCAAACTCCTCTAACGGAAACTTATGGGTAATAACAGGTTCAAGATCGATCACGTTTGAACTGATCAACTGAGACACCTGGCGCCATGTTGAAAACATTTTTCTTCCTGTGATTCCTTGGATGGTAAGCCCTTTAAATACCACTTTATTCGTCAAATCAATTGTCACCGGATGTTCCGGCAAACTGAGAATATGAAATCTTCCGCCATTCGCAGCCATCGCAAGACCTTGGGCAATCGCTGAGGGATGGCCCGACATCTCACAAACAAGATCTGCTCCTTCCCCACTCGTTAAAGCGCTTACAATTTTGAGCGGGTCTTCTTTTTCAATAGAAACAGTACAAGTCGCTCCCATTTGTTTTGCAAGCCTCAGCCTGTATTCATTCTTATCAATCGCTATCACCTGAGAAGCTCCTGCTGCTTTTGCAACCGCAACAGCCATAAGACCAATCGGCCCGCATCCAATGACTGCAGTCGTTCCTCCTGCAGGCTGGCTCTCGAGTACGGTATGAACTGCATTTCCTAAAGGCTCTTGAATGGAAGCAATAGACGGGTCCATATCAGCGGGATTTCTCCAAATGTTATCAGCTGGAACTTTTACATACTCCGCAAAACAGCCTGCCGTGTCCACTCCGATTATAGCAGTATTGGTACACACATGAGATTTTCCTGTTAGGCAAGGGACACATTCACCACAGACAATGTGTGTTTCCGCAGACACATACTCTCCCACTTTTACACTGCTGACATTCTCTCCCACGTCCTCTACGATGCCGCTGAACTCATGGCCGAAAACATAGGGTGTTTTGATTCTCTGACGTGCCCATTGATCCCAATTATAAATGTGGACATCCGTGCCGCATATGGAAGCGGCTTTCACTTTTATGAGAACTTCATGTTTATCAATCTCAGGAATGGGAACTTCAGTCAGCACAGCACCGAACGCCCCGTCCTTTTTCATTAGAGCTTTCATCTTTCCACTCTGCATGTACAATCCTCCTTGAAAAATTCTTGTTATATTCGGATTGTACCATGATATGGAATAAGCGTAAACAGCACTGTCTTCTCCAGAAGGACAAAAGTATCTGTCTTGAAAAAAGGGCGGAATTTTTTTTGAAACGTTTTAGCTCATTTCTGATTTTGTATATTCGCTCATTTATGTGCTAAAAATACTATCGGGAGAAAATATCACAATAAATGAAAAACAACCTGTTTGCATTACGCAAACAGGTTGAGAATGCTTTATTTGTTTTTAGCGAGGCTCCACGATTAATTTAATCGCTGTTCTTTCTTCCCCATCGATTTGAATATCTGTAAAAGCCGGAATACAAATCAAATCAACGCCGCTAGGCGCCACAAATCCCCTGGCAATCGCCACAGCTTTTACAGCCTGGTTTAATGCACCCGCTCCGATCGCTTGAATCTCGGCGGCTCCTCGCTCTCTCAACACGCCTGCAAGCGCACCTGCCACTGAATTTGGACTCGATTTTGCTGAAACTTTTAAGATTTCCATTTCTGCTCCCCCTTAGTTTTACAATGGATAAGTGAGTGTTCATTAGAACAATCATTATTAGATGTTGCTATCCAAAAAGCCATCCCCACAATGCTTTTCAAAAATAGCGGGCTACCTTCCATTTTTACTATATTCACTAAGGAGTTGCTATATTCCTGCTTTTCTTTTTAATATTTTTATAAAATAACCATATGTTCAATTATTCAAAGAACATGTGATCATCGTTGATTAAAATACGCTCAATTTTCACGGCTTTTTTCGTTTGATCGTCAATGTCAATGACAACTCCGCTGAGCGTTGTTTTTCCTTCAGCGACAGTAAACCGGACTGGAAGGTTCGTTTTGAATCGCTTAATAATCGTCTCTCTGTCCATCCCCAGTATACCGTCATACGGGCCAGTCATTCCCACATCAGTAATATATGCCGTTCCCTTCGGCAAAATGCGGTTATCCGCTGTTTGCACGTGTGTATGAGTTCCTACTACAGCCGACGCCCTCCCATCCGTGTACCAGCCAAGTGCGAGCTTTTCACTTGTCGCTTCGGCATGAAAGTCGATAAAAATGTACGGTGTTCTTTTCGCAGCTTCTGCGATTAATTCGTCCGCTTTTAAAAACGGGTCATCAAGCGGCGGCAAAAACGTACGTCCCTGCAAATTAATGACTGCTAGTTCTTTGCCGTTTGCTTTCACATATGTGATCCCTTTCCCCGGTGTTCCTTCAGGAAAGTTTGCCGGGCGAACCAAGTTCGGAACGTCATCTATAAAATCAAATATTTCTTTTTTGTCCCATGTGTGGTTCCCCATTGTGATTGCATCTGCGCCGGACTGGATTAAGCTGTGATAAATTTTTTCCGTCAGGCCTTTTCCATGTGCGGCGTTTTCACCATTAATAATGGTAAAGTGAGGCTTATATTTTGTTTTTAGCTTTGGTACATATTCTTTGACCATGTCACGGCCCGGTGAACCGACAACATCTCCGATAAATAAAATTCTCATTTTGTAAATCCTTTCTTCTTGAAAATTCCTTGCCGTCAAAAAAATAAAGTGATGCTTAGCGCATCACTTTATTTTGCATACTCTACGGCTCGAGTCTCTCTGATTACTGTCACCTTAATATGACCTGGATAATCGAGCTCGTCCTCAATTCGCTTGCGGATATCTCGCGCCAGTCGATGAGCCTCAAGATCATTAATTGAATCCGGCTTCACCATAATACGCACTTCGCGTCCAGCCTGAATGGCAAATGATTTTTCAACACCTTCGTAGGACTCAGAAATTTCTTCGAGTTTTTCAAGTCTTCGAATATAATTCTCGAGCGTCTCACTTCTTGCGCCAGGTCTTGCAGCGGAAAGCGCATCTGCTGCAGCTACCAGCACAGCGATAATGGAAGTCGGCTCCTCATCCCCGTGGTGTGATGCAATACTGTTAATCACGACTGGGTGCTCTTTATATTTGGTCGCAAGCTCTACCCCGATTTCAACGTGGCTTCCTTCTACTTCATGGTCAATTGCTTTCCCGATGTCGTGAAGAAGACCCGCACGTTTAGCAAGCTTTGCGTCTTCACCAAGCTCCGATGCCATTAGACCGGCCAAGAATGCGACTTCCATGGAATGCTTAAGCACATTTTGACCGTAGCTTGTACGGAACTTTAAGCGGCCGAGGATCTTGATGAGATCTGGGTGGAGGCCGTGAACACCAACCTCAAATGTCGTTTGCTCACCCATCTCACGAATATAGTCATCGACCTCGCGGCGAGATTTTTCAACCATTTCTTCAATCCGTGCCGGATGAATACGGCCATCCTGAACGAGTTTATCAAGAGCAATTCTGGCTGTCTCACGTCTGATCGGATCAAATCCGGAAAGAATGACAGCTTCAGGCGTATCATCAATAATCAGGTCAATTCCTGTCAGCGTTTCAAGCGTACGAATGTTACGCCCTTCCCGTCCGATGATACGTCCTTTCATCTCATCATTTGGAAGATTGACAACTGATACCGTTGTTTCGGCAACGTGGTCCGCTGCGCAGCGCTGTAAGGCGAGTGAAAGAATGTTTTTCGCTTTCTTATCCGCCTCTTCTTTCGCACGGTTTTCAGTTTCTTTTGTCATGATGGCGATGTCATGTGAAAGCTCGTTTTCAACCCGCTCAAGAATGATTTGTTTTGCTTCATCACGAGTCAGACTCGAAATTCGTTCCAACTCTGACTGCTGCATACGAATCATCTCATCCACTTTGCTTTCCATCTCTTCAATATGTTGTTGTCGTTCATTCAGAGAATGATCTTTCTTCTCCAACATCGCTTCCCGTTTATCAATTCCCTCATGTTTGCGATCAAGGTTTTCCTCCTTTTGGAGTAAACGGTTTTCTTGTTTTTGAAGCTCATTTCGTCTTTCACGAACTTCCTGTTCAGCATCTATTCGAAGTTTGTGGATTTCATCCTTTGCTTCAAGCAGAGCTTCTTTTTTCAGTGCTTCAGCATCACGCTTCGCATCTTCAAGAATTTGCTCGGCTGCACCGCGTGCGCCCGCAATTTTCGCTTCGGCAATGGTTTTACGAACAAAGTAGCCAACAACTAAACCGAGTAGAATCAGCAAAATGGAGATGAGAACCATCATAATTGGGGTCATACTTTCACCTCCTCTTGCTATGAACTTGGTTGTTGCTTAAAAAGTGTCGGCATGTACATTGTCTAGTTTTCTCAACATACAGAACCTTCACAGGGAATGAGTGTGTTCATCGCCCTTGTCAAGTTTAAATGGTTTAACAATCATGTTAAAAAAACAAATGTTACAACTTCATTGTAAATGTGTCGGAAATACTTGTCAAGCTTGCCATCTTAACGTTTGCAGGCCAGTCTTCTTTTCACGTGCCGAATGCAATTCATCCAAAAGAAGATCGCCAATCATTCTTGATTCAGAAGCTGGTATATTTTATTGTTCACTTGGCCCAATTTAGCATTATTTTGAATGTTTGAGAACAAAATAACAATGGTTTGCCCAGATTTGCTAAAGCTGTTCAAGATATTGAAGCCCGGCATAACACCATGGTTTGAATAGCTTCCGGGAGCAACATAAAATCCCATGCCGTATGTGGAGCTGCTCCCTGGCGTAAACATCTTTTCATAGCTTTTTTGCGAATACAGTTTTCCGTCTATCAGCGCTTGGTCAAATTTGTACATATCTATAGCGCTCATATAAATATCACCCGCTCCATACAGCTGGGATAGATCAGGTATATACGGTGTAACTGTTTTGCTGCCCTCCATCTTATACCCGACAGCAGGATAAGGTTCTTTTTCATATGTTTTGTAAAAGCCTGCATGCGTCATTCCCGCAGGTTTAAAAATATGATTCTTTATGTACTGTTCATAGGGCTCACCGCTTACTTCAGCAATAATATAAGCGAGAACAGAATAGTTGGAATCCTTGTAGTCCCATACGCCCGGCTGACGTTTAATTCCCTGAAGTTCTATGTCTTTTATTAAATCGTCCGGAGTAATGGCGCCGTTTCCTTCAATATGTCCGTTTATCCCCGATGTATGTGTAAGCAGATTCTTCAAAGTAATGGTTTGTCCGTTAGGAAAATGAGGTAAATACGTACTTACCGGATCACTTGTCTGAAGTTTCCCCTTTTCCTCTAGCTGCAAAATAGCAGTTGCAATCAGCGCTTTTTGTGATGAACCGACATAAAAAGATGTCAATGGATTATTTTGAATGTAGTGTTTACGGTCAGCATAGCCAAAACCTTTATTTGTTACGATTTCTCCATTTCTGACAATCATGGCTGTTCCGCTGAAACCGATCTCTTCTAAATAATTGCTGATTTTTTGATTTCGATCCACTGTTTTGATTTGTTCCTCTGATTTTTTGGCAGTTTTCTTTTTGACCTCTTTTTTCTGATCGGTATTTGAAACCGCTGCAGTTTCTTGAGATGGCTTGTTTTCTTCACTATTTCGATGAAGAGCATTCCAAATCGTAATGCAAACCATCACTGCTAAAAGACCAAGCAACAGTTTTCCTCTTTTATTTAGTTTTCTCCGTCTGCGTTTCGCAGTTCTTCTGCGGGTTGGGCTTGTCATTCATTTTTTCCTCCCAAAATAAATTCCATTTTGCACACGTTTTGTTAGACGAATAAAGCCCTAAAAAAGTTGTCAAAAAAAGCAATATTTTTATCATTTTTTTGCAAAATACAAAAAAGCTGAGTTTTTCACTCAGCCTTTTGTATCATTTGAAACTTATTTTATTTTTATTCTTCAAATTCGAGTTCTTCTTGTGTCTCTTCAGCTTGCTGCTGCACTACTCCGTTATTATCCAAGCCGTAATGTTCGCGAATTTGCTCCTGGATCATCAGCATGATATCTTTATTTTCTTTCAGGAATTGTTTTGCATTTTCACGGCCTTGACCAAGACGCTCTTCTTCATAAGAGTACCATGAACCGCTTTTTTGCACGATATCAAGTTCAGTTCCTAGATCAATGATTTCGCCTTCTTTTGAAATGCCTTCTCCGTACATAATGTCAACCTCGGCTGTACGGAACGGCGGAGCCACCTTGTTTTTCACGACTTTGATTTTCGTTTTGTTCCCCATTACGTCGTTGCCTTGTTTCAGCTGTTCAGCACGGCGCACTTCAAGACGCACGGAAGAGTAGAATTTCAACGCACGGCCGCCAGGAGTTGTTTCCGGGTTCCCGAACATAACGCCGACTTTTTCACGAATTTGGTTAATGAAAATCGCGATTGTCTTCGATTTGTTAATGGCCCCTGAAAGCTTACGAAGCGCTTGAGACATTAAGCGTGCTTGTAAACCGACATGAGAATCTCCCATGTCGCCTTCAATTTCCGCTTTCGGAACGAGAGCGGCTACAGAGTCGACAACGACAATGTCAACTGCCCCGCTTCGAACCAATGCTTCCGCAATTTCAAGCGCCTGCTCGCCTGTGTCAGGCTGAGACAGTAAAAGCTCTTCAATGTTAACACCGAGCTTTTGCGCGTATACCGGATCTAACGCATGCTCCGCATCGATAAACGCGGCTTGTCCGCCCTGCTGCTGAACTTCAGCAATCGCATGAAGCGCCACAGTTGTTTTACCTGAGCTTTCAGGACCGTATACTTCAATAATCCGTCCGCGCGGATATCCGCCAATTCCCAGTGCTGTATCAAGGGCGAGGGAGCCGCTTGGGACAGTAGAAATTCTGGTATCTGTCTTTTCTCCCAGTTTCATAATGGAACCTTTGCCGAACTGTTTTTCTATTTGTTTAAGAGCCATATCTAAGGCTGCCTGACGATCACTCATTCTATTTTTTCCTCCTTTATGTTACCACTACATATACTATACCCTGTTTGAAGGGATTTGCCAAGAAAAAAGCGAACGCATATTCGGATTTTTTCTTGGCGTGATTCCTATCAAAATATCATAATGTATCAGAGAAATCATGTTTTCTTAGGAGGATAATGTGCTGAAAATATTATTTTTGCTCTAAAAGCTTTAAGATTAAATGGCAGCCGTATTTAGCGCCGCGTTTTCTGATTCCCGTTCTGGAGCCAGCAAAGTGAAACTCGTGAACCTCTTCTTTACCATTTGCGGAAATGCCGATAAACACATGCCCAGGCTCATGCCCTTCTTGAGCGTCAGGTCCTGCTACACCAGTAAAGCTAATGCCGATATCGCTGCCAGTGAGTTTTTGAACACCCTTAGCCAGTTCGGATGCGCACTCCTTGCTGACCGCCCCAAAACGATCTAATGTGTCCTTCTTGACACCAAGCACATTCTGCTTCACGTCGTTTGTATAGCAAACAACGCCCCCGGCAAATAATTTTGAGGCACCGCTATGATCCGTCAGCCATTCAGAAAACAGCCCTCCGGTAAAGCTTTCTGCCGCAGAAATTGTAATGCCTTTTTCCTTGCACGCTATAGATAGCTCTTTTACAAGAGAAGTATCATCGTAACCATAGAAAAATTCACCGACACGCTCTAAGATAACGGCCTCTGTTTCTTTTAACAGACGCTCTGTTTCCTTTTCATCGGCGTGTTTGGCTGTCAGACGCAGCGTCACCTCTCCATCAGCCGCCAAAGGCGCAATTGTCGGATTGGTTTGCGCATCAATAATATCTTCCAAATCGGCTTCAAGCTGAGATTCACCGATACCGAAAAAGCGAAGAACGGTTGACACAATTTTTTCATTTGAACCCATCTTTTTCAGCAGAAGAGGCTTTGCCTCGTTTTCAAACATTGGACGCAATTCGCTCGGCGGTCCAGGAAGAAGCATATAATAGCGCGATTCATGCTCTGTGAGCATTCCCGGGGCCATTCCAAAGTGATTCGCCAGCACGTCAGAGCCTTCGATCACAAGCGCCTGTTTTCGGTTATTAGGTGACATCGTGCGTTTTGTTCGTTTGAAATAGTCCTCAATGGATTGGAATGCCTCATCATTTAACACAAGCGGACGTCCCAGCGTATTTGCAATCGTTTCTTTCGTCAGATCATCTTTTGTGGGTCCAAGCCCTCCTGAAAAAATAATGAAGTCAGAGCGTTCTTCAGCAATGCGGATGACCTGCTTCAGCCGCTCCGGGTTATCTCCGACCGCTGTATGATAAAATACGTTGACCCCGATTTCAGCGAGCTGTTTGCTGATAAATTGAGCATTTGTATTGGCGATTTGGCCAAGCAGCAGCTCTGAACCGACTGCAATTATTTCTGCTTTTTTTGGAAATTCCATGACGAAGTCCTTCTTTCTTAGTTAGATGTTTTTAACGCTTCCCAGTTTTTAGAGAAATATTCCCAGCCTGAGACGACAGTAAAGAAGACGGCTACCCACAGCGCCAAGTCTGCAAACGGGAATGACACAAGTTCAAATGGAAGATTATGAAGAAGCAATGCGGATACCGCAATAATCTGTGCCCAGGTTTTGATTTTACCAAGCATGTTAGCAGCTACGACTTCTCCTGTTCCGGCTAAGACAAGCCTTAAACCTGTCACGGCAAACTCCCTGCTGATAATCACAATGACCATCCAAGCTGGAGCGAGATCAAATTGAACAAGGATAATTAACGCTGCGGATACCAGCAGTTTGTCCGCAAGCGGATCAAGAAATTTCCCGAAGTTTGTTACGAGATTCAATTTTCGGGCATAATACCCGTCCACCCAGTCTGTTGTAGATGCAATAATAAATAGAATGGCCCCCGCCAAATGTGCGACCGGGATCGATTCGTCTCCAACTTCGAGCCTGCCCCAGTCAAACGGCGCCAGCATGATAATCATGAAGATTGGGATTAATGCGATTCTAGCTAGTGTGATTTTATTTGGTAAGTTAAACATAAAGCCCCTCCAATTTCATACTCGGACGTGAAGAAAAGTCATCTGGTAATTAAGATGACTTTTCTTCCTTTTTATTTACAATCTTTATGGTTTGTGCCATCACTTTTTTCGGATCAAGTTCATATGAAAGAACCTTACCGTTGATTTTTATTTTCAGATTAGGTGCATATCCAGTGCGGATATCAACTTGTTTCTGGTCAGTTATGTCTTTTTTATAGGTTTCGTCTTTTTTCAGCGTTCCTTCTTTTAAAGAGCTGCTGTTTTCATCGCGCACTCGAATCCAGGAGCTGTCTGATGCCTTCAGTTCCAGCTCGATTTTATCAGCGCCGGACACTTCATAAGTCGTTAACGATCCTTCAGTGCCAGCAGCTTTAATCTCCAGCTTATCACTGTCATTTTCTTTTTTCTTATCTTCGTTTTCTTTCGTTTCTTTTTTAGTGTCTGTCTCTTTTTCAGAGCTGTTATTTTGATTCTCTTTCAGCGTTGAATCTTTAGGGATTTCGTACTTGCTCTCACTTTGCGTAATTGCTTTTTCTGATGCCGCATTGTGATCATCACTGTTTTTGTGATTGGCAAACTGAATGATCGCGTACACAATGGCAATCACGACAATCACGCCGAGAATAACAAGTATCGTTGGCAGCAGCTCCAGCGCCTTAGATGCTGGCTTTGGCATTTCCTTTTGAAGATTCATGCCGGAGATCTTTTCAGACACATCGTCATGATACGTATTAGGGATATCTTTTTTATGCTCCTCAAACAGCTGATCCGCATCAAGCCCAACGGCTTCTGCATATTGCTTGATGAATGCCCGAACATAAAACTTCCCCGGAATAATGTCATAGTTTCCTTCCTCCAAGGCGGTTAAATACCTTTTTTGAATCTTTGTTGCCGCTTGGAGATCATCCAATGACATTGCTTTTTCCTCTCTGGCTTCTTTGAGCCGGATTCCTAGTTCAGTCACAACAAACACCTTCCAATTTTAAAAATCAAAGCTTGAAAACCCGGATTGATCAAACATTTGGGGTTCCTCGGCATGTTCATATGTAATAACCTCATCAGGGTCATTTCTCAGTTCAATAATATAATCAAAGTCATCTAGTGTATACTCTGTATTTTGAACGAATATGTCCGGATGCTCCACCACTTTTGTTGCAGGCAGCCGCATGATTTCTCGGACCAGCTGGAGATGGCGTTCCGATCCTCTTCGTGTTGACACAATTCCGTCAACGATAAAGACATTTTCAGTGCTGTATTCATCGGCAATCAGCTGGCTTCTTATCGTCTGCTTCAGCAAGGTTGATGACACAAACAGCCACCTTTTGCTTGCACACACACTAGAGGCTACAATCGATTCCGTTTTCCCGACACGCGGCATACCTCTGATTCCGATTAATTTATGGCCTTCTTTTTTGAACAATTCGGCCATAAAATCGACTAATAAGCCAAGCTCGTCCCGTTCAAAGCGGAACGTTTTCTTGTCATCGGCATCCCGTTGAATATAACGGCCGTGGCGTACGGCAAGTCGGTCGCGAAGCCTCGGTTCTCTAAGCTTCGTTACTTTAATTGTTTCCATCGTTTTTAAGATTGATTCTAATCGTTTAATTTGATCTATATGGCGGCACCTGAGGAGCATTCCCCTTCTGGAAAGATCGACGCCGTTTATCGTTACGATGTTGATAGAAAGCATCCCAAGAAGAGATGAAATATCCCCGAGCAGTCCGGGGCGGTTCACTTGAATTTCATATTCAAAATACCATTCGAGCTTTGCCAAATGATATACCCCCTTCATTGTGGCAAAATTTTACCTTCCTTTATCATAAAGCATTTTTCTCTAATTAGAAAGAAGAATGTTGCTGTGATGAGGAAAACATAAAAAAGAGAGGAAAAATCCCCTCTCTTCCTAGTGAGTGCTGTTATTTTCAACAAGCTTAACCATCATATTGGCAATGGCGTGCTGTTCATCTTTTGATGCTACACTCCAAAGATCTGCCAGCACTTTTTCCTGCTCGTTCTTAGATTCCACTTCATTAGCCAAGTAGCTGCCGATTTCTGTCGCAAGATCTGTAATCGTATCCTGGCTCATACCTTTATCTTGCGCATAGTTCAGACGGTCGCCAAGGAAGTTTTTCCAGCTATCCCAGTTTTCTAATACTGACATGCTTGTTTCCTCCATTTCATGTGAAGTTACAAGATTATTGTGTCCTTCACAAAAGAAACTATACACCGAATATTTTCGTGTCAGCAGTGCCAGCCGCCATTCACCGACAGAATTTGGCCGGTGATATATGAAGCTTTTTCAGACAGGAGAAAAGCTGTTGCATCCGCAATTTCTTGCGGCCGGGCCAGCCGGCCGATCGGAATCTCATCAGCGATCTCTTCTTTTTCAGCCGCGGTGAATTGATTCATCATATTTGTATCAACTGCACCTGGCGCTACTGCGTTTACCCTGATTCCGCTTGGCGCCAGCTCCTTAGCCAATCCTTTTACAAATGAATGCTGAGCTCCTTTTGCCATGCTGTACAGTACTTCACAGGATGCTCCAGTCTCTCCCCAAATCGAGCTGACAGCCACAATCGCTCCCGATTTATTCCGAATCATGCCTGGCAGAAGGTTTCTCGTCAGCATATACGGACTCGCCACATGAAGCTGAACCATTTCCTGGACTGTTGCGTTATCTACATCCGTAATCAGCCCAAAATGGCTTCTTCCACTGTTTAAAACAATCGCATCAATCGGCTGACCAATTGAACTTGTCAGCTTATCTGCTCCATCTTGCGCGGACAGATCAGCTTTTAATATCTCCGCATTTACGCCAAACATCTGACTTAGTTTTTCAGCAAGCTCCGCTGCCGCGTATTGATTTGTATTGTAATGCAGCAGCAGATTGTATCCCTTAGCCGCAAGGGTTTCGCTGATGCTTTTGCCAATGCCGCCGCTTGCTCCGGTGATTAGTGCTGTTTTGTTCATCCTCTTTCCTTCTTTCCGCAGAAAAACACCCCTCACACTGGAGGGATGTTTTGTTTATGATTTAGGAACAACCTTGCAGACAGTCAGTCTGTCTGCAGCAATTTCCTCTTGTATTACGTTCTGGACATCCTCGAGGGTAATCTGCTCGAGTACCGTTACAACGTCAAACAGGCTCATATCCAAGAACGCATAACGGGTAAATTGATTGGCGATGTATTCAGGGGAATTCAGCGCTTTTAAGAATGTGCCGATCTTTTTCTTTCTGGCAAGTTCAATCTTTTCAGCAGTAATCAGTTCACCGGCGCGCAAAAGCATGCTTGAAATGTCTTCAGCTAACTGATCAGGCTCAGGCGTATCTCCGCCGATCGCCGCAAAACCGAACCCATATTCAGCAGTAAAATCAAAGCTAAACGTTTCGTCAATATATCCTTTTTCATAAAGTGATTCATACTGGGCAGAGCTTTTGCCAAAAAGAGCTTCAAGCAATAAGTTCATTGAAAGTTCATGCTTTAAGAGCTCTTTGCCTAATTTAAACGGATTTTTGGATTTCAGCCCAACAAGGCATTTCGGTCCCTGCACGTTCATTTTGATCTCTTTTTCTTTTCGGAAAACCGCTTCTTGCTCTTTCACTTCTTCCCGTTTGATCTCCGGCTGATCAGTATACGGCTTTTTCCCCTGGTTTTCTCTTACCTGAGAAATAATCGCTTCAGGATCTACAGGTCCGACAATGAAAAGGAGCATGTTACTCGGGTGATAAAACGTTTCATAGCATTCATAAAGAAGGTCTTTTGTAATGTGTGAAATGCTTTCCACTGTTCCCGCTATGTCAATTCTGACAGGATGCTCTTTGTACATGTTTTCAATGACCCCGAAGTAAAGTCTCCAATCAGGGTTATCGTCGTACATATTAATCTCCTGCCCGATAATCCCTTTTTCCTTTTCAACCGTTTTTTCAGTAAAATATGGGTCCTGTACGAAATCGATAAGCGTCTCTAAATTGCGTTCAACATTTGATGTGCTTGAGAAAAGGTAAGCCGTTCTTGTAAATGACGTAAACGCATTGGCAGAAGCCCCCTGTTTGCTGAAATCTTGAAAAACGTCTCCGTCCGCTTTTTCAAACAGCTTGTGCTCAAGAAAGTGAGCAATCCCGTCCGGCACGTGAACCATCTCGTTTTTACCTAAAGGGACAAACCGGTTATCTATCGAGCCGTACTTTGTTGTAAAGACCGCATATGTCTTGTTGAAGCCTTTTTTCGGCAAAACGTAAACATCAAGGCCGTTGGACATTTTTTCATGATACAGCGTCTCCTGAAGCTGTTCATATTCGATTGGTTTGATCAAGATGCACCCTCCGTCCCTTTTAAGAAATAAGTCGTATCAAGCTGAATCTTTTCGCCGGCTTTAATGATATCCTCTTTTGAGACTTTCTCAATATTGGCAAGAAAGTCTTCGATAGGAATCTCGACTTGAGCAGCGGCCTGCTGATATAAAAATTCAGTTAAACCGTATGCAGTATCAATCGTTTCCAGCACTTGGTTTCGAATGACGGCTTTTGTCTGTGCGATGTCCTGCTCACTGAAATCGCCGTTTTTCATTGCCTGGAATTGCTCAGCAATAATCGAAACCGCCTGTTCATAATTTTTCACTTCAATGCCTGACATCACCATTAACAAGCCTTTAAAACTTTCTATACGCGAAGCCGCGTAGTAAGCAAGACTGGCTTTTTCCCGAACATTAATGAAAAGTTTAGAATGAGAGAATCCGCCGAACAATCCGTTAAATACTTGTAAAGCAGGATAATCCTGATCTGTATAAGTGATGCTGGTGCGGTAGCCGATATTCAGTTTTCCTTGCTTGACATCCTCTTCATCAATTACTTCTTTTGGCTGAACTTTTTCATCAGCGTGATTGTTTTCAATCGTGCCAAGAGTTCGCTCTTCTGTTTTGAAATACTTATCAATTGCCAAATGTACCTGGTTACTGTCCACATCGCCAACTACATATAAATCAAGCTGGTCTTTTTGGATAGCGTTTTGGTATGTTTCGTATAATTGCTCTGCCGTAATGGCATCGACATCGTCGATTTCACCATTGACATGAAGCGCGTAAGGCTCATTTTTGCACATTTCCTGTATCAGCCTTAAATTCGAATAGCGCATTTTATCATCATAGACGGCTTGGATTCTTTGCTTAAGCGTCCGTTTTTCTTGAGCCACATATTGGGACTGAAAAGCATCTCCCTCTAAAGCAGGTGAAAAGACGATTTCTGCGAGAAGCTGGAGCCCTTTCTCAAGTAGCGGCGTTTGGTCTTTTAAATATTTTTCATTCGGAATTTCAAGCCTGAACGTAATGACGTGCCGCTCTCCTTTTTTCGTAAGATCAGCCGATACTGACGTGCCGTACAGCTCATCCAGGTATGAACGCAATTCTGCGGTTTTCGGATGGCTTTTCGTTCCGCGAAGAAGCACATGCGGGAGCAGCGCTCTTTTGGTGACTTGATCCTTTGTCAGCGGCGCAAGCATCTTAAAAATAAGCGAGACGGTTTTGAATTTTTCTGTTTCTACAATGTGTGCGGTTAAACCGCCGTGCTTTGATTTGAGTTCATTAACATATGACATATGGAACCTCCTTCGTTCATTTCTTCATTAGTATGTATTATGACCAATTTTAAGCATACGCAGAAACACTCTTTCATGTAATTATAGCAACTGTAGGATTTATAAGGAAACAATAACCTCCGCATACGGTATAGTAAGTTCTTTTTCAATCTCGACGATGGTTGGAACATGCAAGGGCGCGCAAAAGAAGACGGTTGGCTAGACCGTCCCTAAGTTTTTTTCTTCTTCTTCACTTTTTTTAGCATCTACAGTAAAGAGCACTAAAAATAAAGAAACGATGCTACAAAACGCCGAGAGTATGAAAATAATCCAGTTTGCATTAGACATTAATGCAGCAAAAACAGGTGGACCGAGAGCTACTCCTATAAAGCGCATGCTATTGTAGAAGGAGGAAATGGTTCCGCATTGTTCACTTTCAATCCCTTCGGTTATCAATGCATCTAAAGCAGGAAGAGCCATTCCAATCCCAATCCCGCCAAAGCTTAAAAAGACAAATAAAAAATAAAAACTGTGGTTCCACCACAAGGCAATAAATGAAAGGGTTAACAGAATCATTCCTGTAACAACGCAAAATTTCATTCGGCCTTTATCTTTACCGATCTTTTTGCCAGCTATAAAAGAACTGGTTGACAAAAACAAAAGTGGGATTGCCAGTAATCCGCCTTTAGCTACTCCGTCAATAGCATACTTGTTCTCCAGCGTATCTGATAAATAAAATAATACGCCAAATAACAAAAACATAATGACACATCCGATAATGAAGACCGTATAAAGCCAGCGACCATCCTGTTTAAAAATTTTCTTCACACTCTTAATAAACTCAGAAACAGCAGGCGCATCTTCATCTTCTTCAGGCTTGGCCACCAAAAACAATACGAGCAAAAAGCTGATCAAACAGAAAAACGGAATAAACCAAAACGGTACAAACCAATACCAAGAAGCCAGTAAGGCTCCAAGTATGGGACTCAGTACCTTCCCTGACGTGTTGGCGGTTTCAATATCGCCAAGACCGGCGCTGACCTTTTCATCGTCTCCTTTAAACAGGTCGCCGATAAACGGCATGACGATCGGAGCGGCACCTGCAGAACCAATGCCTTGAAGAACCCGCCCCGCCAAGATCATAGCATAAGGATTTTTCATATAGGTCGAGGCAAAAGCAGCTACCGCTCCCCCCAATCCTGCAATGAGGAGGCAAGGAAGCAATATTTTTTTTCTCCCGAAACGATCCGACAAATATCCGGCAATCGGAATGCAAATAATTGCTACTACTGAATATACAGTAATGATTAAAGACACTTGAAATGAAGTCACAGACAGCTTTTTCTCCATCATCGGAAGAACAGGAATCAGCATGGAGTTCCCGAGTGTCATCACAAGCGGGACGGAAGACAATGCAATAATATTTTTCATTCCATTTTTCTCTCTCAACATTTTCACCCATTCACTTTCTTGTCATCCCTTATATATTGCGTTAACCGGAATGAAAGTATGTACAAAGAAACATGAATCAGTGCAAATAAAAAAACAGACACATCAGGCGTCCGTTTTTAGAATCGTTTACGCAAAACATGAAATCTGAATTTATCTGCTCTAAAATAATTTAAAGAATAAAGCACCGGTTTATCGTGCTGATCGTAATGGGTTTGTTTTAACAGCAAAAGAGCTGTTTCCGGATCGCATTCAAGTACTGGAGAAATGGTATCGTGATAACCGATCGGTTCTATATCAGTTACTGCATAGCTGATTACGGAGCCTGAATTTTTCTCAAGCAGGTCAAACATAGATTCTTGCTGATGAGAAAAAGAATTCGGCAAAATATTCATCGGAATTTTGTCTATACAATACACAATCGGCTGTCCGTCAGCTGTCCTGACTCGTTCAAGGTAAAAAAGTTCTTGCCCTTCTGCCAAATGAAATCTCTTCGTATCATCTTCAGACGGCATAAGCACTTGTGATGATAGAAAAATCGTGCCAGGGGTCATATTCGCCTGTTCTATCATCTTGGTTACACTGTTCAGCTGTTCAATGCCCGAAAGAAATAACGGCTTAGAATGGACAAAAGTGCCTACACCATGCCTTCTGATAATCACATGCTCTTCTTCCAGTATCCGCAAGGCTTCTCTTAGCGTTGCTCTGCTGACACCAAGCTTTTTGGAAAGCTCAAATTCAGAAGGCAGCTTTTCCTTCTCAGTGTAGATCCCATTTTTTATATCCTCTTTAATTCGTTCAATTACTTTCAAATACAAGTGCCGATTATCAGCTTTTGTAGACATGTTTCCCCTCCGTAAACCACTTTCGATAAAAATTATTGAACAATTGGGACAACTATATCATGTTTTGTCGAAAAAATAAATAGAAAGGTGATTAGTTTACATAATGTTATTATTGACAACTATAGAAAGCAGAACTCCCTTCATTAAGAAGAGAGCTCATCATATTTCTCTTTTGATAATAATACTTCCCTAGGTTTGCTGCCTTCATACGGTCCGACAACACCGCGTTCCTCCATTGCGTCAATCAGGCGCGCCGCTCTCGTATAGCCGATTCTGAATCTTCTTTGCAGCATTGAAACAGATGCCGTCTGCATGCCGACAATTAATTCAACAGCTTCATCATAAAGTTCATCAGTAACCTCGGAATGAGTTTCTGTTGTCTCCTCAGGAATCATTTCTTCTTGATATTGCGCTTTCTGCTGCGTAATCACATGGTCGACGATCTTCTCCACTTCGTCATCCGACAAAAATGCTCCCTGCACACGGACAGGTTTGTTAGCCCCCACAGGTAAAAACAGCATATCGCCGCGGCCAAGAAGCTTCTCAGCGCCACCCATGTCAAGAATGGTCCTTGAATCCGTCTGTGAAGATACGCTGAACGCGATTCGTGACGGAATGTTCGCTTTGATCACCCCTGTGATAACATCCACCGATGGACGCTGTGTCGCAATAATGAGATGGATGCCGGCAGCCCGCGCCATTTGGGACAATCTCGTAATCGAATCTTCCACATCAGATGAAGCGACCATCATGAGATCGGCAAGCTCGTCCACAATGACAACAATATAAGGCAGCTCTGGCTGTTTCGCTCCTTCTTCATTGTTGGCGCGTTTTATATAATCATTGTATCCTTCAATATTTCGTGTACCCGTATGAGAAAATAATTCGTACCGCCGCTCCATTTCATTGACAACCTTTTTCAAAGCCTGCGACGCTTTTTTCGGATCGGTTACAACCGGAGCAAGCAAATGCGGAATCCCGTTGTAGACATTTAGCTCTACCATTTTAGGATCGATCATCATCATTTTCACTTCATGTGGTTTCGCGCGCATTAAAATACTTGTAATAATGCCGTTGACACAGACACTTTTCCCGCTACCGGTTGCGCCTGCGACCAAAAGGTGGGGCATCTTGTTTAACTCAGCCAATACAGCTTCACCTGAAATATTGCGGCCGAGTCCAATTAACAGCTTTGCATCCGGTCTGTCATTCAATTTAGACTCCAGCACTTCCTTCAGCGAAACCATTGCCACTTCTGCGTTTGGAACTTCAATTCCGATTGCTGATTTGCCTGGTATAGGCGCTTCGATCCTGATATCCTTCGCAGCAAGCGCAAGCGCTAAATCATCGCTTAAATTGACAATTTTGCTAACCTTCACTCCGACATCAGGATATACTTCATATTTTGTTACGGCCGGTCCGAGATGAACCTGTGTGACTTTCGCCTTTACGCCAAAGCTTTGGAATGTTCGTTCAAGCTTTCTCGCATTTTCATAAATATTCTTTTTATCAGCCTGCTGGCCGGTATGCTTCGGATCTGCCAGCAAATCCAGTGACGGCATCTCGTAATCCTTATTTTCGAGCTCAGTAAAGGTCATAGGAGGAGCAGAAACAGTTTCCTGATCACCTGTCTCCGGTTTGATGTCCTGAAGCGGCTTCGACACAGGTTCGGGGCGCTTTTCTATAACTGGAGACTCTTCCTCTTCATTACGATCAGAAAAGCTTGAGATAATCGGCTCTGAATGAATAAGAGGCGATACTATTTCATAATCCCCCTCTTCATCAGGAGGCTCCGGTTCCATTTGCTGTTTTTTGCGGGCCGGTTTTTGTTTTTTGCTCGGCGCTTTCGTTTTTTTCGATGACTGCATATTTGATTTGAAGGATTTCATATCATCAATAAATGCTAACCATTGTTCTTTTATAAAACGTCCAATCGGGCTCATCCACTTTTTTAGCGTTTCTTGTAGCGAGCGTCCTGTTACTAAAATCATTCCCATCAAAATCATGACAATTGCCATGATCTGAGAACCAGTCGACGCAAACAAAAAGTGTGAAGCCGCAAACAGCAGCGCACCGATCATCCCTCCGCCTAAATCAGGTGAAGCAGAGCTGCCATTCATATCCATTAAAAACAATTCCCACGTATTGCGCACCACGCTTGCAGACTCAATAGACCCTTTGTGCGTCAAATTTTTAAATAGCTGCACGTGAGAAAGCAGCAATATGCTTGCGATAATACAGTACAACCCGGCCTTTCGTCTCGTTAAAAGGCTTGGGGTTTTTTTCTTCCAAAACAGTGAGACTCCTAACACCAATAAACCTAACAAGCATAAAATAAACCACTCTCCAGCAAAAAAGCGGAACAAATAGATAAACGTTTGCCCGACTACCCCCAGCTGCAAGATTGCGATAATTGAAATGGCTATACACAGCAATCCGTTGAGCTCGTATTTTATATTGAGCTGTTTCGCCTGTTTTTTTCTTGATTTTCGTTTTTTCTTTGCCACACTCATCACCTTACTGCGTTAAAAAATGTAAGTTCATACATAATGAAGAAAGCAGCCGTTTACAGGCTGCGTTTTTTCTGTAGGATTCCCCTATTATAGCATATTTTGCCCTTAAAAAAGGGTTGGATTCTTATACGTTTAATTTCAGCTTTTGTCCGGGTGAAATGTCCGGATGCAGAAAATGCATTGGGTTTGTGCTCATAATTTGAATGACTTCCGCTTCATTTCCTTTCATTTCGACTAGAAGCGGTACACCTTTATATTCAATTTGCTCATGTGCGCTCGTTTCTTGGTTCTGTTCTGCAAACACAATTTCCTGCGGCATCACGGTATACAGAATCATTGGATCATCCGTCCTTCTTCTTTCCTTGCTTCGTCGATGAGCTCATTCAGTTTATTGATTGCCTGTCCGACACCGCCTGCGTGATCGATCAATCCGTATTTAACTGCATCCTTACCGACTACATTTGTTCCGATATCGCGTGTTAAGTTTCCTTTTGAAAACATTAGCTCTTTAAACTTCTCTTCGGTTATATTGGAATGGCTTGTCACAAATTTAACAACTCTTTCTTGCATCTTATCCAGGTATTCAAACGTTTGCGGCACCCCGATGACCAGCCCGGTGAGCCTAACGGGATGAATCGTCATCGTTGCTGTTTCGGCGATATAGCTGTAATCACAGGATACAGCAATCGGAACGCCGATGGAATGCCCCCCGCCAAGCACGATAGAAACGGTCGGTTTCGATAAAGATGCAAGCATTTCCGCTATGGCAAGACCAGCTTCAACATCTCCTCCGACAGTATTTAATATGATCAGCAAGCCTTCAATTTTGGGATTTTGTTCAATTGCCACAATCTGCGGGATGACATGTTCATATTTTGTTGTTTTGTTTTGCGGAGGAAGCTGAACATGGCCTTCAATTTGTCCGATAATGGTCAGACAATGAATATTTGTATCTTGGGGCAGCTGCGGAAGCGTCGTTTCACCAAGCTGCTGTATTTTATTCATAATGCTGTCCTTCGCATCATTTTTTTCAGGACGCTCTTCTTCTGTGTTTTCCATACGATGATCCATCTCGCTTTCATCCTTTCCGAGTTTCTCTTTGTATTATGAACAAAGATACTTCATTCAATCCCGGCTTGAAGGACAAAAAATAAAGACCGGAGCAGCTCCGGTCTTTATTCAGTCATTATACTTCCATAATAATTGGGATGATCATCGGTTTACGTTTCGTTTTTTCATAAAGGAATTGGTTCAAAGCATCCCGCATTGCCTGCTTCAGCGTTGACCATTCGACATTTGATGTTTCAGTCGCTTCTGTCACGATGGACCGGACAAGCTCAGTAGCCTGTACGATAAGACCTTCAGACTCTCTTACATAAACAAAGCCGCGAGTGATAATTTCTGGTCCTGATACAAGATGTTTCTTTTGTTTATCAAGTGTAATGACAACGATTAAAATTCCGTCCTGTGAAAGCAAGCGGCGGTCTCTCAATACGATATTGCCGATATCACCGACACCTAAACCATCAATTAAAATATTGCCGTAAGGAACTTTATCCCCAATTTTTACGTTTTGGCCGCGGAATTCAACGACGTCGCCTTTTTCAATTAAGAAGATGTCACTGCGCTTCATGCCGGTTTCTTCAGCGATTTTTGAATGAGCTTTTTGCATTCTGTATTCGCCGTTTACAGGAATCAAATATTTTGGTTTAAGCAGGTTGATCATCAGCTTTAACTCTTCTTGTGAGCCGTGGCCTGATACATGAACACGCTTTTGGGCAAAGATGACTTGTGCACCGGCTCTCGCAAGAAGATCTACTGTTTTAGAGTAAATGAGTTCCTGCCCGGGAATCGGAGTTGACGCAATGACCACCGTATCCCCTTCTTCAATGTTCAGCTGTTTGTGAGCTTTGTTTGCCATTCTTGTCAAAGCAGCTAATGGTTCACCTTGGCTTCCGGCTGTAATAATGGCCACTTCGCGCTTCGGATATTTTTTGACATCCTGTACAGAAATAAACAATTCATCATCTGCTTCAATGTATCCTAACTTTCTCGCCAGCTGCAGGACAGATTGAAGATTTTTTCCGGCTACGGCAATCTTTCTGCCATTTTGAGCCGCTGCATGAATGACTTGCTGAATCCGGTTAATATTGGATGCGAAAACAGCAATAATTACCCGGTTCTCTGAATTATACAGCGCATCAGAAATTTCTCCGCTGACAGCCGCTTCCGAAGGGGTGTAACCCGGCCGTTCCGCATTTGCACTGTCAGAAAGCAGAGCGAGCACGCCGCTATTGCCGATCTTGGCGATCTCGCCAATGTCGCATGTCTGATTAAGTGCAGGTGTTTGGTCAAATTTGAAGTCTCCCGTGCATACAATAGATCCAAGTGATGTTTTAAAGCTCACACCTACAGAATCAGGAATGCTGTGAATCGTTCTAAAGAACGATACTTTTGTTGATTCAAATGTAATGACAGATTTTGAGTGAATTTCTCTTAAATCAGTTTTTCGGTTATGTCCGTATTGTTTTAATTTCTCTCTTAACAGTGCAAGCGTCAGTTTTGTTCCGTACACCGGAACGGACAGCTTGTTTAATAAGTAAAAAACGCCGCCGATATTTTCATCGTGCCCGTGCGTTAAAAAGATTGCCTTGACGCGGTCAGCCCGTTCAATCAAATATGATATGTCAGGAATCACTACATCAATACCGAGCATTTCGTTTTCTGGATGCATAAGGCCGGCATCAACGACAAATATGTCTGAGTCAATTTCAATGACATAAAGGTTCTTCCCAATCTCTCCGACACCGCCAAGGGCGATAATTCTAACGTTTTCTGTATTTTTCTTTTTCAAAATCTATATCCTCCTAGTCTCATACCCGTCCATCATCACTTGTTCCTATTATAACTGAAAGTAAATTTAGAAAACAAGATAAAGCAGAAGGTTTAGGGAAAACCAATATGTAAAAGAAACGGTCAAACTCAGCTGAATGTGAGAATGACCGCGTTTGTTTCACTGTATGAAATTTTCTTACAGTTCGCTGATCGTGCTGCTTAAGCTCAGACGTTCATCCTCAGTTAACGGGACTAGAGGCAGACGCACAGAACCGACATCAAGACCTCTCAGCTGAAGCGCTGTTTTGACTGGAGCAGGATTAGGCGCTTTAAACAGTTCCTTCATAATCGGCAGCAGTTTCTGATGGATCAGTGCCGCATTAGCTGTTTGCCCATTCGTATAATTTTTGATCATTTGCTGCATATCAGAGCCTGCAATATGGCTCGCCACTGATACAACTCCTCTTCCTCCAACTGAAAGAATAGGAAGCGTCAGAGCGTCATCCCCTGAATAGACATAGAAATCTTCCGGTGTTTCAGCAATTATTTTTGTAATCGCTTCGAGGTCTCCGCTCGCTTCTTTAATCGCAACCACATTCGGAATGTCCGCCGCCAAACGGATCGTCGTTTCAGGAGCAAGAGAAGCAACCGTACGGCCAGGAACATTATAGAGCATAACCGGAAGAGATGTCTCTGCCGCAATTGCTTTAAAATGCTGGTACATTCCTTCTTGAGAAGGTTTATTGTAATACGGGGTAACAAGCATAACAGCGTCCACGCCCGCTTCCTCAGCTTTTTTTGTCAGCTTAATGGAATCTTTCGTGTTGTTGCTTCCAGTACCAGCGATAACGGGCACCCGTCCGTTTACTTCTTTTACTGTATATTCAAAAAGCGCAATTTTTTCTTCAGTTGAAAGGGTCGGAGATTCTCCAGTTGTTCCCGCTACTACTAAAGAATCCGTTCCGTTTTTCAACAAGTAATCAATCAGTGTAGACAGTTTTTGAAAGTCTACGTTCCCTTTATTGTCAAAGGGTGTAATCATCGCTGTAGACACATTTCCGAAATTCATTTTATTCACCTCATCATGATTCAATCACATTTACTTCGAAAGTTCAAACACTTCATGCAAAGCGTTTACAGCAGGAACCATATCCGCTTCATGGACGAGCACCCATATCGTCGTATGGCTGTCAGCCGACTGAAGGATCGGAATTTCTTTTTCTGAAAGAGCCGATACAATTTTGGACGTAACACCGGGAACACCCATAATGCCCGCGCCGACCGCCGATACCTTCGCGCAGTTTCTCGTCACCATTGGATCATAGCCCATATCCATTAAAATACGCTGAGCTGTTTCTGTTTTATTTCCGGCTACCGTATAGACGATTTCACTAGGTGTAATGTTAAAGAAATCGACACTGATTCCAGCGTTTGCCATAGCCTTGAACACTTCAGTCTGAACATTATACTGGCCGATTTTCGCAGGCACTTTGAACTGCGTGACATCTTTGACATGTGCGATTCCCGTAATCAGCCTTTCAAAAACATCACTGCCGACCTTGGAAGAGTGATGTGATGTCACCAATGTACCTTTATCATTCGAATAAGTCGACCGGACGCGGATCGGAACCTTGGCCTGCATTGCGATTTCCACCGCACGCGGATGAATGACCTTGGCCCCCTGATACGCCAGGTTGCAGATTTCCGTATACGTCACAACAGGAAGCGGTTTTGCATTTTCCACCACTCTTGGGTCAGCAGTCATCACGCCTTCTACATCGGTGAAAATATCGATGTATTCCGCATCAACAGCTGCTCCGAGTGCGGCTGCAGACGTATCGCTGCCCCCTCTGCCGATTGTAGTTGTATCACCCTTTTCAGTTGCGCCCTGGAAGCCTGCGACGACTACCGCATCATGATTGGCGAGCACACTGAATAAACGCTCCGGTTTCATTTCAATGATTTTCGCATTGGTATGCTGATCATTCGTTAAAAAGCCAGCCTGAGCCCCTGTCAGCGCAGCTGCTTTCACACCGTTATCAAGCAGCATGCTTGTAAAGACGACAGAGGAAATAGTCTCTCCGCAAGATAAAAGCAAATCCTGTTCCCTAGGAGAAATCGCTGACTGATCGCCGTAAAGCAGCCCGAGCAAAGAATCTGTTGCATACGGGTCTCCTTTTCGGCCCATCGCTGAAACGACAACGACAACCTTATATCCTTCACTGATTGCTTCTTTAATATGCCCTAAAGCCAGTTTGCGGCCTTTATCATCTTTTACTGATGTTCCGCCGAACTTTTGAACAATTATCTTCACTGTTTTCACTCCAAATTATTCGGACGTAACAGAAGAGAGCAGGCTGATAGCGCCTTACTCTCTTCTATTCGTCTTTAGAAAATTCTCTCTTTTATACGAGGTTTAGTTTTTTCAGGCTTTCTGCAATTTGAACAGAGTTCCATGCCGCGCCTTTTAATAGGTTATCAGAAACAACCCATAAATGAAAACCGTTTGCTCTGTCCAAGTCTTTACGGATGCGGCCCACAAACACATCGTTTTTGCCGACAGCATCAGCAGGCATCGGATAAAGCTGCTGGCTTGGATCATCCTGAAGTGTCACGCCCGGAGCTTCTTTCAATAGATTTTTAATATCTTCAACTGTAGCGTCATCACGGTCTATTTCGATGTAGACGGACTCTGAGTGCCCAGTTTGGATTGGCAGTCTCACACATGTAGCCGCTACTTGAAGGTCAGGCATGTGCATGATTTTTTTCGTTTCATTTATCATTTTCATTTCCTCAAACGTATAGCCGTTATCTTGGAATTTATCGATTTGCGGAATCGCGTTGAAGGCGATTTGATAGTGTTTTTTGTCACCTTTTACAGGCATGATCTCAGGCTCTATTTCTTCTTTATTTAAAATCGCCTGCGTTTGGCTGTAAAGCTCTTTTACAGCTTCATTACCCGCTCCTGATACTGCCTGGTAAGTTGATACGATGACCTTTTTTAAGCCATATGCTTTGCGGATCGGTTCAAGTGCCGCAACCATTTGGATTGTAGAGCAGTTTGGATTGGCAATAATGCCGTTGTGTTCATGCAAGTCTGCCTCATTCACTTCTGGCACAACAAGCGGTGTATTTTCATCCATGCGGAACGCGCTCGTATTATCTATAACAATAGCGCCGCGTTTTACAGCTTCTGGTGCCAATGCTTGTGATACGCTTCCGCCGGCGCTGAACAAAGCAATATTTACCCCTTCAAAGCTCTCAGGAGAAGCTTCCTGAACAGTCAGCTCTTGGCCTTTAAACGTGACTTTTGTCCCCGCAGAGCGTTTTGAAGATAGCAATGTAAGTGTGTCCATTTCAAAGTTTCTGTCTTCAAGTGTTTTAAGCATTTGTTGTCCCACAGCCCCTGTCGCTCCGACAACAGCTACGTGTAAACCTCTTCCCATCTGTAAAACTCCTTCCGCCAATCAGCTTCATTGAATTGATTTGACTATGATTTTACGTTTTATTTTACCATAGAATATGCGGGTGATGACCGAATTTTTTAGTTTGGGAAAGATTTTCTGTAAATTTAGTCATTTCCCTGATAATTCTCAACTAGAATCGGCTGAAGCTGCTGGTGCATGAGTGCCTTTTCAATCGTTTGCGGTAGCAGATCCATTTTGGCTACCATTGAATTCGGTTTTTTAAAGGGATCGTCTTGCCCGAATGGAATAAAAAAGATATTTTTTGTTGACATGAGCCTCATTAAATTTGTTCCGTTTAAACCAAGAGCATCATTTGTCGAGATACCCAGAACGACAGGCCGATTGTTTCGGATTGTCGCTTTTGCCGCCATCAGCACCGGGCTGTCCGTCATGGCATTTGCCAGCTTGCTCATTGAATTGCCTGTTAAAGGCGCAATGACCATGCAGTCAAGAGGCAGCTTCGGCCCAAGAGGTTCTGCCTTTACAATCGAATCAATGGCCTCATATCCAGTCAGGTCTTCAATTTTTTTAACCCATTCTGCGCCCTCTCCAAATCGGGTATTTGTGGATTTTACATTAAATGTGACAACCGGACGGACTTCAGCTCCTTCGTTGACCAACGCCTCAATTTGCGGGAAAACCGCTTCATATGTGCAATGCGACCCGGTCAGCCCAAACCCGATTCTTTTTCCTTTTAATGACGACATCCTTATTTCCCCTCCTCAGCTTGTATTTCAGCCAAAAGCTTGCTCAAGACGTTTGCAAGGATTTGCCCAGCTGTTTTAGGAGCGACAATCCCTGGAAGCCCGGGAGCAAGAAGTGCTTTAATCCCTTGTTTCTCGGCATATTTAAAATCCGTTCCCCCGGGACGTGAGGCCAGATCCAATATTAAGGTTTTTGGTGTCATGCTAGAAAGTACCGTTTGATTTAAAATCATACTCGGTATGGTATTAATGCAAATATCTATATCTTTTACATGCTCTTTCAGCTCATCGGTATGAAAAGGAACGAGCCCCATTTCAGTGATACGTGCCAGATGCGCTGAACTTCTTGCCCCCACTTTTACATTCGCCCCGAGCGCGGCAAATGTACGGGCAATCGTCATTCCGGTGCGCCCTAGACCGAGAACGGCCACCTGTGATCCGTGT
Source organism: Bacillus sp. 204(2023) (assembly GCF_037027505.1). NCBI lineage: Bacteria > Bacillati > Bacillota > Bacilli > Caryophanales > Bacillaceae > Bacillus > Bacillus sp. 204(2023). The sequence continues at coordinate 426,293 of NZ_JAXCHE010000002.1, read as the reverse complement.
ATCGTATAATCCGTGTGCTGAATAGCCAGCATGATCGTTCCTTCTACTGTCGGAATAGAGTTGTATATCGCAATGTCATCCCGCTCAAACAGTTTAACAAGTTTTCTTTTTGCCTGAGCTGCAATGTTTTCTAAATAGGCGTTAGAAATGCCTGAGAAAATGACACAATGTGCAGGCGTTCTGTCGAGATGGTCCTGTTTTAACACAACTTCTTCATTAGAAAATACAGTTGATACGACACCTTCTCCTGTTGTCGCGGATACTGGAAGAATGATGCTGTCTATTTGCTGAAAAGGAATTTCATCAATATTGCATTTTACTGCCCCGGTAAAACCGTGATCCAATTGGTCAAAACCGACAAGATAGATGTCAGCCTGCTGTTCAGTGAGCTTTCTTATAATTTCGAGCTGTCTTGCGTCACCGCCGATAACTGCAATTTTCAATCCGGTTAACATTCTAAACGTTCACCTTCTTTGTATATACTGGATCTCTAGTTGTTAAGCTCCCCTTCATCTTATGATTAAAAGGAAATACCGGTGAATATAAAAGATGCGCTTTTTCCATATAAAAAAACATCGGCTCAGGCAGCCGATGTTTCAGATGTTTTCTTTAGAGCCCGCTACACAGTCAATTGGGCTATTTACTCTTGTCGAGGAGGCATTTCCTCAGGTACATCTAATATAATCATATCTGAACCGATCTTTTGAATATGGTGCCATGGGACACGAATGTCATGACCTTGCTTTCTCAAACCAAACCACTTAACTGTGGGAATGAGGAGTGCTGTAATCTGTCCATCCTGTTCATTGATTTCCAAATCGGTCTGGCCGAGCACTCCGAGCCGTTCAGCTCTTTTGATGTCTACAATTTCCTTTCCTGATAATTCACTGAGCCGCATGTCTGTCACCCCCTTGTACTATGTATGATGAAAGGGATTAAAAAATGCCTGCTCCATTATGGGGCAGGCTTTCCTTTTTAAGACGGCATATTGCCGGAAGGGCTGATAAGTGCTAATGCATAGTCTTCGGTAAACAATTGTCTGGCAAGGCCGTTAACACGCTCTAAGTTCACGGCGTTTAATTCATTGATGATTTCATCTAATGTTTTATGTTTGCCGAGCAGCAGTTCATTTTTTCCGTTTCGGCTCATTTTGCTGTTTGTGCTTTCTAAGCTCAGCATTAAGCTTCCCTTCATTTGCTCTTTGCTGTTTTCCAGTTCTTTCGAGGTAATGCCGTCACGTTTTAATGTGGCAAGGGTTTCTTGAATTGTTTCCGACAGCTGCTGAAGCTGATTTGCACCCGTTCCGCCGTAAATAGTGAGCATTCCGCTGTCCTCATATGAGCTGTGATAGCTGTAAACAGAATAAGCAAGTCCTTTATCTTCACGCACATCTTGGAACAGCCGGCTGCTCATGCTGCCTCCGAGCACATTGTTGAGGACGATTAAATCATAAATACGTTCATGGCCAACCTCTAAGCCTTTAAATCCAAGGCACAAATGAGCCTGCTCTGTTTCTTTTTTTCTCGTCAGTTTTTCCGTGTGGAACTCAGGCTTCTCAAGGCCTGTCGCTTTGCCTTTCGCCTCGTATGACCCGAACCATTTTTCTACATCTTTGATAAAACTGTCAGATATATTGCCCGCTACCGAAATCACCACTCGGTCCGGCGTATAATAATCATGCATGTATTGTCTGAGAGAGTCACCGTTAAAGGAAGCAAGCGTTTCTTCCGTGCCTAGAATTGGGTAGCCTAAAGAATGATTGCCGTAAGTGGCTTTGCTCAATAAATCATGTACAATGTCGTCCGGCGCATCTTCGTACATTTTAATTTCTTCATATACTACATTTTTCTCTTTTTTCAGCTCGTTTTCATCAAACGTTGAATGAAAGAACATATCTGCTAATACGTCCAGCGCGTAATTCGCATGCTCGTCAAGCACCTTTGCATAGTAGCAGGTATATTCCTTTGAAGTAAACGCATTGACCTGTCCGCCAATACGATCAAAAGATTCTGCTATCTCGCGTGCAGATTTTGTGCTCGTCCCTTTAAAGAACATGTGCTCTAAAAAGTGAGAAATTCCGTTTATCTCCGGCGTTTCATGTCTCGAACCTGTGCCGATCCATACGCCGATCGCAACAGAACGGACTGTCGGATTATTTTCCAGCACAATTCTTACACCATTTTGACACGTATATCGTTTAATCAAATTTGTTCCTCCTATTCAAAGACAAGCTGCCTTCATCTGTTACTTCAATAGTCTTGTTTCATCCATTAGTTCAGTGACTGTTCCAAGCGCATATCCTTTGTCTTTTATCTGTGTAATCAGCGCTTCAAGACTTTCCGCCGTAGGGTCAGTCGGATGCATTAAAATCATGGCACCATTATGTATCTTGCTTAACACTCTCGTCTGAAGTACAGACGGAGCCGGCTTTTGCCAATCGATTGTATCAACTGTCCACATGACTGTTCCCATCTGTTTCTCAGCTGCAATGTCGATAACCGCTTTTCTGAAACTTCCGCTCGGCGGAGCGAACCACTTTGGCTTAACACCGATCGTTTGTTCTATTTGTTCATTAGTCTTGTCGAGCTGCTCGGAAATTCTTCCTGTAGTCAGTTTGCTCATATCCGGATGATTGTATGAATGATTTCCGATTTCATGTCCGTCTTTTGCAATCTTCTTAGCGAGCTGTACATTGTTTCTCACCCAATTGCCTTCTAAAAAGAACGTAGCTTTAACCTGGTGCTTTTGCAGAATAGGAAGCATTTTTTCCAAATACTCATTTCCCCATGCCACATTGATTAAAAAAGCCACCATCGGTTTGTCAGGATTTCCTTTATAAATAGGCTCAGGCTGAAGTGACTCAAGATGAACACTTGGTTTTACTTGACTGTACACCAAATCTTTTTCCCGAAACTCACCATGCTGTTTCATTTTTTTATATGATTGTTCAATATTGACCTTTAATCCATTATAGCCTGGAATGCTTTTCCACACTTTATCAATTCTTGCATTCTGGGGCTTAACTTCATACTCCGGCGCTTTTTGAAGCAATTCTTCATATAACGGATCTTTTGACGCCGTGACAGTCACCGTATCTTTTTTCATTGCCCCTATATAATCAAGTGCATGCGGATTTTCCATCATCTCAAATGAGACAAAAAAAAGAAATAAAAAAACGGCAAACGGTACAAATTTTTTGTACATGTTCTGTCCCCCCCTCATCTCACATTATGAAGGAGAAGGACAAGGTAGAACCCGCCTGCTTTTGAAAAGCTTCAAAATAAAGAAGCCGGGTCTCCCAGGCTCCTTTTATGTTTTCATTTAAGATTGTTGTTCTTCTTTTTCTTTCTCTTCACGGAGCACCGCTTTGCGGGATAAATTCACTCGTCCTTGTTTATCAATTTCAGTGACTTTGACAAGAATCTCGTCTCCGATTTTTACAACATCTTCAACTTTCCCTACGCGTTCAAGCGCAAGCTCTGAAATGTGCACCAAACCGTCTTTTCCGCTGAAAATTTCAACGAAAGCCCCGAATTTTTCAATCCGTTTCACTTTACCTAGGTAAAGTTGGCCGACTTCAACCTCTCTAACAAGGTCTTCGATGATTTTTTTCGCTTTTTGGTTGCCGCTTTCATCTGTAGAGGAAATAAAGATTGTGCCGTCCTGTTCAATATCAATTTTAACACCGGTTTCTTCGATGATCTTATTGATTTGTTTTCCGCTCGGTCCGATGACATCGCGGATTTTATCAGGATTAATGGTCATTGTTAAGATCTTAGGCGCATATCGAGAAAGCTCTTTTCTTGATTCGCTTAATGTTGCAAGCATGCTGTTGAGGATTTCCATTCTGCCCTTTTTCGCCTGCTGAAGCGCTTCTTCAAGAATCTCTCTGGAAAGACCTTCAATTTTAATGTCCATTTGCAGGGCCGTTACGCCTTTTTCAGTTCCCGCTACTTTAAAGTCCATATCTCCGAGCGCGTCTTCCATGCCTTGGATGTCAGTCAAGACAGTGTAATGTTCGCCTGATTTGACAAGACCCATCGCAATACCAGCAACTGGCGCTTTAATCGGTACACCAGCATCCATCATTGCAAGTGTGCTTGCGCAAATGCTTGCTTGAGATGTAGAACCGTTTGATTCAAGCACTTCTGAAACAAGACGGACAGTATAAGGGAAGTCTTTTTCAGACGGAATAACTGGCTCAAGCGCACGCTCACCCAGTGCTCCGTGTCCGATTTCACGACGTCCCGGTCCGCGCATCGGTCCTGTTTCCCCAACGCTGAATTGCGGGAAGTTGTAATGATGCATAAACCGTTTCGACTCTTCGACACCTAAGCCGTCAAGGATTTGCACATCTCCCAGAGCACCTAGCGTACATACGCTGAGGGCCTGAGTTTGTCCCCTTGTAAATAGACCTGAACCGTGCGTTCTTGGCAAGAGGCCAACCTCTGAAGAGAGCGGGCGGATTTGATCGACACCGCGGCCATCCGGTCTTACTTTCTCTTCAGTAATCAGGCGGCGAACTTCATTTTTCACCAGCTTGGACAAAATCTGCTTCACTTGCTTGATTGTGTCTTCATCATGTTCTTCATCCTCGAATTTTGCCACAACTGCGTTCTTCACTTCGTTAATGGCATCTTCACGGGCATGCTTTTCATGAACTTGGATGGCTTTCAGCAGATCCTCTTCTGCCAAAGCTTTTACTTTTTCATTAAGCTCTTCATCAATTTCAAAGAGCTTAATTTCAGATTTCTCTTTGCCGACTGCTGCAACAATTTCTTCTTGGAATGCAATCAGGCGTTTAATCTCTTCATGGCCGAACATAATGGCCTCAAGCATGATTTCCTCAGGAACTTCGTCCGCTCCCGCTTCTACCATGTTAATCGCATCTTTCGTGCCGGCAACGACAAGATTGATGTCGCTTTTTTCAAGCTGATCGACTGTCGGGTTAATGATAAATTGATCATCAATGCGTCCGACAGTAACCCCTGCAATCGGTCCTTCAAACGGAATATCCGATACAGAAAGTGCAAGTGATGAACCGAACATGGCAGCCATTTCTGAAGAGCAGTTTTGGTCAACACTCATGACAATGCTGATGACTTGAACTTCATTACGGAATCCATCGGCAAACAAAGGACGGATCGGACGGTCAATTAAACGGCTGGCAAGAACCGCTTTTTCACTTGGACGTCCTTCTCTTTTAATAAATCCGCCCGGAATTTTCCCTACCGCATATAATCTTTCTTCATAGTTTACAGTAAGAGGGAAGAAATCAAGCGGTTTAGGTTCTTTTGAAGCGGTTGCTGTACTAAGTACTGCTGTATCACCGTAGCGGATCATCACAGCACCATTTGCCTGTTTGGCAAGCTGGCCGGTCTCAACAGTAAGCGTTCTTCCGGCCCAATCTATGGTAAAGACATGTTTTTCTTGTCCCATACAATTACGAACTCCTCTCTTCGTTGTGTGAAATAATCAATTACTCCTATTATGAACGAAATGAATTGAACATATCAATGTCAAAGTAGTATGTAAAAGGATTTCAATGATTTGTTATAAGAAATTTCGCTTTAATACGATAAAAAAGCGGGAATCCTCCCGCTTTTTACGATTATCGACGTAAGCCTAGTTTGTTAATTAACTCACGGTAACGAGTTACGTCTTTATTACGCAGATACGTAAGAAGATTACGACGCTTACCTACCATTTTAAGAAGACCGCGACGTGAGTGGTGGTCTTTCTTGTGAGTACGTAAATGCTCGTTCAAGTTGTTAATTGAGTCAGTTAGGATAGCGATCTGAACTTCTGGAGATCCAGTATCAGATTCGTGTGTTTTGAACTCATTGATGAGTTGGTTTTTACGCTCTTGAGTAATTGCCATCCTGTTTCACCTCCAAATCATATTTAGCCCCAGTTACCTAGCAACCGTCGGTGACTTCGGATTGCCAAGCAATGGTTTTAAGACTACGAAAACTATCATACTAAAAATCGCGCCTATATGCAAATATTTTAGAATAAAATTTGTGTGTGTTGCAAGTTATTTCCGCAAATTGCTGAAATAACGGATGGCTTCCTGCTTATCTTTCTCAATTTGTTCAGTTAATTCTTTGATGCCATTGAATTTCCGCTCGCTCCGAATCCGTTTATACCATTCGATTTTTATAGCGGCTCCATATACTTCCTGATCGAAATCAAACAGATTGACCTCGATGGAAGGCTGCTCAGGGCGCTTTTCATAAAACGTCGGCTTATAGCCGATATTGCAAACGCCATTGTAAACTTCGCCGTTCACTTCCGCTTTTACGGCATATACACCTGTGGGCGGAACGATATAGCTGTTATTTAAACCGACATTTGCTGTCGGAAACCCGATGGTCCGCCCTCTTTTATCACCATGAATGACAATCCCTTTAATAAAATAAGGCTGTCCAAGCAAGACATTCGCCAATTCAACATCTCCGTTTTGAAGCGCAGTACGGATATACGAAGAACTGATTTTTTTATCTTGCTCCGTCAATTTTTCTACCATTGTGCACCCAGCTTTTCCGTCTAAATCATCCGGCATGGTCTCCATTGTTCCCTTGCCGTATTTGCCGTACGTAAAGTCAAAGCCTGCCACTGCATGCTGCACATTAAGGCCGATAATATACTGGTCTATAAACTGCTTAGGAGAAAGAGAAGCAAACACTTCATTAAATTTAACGACATACAGAACTTCTGTACCTAATTGTTCAATTTGATTTATTTTGTCTTCAAGAGGCGTAATCAGATCCTTAGGTTCCTTATCTCTGCCCAACACGTGAGAAGGATGGGGATGAAAGGTCATCACAGCCAATGTCAGACCTTTTTCTTCGGCTATTTGCTTCGCTGTGCCGATTACCTTTTGATGCCCGAGATGAACGCCGTCAAAATATCCTAACGCCATCACTGATTTTGCCTGCTCCTCTTTTATTAAATGATGAGGATGTGTAATATGTATCGTCTTCACAGAACGGTCACCTTTTTTCTATTGTTCGCTTTTTTGCATCAATACTTTTGCCGGCTTTAACAGCCCTTTTTTTGCAGGATGAGGGAAATAGATCGCCAAACAGGTTCCGGATTCAGTAAAGACGGCGATACGGTCTTCACTTGTCATTTCAGAAAACTGCTCGGGCGTCTCAAGCAAAGCCCCATTTTCTACTTTCTTAGCTAATGTATCACTTATGATCCATTTCGGCAAATGATTGAGCGCACGTTCAATAGGAACTGTATGCTCTTCCATGGTTCCGGATTGGACCTGTGCTTCGAGCTCATCAAAAGTAAAGCATTCGTCGAGAGAAAAATCTCCGGATGCCGTACGGATTAAATGAGACATATGAGCCGGATATCCGAGCTTTTCTCCGATCATGACCGCCAGCGTCCTTACATAGGTCCCTTTGGAGCAAGTCACTGTAAACCGGAAGCTTGCGGTTTCTCCATGATGTTTAATCTCTGTCGTCAGGGCAATGTCTTCAATGGTTATCATACGTTTCGGACGTTCTACTTCAATCCCTGCTCTTGCGTATTCGTATAATTTTTTGCCGTTTACTTTTACAGCGGAATACATGGGCGGAATTTGTTCTTGTTTCCCCTTTAAACTGTTTAAAACCTTTTCTACATCCGCTTTATCAATGTCGTGATTGACAGGGTTTGTTTCCACCGTTTCTCCGGTTTGATCCTCTGTTGTGGTTGAAAAGCCAAGCGTTATTTCTGCATCATACGTTTTAGATTTTTCAGTTAAGTATTCGACTATTTTTGTCGCTCTTCCTACACAAATCGGAAGCACGCCTGACACTTCCGGATCGAGCGTTCCTGTATGTCCTACTTTTTTTGTTTTTAACAGCTTTCGGATCTTCATGACACAGTCGTGCGATGTCATGCCAACAGGTTTATGTAAAAGGAGAACTCCGTTAACCATTTGCCTTTCACTCCTTCTGTTTTTTTCTTTTAAACGAAGAAAGAGGACAGACGATATACGCCTATCCTCTCATTTTTTTATTCAGATGGTTTCTCTGAATGTAATTCGTGAATCAGTGTTTCGATCCGATTCCCGTAATCGATTGATTCATCGAACTCAAATTCAATTTCAGGCGTTTTTCGAAGTCTGATGCGGCTGCCGATTTCGGATCGGATAAATCCTTTCGCTTTTGCCAGCCCTTTCAGCGCTTCTTCCCGTTTTTTCTCGTCACCGAGAACCGAGATATACACCTTTGCAATTTGCAAATCACCTGATACACGTACATCCGTTACTGTCAGAAAACCAATTCTCGGGTCTTTCAGCTTGCGGCTGATAATATCACCGAGTTCTTTTTTCATTTGCTCGCCGACACGGTTTGCTCTCATACTCAATTCAATCACCTCTAAGTTAAAACCACTCTGTCCTAGTGATCGTCCGTTCAATTTCAGGAAAAGAATCGATAAACGCTAGGACGCGCTGCAGTTCTTTTTCTGTTTGAACGCGAGAGGAAGAAACAGCGGCGATTCCGAAGCTGGTTCTTTGCCAGGTGTCCTGATAGCCAATCTCTGAAATCGAAACATTGAACTTGTTTTGAACCCTGGTTAAAACCCGCTTCAGAACGGCACGCTTTTCTTTTAGCGATCCTGCATCATAAATGATGCATTCACACTCCGCAAATCCGATCACGTTCTTTCAATTTCTTGCATGACAAACGCTTCTAGGATGTCACCTTCACGAATGTCATTGTATTTCTTAATTGTAATACCACATTCATAGCCTTGTGAAACTTCTTTCACATCGTCTTTAAAGCGTTTCAGAACATCTACTTCGCCTTCAAAGATGACGACGCCGTCACGAATTAAACGGAGGCCGCTGTCGCGCGTAATGGTTCCTTCAGTAACATATCCGCCGGCAATTGTACCGATTTTAGATACTTTGAATGTTTGGCGTACTTCTACTTGACCAATTACTTTTTCTTCATATTCAGGATCAAGCATACCTTTCATGGCAGCTTCGATCTCGTCGATTACTTTGTAAATGATACGGTGAAGTCGAATATCTACATTTTCAGCTTCAGCCGTACTCTTAGCATTTCCGTCCGGTCTCACATTAAACCCGATAACAATTGCATTGGAAGCAGATGCCAAGATAATGTCTGATTCAGTAATCGCACCAACGCCTGTATGGATGATTTTCACTTTAACGCCTTCTACTTCAATTTTTTGAAGTGCAGCCGTTAAAGCTTCAGCAGATCCTTGAACGTCAGCTTTTACGATGAGGTTGATGTCTTTTACATCACCTTGCTTAATTTGCTCGAATAAATCATCAAGACTGAGCTTCGCTTTATCGCTGCGCTGCTCTTCAAGCTGTTTCGAAGCACGGGCTTCACCGACAGAACGAGCTGTTTTTTCATCCTTAAAGACAAGGAATTGGTCTCCCGCTTGAGGGACATCATTCAAACCGGTAATTTCAACCGGAGTTGACGGGCCGGCAGTTTTCACACGGCGGCCAATGTCGTTAACCATTGCACGAACACGGCCAAATGTATTGCCGACTACGATCGGATCACCGACATGCAGTGTTCCAGTCTGTACGAGCAATGTCGCGACTGACCCTCTGCCTTTATCGAGTTCAGCTTCAATAACCGTTCCTTTTGCCTGACGGTTCGGATTCGCTTTCAGTTCCTCTACCTCACTGACAAGCAAAATCATTTCAACGAGCTCATCAATGCCTTTTCCAGTTAAAGCGGAAAGCGGCACAAAAATGGTTTCTCCACCCCAAGCTTCAGGGACAAGTCCGTATTCCGTCAGTTCTTGCATCACACGGTCAGGGTTTGCGGATTCTTTATCTATTTTATTCACAGCAACGATGATTGGAACCTCTGCTGCTTTTGCATGGTTAATCGCTTCAACTGTTTGCGGCATGACACCGTCATCGGCAGCTACGACAAGAATCGTAATATCAGTTACTTCTGCACCGCGTGCACGCATTGTTGTAAATGCGGCGTGGCCCGGTGTATCCAAAAACGTGATTTTCTTGCCGTTCTCTTCAATTTGATAAGCGCCGATATGCTGAGTGATTCCGCCTGCTTCTCCTTCAACAACCTTTGTTTTACGGATGCTGTCAAGAAGCGTTGTTTTCCCATGGTCAACGTGGCCCATGATTGTCACGACAGGAGGACGAATTTCAAGATCCTCTTCATTATCAGGCTCTTCGTATTTTTCCAGCTCTGTTTCTTCAAGCACAATGACCTCTTCTGTTTCAACACCATATTCTGATGCAATGAGTTCGATTGTGTCTTTATCAAGCTCTTGGTTAATGGTTGCCATTACGCCAAGAAGCATCAGCTTTTTAATGATTTCTGAAGGCTCTTTGCCAAGCTCTTCAGCAAGTGCGCCAACTGTTAAAGTGCCAGAGAATGTAATTTTCTCAGGAAGCTCTTTTTTCGGCTTTACAGGCTTTTGCTGATGTTGGTTTTTATTATTGTTGTTGTTGCGTTTATTTTTTTTGTTGTTGTTATTCTTCTTGTTTTTGTTAAATTGATTATTCTGCACGTCATTCTTCTTTCCGTCTCGAATTTTATTTGGTTGATTTCCAGCTGATTGCTGATTAACCCCTTGTGGCTGTTTGTTTTTGTTCGTTTCTGCTGGCTGTTGAGATTTAGCAGCTGCGCCGCCTTTTTTATATTTGGCATCAAGCTTTTTAATGGCCTTTTCTTCAAGCATGGCCATGTGATTATTCACTTCTAAATCCATGTTCTTCAGTGCGGTCAAAATTTCCTTACTTGAAACATTTAACGCTTTTGCATATTCGTATACTCTCATTTTAGCCATTCGTTCACCCCCAAAAATATTAATCGAGCAAGCTGATCAGCTTATTCGCAAAACCTTGGTCAGTGACGGCGACAACGACACGGGCTTCTTTACCGATAGAGCGTCCAAGAACCGCGCGACTCTCGACTTTTTTATAAGGGACTTTATAATAATTGCACTTGTCAGTTACTTTTTTTGCTGTGTTAGATGATGCATCCTCTGTAAGCAGGACAAGCTTTGCACGCGCATTCCTGATTTCTTTTATTACCAAGTCTTCGCCTGACACGACCTTACGAGCTCGATTGGCCAGACCCAGCAAGGGAAACCATTCCATTCCAGACATTTTATTTTTTCACCTTTTCCGCCAGTTCCAGCAATTCATCGAAAATCTGGTCATCGATTTGTGATTGAAATTGATTTTGCAAAGTGTTTCTCTTTTTTGCTGCTAAGATGCACTCTTTATCCAGCGTTAAATAAGCACCCCGCCCATTCTTTTTTCCGGTCGGGTCTACTGAGATTTCGCCTTCTTTTGACCGTACAACTCGGATCAGTTCCTTTTTAGGCTTCATTTCACCAGTCACTACACATTTGCGTAATGGGATCTTTTTGTGTTTATTCACCTAAAGTCACCTCTTATTCATCCGATTCAGCAGTTTCAGGCTCCGTAAAGAGCGGCTCATCATCTTCTTCAAGTTCTCTCGGATAGATTCCAAGTTCTCTTGCGTCCGTTTCGCTCTTAATATCAATCTTCCAGCCTGTCAGTTTAGCAGCTAAGCGTGCGTTTTGTCCTCTTTTGCCAATTGCCAGAGACAGCTGGTAATCAGGAACAATAACAGTTGTCGCTTTTTCTTCTTCATTAACAATGACATCAAGCACTTTGGAAGGGCTGAGCGCATTCGCGACAAATTCTACAGGATCACTGGACCAGTTGACAATGTCAATTTTTTCACCTTTTAATTCATTGACGATTGCTTGCACACGCTGGCCTTTAGGCCCTACGCATGAACCGACAGGATCCACGTCAGGATCATCTGTGCGAACAGAAATTTTTGAACGGTCGCCGGCTTCTCTGGCAACAGATTTTAGCTCGACAGTTCCATCATAAATTTCAGGCACTTCAATTTCAAACAAACGCTTTAACAGGCCTGGATGTGTTCTTGACACATAAATCTGCGGGCCCTTCGTTGTTTTTTCTACTTTTGTGATATATACCTTAATGCGGTCATGAGGCTTGTAGCTTTCATTCGGCATTTGCTCATTAACCGGCAGCAAGGCTTCTATTTTGCCTAAAGACACGTAGATAAATTTATTGTCCAGACGCTGGACGATCCCTGTCATGATGTCTTCTTCACGGTCGATAAATTCAGAATAGATCACACCGCGCTCAGCTTCGCGCACACGCTGTGTGACGACCTGCTTCGCTGTTTGAGCAGCTATGCGCCCGAAATCCTTAGGTGTAACTTCGATTTCGACGACATCGCCGACCATATATTCCGGATGGATGCCCTGCGCCTCTTCAATTGAGATCTCTAATCTCTGGTCGTACACTTCGTCAACGACATCTTTTCTTGCAAATACACGGATGGAGCCAGTTTCACGGTTTAGATCCACCCGTACATTTTGCGCTTGATTAAAATTCCGCTTATAAGCAGAAATTAACGCAGCTTCGATTGCTTCGATGATAATTTCTTTACTGATGCCTTTTTCTTTTTCAAGAATCGTGAGAGCATCTAATAATTCACTGCTCATTTAACGGTCTCCCCCCTTAAAACATTTGTATTCATTAGAATGTAACAGCTAATCTTGCATTAGCTATCTTTTCATACGGAATATTGATCCGTTTCTTTCTTGTTTTGATCGTGATCTCAACTGTCACTGTTTGTCCATCAAATTCAGCCAGTTCACCTTCAAACACTTTTACGCCGTCAATAGGCTCATACGTCTTAATGTATACGTTTTTTCCTAGTGATTTTTCGAAATCGGCTTTTTTCTTTAGCGGACGCTCAGCTCCTGGAGATGAGACTTCAAGAAAGTAATTTTGGCTGATTGGGTCTGCCTCATCAAGCTTTTCGCTTAAAGCTTCGCTTACTTTGGCACATTCCTCAATATCCACACCGTCATCGGAATCAATAAACACGCGAAGGAACCAGCTTTGGCCCTCTTTGACAAATTCAATGTCAACGAGTTCCAGCTGAAGGCTGTCTACGATTGGCTGAGCCATTTCTTGAACGGTGTCAGTCACTTTTTTGCTCATGTTCTTCCTCCTTGTGCTGTCGATCTCATATTCGTCTCGTCACTCTGCATAAAAACCCTGCTTCAAAAGAGCAGGGGCTAAAAAGTAAACGATGAACATGTCGAGACAAAATTCTCCTGTTCAATACAAAAGAGCGGGTTTCCCCACTCTTTGCCTCGGTAATCGTTAGCATTTCCAATAAAACTATACCATAACCATATTTTTATTGCAAATGGATATACGCTTACCTTCATACCTAAGCAAGTGACAGAAACTCTAATATTACGATGGCACTTTTTGCGCTTATGTATGCATAGAAGCAGAATTTCTGAGAAATTCTGCTTTCCATATTAGAACAGTGACAATTGGTTTTGATCAGGCAGTGACTCCAGACAGCCGTGGCGATCTAAGTACTCTAAAATCGTTTTTGATACTTTCCCTCTCTTTTGCAAATCTTCTTTTGAGAGGAATTCGCCTTCTTCGCGAGCTTTTACAATGTTCAAAGCAGCGTTCGTCCCTAACCCAGGGATAGAGTTAAACGGCGGAATTAGACTGTTGCCGTCAATAATAAACTCTGTGGCGCTGGAGCGATATAAATCGACTTTTTGGAATGAATAGCCTCTCTCACACATCTCAAGCGCTAATTCTAAAACAGTCAGAAGGTTCTTTTCCTTCGGTGAAGCGTCAAGTCCTTTAGCGTTTATATCCTCCATTACCGCTCTGATTGCTGTAGAGCCCTTGATCATTGTATCGATATCAAAGTCATCTGCACGAACGGTAAAATAAGCCGCATAATACAAAAGAGCATGATGCACTTTAAAGTAAGCAATGCGGACTGCCATTAAGACATATGCCGCGGCGTGGGCTTTCGGGAACATGTATTTAATCTTTTTACAGGAATCAATATACCAGTCTGGGACATTGTTATTTTTCATTTCTTCTTCCCATTCAGGCGTTAATCCTTTTCCTTTACGCACGAATTCCATGATTTTAAAGGCAAGGGACGGCTCAAGGCCTTGATAGATTAAATAAACCATAATGTCATCACGGCAGCCGATAACCTCACTCAGCTCACAAATATTATTGTGGATGAGCTCCTGTGCATTGCCAAGCCATACATCAGTTCCGTGAGACAAGCCTGAAATCTGAACGAGCTCAGAAAAAGTGGTCGGCTTTGTATCTTCAAGCATCTGCCGGACAAATCGGGTTCCGAATTCAGGAATTCCAAGAGTGCCCGTTTTACAGCCAATCTGTTCTTCAGTCACACCGAGTGATTCGGTTCCCTGGAAGATCTTCATCACTTCAGGATCATCCGTCGGAATTGTTTTCGGATCTATTCCGCTTAAGTCTTGAAGCATCCGAATAACAGTCGGGTCATCGTGTCCGAGAATATCAAGTTTTAACAGGTTGTCATGGATGGAGTGGAAATCAAAATGAGTCGTTTTCCACTCTGAACCTGTGGCATCTGCCGGGAACTGGATCGGTGAAAAATCATAAATATCCATATAATCCGGAACTACGATAATACCGCCAGGGTGCTGTCCAGTTGTACGTTTTACACCTGTGCATCCCTGCACGAGCCGATCTATTTCGGCACCGCGCATATGAAGATTGTTGTCTCCGGCATAGCCTTTTACATAACCGTAAGCTGTTTTTTCTGCCACCGTGCCTATTGTTCCCGCACGATATACATTGTCTTCTCCGAACAATACTTTTGTGTAATTGTGTGCTTGCGGCTGATATTCCCCTGAGAAGTTCAAATCGATATCAGGTACTTTGTCCCCTTTAAATCCTAAGAACGTTTCAAATGGAATATCATGGCCGTCTTTTTTCAAAGGCGTTCCGCAATGAGGGCATGTCTTGTCAGGCAGGTCAAAACCGGAACCGACAGAACCGTCATTAAAGAACTCAGAATGCTGGCACTCAGGACAAACATAGTGCGGCGGCAGCGGGTTTACCTCAGTAATCTCAGTAAGTGTCGCAACTAATGAAGATCCAACGGAACCACGGGAACCAACGAGATACCCGTCATCTAGTGAACGTTTTACAAGTTTGTGAGAGATCAAGTAAATAACAGCAAATCCGTGGCCAATAATACTCTTTAACTCTTTTTCAATCCGCGCTTCGACAATTTCAGGCAGCTCTTCCCCGTAAATGCTTCTTGCACGCTGATAGCTCATTTCTCTGATCTCTTCATCGGCGCCTTCGATTTTCGGCGTATATAAATCATCTTTAATCGGCTTGATGTCATCAACTAAAGAAGCAACCTTTTGGGTATTGGTGACTACGATCTCCTTCGCTTTTTCTTCACCTAAGAAAGAAAAAGCTTCAAGCATTTCGTCTGTCGTTCTGAAATGCACTTTCGGCAGTTCATGCCTGTTCAGCGGATTTGCCCCGCCTTGTGAGGATATTAAAATCTTTCTGTAGATTTTATCCTCATCATTCAAGTAATGAACATTTCCCGTAGCAACAACCGGTTTATTAAGCTTTTCCCCCAGCTTCGTGATATTCGCAATAATTTCTTTCAGCGCTTTTTCATCACGGACCAGTTCAAGCTCCAGCAAGTGACGATACACTTCAGGCGGCTGAACCTCAAGGTAATCATAGAATGACGCGATATCTTCCACCTCTTCAGGCGATTTTTGCATCATTCCCTCAAAAACCTCTCCCCTGTCACAGGCAGAACCGATCAGAAGCCCTTCCCTGTATTTCTCAAGCTGAGATCTCGGAATACGCGGCACTCTGTAAAAATAATGAATATGAGAAAGTGACACAAGCTTAAATAAATTTTTAAGTCCCGTGCTGTTCACGGCAAGTAATGTTGCATGATACGGTCTTGATCTTTGATAAGCATTGGACTGACCCATATTTTCATTCAACTCATCATGGTACTGAATGCCTTTTTCAGCTGCGTCTTTCAGCATTTTCAGAAGCAAATAAGCGGTTGCCTCAGTATCATAGATCGCACGGTGATGCTGTGTGAGTTCGATATCAAACTTTTTACAAAGTGTGTTCAACCGGTGATTTTTAAATTCCGGATAGAGAAAACGTCCAAGTTCAAGCGTATCAATGACTGGGTTTTTAGCTTTATCGACTTCAAGAAGCTTTTTATAGGCTACATTTAAGAATCCCATATCAAAGCTTGCATTATGAGCGACAAGGATATCATCGCCAATCCATTCTCTGAAATCTCTTATTACATCTACGACATCCGGAGCGTCTTGTAGCATATCATCAGTGATCCCTGTCAGCTCTATGATTGTGGCGGAAAGCGGACGATGCGGGTTCGCAAACGCCTCAAATTTATCAATAATTTCTCCGCCCTTTACTTTTACTGCAGCCAGCTCAATAATGGTATCGTATACAGCAGACAATCCTGTCGTCTCAACGTCAAAAACAACATATGTTTCTTCTTCGAGCAGACGATGTGCGGCATTATAAGCAATTGGCACGCCATCATCCACGAGATTCGCTTCCATCCCGTAAATCATTTTAATTCCATGCTTTTTGGCCGCAGAATACGCATCAGGGAAGGATTGAACGACAGCATGGTCAGTCAAAGCGATGGCCTCATGCCCCCATTTTTTCGCCTGTTCGACAAGCTTTCCGATACCCGTAACAGCATCCATTTGGCTCATTGGGGAATGAAGATGCAATTCCACTCTTTTTTCTCCTTCAGGTGCTGAATCTTCACGGGTTTTTGCTTTTATTTCGTTTACGTCATTTGCGATCATGACAAGGTCTCTGACAAATGTATCATTTTGAATGCTTCCGCGTGCTTTTACCCACATTCCTTTTTTCAGAGACTTCATCAGTGCCGCATCTTCTTTTTCACGTGCAAACATTTTGATCAAAATACTATTTGTATAGTCTGTAATTTTGAAGATACACAGCGTGCGCCCGCTCTTCAGCTCGCGCGTCTCCACATCAAACACATAACCTTGGACCGTAATTCTTCGTTCTTCGTCCATGATGCTGTCAAGTGTCCGGATTTCCTCGTTATCTTTAATTTGATAACCGATAACAAGAGGACCAGATGGTGCTTGGTCTTCATCACTTTCTTTATCTTTCTTCTCCATTTCAATCAAGGCCTGCATAGCCCGCTCTTGGTCTTCCGCAAGCTTTTGCTCCCGAAACTTTTGAACTTCCTGCTCGGATACAAATATTTCAGCATCAAGCTGAAGATCCGGAAAGCCAAATTGACGGTAGCCTGCTTGTATCATGGAACTGTATTTGTTCTTTAGCGCAGCCGCTTCTGTATCTGTTTTGGTTTTGACAATCAGTTTATTGCCCTTCAGCTTCGGTTTTTGCTGGTTTAAAAGACTGATGATCGGCGGCGAAATGCCCTGCAGTTCTTCAATGCAGCGTGACCAGTAGTCTTGAACGATACTTTCACTGACCTCGGCATCCTGAACTTCAATTGAAGATGTCACTTTTGCTATGTGGGCAAACGATTGCGTCAGCCTCGTTGTTAATGTGTCATATATTTGAAAAGGCAGCAAAGATTTAAATTGAAAATGAAAATGCCAAGATTTAGAAGCTTTGTGAATTGTCAGCTTTTTAATCTCGCCATGTTCAAAGTATGTCATGAAGGTATCATCTGTCATATTAATCTGCTGCAGAAGAATTTGAAACTGCCTTCTGTTTACTGATAACTGTTCCATTAAGACAGTATCCCTCCCTAAAAACATCATAAGTGAAGGTACCTCAGGCAATGAGGTACCTTCTATTATTTCTATTTTAACATGTTTTTTGATAAATCGTTATGGTGATTACTGCTTGCTGATAAACGCAGATAATTCGTCTACTGAAATCTCAGTTGACTCACCAGTTTGACGAATTTTCACTTCGACGATTCCTTCGTCAGCCCGTTTTCCCACAGTGATGCGGATTGGAAGGCCGATTAGATCTGAATCAGCGAATTTTACACCGGCACGCTCAGCACGGTCGTCATAGAGCACTTCATAGCCTTCCGCTTTTAAATCGGCATACAGCTTTTCAGCAAGCTCTCTTTGCCCATCGTTTTTCATGTTCAATGCAAGAATATGAAGATCGTACGGGGCAACGCTTTTTGGCCATATTAATCCTTTTTCGTCGTGATGCTGTTCAGCAATAGCAGAAAGCGTTCTTGACACACCGATTCCGTAACAGCCCATCAGCATTGGCTGCGCGCGTCCGTTTTCATCTAAATATGTCGCATTCATCGCTTCTGAATAGCGTGTTCCGAGCTTAAAGACTTGTCCGACTTCGATTCCCTCCGCAAAACGGATCGTTCCCTTGCCGTCTGGTGAAGGATCACCTTCTTTAATAAAACGAAGATCAGCAAATTCTTTAATTTGCGCGTCACGGTTCACATTGACATTTTTATAATGATGATCTCCTTCATTTGCCCCGGCAACAGCATTAACCATTGCTTTCACAGCTTGATCGGCATATACTTCCACATCCTGATGAATACCGACAGGGCCTACAAAGCCTGGCTCTGTTCCGAGCTGCTGAATGACCTCTTCATGTGTGGCAAGCTCTACAACTTCTGCATGAAGCAAGTTTTTCACTTTAATATCGTTAACTTCATGATCCCCTCTTACAAGCACTAAGACAAAACGGTCATCAGCTTTAAATAATACTGACTTAATGCACGCTTCAGCCGAAACCTGTAAGAACGCAGTCAGTTCTTCGATTGTTTTCACGTTAGGCGTATGAACCTTCTCTAGAGCTTTAGGCTCTTCATCTGAAGGAACTTCCTGGTAAAGAACTTCAGCCATCTCGATATTAGCCGCGTACTGTGATTCATCAGAATACGCAATCGTATCCTCTCCGATTGCAGAAAGTGCCATAAATTCGTGCGTATCCTTTCCTCCCATTGCGCCTGAATCAGCGATAACAGGTCTAACATTAATGCCGCAGCGGGCAAAAATATTAGAATAGGCCTCGTACATTTTTTGATACGTTTCATCCAGGCTCTCTGCAGATGCATGGAAAGAGTACGCATCTTTCATAATAAATTCGCGGCCTCTTAACAAACCAAAGCGCGGACGTTTTTCATCTCTGAACTTAGACTGAATTTGATAAAGAGTCAGAGGGAGACGCTTATAAGATTTAACCTCATCGCGAACAAGCGAAGTGATAACCTCTTCATGCGTTGCCCCTAAAGCAAATTCACGGCCATGACGGTCTTTTAATCTCATCAGTTCGGGACCATACGTATACCATCTGCCTGATTCCTGCCATGTCTCTGCCTGCTGCAATGCGGGCATGAGCATTTCTACAGCATCAATTTTCTCCATTTCTTCTCGAACAATCTGCTGAATGTTTTGAATCACCTTATACGCAAGAGGCATATAGCTGTATACCCCGCTCGTATTCTGTCTGATAAATCCTGCTCTCAGAAGAAGCTGATGACTTTTTGCTTCGGCATCAGCTGGAACTTCACGGAGCGTAGGAATAAGCGTCAAGCTTTGTCTCATTTCTTCGCACCTCTGATTGATTTACTTTTCGTTTACAAAAACAGCCGCTGGATATCGTTCCATGTGACAACCAGCATAAGAAGCATTAAGAAAGCTACTCCGATAAACACAACAAATGCTTCTTTTTCCCTGTTAATCGGTTTGCCCCGAATCGCTTCAATAAATAGAAACAACAGTCTTCCTCCGTCAAGTGCCGGAATCGGAAGTAAATTGACAATCCCAAGGTTAATGCTTAAAAACGCCGCAAACTGAAATAAGTTCACGATTCCTGTTTTCGCCACTTGGTCTGTCATGTCATATATGCCGACAGGACCTGACAGCATATCGAGTTTAAATTGGCCTGTTACTAATTTGCTCAGATTGGTTAAAATGGCTTTGGTGACATCAACTGTTGATGTCGCGCCGTAAGCAACCGCTGAGAGGACGCCTTTTTCAGTCGGCGCATAGGAACCGAAACGTCCGATTGTTTTTTTGTTCTCATCTTTAACAGCTTCCGGAGTCACTGAAATATGAAGCGTTTTGTTATCTCTTTTTACTGCAACGTCCATTTCTTTCTCCGGGTTTTCTTTAACAGCGGAGACAATGTCAGTCCAAGACCTCATTTTCTCTCCGTTAATGCTTTGGATATAATCCCCTTCTTTTAGCCCTGCTTCAGCCGCCCGTCCATTGTCTGTCAGCTGCCCGAGCATAGGTTCATTTGACGGTACGCCTTGAATCAGCCCAAGCATCACTAAAATGACGTAAGCTAAAATAAAGTTCATAATCGGCCCTGCAGCAATTGCTTTAATCCGCTGCCACACAGGTTTCGAACCAAATTGGCGATTATACGGCGCAATCTGCACTTCTTCTCCGTCTACAATAAAAAAGGATGTTTCGCTGACAGTAAAGCTGGAAAGTTCGTCCTCTTTCCCCTGTTCATAACCAGTGATCTTCATGTCATGCTCTAGATCAGCTGTTTCCACTTCAATGACTAAAGCATCCGGATATTTTTCCTTTTGATTGATGATGACTTTCTCAACTTGATCTTCTTTATTAAACAGAAGCCCGACCGTGTATCCGGGTTTCACCTCAATCATTTCCGGATCTTCGCCGGCCATACGAACAAATCCGCCGACCGGAAGCAGCCTGATCGTATAAACTGTTTCATTTTTTTTGAAAGAAAAAATCTTTGGACCGAAGCCGATCGCAAATTCACGGCAGAGAATTCCCGCTCTTTGGGCTAGCAATAAATGGCCCAGTTCATGGAAGAAAACGAGCGTTCCGAAAATAATGATAAACGCTATAACTGTATTCACGAACATACCACCTTATGTGAGTATTGAATTGACGTATCCCCGGGTATCTTTGTCCACTTCTTGAATGTCCGCCAGGCTCGGTTTTTTCAGTAATTGATGGCGGGTTAGTGCCTTTTCGATACAGTCTTCAATAGCCAAAAACGGTATCTTGCCAGCTAAAAAGGCAGCGACAGCTACTTCATTTGCCGCATTTAGCACTGTCGGCATTGTTCCTCCTATTTTACCTGATTCAAAAGCAAATTGTAAGCATCGGAACCTGTCAAAATCAGCTTTCTCAAAATGAAGGCTGCCGATTTCCCATAATTCAAGCCTTTTCGCATCTGGTAATGGCAATCGGTCAGGATAAGTGAGCGCATATTGAATGGGGACTCTCATATCCGGAGTTCCGAGCTGTGCAATCACACTTTTATCATGGAACTCAACCATTGAATGGATGATGCTCTCCTTATGTAAAACCACATCAATTTGTTCATAAGGTATATCGAAAAGCCAGTGTGCCTCGATCACCTCTAATCCCTTATTCATCATTGTAGCCGAATCAATTGTAATTTTTGCACCCATTGACCAGTTTGGATGTTTTAATGCATCTTCAACTGTTACTGATTCGAGCTCCTCCCGTGTCTTGTCCCGAAAACTTCCGCCGGATGCCGTAATGATGAGGCGTTCAATGTTTTTAGCCTGTTCGCCTTGAAGAGCTTGAAAAATGGCTGAATGCTCACTGTCAACAGGCAGCAGCGGAACATCATATTTCTTAGCATGTTCTTTTACTATATGCCCTGCAGTGACAAGAGTTTCCTTATTTGCAAGCGCAATTGTTTTTTTCTGTTCAATTGCCTTTAACGTCGGGATAAGACCTACGCTTCCAAGCAAAGCGTTGACAACAATGTCAACCTCCTCCATCACTGCTGCTTCTATCAGTCCTTCTTCTCCCAGCCCAATTTGGCATTCAAAAGAAAAAGACATTTGTTTTAATTTATGATATGTATCCAGATCACCGACAGAGACAAACTTCGGCTGAAAGACCTCAATCATTGGAACGGCCTTATCAATATTTCTGCCAAACGACATAGATACCAGCTGAAATTGATCTTGATGTGCACGCAGTACATCAAGAGTCTGTTCGCCGATTGATCCTGTTGCTCCTAAAAGACAAATATTTTTCAAAGTTGCCACTACTCCTATTCTTATTGCTGCGTGATCAGTCTCATATTCATATTAGACTTTTTTATGAAAAAAGGGCAAGCAGAAAGTACAAGAAAGGCATGACAAACAAGAAACTGTCAAAACGGTCTAATATACCGCCATGCCCGGGAAGAATATTCCCAGAATCCTTTACATCGTAATGTCTTTTCAACGCGGATTCCACTAAATCTCCCAGTTGTCCAAAAACAGACAAAAACAGCGTGATCAACAGCAGATAGATATACGGGATCGGAAGTTGTGCAACAAGCTGAAAAATCGTCGCCAAAACAAGTGCGATGACAATTCCGCCTGCAAACCCTTCCACTGTTTTATTCGGACTGATTTCAGGCCACAGTTTCCGCTTCCCAAGCGATTTACCGACAAAATAGGCACCAGAATCGGTGGACCAAATGACAACACACGCATAAAAAATGTATGTTAATCCGTATTGGTCAAGATTTCTGATTTCGATAAAATAATGAAAACACATTCCGATGTAAATTGCTGCAAGCGTAATAAACCCGACTTCATCAAAAGTAAAGGTGTTCTTGACCAACACTGTGTAAGTCAGCAATAGCAGTACCGCAAATAAAGCGATTTCCATTTTGGAAATTCCGTCCGCTTCAAAAAACGAATACTGGCTTGGCAATAAGAACATCCACAATAATAAAAGACCGATCAAACCCGGCAGTGAAACCAGCTTCAGCTTTTTCATCCGTAAAAGTTCAAAAAGCGCCACACTGCCCATAGCATAAATTAATATGGTGAACGGCAATTCCCCGACAATAACTAAAAATAAAAATACAATTGCTGCCAGAACACCTGTCAAAATTCTTTGTTTCATGTCCACCATCCTCTAAATTCCGCCAAACCTCCGGCCTCTCTGCTGAAACTCTCCTAACGCCTGCAAGAAGTGATCTTCTTTAAAGTCAGGCCACAAGACGTCAGTAAAGACAAATTCACTGTAGGCAACCTGCCATAGCATAAAATTACTCAGCCTTATCTCGCCGCTCGTTCGAATTAAAAGTTCAGGATCCTGCAAAGATTCAGTCATCAAATAAGTAGAAAAAAGCGATTCATCAATGTCTTCAATATTCAAAGAGCCTTCCTTCACTTTTTCCGCGAGTGATTTTGCAGCACTGACAATTTCAGTACGGCCTCCATAGTTAAGAGCAAAATTAAGGATCATTCCGTCGTTTTGCGCCGTGTCCTGTACAGCTTTTTCAATCGCACGTAATGTGTGCGCGGGCAAAGCCGTTTCATCCCCAATGATCCGAACCTGTACATTTTCCTCAACAAGCTCTGGAAGATACGTATTCAAAAATTCTTCCGGTAGCTTCATTAAAAAATCGACTTCCATTTTCGGTCTTTTCCAGTTTTCTGTTGAAAATGCATACAATGTCAGTACTTTGACACCTAATTCGTTTGCGAGCTTCGTGGTCCTTTTTACCACCTTCATCCCTTCATGGTGGCCTGCAATTCTGGGAAGAGAGCGTTTTTTAGCCCAACGGCCATTTCCATCCATGATAATGGCGATGTGTTCGGGAATTTCTCCCTTAAGTATGTCTTCTTTTGTATAACGTTCTAAGTTGGAAGCCGCAGTTTGCTGATTCTTCCAATTTTTGAGTATGTTGAGCATGAGATTCCTCCGTCACCCAAAAAGGTTACATTCCCTGCTGATAATCAATGTAATCAACAGTATTAACAAAAAAACCCCCTGTAAACATGAGAGGGTCTTTTCACTATTATCTATTGTACATAGTTTTTCATTAAACTTCCATGATTTCTTTTTCTTTGTCTTTTGTGACACTGTCAATTTTTGACACATATTCATCTGTCAGTTTTTGAACGTCTTCAGTGGAAGCACGCAGTTCATCCTCAGTAATGTCTCCGTTTTTCTCAAGTTTTTTGAGATCATCGTTAGCATCACGGCGAACGTTACGAACAGCTACTTTTGCTTCTTCAGCATATTTTTTTACAACTTTCACTAATTCTTTCCGTCTCTCTTCTGTTAGTGCCGGAATTGCAATTCGAATCATATTGCCGTCACTTGTTGGTGTAAGACCTAAATCAGCTTTTAAAATCGCTTTTTCGATATCGCCGATTGCTGTTTTGTCGTATGGTGTGATAACGAGCATACGAGCTTCAGGCACGTTAATAGAAGACAACTGATTTAAAGGTGTCTGCGCTCCGTAATATTCAACCGTTACTTTATCTAATAATGATGGATTTGCACGGCCTGCGCGTACAGTAGCCAATTCGCGCTGATAAGCAGCAATTGCTTTTTCCATTTTTTCTTTTGTTTGAGTTAATACTTCTTTTGACACGTTATTTCCCCCTCACGATCGTTCCGATTGATTCACCGATAACGGCACGTTTGATATTTCCTTCTTCCATAATAGAAAAGACGATAAGCGGAATGTCATTGTCCATGCATAAAGAGGAAGCTGTTGAATCCATGACTTCCAGGCCGTCTTTAAGAACGTCAAGATAAGAAAGTGATTCATACTTAACAGCTGATTCATCTTTTCTAGGATCAGCATTATACACACCGTCAACGTTATTTTTAGCCATCAAAATAACGTCTGCCTCAATTTCAGCAGCCCGCAGTGCAGCTGTCGTATCAGTTGAGAAATATGGGTTTCCTGTGCCCGCAGCGAAAATAACGACACGTTTTTTCTCTAAGTGGCGTATCGCTTTTCTTCTTATGTACGGTTCAGCAACTTGTCTCATTTCAATGGATGTTTGCACTCTGGACTGGATTCCGAGTGTTTCCAAGCTGTCTTGAAGAGCAAGCGAATTCATTACTGTCGCCAGCATTCCCATATAGTCAGCAGTCGCGCGGTCCATGCCCAGGTCACTTCCTGTTTTTCCGCGCCATAAGTTGCCGCCGCCTACTACAACAGCCACTTCGACTTCAAGCTCAGCGATTTCCTTCACTTGCTTTGCAATGGATTGAATGACAGTCGGGTTAATTCCATTTCCCTGTTCTCCTGCCAATGCTTCTCCGCTAAGCTTTAATACGATACGTTTGTATTTTGGTTTTTCCATGATAACCTCCAAGTGTAAACATTGCCGTTTTCTATTATGCAAGAGAAAAAAAGGTTTGTAAATATAGTTTTAAAAATAGGGAACACAAAATGTGTCCCCTATACTGCCTGAAAAGACGCGACTTAGCCGCGAAATCTTTTCACCATTATTTTTTCACTTGGTTCATTACTTCTTCAGCAAAGTTTTCTTGACGTTTTTCGATGCCTTCTCCAACTTCATAGCGGACAAAAGTTTGAACAGTAGCGTTTTTCGCTGCAATAACTTGTTTCACTTTTTCATCTGGGTTTTTAACGAACGCTTGGTCTAATAGACAAATTTCTTCGAAGAATTTGTTCAGACGGCCTTCAACCATTTTCGCTACGATGTTTTCAGGTTTGCCTTCTTGGAGGGCTTGCTGAGTTAAGATTTGACGCTCATGATTTGTTTCTTCTTCAGATACTTGATCACGAGAAATGTAACGAGGGTTAACTGCAGCAACGTGCATTGCGATATCTTTCGCAGTTTCTTCATCAGTTGTACCGTTGAGAACAGTTAATACACCGATGCGGCCGCCCATGTGAAGGTACGCACCGAATGCAGAGCTGTCGTCTTTTGTAAGAACTGTAAAGCGGCGAAGAGTGATTTTCTCACCGATTTTAGCAACTGCGCTTGTGATGTACTCTTCAACAGTTGAGCCATTTTCCATTTTTTGACCCATTGCTTCTTCAACATCTGCTGGCGTGTTTGCAAGAAGGTGGTCAGCTAAAGTGTTAAGAAGCTCTTTGAAGCCTTCGTTTTTCGCAACGAAATCAGTTTCAGAGTTTACTTCTAGGATAACGCCTTTGTTGCCGTCAGTTTTAATAAGAGTAGAACCTTCTGCTGCGATACGGTCAGCTTTTTTCGCTGCTTTTGCAATCCCTTTTTCTCTTAAAAGGTCAATTGCTTTGTCCATATCTCCGTCAGTTTCAGTTAACGCTTTTTTACAATCCATCATGCCCGCGCCAGTTTTTTCACGCAGTTCTTTTACTTGCTGTGCAGTAATTGCCATTTGTATTCCTCCTTATATGTTTAAACAAGAGTATGTATATTACACATTTTTCTTGAAAAAAGGTGATAAAAGGCAGTCCCTCTTATCACCTTTTGAATAGGTTACGCAGTTGTTGTTTCTGTTTCTGGTGCAGTTTCTTCAGCAACTTCCGCTTCTTCTTCGCCTTGCTTCGCTTCTAAGATTGCATCTGCCATTTTAGAAGTTAGAAGTTTAACAGCGCGGATAGCGTCATCGTTCGCTGGGATAACAACATCGATTTCATCTGGATCACAGTTAGTATCTACGATACCGATGATAGGGATGTTTAATTTGCGAGCTTCCGCAACAGCGATGCGCTCTTTGCGAGGATCGATGATGAATAATGCATCAGGAAGATCCTTCATATCTTTAATTCCGCCTAGGAATTTTTCAAGACGCTCTAATTCTTTTTTCAATTGAACGACTTCTTTTTTAGGAAGCACATCAAACGTACCGTTTTCTTGCATTTTTTCAATGTCTTTAAGACGTTTAATACGTTTTTGGATTGTTTCAAAGTTTGTTAATGTACCGCCCAACCAGCGTTGGTTGACATAGTACATGCCAGAGCGTTGAGCTTCTTCTTTAACAGAATCTTGAGCTTGTTTTTTTGTTCCGACGAAAAGGATTTTTCCGCCTTCAGCAGCAAGATTTTTAGTGAAGTTGTAAGCTTCCTCTACTTTTTTGACTGTTTTTTGAAGGTCAATGATGTAGATTCCGTTACGCTCCGTGAAAATGTAACGCTTCATTTTTGGGTTCCAACGGCGTGTTTGGTGACCGAAGTGAACACCAGCTTCAAGCAATTGCTTCATAGAAATGACTGACATGTTATTTCCTCCTAATATAATGGTTTTTTTCCTCCGCTTAGGTCATTTTTGTGCAGAACTGCCGCCTGCAGCACCCTCTGCATAAATCGTTAAGCGTGTGTATTTAACACCAAGACATAATATAACACAGCTTTATCCGACAATCAAGAATCCTTTACACCTTTGGAGCGAAATTTTAAAAATAGCTCGATTTCTGTCTTTCCGCTCTTCATTTTCTGGGCAATTTGACTTGCCGAATATCCCTGTTCATATAATTCTATGACCTGGTCTTCAAATGATTGGACCTCACTGTTTACGATCTCTTCCCGACGGTCAACCTCTGTAATCAGACCTTCAATATGTTCAGGAAGATTCTCTGCCTCTTGGACTGGATCCCGTTCTTGATATGTTTCAGAGTGCTGAAGGCCTGGCTTTTGGGATTCTTCATCTGATTGACTTGCAGATGAAGCTTTATTTTCTATCAGTTTCTCATTTTCTTCTTTTAATTCAAGCAGAAATGCCGCCAATGTGTTTTCCGTCTCTTCAAGTATCTGTTTTTGCTGTTTTTCTGTTTCTTTCACTGCAGCGAGCCTCGTATACAGGATAATGACAGCGTACAGAAGAACGCCGTGGAGCGTAAAGCTTAAAAGCCATAATAGTGTTGACATGTTTTTCACTCGCTAACCATGAAATTCATTATTGAATCACTTTTTCCAGCAGATTCTTTAATTTAAATAATGCCTTTGAATGGATCTGAGATATGCGGGACGTAGAAAGATTTAATACTTGTCCGATTTCTGTCAGTGTCAACTCCTCTTTGTAGAACAAACTGACAACCAGCTGTTCTTTTTCAGAGAGTTGATGAATTTTTTCCGCAAGCTGTGCAATCAGTTCATCCTTCATAATCTTTTCTTCAGGCGGAACATTTTTGTCATCTCTGATCATGACTTGAATGTTTTCCCCGTCATCTTGATCATGGAGCTTTTCATCAATTGACAGCAGATTTGCAAAAAAACCTTCATTCATTGTTGACACGACATCCTGTACCGTCATTCCGAGTTCCTCTGCAATTTCCGCGGGCGATACATTCCGAAGATACCGCTGTTCAAGCTTTTCAATTGCTGCTTCAACCTTCTTTGTTTTTTCGCGTGAGGTTCTGGGCAGCCAATCTTCTTTACGAAGCCCGTCTATGATTGCGCCGCGAATTCTAAACGAGGCGTAGGTATCAAATTTTAAGTCCCGGCTGGGGTCAAATTTTTCAAGGGCATCATATAAACCAAGCATACCAAGGCTCATAAGATCGTCTTTATGCACTGATTTCGGCAGCCCGACAGAAATTCTGCCTACATGATATGTGACAAGCGGCATGTAACGGCGCATTAAGTCGTCACCGGCTTTAGGATCTTTCCACTCTTTCCAGCGCGTCCAAAGCACCTGATCTTCATAATTCAAGGATTGCATTGTTATCCCCCTAATACCTTAATTAAATCGTTTTTTCACCTTGTTTAACAGTTCGAATATGCAGCATGCAGGACTTCGGTTCAAATTCTATCGTCCGGCCGCTTGAGCCGCCCGTATCTTCACTAATAATAGGAATATTAAATAAAGACAGCTGTTCTTTTATCGCTAATACATTTCTCGGTCCGATCTTCATCAAATCATTTGTCGATTTAAATTTAAACATCTCTGATCCGCCGGCCAGCTTTGCTTTTAATGCAAATTTCCGGCATCCCGCTTCTATCAGCATATCAATCGTGGTCTGTACGGCGGTGTCAGCGTACTTAGCCCGGTTGAGCTCGGCAGTTTTCGATAACGTCGAATCCGGAAGCATGACATGAACAAGACCCGCCGTTTGCTTTTCTTTATCATAAAGCACCAGCCCCACACATGAGCCCAAACCAGAGGTCCGGATGGTATCCGGGAAGCGGGCGATCTTCACGTCAGCAATCCCAACCTTTATAACAACAGCCTCAGTTGTACTCATAATGATGCACCTAAGGCGACAAAGAGCTTTTCAAATGAATCATAGTCCGGCAGCATAAACATATGCGCTTTCAGCTCCTGCTGATGGCTTTGGTCAAAAATTGACGTGTCGACAACAATGGCGTGTTCTCCAACCTGACTGAGCTCCATCAGCCCTTCGCTGATCACAGCTCCGAACATGTCCAATGAGACTTCAGGAACACTTGGATAGAGCTGGAGCTTCGTCAAATCCGCCAAAGCTGTTAAATATGACCCCGCTAAAATATTGCCCAGTTCATGCAAAGCGGATGAGCTCATGTGGTCTTCACCTAAGTCCTCTATGTCAAAATCGGGGTTTCCAATCAGCTCTCTGATAAACTGCTCCGCCTGAAAAAAAGGCATTATAAAGAACATTGAACCCGTTAAATCGCCTTCCATTCTTAAAAAGATGCTGGCAACCGGGACATCGGCGCCGCCGAAAAAATCAACAAGCTCATCAAAAGACAGCAGCTTTGCAAATGGGACTTCCATATCTATCTTTCTATTTAACAGCTGGGCCATTGCAGAGGCGGAGTGGCCGGCGCCTATATTGCCGACTTCCCGCAAAATGTCCATCTGCTCTTCTTTGATTCCATTAAAAATACTCATGTCATAACCCCTTTAAGATTAAGCTTGATCGGGCACAGCGGACTGAGATGATTCTTTATCCAAAACCGCGTTCGCATCAATAATATTTAAGAGTCTGTTCTCTTGTTTCACAATCTGTTCGATCGACACATCCGTATCTTTCTGAACGCCTTCTGGAGCAGATTCTATTTCACTTTCGTGTACGGTAATCACATCATTCGCTTCATCCACAATCCAGCCGACTTCAATATCACGATAAGCAATAATGATAATTCGTGTTTCATCGGTAATTTCATACTCTGGCAAATTCAGGCGTTTTCTTAAATCAATAACCGGAGTCACCACCCCGCGTAAATTGATTACCCCGCAAATATACGGTTCGACGCCAGGTACCCTCGTTGGCTTTTGCCATTTTTCAATTGATTTCACCTGAGTGACGGAAATGGCATATTCTTTGCCATTTACCATAAAGACTATCATTTTTTCGCCTGTTTTAATTTCTGCAGTCATGTGAGACACCTCCTCGAATGGTTAAATAATCAGTGCATTACAATCAATAATGAGCGCTACTTCTCCGTCTCCTAAAATAGTAGCTCCGGAAATTGCAAAGACGTTTGTTAAATAATCTCCGAGTGATTTCAGCACAACTTCCTGCTGGCCAATAAAGGAGTCCACCACAAATGCAGTAGGTTTGTCGCCTTTTTTCACGACAATGATATGGAGCTGTTCCGCATCTTTTCTTGTATCTTCTATTTTAAACTCTTCTTTTAAATAAACGACAGGGACAATATGCCCTCTAAAGTCAATCACTTCACGGTCATGCGTTTGCAAAATGTCTTTTCTGTCAATAACTGCAGTTTCAATGATTGAAGAAATCGGAATGGCAAATGTCTCTTCTTCCAACTTAATCAGCAGAACTGAAATAATAGACAAGGTAAGCGGCAGCTGGATGCTGAATAGAGAGCCTTGACCCTCGGCTGATTTCACACTGACTGAACCGCCAAGAGACTCCAGTTTGTTTTTTACAACGTCAAGTCCGACACCGCGGCCGGAAATATCAGAAATTTGGTCAGCAGTTGAGAACCCCGGAGCAAAAATCAATTCGTAAATTTGGTTGTCTTCTAAGGTTTCAGCTTCTTTTTCCGTTATGACCCCGCGCTCAAGCGCTTTTTCCAGAATTTTTTTACGATTAAGGCCTGCGCCGTCATCCTCTACTTCGATAAAGACATGGTTGCCGCTGTGATAAGCTTTAAGCACAACTTTTCCTGATTCCGGTTTTCCCTTTTGCAAACGTGTTTCCGGCGCCTCGATACCATGGTCAATACTGTTTCTGATCAAGTGAACGAGTGGATCTCCGATTTCATCAATTACTGTACGATCCAGTTCAGTTTCCGCACCGATGATCGAGAGTTCAATTTTTTTATTCAGCTCTTTCTGAAGCTGGCGAATCATTCTCGGGAATCTGTTAAAAACAGTTTCAACCGGGACCATTCTCATATTCAGAATAATCGATTGCAAATCTCCGGAAATTCTCGTCATTCGTTCAACCGTTCCAGTCAGTTCATTGTGCTCAAGCTCTTTCGCAATCTGCTCGAGACGCCCGCGGTCAATGACAAGCTCTTCAAATAAGTTCATTAAAGAATCAAGCCTGTCAATGTTGACACGAATTGTTTTAGATCCGCCGGCTGAATGCTTCGCCTGTTCATCGTTTTTAGCAGGCTGTTTTTGTTTCTCCTGCTTCGCAGGTACAGCTGCTGCTGGTGAATCTTCTTGCTTAGATTCTTCAGGCTTTTCAGCTGATGTTAAAGGAGCCCCTTGAATGACTTCAACATGCTCAATTTCCGACACGCCATTGATTAATTGTTCAATGTCTTCCGCTGATTGATGTGTTAAGAAACAAACTTGAAAATCAGTTCCAAAATCTTCTGTTTCAAGCACTTCAGCACTTGGAATTGTTTTGGCTACTTCTCCGACTTCATTTAGTTTTTCAAACACCATATAGACACGAACTGCTTTTAACATACAGTTTTCGTTCAGAGAAATCTTGATTTCATATCGTTTGAAGCCTTGCTCCTCCGCTTCTTGTATAACTGTGCGTTCAAATTCATCATATTCCCAATCAGATGCTGAACTCTGTGCTTCTGCAGGTTCTGCGGAGGCGGCGGATTCAGCGTGCGCACCATTCACATCAAGCTTGGCACTCACTTCTGAGATATCTCTTTTACCATCCCCGCCATCAATAATAGACTGAACCATTGCTTCCAGGTGATCCAGAGCTTCAAACAAAATATCCAGCCAGTCTGAGGTGACTTCCATGTCTCCGTTTCGGATTGCATCCAGCACGTTTTCAAGCAGATGGGTAAGATGTGCTAAATCCGTGTAGCCCATCGTTGCGCTCATTCCTTTTAATGTATGGGCAGCCCTGAATATATCATGTACGAGCTGAAGATCAGTCGGGTCTTTCTCTAAAAGAAGAAGCTTTTCATTACATGTTTGTAAATGTTCTTTACTCTCATCAATAAAGACATCTAAATACTGATTCATATCCATTTGAATCACACCCTCTCTTTTTTCACACAGCTTGTGATGGATGCTGCGATATCTTCCACATGTTTAATCTCATGAATGAGACCCGCTTTAACAGCAGCTTTTGGCATCCCGTATACGACACAAGATTCTTCAGACTCCGCAATGGCTTTCACATTGCCGGCTGTTAGCATGTCCTTTAGCCCAGCAGTGCCGTCACTGCCCATTCCGGTCATGATAACCGCTACTTTTTCATAATCTGTCAGTTTCCCGACAGAACGGAATAAATAATCAGCAGATGGTTTATGACGGCTTGGTGTGTCATGGTTATCAAGCACAATCTGGAGTCCTTCGCTGTTTTTAATAACGGATATGTTTTTTCCGCCCGGTGCTATGTAAACACAACCGTTAAGAGCTGCTTCACCATCTTTTGCTTCTTTTACCTGAACGTCAGATAAATGATTCAGCCGATCAGCCAAAGAAGCAGTAAACCCTTCAGGCATGTGCTGTACGACAACCACTGGTGCGTTCAAATCCTTAGGGAGCTTCGGTATCACCTTTTGTAACGCCCGTGGACCGCCTGTTGATGTGCCGATACACACAATTTGTCTGCCCGTGCCAGGTTTCGGTTTGCTTAATTCAGGCTTAACGACAGCACGCACAATAGGTTCGGGCCGAACTGTCTGGGAAACAGGACGTTTCCGCTTGCCGGAAAGTCCTGCCGCGACGACACGCTCAACTAATTGTTCTTTAATTTTGTATAGATCCAGAGATATTGAGCCTGATGGCTTTGTGATAAAGTCAAAGGCACCGATCTCCAAACAATTAATTGTGCATTCTTTACCTTTCTCGGTCTGGCTAGACACCATAATGACCGGCAAGTTATAAATCTCAATAATTTTGCGGAGCGTATCTGTCCCATTCATGACCGGCATTTCAACATCAAGAGTAATAACATCCGGTTTTAATAATTCAATCTTCTTAAGCGCTTCTTCTCCGTTTCTCGCAGTTCCGATTACTTCTATCTGCTTTTCCTCGGTCAGAAAATCACTTATCATTTTTCTCATAAAAGCTGAATCATCAACTACAAGCACACGAATCAAATTAAGCCCTCCTCATTAAAAAAGAAGATAATTTCTCAATAAATGTCTGTTTGTCTTCTTTGTGTCTCGTTTCTTCTCTTTCAAACAAGGCGTCCGCTAAAATACGGACTGACCGGCTGGCTTTTGCCTGAGGGCTTTTTATGAAAAAAGGAACCTGTTCGACAACCGCTTTGCTCACGATCACATCGTCAGAAACGGAACCGGCAAACTGAACCTGAACATCCAAAAACATATGAATTGTACGGGAGAGGCGGGCAAAAGCGTCAAGCCCTTCCTTTTGGTCACGGCATCGATTGACAGCCACCTTCATTGAAAGCTTATTTTCTGTCAAAACCAAGTGCTTGACAGCGCTGTATGCGTCCATAATGGCCGTCGGCTCGGGAGTTGTTATAATCAAAATATCTTCTGCTGATAAAATAAAAGGCAGTTGATCTTTTGATAAGCCTGCTCCCATGTCAAACAGCACATAATCGAACTGGCTTAATGCATGAGAAAGTTCATTGGCAAAAAACGTCCATTTTCTCTGATCGAGCTGAAACATCACATCCAGACCGGTTCCCCCTGATATATACCGCAAACCCTTTGGGCCAACGGATAATGACTGCAGCAAAGGCTTACGATCGGCTAAAACATCGTTTATCGTGGCAGACGATGAATTTCCCATTAATATATCAATGTTTCCCATCCCGATATCAAGGTCGATGAGCAGCACCTTCTTACCTTTATCCTGCAGCGCAAGTGCCATATTTAAGGTAATATTGGATTTTCCGACACCGCCCTTGCCGCTAATGACAGCAAGTGTCTTCGCTTGTTGTGAATAAACCATTGGCAGAACGCGCTCACGTTTTTCCATTTTCGCCCGTAAAGTTGCTGCTTGGTCATATCTGTTCATCTGCACAGCATCCTCACAAAACCAAGTGGAGATACAGTCTGTATATCCTCAGGCACATTCTGTCCGTTTGTCATAAACCCGACACCTATTTTTGATTCTGCCAGTATATTAAATACAGAACCTAAGGAAGTCGTTTCATCTATTTTCGTAAAAATATACTGATTGACAGGGACGGATGAAAACCGTTTGACAATATGCTTCATATCTTCATATTTTGCAGTCGCGGATAAAACAAGAAATGACTGAATGCTGCTCTCAAAAGGAATCGTTTCTTTCAGTTCATCAATGTATTGCGGGTCCTTGAAGTTTCTTCCGGCTGTATCAACAAACACATGATCATACTCAGAAAATAGCTCCTTCGCCTGCTGAAATTCTTCTTTTGTATAGCAAACTTCCAGAGGAGCCTGCAGCAGTTCAGCGTATGTTTTCAACTGTTCAACAGCTGCAATACGATACGTATCTGTTGTAATAAAAGCGATTTTTTTATGTTTTTCAAGCATAGATATGGCTGCGAGTTTAGCCAGTGTAGTTGTTTTACCAGCCCCTGTTGAACCAAAGAGAACGATATATTTTGAATGAATTGGCTCCTGCCACTTGTCTGCTGAGGGCAGCATATCGCATAGTATTTCCTGAAGTTTGCCGACAACATTTTCTTCAGTCAAGCCGCCTGCTTCAACAGAGAAGCGAAGCAATTTTTTCAGAGTGTTCGTTTTCGTAGACTCTTTGATCCCTGTTTCTTGCAAAAGCTTTTCTGCTTTTCGCAGCGGCTCAGGAAGTACAGATTGATATGCTGAAAAATCACCTAGCTCCTGTTGCGCCGGAATTTGAGGGGGATATGTTCTCTCCTCTATTTTCGGACTGCTGACCGGAGTTTTTAATGTTTGTTTCGGTTCAGCTGCCTTCTGAGGCGTTTTTTTCTCAAGAAAGTCCTGATCCAATACGGCGATTACTTCAACAGCAGGCTTGTTGATGAGGCCAAACCATTTTCGCTTTTTAATTTTTTTCGAATTTAATATGACCGCTTCATTACCTAACTCTTTTCTAATGAGAAGTGCCGCTTCTTGCATTGAAGCAGCAGTAAATTTTTTTATTTTCATTAAATATCCACCACTCCAATGCTTTGTACCTCAACATTCGCCTCAAGTTCGTTATAAGAGAGTACCGGAAGATCAGGGAAGTATCGTTCCAGAAGCTGCTTCACATACATTCTGACAGGCGGCGAGCAAAGAAGAATCGCGGTTTCCTGACGTAATGAGAGCTGTTCAGCTTCTTTAGCGACTGAGCGCACTATACTTTCTGAAATATCTGGTTCAAGTGATAAATAGTTCCCGTGTTCCGTCTGCTGCACACCGTCTGCTATTGCTTTTTCTACACGGCCGGAACAAGTAACAACCTTCAACAATTCATTTTCTTTGGCAAACTGGGCTGTAATTTGTTTAGCAAGTGCTTGTCTTGTATACTCTGTCAAGAGATCAGAATCTGTTGTTAATTTCCCATAGTCAGCAAGTGTTTCAAAAATCGTTACTAAGTTTCGAATTGAAACTTTTTCTTTTAAAAGCTTAGCAAGCACTTTCTGAATATCACCGACAGACAATGGATTCGGCGTAACCTCTTCAACCAAGACTGGATACGATTCTTTCAAGTGATCGATCAGCTGTTTTGTCTCCTGCCTTCCGATCAATTCGTGGGCATGCTGCTTAATTTTCTCCGTAATATGCGTTGAAACGACTGATGCAGGATCAACTACTGTATAACCAAGCATGTCGGCTTCATCCTTTACCGCTTCGCTAATCCATTTAGCCGGCAGCCCGAATGAAGGCTCCACTGTTTCAATCCCTTCAATGAGATCGTCCTCAGGAGTAGGCGACATCGCTAAATAATGATCAAGCAACAGCTCGCCTTTTGCTACCTCGTTTCCTTTAATTTTCAATCGGTATTCATTAGGCTGCAATGCTATATTATCTCTGATTCGCACGACAGGAATGACAAGCCCGAGTTCCAAAGCCAACTGACGGCGTATCATAACAATTCGGTCTAATAAATCACCGCCTTGATTGGCATCAGCAAGCGGTATCAGGCCATATCCAAACTCAAATTCTATCGGATCTATATGCAGAAGCTGAACAACACTTTCAGGGCTTTTAAGCTCGTCCACCTCGGCCTCTTCCTCAAGAATCTCATCCACTTCTTCTTTTTCCTTACCTGATTTAGATAGTGTATATGCGCCAAAAGCAAGCAATCCCGCAAGCGGCCCCGTCAGAAGGATGCCGATCGGAGTGAAAATACCTAAAAGCATGATCGTAGCTGCTGCGACGTATAAAAGCTTTGGATACGCAAACAGCTGGCCTGTAATGTCATGCCCTAAGTTTCCTTCAGAGGCAGCTCTTGTGACCACAATACCCGTAGCCGTAGAAATTAACAGTGCCGGGATTTGCGAAACAATTCCATCCCCTACAGTCAGCATCGTAAAGTGTGAAGCAGCTTCTTGAATGGACATGCCCTGCTGAAGCATTCCGATCACGATTCCGAAAATAATATTGATCATCACAATGATGATTCCGGCAATGGCGTCACCTTTTACAAATTTACTGGCACCGTCCATTGCTCCATAAAAGTCTGCTTCTCTTGCCACTTTTTCGCGGCGATGCTTCGCTTCCTGTTCGGTAATCATCCCTGCGTTTAAATCAGCATCAATACTCATCTGCTTCCCCGGCATTGCGTCCAGCGTAAACCTTGCTGCAACCTCGGAAACACGTTCAGCACCTTTTGTAATGACGATAAACTGAATAATAATAAGGATGATAAATACAACGAGTCCAACTAATACATTTCCGCCGACAACGAAATTTCCGAAAGTCTCGACGACTTTCCCTCCTTCACCGTGTGAAAGAATTGAACGGGTAGTTGAGACGTTCAAGCCCAAACGAAATAGGGTCAAAAGCAGCAACAGTGACGGAAAAATCGAAAACTGTAGCGCTTCCTGCATATTCATTGTGGTGAGAAGCACGATCAACGCAAGAGAAATATTAATAATGATCAAAATACTTAACAGCCATGGAGGAAATGGAATCACCAGCATCGCCACAATGAGGACAACACTTATTAAAACGGATAAATCTCTTGTTGACATGCTGTTTTTTCTCTCCTTTTAAATCGAAAAATTCAATATACTTTTTGTTTTGTTTTATATACGTAAGCCAGAATTTCTGCTAAAACTTTAAAAAATTCTTCCGGGACTGCCTGGTCAATTTCCACCTGATCATATAACGCACGGGCAAGCGATCTGTTTTCTACCATCATGACATCATGCTCTTTAGCAATTTTCCTGATTTTTAACGCAAGGTGGTCGACGCCTTTTGCAACAATATAAGGAGCATCCATTTTTTCTTCATCATATTTCAGAGCAATCGCATAGTGAGTCGGGTTTGTGATAATGACATCTGCTTTTGGAACTTCCTGCATCATCCGCCTCATTGCCATTTCCCGCTGTCTTTGTTTAATTTTAGACTTGATAATCGGGTCTCCTTCAGATTTTTTGTACTCATCTTTTATATCTTGTTTTGACATTTTGATATTTTTCTCATAGTCAAATCTCTGATATAAATAGTCGAGACCAGCAAGAATCAACAATGCACCTGCACCGCTTAGTCCCATCCACAAAGTGAGTTTTGAAACGAAAGAAAGTGCCTCTTCGGGTGTCAGGAGAGGAAGCCGGAGAATTTCTCCATAATGCAGCCAAAGCACAGCAAAAGCCGCAAAACCGACGACTACGATTTTCAAAATTGATTTAATCAGCTCTACAATCGCCCTCATACTGTATATTCGTTTAAAGCCTTTGATCGGATCCAGTTTTTCAAGCTTAGGCTGTATCACTTCAGCAGAAAATAAAAACCCAACCTGCATATAGTTGCTTACGACTCCTGCAACAAGAGCAACAAGCAAAATCGGTGCGAGTATCATGCCCATATCCTTTAATAAGCTGACAAACAATGTATGCACATTTGATTCCGAGAGCTTCATTGTGAGCGATTCGGTATAAAATGTTTCTATGAATGACAGCAGCCTGTCTCTCATATACGGACCAATTGCAATAAGCGAAAGGAATATTACCAGTAAAGAAACGGCGGTATTGACATCCGAACTTTTGGCTACCTGCCCCTTTTTTCGCGTATCCTTCCGTTTTTTCGGAGTGGCTTTTTCTGTCTTCTCTCCCGCAAAAAACTGCAGGTCAACTCTAAGCTTCATTAAGAAACACCGACCAATGCTAAAAGATTCCGCATCGTTTCAATCGTTAAACTGAAAACATTCCGGACAACGACGAAGATAACGGACATACATACAATGAGCATGATGAAACTGACAGCGATCTTTAAAGGCAGACCGACCACAAATACATTTAACTGCGGAACAGTTCGAGCCACGATACCTAATGCTAAATCAACTAGAAACAAGCTGGCCACAACCGGCGCTGACATTTGAAAAGCGATAATAAACATTGCATTAAAGCTTTTCGCAATAAAATAGGCAAACTTTTCATCACCGAAATTCGGAAATGCCTGATCAACTGAAATATACTGAAAGCTGTAGTAAATACCATCCAGCAGCAAATGGTGGGCATTGACACTCAGCATAAACAAAAGTGCCATCGTATAGATAAACTGGCCAATCAACGGACTTTGTGCACCGGTTTGCGGATCAATAACGTTTGCTATTGAAAATCCCATTTGAAAATCAATAAACGAGCCGGCAATCTGCACTGCGGCAATCATCATATAAGCAATTAAACCCAGACATAGGCCGACCAAAGCTTCTTTAAACGCCAAAAGTATATAGTGCTCATCTATCTCCAAAGAGGGCGGTTTATCAATGGTGCTGAAACAAATGACCGCAAGAAAAAAAGCAAAACCTATGCGATGAACAGCTGGCACATTTCGATGTCCAAATAGCGGAATCGTTACAAAAAAAGCAGAGATTCTAATAAAAACCAATAAAAAAGCAGGAAATAAGTCAATAATTGAATTCATCTCTACATTACCCTGCAAAACGATTTAAATTAGAAAACAGCTCTGTTGTAAATGAAAGAATCGTCGACAGCATCCACGGACCAAAAAAAATGAGAGCCAGGAGAACCGCCACGATTTTCGGAATAAACGCCAAAGTCTGTTCCTGGATTTGAGTTGTCGCCTGAAATATGCTGACAATTAAACCGACCAGTAAAGCAATAGCCAATAATGGCCCGCTGATCATCAGCGTTACGTATACGGCTTTTTCCGCCATAGAAATTACAAATTCTGAACTCACGTTTAGCACCTACCCTAAAAGCTCTGAAGCAAAGATTTCACAATTAAATACCAGCCGTCTACCAAAACAAAAAGTAATATTTTAAAGGGCAGAGAAATCATAACTGGAGGCAGCATCATCATTCCCATTGACATCAAGACGCTCGCCACTACCATATCTATAATTAAAAAAGGGATAAAAATCATAAAACCTATTTGAAATGCTGTTTTAAGCTCCGATATGGCAAAAGCCGGAACCATTGTTGTTAACGGAATATCCTTTAATGATTCAGGTTTATCCATTTTCGCGTAATTCATAAACAGCGCCAGATCCTTCTGCCTTGTGTGTTTACTCATAAATTCTTTAATCGGTTCCTCAGCTTTCGTATACGCTTCATCCAAGCTGATTTTGTTGTCCATTAATGGGGTCAGCGCTTCTTTATTAATTTCTGAAAAAGTAGGAGCCATAATAAAAAATGTTAAAAACAGCGCAAGCCCGATAAGAACCTGGTTTGGGGGCATAGATTGAGTCGCAAGTGAAGTTCTGACAAATGACAGAACGATGACGATGCGAGTAAAACAAGTCATAAGAATCAATATTCCAGGCGCCACTGAAAATACAGTTAACAATAATAGTAATTTAACAGTTGAACTTACGTTTTCCGGATCGCTTGAACTGAAAATATTTATAAACTCATTCATGATGACGTGGGCCTTTCTTCTTTCCTTCAGAACGGTTTTGTTTTAACTCTTCAAGTTGCTCTTTTAATGCTTTTGAAAATGAAGGCAGTTTTTGCTGCGGCTGATGTTCAGAACTCTTAAGCGGCTTCACAAACTTTTGCCACTCTATTTTGCTTGACATTGCCTCTTCATGCTGACTGAGAATGACTTCAATCTCTTTTTCATCCTCAATTTCTTTCAGCAGCTGGATCGTCTCTCCTACACCGACGACGAGCACACTTTTCCCGACCTTGATCAATTGTATGGATCTGTTCTGGCCGACCGATGTGCCGCCAATATTTTCAACATATTGAAAAGGCTTTAGGAGCCGATTTCTTTTGTTCATGAGCTTAACCAGCCCGTAAATCAGCGCGATAACAAACAGTAAAGCGAAAATCATCTTTACAAAATCAAAAGCTGAGACAGAAGGAGCAGCCGCACCCTCCGTCTCATCAGCAGTTTTTGTTGTTTTTTCTTTCTTTTGCTCTGATTGATCTGCAGTTTTTTCATCTTTCTTTTGAAACCATTCGTTTACAGTTGAATTATCAGAGTCTGCCGCGGCAGCAGCAATCGGATGTACACTGAATAAAACGAAAAAACAAATAAAAACGATAAAATATTGACTCTTTTTCAACAGTCGTACACCCTTTAACTTAATGTTTTGTTGATTGCTTCAAGCACACGGTCAGCTTGGAAAGGTTTCACAATGAAATCCTTAGCGCCGGCCTGAATGGCATCAATAACCATTGATTGCTGTCCCATAGCAGAACACATGATGATTCTTGCCTGCGCATCAATTTGTTTAATTTCTTTTAATGCTGTAATACCATCCATTTCTGGCATCGTGATATCCATAGTAACAAGGTCAGGTGAATGCTCTTTATATTTCTCTACCGCTTGTGCTCCATTTTCAGCTTCCGCCACAACTTCAAAACCATTTTTAACTAAAATATCTTTAATCATCATTCGCATAAATGCTGCGTCATCTACAATTAAAATTCTATGTGCCATAATCTATCTCTCTCCTTGTGTTTCGTTATTTTAAATTATTAATGCGCTCTGCCTGGCTTAAAATGTCAGTGACTCTTACTCCGAAGTTTTCTTCAATGACAACGACCTCGCCTTTGGCAACGATACGCTGATTAACTAAAATATCTACAGGCTCACCAGCTAATTTATCAAGCTCGATAATACTTCCGGCAGAAAGCTCTAAAATCTCTTTTACGCTTCTCTTCGTTCTGCCAAGCTCAACAGTAATCGAAAGCGGGATATCCAAAAGCATATCCAGATTATGAATAGGGGCTTGTACAGCTTCGTTTGGATCAAATGCGGAAAATTCCACCGGTGAAACCTGAACTGGCGCTGCTTTTTTTGCTGTTCCCTGCCTTTTTGGCGGCTGCTGCTGTTGCTTCGGTTCAATACGCGGCTCTGGCGTCACAGACTCTTTCGGCTGTTCGTATGTAACTTCAGGCTGCACCGTTTCTTCTTCCTCTGCACTTTCTGAGTTCATAAGGCTTGAAATTAAATCTTTCGCAAATGTCAATGGGTAAAGCTGCATAATGCTGGAGTCTATTAATTCTCCCACCTTTAAGTTGAAAGAAACTTTCACCAGCATTTCATCATCAGGAATACGGTCTGTACCCTTTTCTTCAGTAACATCCAGCAATTCAACCCGAGGAGGTGAAATATCAATTTTTTTACTGAATACAGTAGACATTGATGTGGCAGCCGATCCCATCATTTGGTTCATTGCTTCTTGAACCGCACTTAAATGGATTTCACCCAGTGAAGGGTCCGCACCTTTTCCGTCTCCCCCGATCATTAAGTCAGCAATGATCGCCGCGTCACTTTGTTCCACGACTAACAGGTTGCTTCCGCTGAACCCCTCCGTATAATTCACTTCAATCGCCACATACGGTTCAGGGAACGCATCGCTGATTTTACTTTTTGGGATGACCGTTACGCTTGGAGTCGTAATATCGACCTTTTGATTTAAAAGCGTTGACAGTGCTGTCGCAGAACTGCCGAATGAAATATTACCGATTTCACCGATCGCATCACGCTCCATTTCCGATAAGTCATCTACTTCCGGAACCTCTGGCTCTTCAAGCGTGCTGCCAGTACCGTTAAGAAGCGCGTCAATCTCATCTTGAGATAATCTATTATTCTCCATCTTGTTCACCTCTTATGTCGTGATCTAAAATTTGCACTGCCTGTTTTCGATTCACCCGGCCGGCTTGTCCTAAAAATTTCGGCTTATCTCCGACCAATACAGTAAGAGGATCCGTGACTGATTTGTCCAAAGTTATGCAGTCTCCGACTTCTAAACTTAAAAACTCTTCTATCGTCAGTTCAGATGTGCCGAGCTCGGCCACGACAGGTATTTGTGCTGTCATGATACGTTTTTCAAGCGACTTTGTTTCCTCAGGCTTTGGCTCATTTCGGTCTGATTGCATCCAATAGTGGACTGAAAGCTTCGGTATGAGCGGCTCGAGTACGATATGCGGGATACAGAGATTAATGACACCGCTGATTTCACCAATTTGAGTATTGAGCGAGATCACCACGACTGTTTCATTAGGAGAGACCATCTGAACAAATTGCGGATTCACTTCAAACTCAGTCATTTCCGGTTCAATATCAGCAATTGACTGCCAAGCTTCTTTATAATTACCCAGTGCATTTTCAAATAAATTAGAAATGATTTTTGTTTCAATTTCTGTCAAGCTGTCAACCTTGTTATGACTGATTCCAATTCCGCCCATGACTCGATCCATCATCGTATAAGCTATCGTGGGGTTGACCTCCATCATAATTCTGCCTTCCATCGGATGGACATCAAATAGATTCAGAATCGTCATGTTCGGGATCGATCTGATAAATTCCTCATACGGGACCTGGTCAACAGAACTGACAGATATGTGAATATAGGTTCTGAGCTGAGCAGAAAAATGAGTGGTTAGAAGTCTTGCAAAATTGTCATGAATTCTCGTTAAACTGCGGATCTGATCCTTAGAAAACCGCAGCGCACGTTTGAAATCATAAACCTTGACTTTCTTCTCTTTTTCTTCTTTTTTCAGCTCTTCAGCGTCCATTTCACCAGTTGATATTGCAGAAAGCAGTGCATCTATTTCATTTTGGGAGAGAACTTCTCCTGACATTTTCCTCACCTCCGTATTCTGTCAAATTATGCTTTATTGCAGATTAAAGGAGGTAATATACACTTTTTCTACTTTTCCTTCTTGGAGGTAGC
The DNA here is from genome assembly GCF_037027505.1 of Bacillus sp. 204(2023). Lineage (NCBI taxonomy): Bacteria > Bacillati > Bacillota > Bacilli > Caryophanales > Bacillaceae > Bacillus > Bacillus sp. 204(2023). The sequence goes on along the minus strand of NZ_JAXCHE010000002.1, from coordinate 383,067 downwards.
TATTTATTTTATCTTTTAGTTCCTTCTTAAAGGTTTCTTTTCCCTTGTCTCCCTCAATCTGATCAGCATTCGTATCAGCCAGCAGTGATATAACAGCGTCTTTCACTTGGAAATCACGTTTCTCAAGTTCTTCTTTTGATTTATCAGAATCAGTTTCAAGTTTAATAGCAAGACGGATAATGTTATCAGACTTTAAATTTGTTGTGATCTCTTCTACATCAACAGAAGACGCAACGATTTCATCAATACTTTTTTTCGCTTCACTTTTTTCGGACTTTCCGCCTAAAACAAAATAAGCCGCCGCCCCGAGAGCACCAATTACGATAAGAATAATTAGTAAGATGATCATTAACTTTTTCTTCATTCCGGTTCCTCTATTCCTTGATCCATTGCAAATATTTTTATTTTTCGGTAGAAAGATGCGATCTTTTCCAGAACAGCTTCTTCATCTTCTTTTACTACAAACTTCTTACCATTTGACAGAGTAATTGTAGTATCCGGAAAGCATTCAATCTGTTCAATAAACAGCGCATTCAGTGTAAAGGGCTGCCCATTCAAACGGGTTACTTTAATCATAAAACAGCGGAGAAGCGATTACTCGCCTCCCCTCCCTCCTTAACGTTTAAGGTTAACCAGTTCTTGAAGGATTTCATCAGATGTTGTAATAATTTTCGAGTTTGATTGGAATCCGCGCTGGGCAACAATCATTTCAGTAAATTCGTCAGTTAAATCAACGTTAGACATTTCGAGAAAACCTGATTTAAGGGAACCTGTACCGCCATCACCAGGCTGGTTGGCTGCACTGGCAGTCCCAGAGTTTAAAGACTCACGGTATAAGTTGCTTCCGATTTTATCCAAACCGTCACTGTTGGCAAAAGTAACAATCCCGATTTGTCCCCCGTCTTGTGTTTTCCCGTCAGCATCAACAATTGAGACCTTTCCATCAGAACCAATGCTGAAGCTTTGTGCATCAAGAGGGATTTTAATTGTTCCACCAGTCATATTTAACACATGATAGCCATCACCGGTAACCAGTGTTCCGGTATTATCTAAATAGAAGTTTCCTGCTCTTGTATAAGCTGTTCCGGCGCCTGTATCAATTTGAAAATAGCCATCGCCATCGATTGCTAAATCAAGTGTTCTTCCTGTGCTTTGTGTCGCGCTTGTTGAATGAATTGTATCAATTGTGCCAGAAGATGAACCTAAACCGATCTGCTTAGAGTTCGTACCGCCGATAGTTGCACCAGCCGCAGAACCGCCGGCAATCGTTTGGCTTACCATATCTTTAAAGGTCACACGGCTTTTTTTGAATCCTACTGTATTCACGTTGGCAATGTTGTTACCGATTACGTCAAGCTTTGTTTGAAAGTTTTTCATACCGCTGATTCCAGAATAAAGTGAACGTAACATAATATATTCCCCCAGATGTTTTTATTTAGATGATTGTCCCACAGACATAACATTCGCAGGACTGATCTCGGTCCCATCATCCAGAACGAGATAATAATTTCCTTTAGAATGTTTAACAGAGCTTACTGTGCCTGTTTTATCTGTTGCACTTTTACCATCAGTCCAAGATACTTCTTTTCCCATCCAATCAACATACGTTGTAAACGGATCTTGGTTTTCAACGAATTGAGTCATTGTCGTATTCAGATTCATCATTTGCTCCAAGCTTGAAAAAGTCGCCATCTGGCTGATAAATTCTTTATCGTCAACCGGGTTAAGCGGATCTTGGTTTTGAACTTGAGTCATTAATATTTTTAAAAACTCGTCTTTCCCCAAGCTGCTGTTGTTCGTCGACACGGTGTTCGTTTTTTCAGGCAGTTTATATTCTGAACTTATAGAAGTCATTCTTCCTCCTCCATTTCAACCATCGACACTTCATCGAGCAGATCGCCAAAATCATTTGATTGCTTTTTCTGTCTTTGCTGTCTCTGCCCCTCTTGCTGCTCTTTCTGTTCATCAGCAAGCTGGCCGTATATCGGCTGATCCCCGCTTTGGACCGGAAGAGTAAAACGGTCAATTTGGACGGCCATATTCGGCAATGATTGCTTCAGCTGAGGAAGATGCTGTTCAAGCAATTCTTTTGCTGATTGGCTAGATGCTATGATTTTACTCTGAAACATTCCATTTTCATTTGTCAGCTTGATTGTGACAAATCCTAAATGTTCAGGGTTCAGCCGAATAGTGAAACTTCCCGTCGATCTGCCGAAAGGCGTATATTTCATCTGCTTCCACGCATTAATCACTTGATCAGCCACCGTTTTTGTTTCGGCATTTGGTATATCAGATGACATCTGCTGCAAATCAAGTGTTTGTACTCCTCCTATGCTCCGATACCCCGAAAACAGCATTTGGAGTCCTGATTTACTATCTACAGACTGAATACTTCCAGAAACATCCGATGCATTTTTGCTGGATGAACTCTGCGAAAGTGGTGTGAGAACACGCTTCCCAAAGTCTTGTGATGATTCGGATGATTTCGATAACAAGAAGGCTTTCAGCTGGCTTTCAGCTAGACTCCATTCTTTGGTCCCTTTTTGAGGAAGCATAGACATTTGGTCCATTAAGCTTTGAAAACTTTTCAGCTCTGACGCTGTCATGGAGTAAAGTTTTGAACTTGACTCAGCTTTAGTGAATATTTGCTGTTTAAGATCCTGAATGAGTTGTTGAGATACACCCTTTTTTTCTAATGCAGATAGGAATTGATCTCCATTTTGGTAAATGGCATGAGCTTCATTGCCATTCCCGCGATCAGTCAGCTTATTCCCTTCTACGAGCTGGCTAATGAACATCTGGATATAGATAAGCTCTTTAGCAGCATCGGATACTTCATTTTCCTGATTTGATTGCTCTGTATCCGACTTCAGTGCTCCATTAATGTCAGAAACAGAATCATTGGCATTCCAGACCGTTTTAGCTTCTGAAAAGATTTTCTCCGTTTCTGTGAGCAATTGATCCGTCCCGTCTGACATTTTTGATTCAACTGCTTGCAAAAGATTTTGCAACATTTGCAGAGCATTCGCATCCAATTGCTTCCCTGTCAGTTTGCTTAATGTTTGCAAAAGATCCGCATTTTGTTTGTCTTGATCTTCAGGACTTGCATTTAGCCATTCACCGATCTTTTTAAGCGCATCTGCTAAAAGCTGATCTTCGGAATTAGGAGTACCCTTTCCTTGTTCTGAGAGTTCCTTCAATCCAGCCTCAGACATAAGCCAGTTTTGAAAAACTCCCTGGCTACTTTTCATGTTTTTAGCGGCAGAACCCGTTGTGGTTTGCAGCAAAGGTCCGGCTAATTCAAGCAGCTTCACCTTTCATTCCCCCTATTCTTGGCTGGCAGCAATTTTTTCTGTATAGGTTGCTGCTTGCTCAGGAGTCATTTTCGCCAATATGTCAGCAAGCTGCTTTTTGCTTAGGCCATTCAATATTTTCAGTGCTTCTTTCTCCTTTAATTGGGCAATAATTTTAGCAGCCTTTCCGCTGTCCATGCTTTTGTACACACTGATCACTTTGTCATTTTCAGATGAAGCTTTCGAGTCTGCTGATCCTTCAGTATGATCTTCTGATGACTTTTTTTGATCCTCAGCTGTCTTTTCAAGTGAACGGATCTTTTGATTGAGCCTATCGATTTCTGATTTACTTGTTTCTAAATCTTTATTCAATATACCGATTTCACTTTTTTGATCCTTAATGGTCTTTTCCAGAGCTGCTGTATTACTGCTATCCTTATTTGATGCTGTGTCTTTTTTATTTTCGGTTTCAGGGACCAATTCTTTAAGAACCGGCGTTTTTGCCGCAGCATCCTGTATCGGCTTTAAGACATTGATACCAGCAGCCCAAAGAACAATCCCCCCTGCGATTAGTAGAAACATCAGCGGGAGGATAATGATAAGCAAAACCGAACGGAACTTACCTGATTCTTTCTTTTTGCCGGACATTACATTCGCTCCTAATGGCCTTGAATCATAAACTGCTTAATCGAAATATCGTCCATTTCTTTCATTTCTGCAGCTTTATCTTCAAGAGCAAACATTTTAAACTGTTTTTCACGCATTTTTTCAAACTTTTTCACTTCAATGTTTTTCTCTGTCAAAATTTCTTGTTTTTGATTCATTTGATTTCTTTTCATAATGACAAGCTTTTGATAGTGATAGATCGTATTATCAAGATTTGAGACAAATTGTTGGTAGTGCCTCATTTCTTGTACACTCATGCCGCTTTTTAATTTCTTTTCCTTATTTTGTTCTAGCAATTCTTTTTTGCTCATATTTTCATATAATTTTTCAGCAACGTTTTCAAATTCAGAAACTGATTGCTGATACTCGGATAAGGATTGGTCTTTTTCATTTTCTTTTAGTTCCAGTAGCTTTTGGAATCTAAATTGATAAGCCACGTTTATTCCTCATTTCCTGTCAAACTAGTTAATACAGCAATGCTTTCTTCCAATAAAGCCGGTTCGTCTGTTCCCTGCTTTAAAAATTGAATAAGCTGCGGATAAAACTGTATCGCTTCATCAATTTCTCTGGATGATCCTCTTTTGTAAGCTCCGATATTAATGAGATCTTCCGAATTTTGATATGTCGATAAAAGTTCACGGAATTTATTTGCCGCATCCAGATGCTGTCTTGTCGATATGTTTGACATCACCCTGCTGATGCTTTTTAGTACGTTAACTGCTGGAAACTGACCTTTATTGGCAAGCGCCCTGTCTAACACAATATGTCCGTCTAAAATTCCGCGTACAGTATCGGCAATCGGCTCATTCATGTCATCCCCGTCTACCAACACTGTATAAAATGCCGTAATGGTTCCATGCTCGTTTGCACCTGTTCGTTCTAGTAAACGAGGTAAAATAGCGAACACTGAAGGTGTATAGCCTTTTGTTGTCGGAGGCTCTCCGGCAGCCAATCCAATCTCTCGCTGCGCCATTGCCACCCTTGTAACAGAATCCATCATAAACATGACATTTTGGCCTTTATCTCGGAAATACTCGGCAATTGCAGTCGCTGTATATGCCGCTTTCAATCTCATTAATGCTGGCTGGTCTGAGGTGGCAACAACTACAATCGATCGTTTCAGCCCCTCTTTCCCCAGATCTTTTTCAATAAACTCCCGAACCTCTCGTCCGCGTTCTCCGACAAGTGCAATGACGTTTAAGTCAGCCTCTGTCTGCTTGGCGATCATCCCCATTAAGGTGCTTTTTCCGACACCGCTTCCTGCAAAAATTCCAATCCGCTGGCCTTTACCGACTGTCAGCAAGCTGTCAATTGATCTGACTCCAACACCCATCTTTTCACGGATAGGCGGCCGTTTCATCGGGTTGGGCGGTGATTGCTCCGTTGATACAGGCGAAAGCCCTTTCGGCAGAAGTTTTCCGTCAAGCGGTTCTCCAAAAGCATCGATGACTTGTCCAATCAGTCCCATTCCAACTTTAACCCGAAGTGATTCCCCAGTAGCTTCTACAATGCTGCCAGGTGCAATGCTCGCAGCCTCTAAATAAGGCATAAGCAAAATATTTTCTTCCTGGAAGCCGACTACCTCAGCTTTAATGACTTTCCCAGATTGTCCTTTTGCATAAATCAGGCACACGTCGCCAATTGAGCTTGCTGGCCCTTTTGATTCAATCATCAGGCCGATTACCCGTTTGACTTTTCCGTATCGTTTATACGAGTCTGTCATTTCTATACAATCTATCAGACTCTGTGTCTTCATTCAGCTGCACCTGCTTCCAGCGCTGTCAGAAGTTTATCTTTCAATTGCATCAATTGTGTGTCAACACTCGCATCTACCCTGCCAAAAGGAGTTTCAATATAACAGGTTCCTTTTTGAGCTTTTTCATCAGCATATATGCCAAGCCGGCATTCTTTATAAAGAAGCTGCTGGATTTCATCTTTTTGCTGAAAGATTGTCTCATAGTAATATGGATCAACATAAATTGATATATCGTCATATTCCTTCACTTCGTTTATAACCTGTTGTACAAGCAGGAGGAAAGCCTCTTTATCATCAGACTTTTGCTGCCAAACTTTTTTTGCTAGGGCAACGGCAAGCTCAACGATTTCTTCATTTGCGTCTTCAAGCTTGTCCTCAACAGCTTTTCTGGACATTTCAGTTATACTGTTCGCTTGGCCGATCAGTTCGGCATACTGTTTCATTGCCTCAGCTTTGCCCAAGGCTACTCCTTGTTCAAAGCCCTCGGCTTTTGCTTCTTCAATAAGCTTCTGTTTTTCAGCCGCCCAATCGTTTTTCTCCTGCTCAATTTGACGGCGAATATTTTCTATATGACTGTTTGCCTGCTCAGAAATCCGGTCAGCTTCCTCTTTCACTCGAGCCATAAGCGCCTCCGGGTTCTCTTCAGCCTGCAAAAGGTGAGAATGATCAATACGCACCTCTTGTATAGAAAGTTTTCTTTTTTCCTTTTGTGGAGAAATAGATGATTCTTGTTTAATGATATTAGACAATAATATCATCCCCTCCGCCTCTTGCTATCACAATTTCACCGGCTTCTTCAAGCTTTCTGACGATGCTTACAATTCTCGATTGAGCTTCTTCTACATCTTTCAAGCGTACAGGGCCCATAAATTCCATTTCTTCTTTGAAGGTTTCAACCATACGCTGTGACATATTGTTGAATACAATTTCTTTGACTTCCTCGCTTGCAACCTTTAATGAAAGGAGCAAATCGTCGTTCTCAACATCGCGAATGACTCTCTGAATGGCACGGTTATCAAGTGTGACAATATCTTCGAAGACAAACATCCGCTTTTTAATCTCTTCAGCAAGATCGGGATCCTGAATTTCCAATGAATCCAAGATCGTCTTCTCTGTCCCTCTGTCTACCCCGTTTAACACTTCCACAACAGCTTCAATTCCGCCTGTTTGTGTATAATCCTGAGTAAATGCAGAAGATAATTTTTGTTCCAGAATCCGTTCTACCTCATTAATTATTTCTGGAGACGTTCTATCCATGACCGCGATTCTTCTCGCAACCTCAGCCTGTACTTCAGGATTCAGCTCGGATAAAATTTGCCCAGCCTGCACTGGATCTAAATAAGACAAGATTAAAGCCATCGTCTGCGGATGCTCTTGCTGGATAAAATTCAAAATTTGTTCAGGCTCCGCTTTTCTGGCAAAATCAAATGGTTTAACCTGCAAAGAAGAAGTCAGCCTGTTTAGAATGTTCTCCGCCTTATCCTCTCCAAGCGCCTTTTCCAGAACTTGTCTTGCATAGCTTAAACCGCCTTGAGAAATATAATCTTGCGCAATGGCTATATTATGAAATTCTTCTATGATTTCATCCTTTTTTTGATGATCGACGCTTCGAACACCTGATATTTCCAGAGTAAGCCTTTCAATTTCTTCATCGGTTAAGTGCTTATAGACAGAAGCTGACACATCTAACCCCAAGGAAATCATGAGAATGGCTGCTTTTTGTTTTCCTGTAAGCTTATCTTGATCACGTCTCGCCATTTCTAATTCCTCCTAATCCTCGGCCAGCCAGCTTCTCAGCAGTTTTGCAAAATCTTCCGGCTTGTCTTTCGCCATCTTTTCAAGCTGTTTTCGTCTGACTGATTCCGCTGTTTCATTTTCCTCTTCGTTGATATCAGGCAAATTGATTGGTTCTTGAGGAACCTCATACTCATATTCCTCAAATTCATCCTCTTGCGCCCGTTTCTTTCTGATAAGCATAATGATCAGAACAATGATCGCTGCGATTAAAACACCGCCTACAATATATGCCCACAGCGGGATACCTGAGGATTCTTCCGTATTTGTATCCAAATTGACTTTTCCGTCGAATGGCTGAACGGAAACAACAATCTTATTATTGATATCAGCATCAGATAAATTCTGATTTTGCGTTTCATCTTTATCCAAAGATGTTCTGACTACAGTTGAAAGGATTTTTTGTATATCATCCTGTCTTTCAGTTGATAGCGACGCTGTGTTTTTGGCATCAGGCGGCTCTACCATTACTTGAATCCCTAAATCTCTGACCTTATAAGGACTTTCAGCGATTTCTTTATGAATTCGGTTAACCTCGTAATTGATTTTGTTGCTGTTTTTTTCGTAGTTCCCGCTTTCGGTATTTTCACCGTCAGCCTTATAATTTGTAACATCTTCCTCGCCGGTTCCGGCAGTTCCGCCGTTGGCTGCACCGTCGCCCTGATATGTTTCAGATACCTTTTCAGCGCTGACTGCAATGCCTTCCATGTTTTCTTTATCCACAGGTTCGACAATGTCTTCTGTCCGATTTTCTTTTGTGAAATCAATGTCTGCTGTAACGGAGACAACGACTTTATCTTGGCCCATCATCGTACCCAGCAGTGACTGTACATGTTTTTGAATGTCTTTTTCAACTTGAGACTTAATTCCTTGCTGAGAAGAATAACTATCCGCGTAGGACCCTGCATCGCTGTCTGATTTGTCGTAGTATGTAGAATTTTGGTCCATGATGACGATGTTATCTTCTTTTAGGTTTGGCACGCTTTTAGATACCAGATGATATAATCCGTTGATTTGGCTTTGATCAAGTGTATAACCCGGTTGAATCTGCAAAACGATTGATGCAGATGCTGCAGATTGCTCCTCACCGACAAACACAGCGTCTTTCGGGAGATTAATCATTACTTTTGAATTTTTAATACCGTCCATTTCATTGATCAAGTTTGACAGTTCTGTCTGTGTAGCTTTTACTTTCACCATATCAAACTCATTGTCTGTCAAACCAAAGCCGGCATTCTGTCCAAAAAATGAATAATCAATTGATCCTGTTTTAGGAAGTCCTTCTGCAGCCATCTGCACTTTCAAAGAATCAACCTGATCCTCCGGAACACTAATCACTGTACCGCCATTCGAAAGTTCGTTTGGCACTTTTTTTGCATCCAATTCTTCTTTGATTTGTCCTGCTTCTTCGGCAGACAAATCTTTGTACAGCGGCGCCATTTTAGAATTTGAAGCAAAAACACTAATAATAATTCCAATAATAATAATTGCCGCTAAAGCACTAACCATTAAAATCTTTTGTAATTTAGATCTATTTTTCCAAAACTCACTCGTTTTGTTTTTCATTTGCATTAGAGTACGATTCATGTTAACCCCCGGTCATTCCACTCTTTCTCTAAATCGTCAGACCCCCTACATTTGCATTCTCATAATCTCCTGATAAGCTTCCACAGCTTTATTGCGGAACTCTGTTGCTGCAGTTAGAGAGATGCTAGCTTTTTGAGCAGCGATCATGACCTCATCAAGATTTACATCTTTTCCTGCAGCCAAGGCATTAGTCATGTTGTCAGAAGCTACTTGGGACTCATTTAACGAACTAATAGAGTTTTTTAAAAGCTCCGAAAAGCTTGTTTGATTTGAAGAATCTGTTTTTTGGCTATTGTTTACTTGATTTGTTGCATTTTGAGTGTTTTGAGTATTTTGAACCTGAAAAGGAGAAATTGCATTAATCACATTCATTCACCTACTTTCCGATTTCTAACGCCTTCATCAGCATTCCCTTTGTGGCATTCATCGCCGTGACATTCGCCTCATATGATCTGGTGCTGCTGACAAGATCAACCATTTCCTTTAATGGATCAACATTAGGCTTTTGTACATATCCATCAGCGTTTGCATCAGGGTCTGTCGGATCATAGACAAGATTAAATTCCGAATCATCCTCTGTAATTTTTGAAACCTTCACACCGTTTCCAGCATTCCCGCTTCCGCTCATTTGAGAATTGAGAATGGAAGAGAACGATTCACCTTTTGACTGAAGGGAGACCATTTTTCTTCTGTAAGGCACCCACTCTCCATTCACCTGCTTAGCTCTTGTCGTATCCATATTTGCTAAGTTAGATGATACAACGTCCATTCTGACTCGCTGAGCTGTTAAAGCCGATGCTGAAACATTTAAGCTATGAAAAGCTGTCATTATTTTCCTCCTGTTAATACGGTCTTCAGCGAATTAAATTTACCGTTCATTCTTTCAACCAAAGCTTGATAGTTGATTTGATTTTGCGCCAATTCTGTCATCTCTTTGTCAACATCAACATTGTTTCCGTTTTGCTGATACGATGTATCTCCGCTCGCAACAATTGAATAATTCGAATCAGTATCAGAAAAATCAACATGACGATAGTCTGTTTTTATCGCTTCAAGACGCGAGGATTCTTGATCTAATAAATTTTGGAAAGAGACTTTTTTCGCCTTATAGTTCGGTGTATCTATATTGGCGATATTATTAGTTATGACTTTTTGCTTAATATCCGCTCTGCTCAAGGCATTTTCAAGATTTTGTATCGTTCCAGAAAATAAGCTCAAATCCACTTACCTCCATTTCAGTTTTTTTCACCCTCAATATCCTTGTCGAGAATTGTAAAACTATATGCTTATTGTAAGAAATAACAGGCATAAAGTCTATGAAGTTCGTGTAAAAAAATGTCCTCACAATTATCTATTTTACAACTAGGTATAAAGTCCTAGATTGTTGGAACTACATTTCTCGCCTTGATATAAGCCTGAAAATAGCAGAATTTCTGTTTTTTCTCCTATCTTTTCGGCATTTTTGAAACTTTTTGAAGGAAAATGCAAAATTTATTCAAATTATTACATAGAAAGACTTTCAACCCAGGAAATAAAGCTTATTGATTTCCTTTATTTGAAATAAAAAAGAACCCTCAAAAAGGGTTCTTTTTGTGATTAATGAGATTTTAGATTTTCTAATTCAATTAGGAATTTGTTGTTTAGTACCTTGATATAAGTACCTTTCATTCCTAATGATCTAGACTCGATAACACCGGCGCTCTCCAGCTTTCTGAGTGCGTTCACAATAACAGAACGGGTAATGCCGACACGGTCAGCAATTTTACTTGCAACAAGAAGACCTTCGTTTCCGTCAAGCTCCTCAAAAATGTGCTCAATTGCTTCAAGCTCACTGTAAGAAAGCGAGCTGATAGCCATTTGTACGACAGCTTTGCTTCTTGCTTCCTCTTCAATTTCTTCTGCTTTTTCTCTTAGGATTTCCATTCCGACAACTGTTGCGCCGTATTCAGCTAGAATTAAGTCATCGTCATTGAATTGATCTTGTAAACGTGAAAGAATAAGTGTTCCTAATCTTTCCCCGCCTCCGATGATCGGCACAATTGTTGTTAAACCAGCTTGGAACAGGTCTCTGTTCTCAACAGGGAAAGCAGTATATTCACTATTAATATCCAAGTTAGAAGATGTTTCAGGGACATTAAACAGGTTTTTCGTATATTCTTCAGGGAATTGACGATCCTCAAGCATTTTTTTCATACGATCATTTTCAATTTGCTGGTTAATAGAATACCCAAGGAGTTTCCCTCTGCGGCTTACAACGAAAATATTGGAATCAATTACATCCCGCAGCGTCTCCGCCATTTCCTTGAAGTTTACCGGTTTCCCTGCCGCAGCTTGCAGCATGGAGTTAATAATTCTTGTTTTTTGTAATAAAGCCATGATAAATAATCCTCCTAAACATTCCTCATATTAAATTTTTCACAATATAAATTGACTTAAATCTTTGTTTTTGGCTATCGTTCCGAGCTTTTCTTCGACATACTGAGGTGTAATCGTTATTTTCTCCATCGTTACATCTGGAGCTTCAAACGACAAATCTTCTAATAGGCGTTCAAGTATTGTATGAAGGCGTCTCGCACCGATATTATCTGTGTCCTGGTTCACATGATAAGCAACTTCAGCAATCTTATGAATAGCTTCGTCAGAAAATTCAAGAGATATACCTTCTGTCTGCAATAATGCCTGATATTGTTTCAGCAGCGCATTATCCGGCTCAACCAAAATTCTCACGAAGTCGTCTACCGTGAGTTTGTTCAGTTCTACACGAATCGGGAAACGCCCCTGCAGCTCAGGAATCAAATCAGACGGTTTGGCCATATGAAACGCTCCTGCTGCAATAAATAATACATGGTCTGTTTTTACAGAACCATATTTTGTGACAACGGTTGAGCCCTCAACAATCGGCAAGATATCCCGCTGAACGCCTTCTCTTGAAACATCGGCAGAAGAAGATGCACCGCCGTTCTTTGCGATTTTATCAATCTCATCGATAAAAATAATCCCGCTCTCTTCTGCTCTCTGAACAGCTTCCTGGCTGACTTCATCCATATCGATGAGTTTGCTTGCTTCTTCATTCGTCAGGACTTTTCTGGCTTCTCTGACTGTCATTTTGCGCCGTTTCTTTTTCTTTGGCATTAATCCGCTCAGCGCATCCTGCATGTTCATACCCATCTGCTCCATACCCGAGCCCTGCAGCATGTCAAACATAGAAGGCTGCTGCTCTTCGACTTCTACTGTTACATAGTAGTCTTCGAGCTCTCCTAAAGCCAGCTGATGCGCCATTCGTTTTCTTTTTTCTTCGATGTTTGCTTCTTCCTGGCTCTCCGCCTCATCTTCACCATTCGGCTGGCTGCCTCCAAAAAACATTTCAAACGGATTTTTAACGCCAGATTGTTTTTTCTTCCCGGGAACTAACAGACGAACAATGCGTTTGTTTGCATTTTCTTCTGCCTGTTCCTTTACTTCATTCATTTTCTCTTCTTTGATAAGCCGAACAGAAGTCTCCACAAGATCTCTGACCATTGATTCAACATCTCTGCCTACATAGCCGACTTCGGTAAATTTAGTAGCTTCAATTTTGATAAATGGCGCACCTGAAAGCTTAGCGATTCGTCTGGCAATTTCAGTTTTCCCGACGCCGGTAGGACCCATCATTAAAATGTTTTTCGGAACGACCTCGTCCTTCAGCTTTTCATCCAGAAGACTTCTTCTATAGCGGTTTCTTAATGCCACGGCGACAGCTTTTTTCGCATTTTGCTGACCGACAATATATTGGTCTAACCGATCTACAATCTGTCTAGGAGTTAACGGTTTTTTTTCCATGCGCCTCAAGTCCTTTCTATTCAAGCTCTTCCAGTATGATTTGATCGTTCGTGTAAACACAAATTTCGCCTGCTGTTTCTAACGCGGCTCTGGCAATCTCACTTGCAGACATGCTTTCCCCGGCATGCTTTTTCAGTGCTCTTCCCGCTGCCAAAGCGTAATTGCCTCCTGATCCAATCGCGAGAATGCCGTCATCTGGTTCGATCACCTCGCCTGTTCCCGATACGAGAAGCAAAGTATCCTGATTCATAACAATCAGCATGGCTTCGAGCTTTCTTAGCACTTTATCACTGCGCCATTCCTTCGCAAGCTCAACAGCCGCCCGTTTTAAGTTGCCGTTATATTCTTCAAGCTTAGCTTCAAACTTTTCGAATAAAGTGAAAGCGTCTGCAACAGATCCCGCAAAGCCAGCAAGAACTTTGCCGTTAAACAGTTTTCTCACTTTCCGTGCCGTGTGTTTCATGACAACAGCCTGACCAAATGTTACTTGGCCGTCTCCGGACATAGCGCTTCGTCCTTTATGCTGTACGGCAAATATTGTGGTCGCATGAAAAGATGACATAAAGGGCCTCCTTTAATTTTTCTTAAATGCTCTTGGATGGTGAGACATATATGTGTTTCTCAACATTTCCTTCGAAACGTGCGTGTATATCTGTGTAGAAGACAGATTGGAATGCCCGAGCAGTTCTTGAACGCTTCTCAAATCCGCTCCTTCATTTAACAGATGCGTGGCGAACGTATGTCGAAGCATATGCGGATGGATATGTAAAGTGCTTGACGCTTTTTGAACAAGCCCGCTTAAAATATGTCTGATGCCACGGGCTGTAAGCGGTCCGCCTCTTTGATTTACGAATAATAGATCATGAGGTTCTTTTGCCTTCATCAGCAAGCACTGTCTTCCGCTATTCATGTATACCTTCAACGCTTCGCGGGCATAAGACCCAAAGGGGATATAGCGCTGCTTCTTGCCTTTACCGTGAACAAGCACAGTGTCCATAAATAAATCAACGTCGTTAATAGTTATGGAACAGCATTCACTGACCCTCATTCCGGTGGCATAGAGCAGCTCTAACAGCGCTTGATCCCTCATTCCGGCCGGCTGGCTTATATCTGAAACTTCAAACAGCTCCTCAAGCTCTTTTTGATATAGAAACTTCGGTATCCGTTTCTCCTGTTTTGGCAGATGAACAAGCTGAAACGGATTTTCTTCAATAAGCTTTTCCCGCATCAGAAACTTATAAAAGCTTCTTAATGCAGATATCTTTTTGCTTATTGTTCTTCTCGATAAACCTTTTTCATAGGCTTCTGTCAAAAAAATCCTAGTATCTTGATATGCAGCTTCTTCAAATCCATTTATACCTTGAACGCGCAGGAAAGTCTCGAATTCTTCAATTGAATCCACATAATTCACAATAGTATATTGTGAATAATTTTTTTCAATTTGTAAATATTCAACGAATAACTTTACGAAATTCTTAACATTCTCCATGCCTAATACCTCCCCAGGAAGGGCTTTTAAATGGTATCACAAATCGCGCTCAGGTTGCAATCAATACCTATATTGTTTTCGAAATTGTTTGAATTGTTTCAATCGCACGGTTCGCGTACTGTTCATTTCGTTCTTTTTTATTTTTAATTTTAACTGGCAATTCTTTCAAAAGCCCAAAGTTTGCATTCATCGGCTGGAAGTTCTTCTGGTTTGTTGTTGTAATATAATGTGCCATACTGCCAATTGCTGTTTCCTGAGGGAAAATAACAAGCTCTTCTCCCAATACAAGCTTCGCCGCATTAATGCCTGCTACAAGTCCTGAGGCAGCTGATTCCACATATCCTTCTACTCCCGTCATTTGGCCTGCAAAGAACAGATCACTGCGGTTTTTAAATTGATAAGTCGGCTTTAACAGGCTTGGAGAGTTAATAAATGTGTTTCTGTGCATCACGCCATATCTGACGATTTCTACATTTTCAAGTCCTGGAATCAACTTGAGAACTTCCTTTTGGTCTCCCCATTTTAAATGAGTCTGGAATCCTACAATATTATAAAGTGTTCCCGCAGCATCATCCTGTCTGAGCTGAACGACGGCATAAGGGCGTTTTCCTGTAACAGGATGCTCTAGACCAACCGGTTTCATCGGACCGAAAAGCATTGTTTTCTTACCCCGTTTTGCCATGACTTCAATCGGCATGCAGCCTTCAAAGAAAATCTCTTTTTCAAATTCTTTTAACGGCACTGTTTCTGCTGATGTTAATGCTTCATGAAAACGGTCAAACTCTTCTTCTGTCATCGGGCAGTTCAAATATGCTGCTTCACCTTTATCATAACGGGATTTCAGATACACTTTATCCATATCAAGGCTGTCTTTTTCTACAATCGGCGCCGCTGCGTCATAAAAATATAAATAGTCCTCTCCAGTCAGCTCCTTCAGCTGGGCAGACAGCGATTCAGATGTTAACGGACCCGTTGCGATGATAGTAGGGCCTTCAGGAATTTCAGTCACTTCTTCATTAATAACGGTTACGTTTGGATGATTTTTCACCCGATTTGTCACACTTGCGGCAAATTCATGACGGTCTACTGCAAGAGCGCCCCCGGCAGGCACCGAACATTCGTCAGCCGCAGCGATAATGGCTGAATCAAGTGCACGCATTTCTTCCTTTAATACACCGACAGCGTTAGCAAGCGTATTAGAGCGAAGAGAGTTGCTGCAGACAAGCTCTGCAAATTTATCTGTATGGTGCGCAGGCGTTTGTTTAACTGGCCGCATTTCATACAATTTGACTTGAATCCCCCGCTTGGCAAGCTGCCATGCTGCTTCACTTCCTGCAAGTCCGGCTCCGATTACATTCACTGTTCGTTGGTTCATCTTTCACATCTCCTAGTTTATTATTCAAGGCCTTCTTTTAACACACAAAGAAGGTGAGCAAGACCCTGCTCACCGCTACTTCTGTGGTTCTTCCTTATAATCGCATTCCACGCATTGGACTTGTATGCCTTTTTTGAGTTTTTTCTCGACGAGCATTTTTCCGCATTTCGGGCATTTTCGTTCAATTGGTTTGTCCCATGATACGAATTCACAGTCCGGATAACGATCACAGCCGTAAAACACCCGTTTCTTTTTCGATTTTCGCTCAACAATGTTTCCTTCTCCGCAGCTCGGGCACTTCACACCGATTTGTTTCACAATCGGTTTCGTGTTCCGGCAGTCAGGGAAGTTGGAGCAAGCTAAGAATTTACCGTACCGTCCCATTTTATATACCATTGGAGAACTGCACAATTCACAATCCTCTCCAGCATACTCTGGTTCAATCTCAACTTCCTTCATTTCCGATTCGGCTTTTTTGACGCGTTTTTCAAAATCGGTGTAGAAGTTATCGATAATCTTGACCCATTCGGTATTTCCTTCTTCAACATGATCAAGATCTCTCTCCATTTTAGCTGTAAACTCAACGTTAATTATCTCAGGGAAAAACTCCATGATCAAGTCAAGAACGATCTGACCTAATTCAGTCGGAACGAAACGTTTATTATCCAATGCCACGTAGCCGCGCCGCTGAATAGTATCAAGTGTCGGAGCATATGTGGATGGACGGCCGATACCGCGTTCTTCAAGGGTCTTAACGAGCCGGGCCTCAGTATATCGCGGAGGCGGCTGGGTAAAATGCTGCTCAGGTTCTATATCTTTTGATAATACCGTGTCGCCTTCTTGTAAGTCAGGCAGCATTCGGTCTTTTTCTTCCATTTGATCGTCTTTTCCTTCAACATACACCTTCATAAACCCGGAAAACTTGACTTTACTTCCATTTGCACGAAATGTCAAACCGTTGTTTGTCAGGTCGACACTCATTGTATCGAGAACAGCCGGTGCCATTTGGCTGGCAACAAAACGCTCCCAAATTAATTTATACAGTCTCATTTGGTCTCTGCCGAGGACTGCTTTTAATTCACTTGGTTTTCTAAGAACTGATGTCGGCCGAATTGCTTCGTGGGCATCCTGGGCATTTTCATTCTTTTTCGCAGGCTTCCGTTTTCCGCCTAGGAACTCTTTTCCATAAGTTTGATCAATAAATGCAGCTGCTTCATCAACAGCCGTATTTGAAATACGGGTTGAATCCGTTCTCATATACGTGATCAGACCAACCGTTCCTTCTCTCCCTAAATCAATTCCTTCATATAATTGCTGTGCAATCATCATCGTTTTCTTCGCTCTGAAATTGAGCTTGCGAGCCGCTTCCTGCTGCAGGGTAGAAGTGGTAAAAGGCAAAGCGGGATTACGTTTGCGTTCCTTTTTGGTTACTTTTTCAACTGTATATTGATTCCCTTTGAGCTGAGAAAGAATCTCTTTTACATCAGCTTCACTATTTAAAGGAAGTTTTTTGCCGTTTTTCCCGAAAAAGCTCGCTTCAAAGGTTTCTTGACCTTTTAAGAACGTACCGTCAATTGTCCAATATTCCTCAGGCTTAAAGTCGTTAATCTCTTTTTCACGGTCAATAATCAAACGGAGGGCAACGGATTGCACGCGTCCTGCGCTAAGCCCTTTTTTGACTTTTTTCCATAAGATTGGACTGATTTTATATCCCACAAGTCTGTCTAAAATACGTCTCGCTTGCTGTGCATCCACTAAATCCATATTAATCATGCGGGGATGCTTAAACGATTCCTTAATAGCGTCTTTTGTAATTTCGTTAAACACCACACGGCAGTCTGAGTTCAGATCTAAATCAAGACTGTGTGCCAAATGCCATGCAATCGCTTCCCCTTCTCTGTCGGGGTCGGCTGCGAGATACACTTTTTTGGCTTTTTTCGCAGCCGTTTTCAGCTCTTTTAATACCGGGCCTTTACCTCGAATGGTAATATATTTCGGTTCAAAATTCTGTTCTATGTCAACTCCCATTTGACTTTTTGGAAGATCCCGGACATGTCCCATTGATGCTTTTACTTTATATTTTTTACCTAAGTAACGTTCAATCGTTTTCGCCTTAGCGGGCGATTCCACGATGACTAGATAATCAGACATTTTCATCCCCCTCAAGAGGTGTTCTCTCTCTTTTCAAGATATTTCAATTTTATTTTTGCAGCTGTCTTTATTTGGCTTTCAACATTTCATTCTTTATCATGAACGTCATTAATTAAATAGAAAACAATATGCAACTTTAAATCCTCACTATTATTAAATATTACAATACCGTTTGTCAAACGATAATTCAAAAGGGTTCCGTATATTGAACGTTTCTCTCAGGAAGTTCCTCGAAAATATCCTCTGCTGACCATATGGCTTTAGCCCCCTGCTGGATCAGTTTTATAGGACCTCCGGCGTAAGGGTCAAACAATGAACCGGGTACGGCAAATACCTCTCTCCCTTGTTCCAATGCTTGATAGGCAGTAATCAGCGAACCGCTTTTTTCTTTGCCCTGAACGACAATAACGCCTTCACTTAGTCCGCTGATAATACGGTTTCTCATAGGGAAATGCCATTTTTGGGGTTTAGTTTCAGGTGGGTGCTCTGACAGCAGGATATGGTGTTTAGCCATGTGATCTGCTAACTGAAGGTTTTCTCGGGGATAAATGTGCTGAAATCCGCCTGCAATGACGCCAATTGTCCGCCCCTTCGCCTTAATACTTGCAGCATGGGACATTCCGTCTATCCCAGACGCCAGTCCGCTGACAATCACCCAACCTTTACGACAGATCTCTTTTGTAAGATGATTGACAACTTGTTTCCCATAAGCTGTTGGATTTCTTGTCCCTACAATTCCAATTTTTCTCCCTTTCGAAAGAAGAGTCATATCACCTTTTGCAAACAGTACGGCGGGGGGATCATAAATGCTTTTAAGCCAGAAAGGATATTGCTTTGAAGAAATAGGGATGGTGTTAATGCCTTGCTCACGATAAGCAGCAAGTACACGCTGGAGCTTTGGATAAAGTTGTTCTATTTCGTTTTTTAATGCAGCTGCTTTTATTTGATCACGAGTAACCGTTTGTAACACGGGTGATGTCAGCGACATAGACGGATCGGCTTTCCACCATTTTAATAGAAGGGATGGGGATAATAATTGATTGATTCTGCAAGTCGTTAAGCAGGCAGCGGCCTGATCCAATAGATTGACCTCCTTTTGTTAGAAAAAGCAGGAACAGCCTTGACGGCTGTCCCTTTTTTATTAATGCGTTTTACAAGTTTCGAACAAGTTCTTCTCTTTCAGCACCTTAATTAAGGTTTCACCCATGACAGAAGGTGTCTCTGCAACTTCGATTCCGCATGCATTAAGGGTTTTGATTTTTTCATCAGCTGTCCCTTTTCCGCCGGAAATAATGGCGCCTGCATGCCCCATGCGCTTCCCAGGAGGTGCTGTTTTACCGCCGATAAAACCGACTACCGGTTTTGTCATGTTGGCTTTTACCCACTCTGCCGCTTCCTCTTCGGCCGTACCGCCGATTTCGCCAATCATGATGACTGCGTGTGTGTCAGGATCTTCGTTAAACGCTTTTAAAACGTCAATAAAGTTTGTTCCATTTACAGGGTCGCCGCCGATTCCAACAGCTGTAGATTGCCCTACACCCGCTTCTGAGAGCTGGTGCACCGCTTCGTATGTTAATGTTCCTGAACGTGATACAACGCCTACATGACCCTTTTTATGGATGTATCCGGGCATAATGCCGATTTTACACTCTTCAGGCGTAATGACACCAGGACAGTTCGGCCCTATCAGTCTCGTTTTCTTGCCTTCCATGAAGCGTTTGACCTTCACCATATCCAAAACCGGGATATGTTCTGTGATACAAATCACGAGATCAAGCTCCGCATCTACCGCTTCCATAATCGCATCAGCTGCAAACGGTGCGGGCACATATATAACAGACGCGTTAGCGCCGGTCGTTTGAACTGCTTCAGCCACTGTATTAAATACAGGAACACCTTCCGCTTCTGTTCCGCCTTTTCCAGGTGTTACACCGCCAACGATATTTGTGCCGTATTCAAGCATCTGCTTCGTATGAAATAAAGCGGTAGAACCTGTAATCCCTTGCACAATAACTCTTGTATCTTTATTAATGAAAACACTCATTATTTGGTCCCCTGCCTTTCATTCTTTCTTAAACTAAGGATACGATTTTCTGCGCGCCGTCAGCCATTGATTCCGCAGATGTAATGTTTAATCCTGATTCACTAAGGATTTTCTTCCCTAGATCCACGTTTGTGCCTTCAAGACGGACGACAAGCGGCAATGTCAAACCAACTTGTCTAGTCGCTTCAACAACCCCTTCTGCGATGACATCACATTTCATAATGCCGCCGAAAATGTTGACAAAAATCCCTTTAACGTTTTGATCAGAAAGAATGATTTTAAATGCTTCCGTGACTTTTTCCGCGGTTGCACCGCCGCCCACATCAAGGAAGTTGGCCGGTTCTCCTCCATAATGCTTGATAATATCCATCGTGGACATTGCAAGTCCCGCGCCGTTTACCATACAGCCGATATTTCCATCAAGGGAAATGTAGCTTAGGTCATATTTGGACGCTTCAATTTCTTTCGGATCTTCTTCATCCAAATCTCTGTATTCCATAATGTCCTTTTGTCGGTACAACGCATTGCTGTCAAAATTCAATTTTGCATCAAGCGCCATCACATTTCCGTCGCCAGTCACAACAAGCGGATTGATTTCGGCGATTGAGCAGTCTTTCTCAACAAACGCTTTATATAATCCCAGCATAAATTTAGCAGCTTTTCCCACGAGCTCTTTTGGAATATTAATAGCGAATGCAATTTCTCTGGCTTGATAGCCTTGAAGGCCAACAGCCGGATCAATGACAGCTTTTTTGATTTTTTCCGGTGTTTTCTCCGCAACCTCTTCAATTTCCGTTCCGCCTTCTTCAGAAGCCATCAAAACGATTCTTGAAGTGGCGCGGTCAAGCACAAGACCCACGTAATATTCTTTTTTAATATCGCAGCCTTCTTCAATAAGTAAGCGTTTTATTACTTGGCCGTCCGGACCCGTCTGATGTGTAACTAGGGTCTTCCCTAATAGTTCTTCGGCATACGCTTTTACTTCGTCTAATGATTTTGCTATTTTTACCCCACCAGCTTTGCCTCGACCGCCAGCATGAATTTGAGCCTTTACGACATAAACCGAGCTGGATAAGCTCTTTGCACTCTCAACTGCTTCTTCTGCTGTAAAAGCCACTTTACCTTCAGGAACAGATACCCCATATTTTCTGAGGACTTCTTTTCCCTGGTACTCATGGATATTCATTTCCCATCCTCCTAACTTATGTAACAAAACTAAAATAGACTGCGCTTTCATTCTATAATAATACTGGAAGAATTGTCTACAGTTCAATGCAAAATCTTTTAATCCTTCTAAACATTCAAACTTTTACTTTATTAAAAACATAAATTTCAAAGAAGGATGGGGAATATTTTAGCTATTTTTTGTTTTTTACGCTTTCGTCCAATTTGTAAATGAATGAAAAAATCTCGGCTACTGTTTCATAAAGAGCTTCAGGAATTTGATCATCTACCGTCAAATGGCGCATTAATTCGACAAGGGTCCGATCTTCTTGAATCGGGACCCCTGCTTTTTTCGCTTCTTTGATAATGTTGTCAGCTACATGGCCCTTCCCTGTGGCAATCACTCTCGGCGCCTTGTCTTTTTGTTCGTCATAATGGAGAGCAACAGCTTTTCTGATCGGTGTCTGCTCTTTCATATTTTCACATCCACTTCCTGATCACTGATACTTGTTATATATTGATCGATTGAAGCCTTTTCTTCGGTGTGAACCCTTTTTTTAGCGTTTACCCCTGAAAGGCTGTACCCCATTTCCTTTAGCCCCTGTTTAAGCGCGGGCACCATCGGATCGATCGCAGCCTGCAGCTCGAAATCAGTCTCTATTGTAATGGTCATGACTTTTTGCTGTACCAAGCAATCAACGACGGTTTCTTTTAGTGTATCAAGCTGCAGCAAAAACAAAAGGCGGCAATGGGAAGGATCAAGCTTTCCATCCGCTTCTTTCTTTCCTTTAAACAGAACAGTCATGTCCTGAACCCCTGACTTCGAAAACATCGGAAATGACATTACAATTTGGCTGTATGATGGATGGTCCTGCTGCATGAAAAGCTGGCCATTTAATTTATGAAAAAGCTGATCGGCTTCTTGTTTGACTGGTTCGGCTACCTCATGCGATGCTCTTAAGGCAGAAAGAGCCAGCTTGATGGATTGCATTTCGCCAGATGTGACTGCGCTTCCTTGTTCAAACGCTTTAATGAACGCAACCTCGTCCCTTGCGCCGATTGCCGTTTTCACTTTGGATAAGAAAGAAAGAACATCTGCCTTATCCGCCAAATGGGGTGCTGTCTGCTGAACAGCCTTTAAAAAGACTTCGGCTTCCTGGTCTGTGACTTGTGCCGCCTGTAAAACAGCTGAAGCTGCAAGTGACTTACTCTCACCCGATGAAGCAGCCGCTTTAATCCAATTTGCTGCTTCTTTCACAATTTGGAGACTGTTTTTTTCAGCAGATTCCGTCAGCTTCACCAGCAGCTGGCGGGCTTCTTTAATTGGAATGTCTGCTGCTGTTTTAACAGGCTCTTCTTGTATGCTTCTCTGTTCTGCTGTGTGATTTGCAATCGGCAGGCTGGCTTTTCCGGGGGAGCCAGCTGGTGTGCTAAGCTCCCTGCTTCCAGCTGTATTCGCCGGAGAAGGTGTTTTCGTATTGTCGGTTAAAGAAATAAGCTTATCAATCAGCCGTTCTGCATGGACATCGATTTCACTATTTAAAAGCACCGTAACTGCTTCCTTTAGCTTTGACATCATTTGGCTCTGCTGAGGGTTTTGATCGATTGCCTGAAGCAGCTGGGATACGTGCTGATGCAACGGAACAGGCGATTTCACAGCGTGAACACCATTCAAAATCTCGGAGTGAATAGGAAGCTCACGCTTTAAAGCGAAGAGAACCGTTTCAACTGCTTTTTTTGTGTCTTGCGAAGGCAGCGTGTCCATCCAGCGGACAGCTGTTTTGATATCATTTTCAGTTACAGGTGTTTTGCTTTTCAGCATCGCTCCTGTCATCATGAGAGCTGCGTTTGACGTCTTCACTGAAATGGCATTTAAAAGCTTGCCAGCTGCATCCTGAATGGTTTTAGGATTTTGATCAAAGCTTTGAACGACCTGAAGACGGCCTGTTTGTTCTGCCGTTTTTTTTTCGTAGGAAAACCAATAGTATGCCTGGGGACGAAGCTGGGTTTCAAGTTTTCCCTGAACAGTTTGATTGCCGACTTGGATCAGGGCATGCTGATCTCCTAGTAAACGAAGCACTTTTCCTAAGAGGAGACGCTTCTCCCCGTTTAGCGCTTCGTTTACTTTTGATGTTTCCTGCGGGACGGCTGTACGCCCGAAAAGGTGCTGCAGCGCCTTTTGCACATCATTTCGTATGTTCATTTTAAAAAGGTGCCTCCTTGTCCATGGTGATTTATCTGAAAGATTGAACAGGAGCGAAAGTTTTGCGGTGCAATTCAGTTGGGCCGTATGCAGCAAGAGCTTCCAAATGTTCTTTTGTCCCATAGCCTTTATTTTTTTCAAAGCTGTACATGGGATACGTTTCGGCATAAGCGCTCATCATTCGGTCCCTCGTCACTTTTGCGATACACGCACCTGCCGCAATAGACACGCTTTTGGCATCGCCTTTTATAATTGACGCCTGAGCCGTGTCGAGGGGAAGTGTCATTGCGTCAACAAGCAAATAATCAGGTGTAGCCGACAAATCTTGTATCGCTTCCACCATTGCCATTTTTGAAGCTTCATATATATTGATCTCATCAATCACAGTAGCTTCTACAATTCCTATCCCGACCGCCAGTGCTTCCTTCATAATAAGCTCGTAATATTCCTCGCGTTTTTTCTCTGAAAGCTTTTTGGAGTCTGTCAGCCCAAGTATTTCACATTCCTCTGGAAGGATGACTGCGCTGGCGACAACTGGTCCTGCCAATGGCCCCCGGCCGACCTCGTCAACACCTGCAATCAAGCGAAATCCCTTGTTTCTTGCCAGCCTTTCATAGGAAGTCATATTCACCCATTGTTCTTTCAGCGCTTTTTCTTTCGCTTGCTTTTTAAGCCATTGCTCTACAAGCGTTTGAACGCTTTTTCTCGGGTCGTTTTCGCATTGGGCAATAAATGGGTCTTGTGCATCCTTCACTTCCTGCAAACGGTCTTTAATGTCCTTTACGGTTAATGTATTCACTTTCTCTTCTCCCTTACTGTATGTATCGGTTCAGCCAAGAAAAAATAAAGACCCGCATTTCTGCGCGCCTTTACATCGTCGGCTGTTCAAATGACAGCCTGCCGAACTTTTCAGTGCGAATATCGCGAATGATGACTTCAGTCGTCTTATCGTAGTTGATGAGCCCACCGTTCATGAGACAGCCCCGCTTTTCACCTATTGCATCAAACAGCTCGGCAATGTCCTCTGGGATCTCATCAAGGCCATAACGCTCTTTAAGCCGTTCTGGGTAATGTTCTTCGAGAAAACGAAGACCAAACACGGCCACGTCCTGCAAATTGATAATCGAGTCTTTAATAGCCCCGGTGACTGCCAGTCTCAAACCGACAAGCTCATCCTCAAATTTAGGCCACAAAATTCCCGGTGTATCTAATAGCTCTAATTCTTTCCCAACTTTGACCCACTGTTGAGAAGTCGTAATACCAGGTCTGTCTCCCGTTTTTGCTATGTTTTTCTTTGCAAGCCGGTTGATGAGCGTTGATTTTCCGACGTTTGGAATGCCGATAATCAAAGCGCGAATCGCTCTCGGTTTCACACCTTTCGCACGCATCCGGTCAAATTTTTCTTGGAGGATCTCTTTTGATGCAGGCACAATTTGATTTAACCCTTGTCCATTTACAGAATTAATAGACAGAGAGCGGATCCCCTGCTTCTCAAAGTGCTCTTTCCACCGCTGTGTAACTGCCGCATCTGCTTTGTCAGCCTTGTTTAACAGCATAATTCGCGGCTTGTTTTTTAGAATATCTTCAATCATTGGGTTTCTTGATGACATTGGAATTCTGGCATCTACCAATTCATATACGATATCGATTAATTTTAATTTTTCGGTTACTTCCCTTCTTGCTTTTGCCATATGGCCCGGGAACCATTGAATTGTCATGTGACACGAACACCGCCTTTATCTTCAGTATGCATGATTCATTGTTGTCCTTTATGTATTTTACGATGCCTGTCCGGCATTTTCAAATTCTGTATAAAAAAAGAGCTTGTTACAGGTAACAAGCTCTTTTCGTTCGTTATCATTATCGTCTGATCTCTTTAATACGAGCCGCTTTTCCGCGAAGTTCACGCAGGTAGTAAAGTTTAGCACGGCGTACTTTACCGTAACGTACAACTTCGATTTTCGCGATTTTTGGTGTGTGTACTGGGAAAGTACGTTCAACGCCAACACCGTAAGAAATCTTACGAACTGTGAACGTTTCGCTGATTCCACCACCACGACGCTTAATCACAACACCTTCAAAGATCTGGATACGCTCACGGTTACCCTCAACAACTTTAACGTGTACACGTAAAGTGTCACCAGGACGGAACGCAGGAAGATCAGTACGAAGCTGTTCTTTTGTGATATCTTCAATTAGTTTTTGCATCGTTTTCAACTCCTTCCAACAGATGCTCTTGGCCACAAAAACCGGCACAGCGGAACATCGTTTTCAAGCTTGCAGCGGATAAGCCCGCTTAAGCCACAAGTAGTATCTTATCACAATTTCATAGCCTATGCAATAAAATCTATTCTTTTTCCCATTCAGAAATCCACTTTCTTTGCTGCTCTGTAAGCGGGTAATCTTTCAACAGATCCGGACGTCTTAGGTAGGTCCTTCTGATCGATTCTTTATTCCGCCATTCTTCAATTTTTGCATGGTTTCCTGACAAGAGTGTTTCAGGCACTTTTAAACCTTTGTAATCTGCCGGTCTTGTATAATGCGGGTGCTCTAAAAGTCCGGTGCTGAAGGAATCCTCAATATGGGAAGCCTCTTTACCCAGTACACCCGGAAGCAGTCTGACCACACTGTCTGCGATCATCATTGCAGGGAGCTCACCGCCCGTCAGAACAAAGTCGCCAATTGATATTTCATCCGTTACCAAGTGCTCGCGAATGCGTTCATCATAGCCTTCATAGTGGCCGCAAATGAACAGCAAATGCTCTTCCTTAGCTAATTGCTCGGCTTTTTTTTGGGTAAAACGCTCACCTTGCGGGCATACGAGGATAATACGCGGAGCAGCGGCTGCCTTTGATGTCAGGTCCTCGACCGCGTCAAAAACAGGCTGGGGCTTGAGAACCATGCCTGCCCCGCCGCCATAAGGATAATCATCAACAGTGTTGTGCTTGTTATCAGAGTACTCCCGGAAATTTACGACTTGAAACTGCACCGCATCTTTTTCCTGGGCTTTTTGAAGAATCGATGAGCCGAGCACGCCTTCAAACATTTCGGGAAACAGCGTCAAAAAATCGATTTTCATTCGTCTATTAACCCTTCCATGAGTTCAATCTCAATTTTCTTTTCCCTGACATCGATATGTTTGACCACTGATTCAATGTAAGGAATGAGTGCGTCTTTTTTTCCTTTTCGTCCGATGACCCAAACGTCATTGGCTCCAGGCGTCAAAATTTCTTTGACCTTTCCGATGAGTTTGCCTTCTTCAGTAAATACTTCACACCCAATAATTTCGTGGAAATAAAATTCACCCTCATTCAGCTCTCCTAATTCTTCTTCAGGAACTTTAATGATTGCGTTTTTCAGCTCTTCTACTTCATTTAGGTTTTGTCTTTCTTTAAACTGCAGGAGATGAAATTGCTTATGCAGTCTATGTGTGTTTACCGTTACCTCCACTGGTTCGTTACGGCCGTCCATAAACAAATACAGCGTGTTTCCCGGCTTGTATCGTTCTTCGGCAAAATCTGTTTTTGAAATCACCCGCACTTCGCCTTTGATTCCGTGGGTATTTACGATTTTGCCTACATTAAACCATCGCTTTGTCATATGATCACCTCTGGCGAATTTCAATTACTTTTCCGTCTTTTATGACGATGGTGTTCGCTGCTGTTTTCTCATGCCAGTCATCCCCGGCTTCAATCGTCAGCAGCGCATCGACTTCCTTTTCTTTCAACTCACTGCCAAGCGGCAATGTATGTACTTGAGCAATTTGAAAATCGATGATTTTGATATCATCTTTTCGCTTTTCTATTGCCTTTTTAAATTGTTCAAGCATATCAGGGTTTTGCTGTTCTTTCTCATGTTTTCTAAGCTGAAAATAGAGCTGGCTGCATTCTCGTTCAAGCATTTGTTTCTTTTCGGCAAAAGAAGCTAAAAGCTTTTCTTTGCTGCGCTCGGTTAAGACTTGCATAACGGCTACACGGTGAATAATTTGCATCGCACCAAGCTCCCCGCTTTTAAAACTTTTACTCGCCCAGGCTTTTCTATTTTGCCTAAGCTTCTATCAGTTTACCCTTTTTTTGCGTGTAAAAAAAGGGGAGGTGCCGGCCCTCTCCCTTTTAGTCAAATATTTCAAATTGAACTTTCTTAGAAGACTGTGCGCCAGCTGCAAATACAGCTGTTCGAATCGCTTTTGCAGTCCGGCCTTGCTTTCCGATAACTTTACCGGTATCTGACTTATGGACAGATAAGCGCAGCGCAATCTTTTGATCGGTTTCTTCTCTTATGACGCGAATGTCATCTGGATGATCAACAAGCGGCGTCACAATGTGGACAATCAAATCTTCCATGTGTTGATCAGTCATTACTTGCCTTGTTTAGCGTTGTGGAATTTTTCCATGATTCCTTGGCTAGAGAACAAGTTGCGAACTGTATCAGATGGTTTCGCTCCAGTTTGAAGCCATTTAAGAGCAAGCTCTTCGTCAATTTTTACTTCCGCTGGTTTTGCAACCGGGTTGTAAGTTCCGACTGTTTCGATGAAACGGCCGTCACGTGGTGAACGAGAATCTGCTACAACAATACGATAGAAAGGAGATTTTTTTGCTCCCATACGTTTTAAACGAATTTTTACTGCCATTTTACTAGCACCTCCGAAAATATTTCAACAAGATAGTATATTAACAATGATAAAAGTGTTTGTAAAGTGTTTTTTCTTAACAACGGTTTTATCATGTATAACCGATTACATAAAAGGTAGCTTAAACCCTTTTTTCTTGCCTTTTGACATGTTTGTCATCTGCTTCATCATTTTTTTCATTTCATCAAACTGCTTAAGCAGACGGTTGACTTCCTGTACGGATGTCCCGCTTCCTTTTGCAATCCGTTTCCGCCGGCTGGCATTGATAATATCCGGCTGTTCTTTTTCAAGAACAGTCATTGATTTGATGATTGCTTCCACATGATTCAGCTGTTTTTCATCAACTTGGATGTTTTTCAGGCCTTTCATTTTACCTGCACCCGGCATCATTTGCAGAAGCTCATCAAGCGGGCCCATGTTTCTGACTTGTCCGAGCTGCTCCAGAAAATCGTCCAATGTGAAGCTCATCGTTCTCATTTTTTGTTCCAGCTCTTTGGCTTTGTCTTCATCAACGCTGGCCTGTGCTTTTTCAATCAATGTCAGCACGTCGCCCATGCCGAGAATCCTTGATGCCATGCGTTCAGGGTGGAACGGCTCTAACGCATCAAGCTTTTCGCCCAAACCTGCGAACTTAATTGGCGTGTTTGTGACAGCGCGAATAGAAAGCGCTGCCCCGCCGCGTGTGTCTCCATCCAGCTTCGTTAACA
This sequence comes from Bacillus sp. 204(2023), assembly GCF_037027505.1. Classification (NCBI taxonomy): domain Bacteria; kingdom Bacillati; phylum Bacillota; class Bacilli; order Caryophanales; family Bacillaceae; genus Bacillus; species Bacillus sp. 204(2023). The sequence goes on along the minus strand of NZ_JAXCHE010000002.1, from coordinate 354,389 downwards.
CAACACCGGTTAAACCGAGCTGTTCATTAAAGCTTTTGGCAACATTCACAGCGTCCTGACCGGTCATTGAATCGACAACCAGGAAAATTTCTTCCGGATTCGCGATTTCTTTGACGTTGGTCAGTTCATCCATCAGTTCATGGTCGATATGCAAGCGGCCTGCCGTATCCAAAATGACATAGTCATAATGTTCTTCCTTGGCTTTCTCAATAGCCTGTTTAGCTATTTCTACAGGACTGACCTGATCGCCAAGAGAGAAAACAGGCATATCAAGCTGTTTGCCGAGTGTTTCCAGCTGCTTAATTGCGGCTGGGCGGTAAATATCGGCAGCAACCAGCATCGGTTTGCGATTATGCTTTTTGCGCAGCAGATTCGCAAGCTTACCGCTTGTTGTCGTTTTACCGGCACCTTGGAGACCGACCATCATAATAACAGTCGGCGGCCTTTTTGCGACGGCGATTTTGCTCTCTTCGCCGCCCATCAGCTCAGTCAGTTCCTCTTTAACAACTTTAATGACCTGCTGGCCGGGCGTCAGACTTTTCATGACGTCTTGGCCTACAGCGCGTTCACTTACTTTTTTGACAAAATCTTTGACTACTTTAAAGTTAACGTCAGCCTCAAGCAGCGCAAGACGAACCTCACGCATCATATCTTTTACATCTTGTTCGCTGACTTTCCCTTTTCCGCGGATTTTAGAAATCGTCTGCTGCAGTCGGTCGGCTAATCCTTCAAATGCCATAGTTTGCCGCCTCCTAATCTAATTTCTCAAGCGCTTCAATCAGAGCTGTAATTTCTTCCTCTTCTTTTGAACCGGAAGCAAGCTCCTTCAGCTTATTAAACATCTCTTTACGCTCCTGAAACTTTTTCAAAAGGAGCAGCTTTTCTTCATATTGTTCAAGCATCGCTTCTGTTCGTTTGATGTTATCATAAACAGCTTGTCTTGAAACCTCATATTCTTCGGCTATTTCGCCTAGGGAGAAATCGTCCAAATAATAAAGCGACATATAGCTCTTCTGTTTTGACGTCAACAACGACTGATAAAAATCAAACAGATAATTCATTCTCGTTGTCTTTTCGAGTGACATTTGAGCTCTCCCCTTTGTTAAGTCAAATCCCTTTACTATAACTTAGTTTACACGGTTTTATTGACACTGTCAAGTTTTTATCTTGTCAAAGCGGCGATTAACTTTTTCCAAAAAACGCTAAATATCATCCAATTTATTCCGATATTGTATATGAACCCTATTTAAAGGAGGATTTTTATGAAAAAAATCGGTTTATTGTTTATGTTATGTCTGGCAGCCCTGTTTACAATAGGTTTCCCGGCACAGCAAGCAGACGCTGCTGAGGCACCTTATAAGGCCTCAATCACAAATATCAGCACAGATGGAGGGGTATACGGTAAAATCAATTACGGACAAGGTCAATATTGGCGAGTCAAGTACAATATTACAGTAAGCGGCAAATTACTCGACCAAAACGGACAGCCAGTGCCAAACGCGCCCGTAAGATTTGAAGCGGACACGAAGGTCGGAAACACAACACAAACTGCTTCAGGAACGACTGATGCAAACGGAACATTTGAGGTTCCAATGTATTTGGGGCCAGCTGCTGGGTATTACACGTATTACACATCTGTTTCCGTTCATTACTATGACATCATCCCATTCAGAGTTTTTTCTGGTGAGTCAAGACTGGTATCCACTGATAACAGCCTTTATCATTTCGCCTATCAAGTAAGAAGATAAAAAAGAAAAGGCCCCAAGATGTTGGGGCCTTTTTCTTAATCGTCGGCTTTTTCCACTAAATCTGAAAAGAGTCCGTACACATAGGATTCTGGATCAAATTCCTGAAGATCATCAACTTTTTCTCCTAAACCGACTAGTTTAACCGGGATGTGAAGCTCGTTGCGAATCGCAAGGACGATACCGCCCTTTGCCGTACCGTCAAGCTTCGTTAAAGCAATGCCGGTAACATTTGTTGCTTTCGAGAACTCTTTTGCCTGAGCCATTGCATTTTGGCCGGTCGTGGCATCAAGGGCAAGCAGCACCTCATGCGGAGCTTCAGGAACTTCTCTTTCGATAACACGTTTTACTTTTTCAAGCTCTTTCATGAGATTTACTTTGTTTTGGAGACGACCTGCCGTATCACAAATTAATACATCGGCATTTCTTGCTTTCGCAGCATGAACAGCATCGTAGATGACAGCCGCCGGATCGCTTCCGGCCGTCTGCTTAATGACAGGCACTCCTGTACGCTCTCCCCATACTTCCAGTTGTTCAATGGCTCCCGCTCTGAAAGTGTCTCCGGCGGCAAGTACGACAGATTTTCCTTCTTGTTTCATTTTATGGGCAAGCTTTCCGATCGTTGTTGTTTTCCCGACGCCGTTTACACCTACCAGAAGGATTACGTTTAAACGCCCATCCTGGATGTTCAGTTCTGAAATTTGCTCATCTCCGCTGTTATAAATCTCGACCAGTTTCTCAGAAATCACTGACTGGACTTCCTTTGGATCTTGAATATTTCTGCGTTTGACTTCTTTTTTCAGTTCATCTATTAATTCCATAACGGTTGTAAAACCGACATCCGCGCTGATAAGAACCTCTTCAAGCTCTTCGAAGAAATCCTCATCCACTTTACGGTAACGGGATACAAGATCATTCACTTTGTTTTGAAAGGAGTTTCTTGTTTTTTCAAGGCCATCCTTAAACTTTTCAGATACGGAATCTGTCTGTTTTGTGATTTTCTCTTTTAATTTTTTAAAAAAGCTCATCTTTTAACCTCTTTCCTCGTTACTGAACGAATTCTTTTGTTTCTTCCAGCTTAACGGAGATTACCTTGGAAACACCGGATTCCTGCATGGTTACGCCATAAAGCACATCCGCTTCCTCCATCGTTCCTTTTCTGTGGGTAATCACAATAAACTGGGTATCACTGCTGTATTTTTTTAAATACTGCGCAAACCGGAACACATTCGCTTCGTCGAGCGCAGCCTCTACTTCGTCAAGGACGCAAAATGGCACTGGACGAACCTTTAGAATTGAGAATAAGAGCGCTATAGCAGTAAGCGCACGCTCTCCGCCTGACAGGAGGTTTAAGTTTTGCAGCTTTTTCCCCGGCGGCTGAGCGATAATCTCGACTCCTGAATGAAGCAGATCGTTAGGATCGGTGAGCCTCAGTTCAGCTCGCCCTCCTCCGAATAAGGAGCGGAAAACTTGATCAAAGTGTGAACGGATTTGGACGAATGTGTCGTTAAAGCGCTTCGTCATTTCTTCATCCATTTCTTCAATCACTTGGAACAAGGTATTTTTCGCTTCTGTTAAATCTTCTTTTTGTTCCGACAGAAACTTGTACCGTTCGTTGACCCTCTCAAACTCATCTATGCTTCCGAGGTTCACGGTACCCAGCTCTTCAATTGCGAGTTTAATCAGCTTCACACGCTTTCTGGATTCCTCTGGATCAGTTTCAAGCTGATATTTCTCTTTTGCCCCCTCAAAGGACAAGCTGTATTCCTCCCGTAAGTATTGGAGTAAATTATCAAGCTCGACTTCCATCCGTCCGAGTTTGACTTCTTCGTCTTTTAAGAGCGTTGTTTTTTGTTTATACAGGCGTTTCATTTCTTTCAGCTCACGCTCATACGTATCAAGCCCATGCTGAAGCTTGATGCGCTGATCGCGCCTTAATGCAATCAGTTCGATCGTTTTCGTTTTGTCATTCAATTTATGTTTTGCTGCTTCTTCCAGCTTTTCTTCGCCGCTGGTGCTAGATGACATCTCTGACGTTAAGAAGCTTAAGTCTTCTTTTGCTTCTTTTAACGCAAGCTCTGTTTCAGTGAGCTCTTTCTTTAATCTGGCAAGGTTGTCCTCTTCCCCCTTGCATGCCTGCTCTTTTTTGGCCGCAGCGATCTTCAGCTCAGTCAGCTCGTTGGAGAGAGACTCTTTCGTTGAGGATTGCGTTTGTTTTTGTTTTGTCAGTTTGTCTATGTCCTCTTCAAGCTGTTTCATCTTTTCAGAAACGGCAGAGAGCTCTTCTTCAAGCTTGCGTTTGCGCGCTTTTTTCTCTTCATCGCTTTCTGACAGAGCAGATTTTTCTTGGTCATAGAGCTCTAAATGGGTATTGATATTTTTCTCGGCAACTTGAAGTTCGTACAGCTGGCCTTTCACATCCTGCTGCTTTAACCTTAAGCCTTCCCCGGTTTCTCTTAAGTCAGCCAGTTTTTTCTCCATATCCTGAATGGATTGCTTAAGGGTTTTGACCTCTTGTTCAAGCAGTGCTGTTTTCTCTTCCATTTCAGCGAGCCGTTTCGTCACATCTTCTAGCTCCCGGCTTCTTCCAAGGAGGGAGTTATTTTTCTTTTTAACCGCGCCGCCCGTCATTGAACCACCGGGGTTCACAACATCTCCCTCAAGGGTTACGATGCGGTACCGGTGCCCGAGAAGCTTCGCAAGCTCGTTTGCACCCTTTAAGTCCTCTGTGATCAGAACGGTTCCAAGAAGATTCTGGATGACGCTTCGATACGCAGGATCAAATGTGACAAGTTCACTGGCAACCCCGAGAAATGATGAATGCCGGGCGGCTGTTTCCGCGTCACGGCTTTGAAGCTGGCGGTCTCTAATAACAGAAAGAGGCAGAAACGTCGCCCGGCCGAAGGAATTCTGCTTTAAATATTGAATCGCTTTTCGGGCAGATTGTTCATCGTCGGTCACGACATGCTGAGCAGAAGCGCCGAGCGCTATTTCAATGGCCGTTTCATACTTCTGTTCTGTAGAAATCAGCTCAAGAACCGCTCCGCGAATTCCACCAAGGCGCTCTTTCGCTTTCAGCACCTCTTTAACACCTTGATAAAATCCGGAAAAATCTCCCTGCATCGTCTCAAGCATGTCCTTTTTTGATCTCGCTTGCTGAACGTATTGGTATGCCTGATACAGAGCGGATTCATTTTTTTCGTATTGGCGCTTTTTCTGCTCATATTTTGTCTGCATATCACGATATGCACCGACTTGACTGTGAATCTCCTGCTCAATTCGGGCAAATTCCGTTTCACATGCGGCTTTACGCGCAGAAATATCACGCCGTTCCTGCAGGTGCTTTTCATTGTTGTCCGCGAGTCTTTGCAATGTGACAGCGGATTGGGACATCTGGTCATCAAGAAGCTGGAGTTCGTTGCGTATCGAAGCCTGGCTGTTTAACAGCTCAAAATAATCACTTTTCAGCTGCTCGATTTTTTCTTCGACATTTTCATTGTGAAGACTGAGAGCCTGCTGTTTTTCTTTTACTTGCGCCCTTAACTGCTTCACCTCAGCCTGAAGCGTTTCGAAGACAGCTTCCTGCTTCGAAAGCTCTTCTTTCAGAACCGTTTCTTTTTGCTGGAACTGAACGATGGCTTCTTCAAGCTGTTCTTGGTTTTGCACAGCGTTTTTCTTTCGTTCTTTCAGGACTTCTTTACGGCCTTCAAGCTTTTCCAGTTCTTCACTAGTTACCAGTAAAACTTGCTGGAGCTCATCTACTGACTCATCAAGCGCTTGTATTTTGTCCCTTGTATCCTCAATCTTTGCTTCTTTCGCAGAAATAGCAGACGATTCAGCAAGCTCTTCTTCTTTTGCCATCTGCACTTTCTCTTTAAGAGTCGACCATTTACCATGCAGCTCTTCGATATCATAGGCAGTCAGCGCAATTTCAACATGCTCCAGCTCTTTCTTTTTCTCAAGGTAGTCTTTCGCTATTGAAGCTTGAATTTTAAGAGGTTCAACCTGTCCTTCAAGCTCATGTAATATATCTTCTACCCGATTTAGATTGTCCTGTGTCTCAAACAGTTTATTTTCTGCTTTTTTCTTTCTCGTTTTATATTTAAGCACCCCGGCCGCTTCTTCAAAGATACTGCGGCGATCCTCCGCTTTACTGCTCAGGATCTCTTCCACTTTCCCTTGGCTGATAATAGAAAATGCTTCTTTACCAAGGCCAGAATCCATAAATAAATCAATAATATCCTTCAAGCGGCACGGCTGATTGTTAATCAGAAACTCACTCTCACCTGATCTGTACACACGTCTTGTGACACTCACCTCGTGGAAGTCAATTGGCAAGAAATGATCATCATTATCAAGAGTAAGTGTAACTTCAGCTAGATTTAATCGCTTTCTTGAATCACTCCCGGCAAAAATAATGTCTTCCATTTTTCCGCCGCGAAGAGAGCGTGCCGATTGTTCGCCGAGAACCCAGCGAATGGCATCAGTGATGTTGCTTTTTCCGCTTCCGTTCGGCCCGACAACTGCTGTCACACCTTTAACGAAGTCTACGGAAATCCGTTCTGCAAATGATTTAAATCCTATAACGTCTAAACGTTTGAGGAACATAGCGATCCTCCTTATGTAATAAGTATTTCAATTCTATCATAAACATTGGTAAAATAAGACGGCATACATACTGAAATCCCCCTGAGTCATAAGGGGGATTTTATTGTTTCGTATGGTGTTTTTGCAATTTAGCTAAAGCTTCCTGAGCAGCGTGCTGTTCGGCTTCTTTCTTTGAACGGCCGTTTCCGACTCCGAGTGGTTCACCTTTTAGAGATACGATGGCTTCAAATTCACGGTTGTGCGCAGGTCCTTTTTCGTTGGAGATTTTATACTCCAGAGAGCCTTTGCCGTCCCGCTGCACGTATTCCTGCAGCTGGCTTTTGAAATCCATCACATGAGAAAAAGCACCATCGTTAATTTTAGGGAACACATAAACTTTTAAGAAACTTTCGACCGGCTCTAATCCTTGGTCAAGGTACAAGGCTCCGATAAATGCCTCAAAAACATCCGCCAATAGAGCAGGACGCTTTCTTCCGCCTGTCATTTCCTCGCCTTTACCCAACAGGACAAGATCGCCGAATGACAGCTCGTGAGCCAATGAAACGAGAGACGGTTCGCAAACAATTGCGGCTCTCAATTTCGTCAAATCTCCTTCACTCATAGCCGGGTATTTGGCAAATAAGAATCTGGAGATCGTCAGTTCCAAAACAGCGTCACCTAAAAATTCAAGCCTTTCATTATCTTCATACGGCTTTTTCCGATGCTCATTCACATAAGATGAATGTGTAAATGCTTGATACAAAAGCTTTTCATTTTGAAAGTGAACCGAAATCCGTTCTTGAAACTCTTTAAATTGTTCTACTTTTTTATAGAACTTTTTTTTATCTTTATAATGTGAGTGTTTTGACATAGTAACCTCCATAGGCACATCAGGTTCACCGCGCTTCTCTGACTAAACCGGATACAGCGCGCGTAAAAGCGGCATGCTGTAATAACTGCACGAATAAAGGGCTAAAGCCCCGCGTTTCGGCGGGACTTTTAGCATCAGCTTATTGCTGGTTTTGTATGTAGTTCACAGCGTCGCCGACTGTTGCAATCTTTTCAGCATCTTCGTCAGAAATCTCCATATCAAACTCGTCTTCAAGTTCCATAACAAGCTCAACTACATCTAGGGAATCAGCACCTAAGTCTTCCTTGAAAGAAGCTTCAAGTTTGACGTCTGCTTCATCAACGCCAAGGCGATCTACGATGATTTTCGTTACACGCTCTAATGTGTCTGCCATAGCAATTCACCTCCCCTCAAGTATTATAGTGGATTCGTTTTTAAAAAACTAGAGAAACTATGATGAAATTTTCGAGAAAAAACTTACATCACCATTCCGCCGTCAATATGAAGCGTTTGGCCTGTCATATAACGGGCTTCCTCTGAAGCTAGGAACGTGACAACATTGCTGACATCGCTAGGTTCACCAAAGCGCGCGAGCGGAATTTGTTTCAGCATTTCGTCTTGAACGTCTTTTGCAAGTTTATCTGTCATATCAGTTGAGATAAATCCTGGCGCTATTGCGTTTACCGTAATATTTCGGCTGGCGAGCTCTTTAGCAGAAGATTTGGTTAAACCGATGACGCCGGCTTTTGCAGCCACGTAGTTGGCCTGTCCAGGATTTCCGCTGACGCCGACGATAGACGATACGTTAATAATGCGGCCTGAACGCTGTTTCATCATTTGTCTTGTAACAGCTTTTGTGCAGTTGAAAACACCCTTCAGGTTAATGTTAATAACGTCATCCCATTCGTCTTCTTTCATTCTCATGATGAGATTGTCTCTTGTAATTCCCGCATTATTAACCAGAATGTCAATCGTAGAAAAAACAGACAATGTTTCTTTTATCATGTTTTGTACATCTTCGGGATTTGATACATCCGCTTTTACAGCAATTGCTTTTCTGCCCATTGATTTGATTTCATCTACCACTTCATTTGCTTTCGCTTCATTGCCGGAGTAGTTCACGACAACATTTGCTCCGCTTTTTGCCAGATCAAGGGCGATTGAGCGGCCGATTCCGCGGGATGCGCCAGTGACAATAGCCGTTTTATCATTAAGCATTATCATTCTCCTCCTTAAGCGTTTGAATTGCCAGCTCGATCGTTTCCGGATCTGATACAGCAATTGTTTTTAACCGTCTATTTACTTTTTTCACAAGGCCTGAAAGCACTTTTCCGGGACCGATTTCAATAAAAGTCGTAACACCCTCTGCGATCAGCTTGTTAATGCTTTCCTCAAAACGAACCGGAGAGTAAAGCTGCTCAATAAGTTTTTCTTTGATATCTGCTTTATCAGTCATCACGTCAGCAGAAACATTTGAGATGACCGGAATGTCAGCGTCTTTTATGTCACAGGCGTCCAATACCTCTTTCAGCTTTTCAGCAGCCGGTTTCATCAGTTCAGAATGGAACGGACCGCTTACTTCAAGCGGAATTGCGCGTTTTGCGCCGTTCTCTTTTGCCAGTTCAGATGCAAGCTCAACCCCTTTAGCTGTTCCGGAAATGACGATTTGGCCAGGACAGTTGAGATTCGCAAGCTGTACAAGGTTGCCTTCCTCTGTGACTTTATCGGTTACTTGCTTTAATGCTTCAGCATCCATGCCGAGAATCGCAGCCATTGCTCCTTCGCCAGCCGGTACCGCTTCATTCATAAACTCTCCGCGTTTTCTGACGGTATAAACAGCATCTTTGAAAGACATAGCGCCAGCCGCAACCAGTGCAGAATATTCACCAAGGCTGTGTCCTGCTGTGAAATCAGGTGTAATGCCAGATTCTTTAAATTTCTCAAGAACAGCGATGCTTGTCGTAAGCAAAGCAGGCTGCGCATTGTATGTAAGTGTTAATTCTTCAGCATCCCCCTCAAAAATAAGCGAGCTGAGTTTTGTTTCTAACGTTTCATCGGCTTCATCAAACAGACGCTTTGCAGCTGGCACCTGCTCATAAAGCTCTTTTCCCATGCCGATAAATTGTGATCCCTGACCAGGGAATAAAAATGCAATCTTACTCATGATGTAAAAACCTCCAGACTACTCATCTGTTTTTTCTTCTTTCACTTCTTCCTGAATGAGCGCAGCCACATTTTGGCTGACCATCTCTCTTGCTTGCCGAATCGCATGGAATACAGCATTTGAATCTGAAGAGCCGTGCGCCTTGATCACAGGCGCTTTTAAGCCAAAAAGACTTGCTCCGCCATAATTCGAATACTCCATTTTCATTTTCATTTCTTTCAATTTTGGTTTCAGCACAGCTGCTGCAAGCTTGGATGTCAAAGTAGACGTCATTACGTCTCTCATCATTTTAAAAATTGACAACGCAGAGCCTTCCAGCGTTTTGAGTGTAACATTCCCGGTAAAGCCGTCTGTTACTACAACATCCGCCACATCATCTAAAAGGTCTCGCGCTTCCACGTTTCCGATAAAATTGATGTTTGCTGTTTCTTTTAAAATTTGAAACGTCTGCTTCGTCAGTTCGTTTCCTTTTTTATCTTCTGTTCCGACATTTAAAAGTCCGACTCTCGGTGAAGTGACACCGCGCACTTGCTGAGAATAAACAGAACCCATGATGGCATATTGAACGAGGTGCTCCGGTTTTGCATCGACATTGGCGCCGACATCAAGGAGAAGAAATCCTTCTCCCGAAACAGTCGGAAGTGTCGGAGCAAGCGCCGGACGGTCAATTCCTTTAATTCTTCCGACAATAAAGAGACCGGCTGTCATTAATGCACCCGTATTTCCCGCTGAAATGCAGGCGTCAGCTCTGTTTTCCGCAACCTCCTGCGCCATAAGAACCATAGATGAGTTCTTTTTTCTTCGCACGGCACGGACCGGTTCATCAGTAGGCTCAATCACTTCATCTGCGTGCAGCACCGTGATGCGATCTGATGTAGTTGTTAAATGTGATTCTATCGTTGTTTTGTCACCGACAAGTGTGATATGGAGATCATCAAATGCCTCTATACCTTTTATAACTCCGTCAATAACAGCTTTGGGAGCGTGGTCTCCTCCCATTGCATCTACAGCTATTCTCATGCATGCTCCACCTTTATGAATGTTTTGAACGATACATGTCAAAGCGTCCAGAAAAAACAATTTCTTCGCCAACGTAGCTGTTCACTTCGACAACCGTTCTTCCTTTTTCTTTTTCGACAGCCGTCACTTTCGCTTTTGCTACGACACGTTCACCCTGCTTTACCTGTCTTGTAAAGCGGATGTCTGCACTTGCAGTCAGCGCCAGCTCGTCATCAATGACTGCAACGGCCAAAGAATTCGCCTGTGCAAATAAATGGTGTCCTCTCGCAATCTGATTCCGGCTGAACACGTGCTCCTGTTTTATTTCTAAAATGGATATCGCCTGATCATCCAGCTCAAGGTCAATAATTTCTCCGATAACTTCATCAAGTGACAGGGACTTCACTTCGTCCTCAAGTGTTTTCTCTGCCACGTTCTTAATTCTTTCTCTCAGTTCAGGTATGGAAAGCTCTAAGCGGTCCAAACGTATCGTCTGGATGCTCACCCCGAATTTACCCGCTAATTCTTCATCTGTAATAAAGGGGGTTGCTTGAATCGTCTGCTGAAGTAATTCCTGGCGTTCTCTCTTATTTCTTCTCATATCTAAACACCATCCGGACAATTAAGACTAGGTACTAATAGTAGTATATAATTTCATAGATTGGAATGCAACGATTGTTTCTGGCTGAACACCAAAAACTTCTGATACTCAGCTTAATTTTTCCCCGTCCATTACTCCGCTCTTCAGCAATTCATCTCTTAACACAGCGTATTCCGGCTCCTTCCAGAACGCGTCAGAAGCCACAAGATTCGCAGCATCCTGCCTTGCCGTTTCAAGCGCTCTGTAATCATGAACCATGTCCGCCACTTTAAATTCCGGCATTCCGCTTTGTTTTTTCCCGAAGAAATCACCGGGACCTCTCAGTTCCAGATCCTTTTCAGACAGCTCGAAACCGTCATTGGTCTCCGACATGATCCTCATCCGTTCTTTCCCGGTTTCTGATTTTGGATCAGCCATCAGAATACAGAAAGATTGATGCTCACCCCGTCCAACACGGCCGCGCAGCTGGTGAAGCTGTGATAGCCCGAAACGGTCGGCGTCATAAATCACCATAATCGTTGCATTCGGAACATTCACGCCAACCTCCACAACAGTGGTTGATACGAGTATTTGACAGTGATTTGCGCTGAATTCTCTCATGACCTGATCTTTTTCATCGGAATGCAGCTTTCCATGCATAAGGCCGACATTCCATTTTCCCCGAAAAATATCAGAAAGCATATTGTACACGTCAATGGCGTTTTGCACATCAAGCTTATCTGATTCTTCAATCAGCGGACAGATGATATAAGCCTGCCTGCCTTGCTTTAATTCTTTTTCGACAAATGCCAAAATACGATCCAGCATGTCATGTTTTACCCAATAGGTTTCAATTCGCTTTCGTCCAGCCGGCATCTCATCAATGACAGATACATCCATTTCACCGAACACTGTGATCGCTAATGTTCTTGGGATTGGAGTGGCTGTCATAAAGAGAACATCGGGATCCTGCCCTTTGTTCCGAAGCTTTTTGCGCTGCTCAACTCCAAATCTGTGCTGTTCATCTGTAATAACGAGACTCAGCGCCTTAAACTCCACCTCGTCTTGGATTAAAGCGTGGGTTCCTACAAGAATATCAATCTCACCCGCCGCAAGACGCTCAAGCAGTTCTTTTCGCCGCTTTCCTTTAACAGAGCTTGTCAAAAGAGCAACGCTGACGTCCCATTTTTCAAATAGCGAAACGAGCGAATCAGCATGCTGCTCGGCCAGAATTTCTGTCGGCACCATAAGCGCTCCTTGGTATCCGGATAGGATCGCGGCATACAGTGCAATGGCGGCGACTGCCGTTTTTCCTGATCCAACGTCCCCTTGAAGAAGGCGGTTCATTCTGTATGGAGAAGACATGTCTGCTGTTATTTCGCGAAGAACGCGTGACTGGGCGTTTGTGAGGGGAAACGGGAGGCTTTTGATAAATCTCATGAGTTCTTCGTTTGAAAAACGCTGCCGTATCCCTTGTGTCTGTTCTCTTTCTGCCTTTCGGAACGCCTGCATTTTCAACTGAAACAACAAAAATTCTTCATAAACAAACCGCCGTCTGGCAAGCTTTAATGCTTCCCTTGTTTCAGGCTGGTGCATTGCTTTTAACGCTTGATAATAGTCAGGCAGTTTATAGCTTTTTCTTAGCTTTTCCGGAAGAGGATCAGGAAGTGAGTCTGCATATTGGGTCAGCGCCTGCTGAATAAAGCGCCTCATCATTTTGACGGTAACATTTTCTTTCACAGAATACACTGGTTCAATGCTTTTGTCTTCTTGATGCGGCCCGTTTTTCAACTCCTGAACAGAGATGGTTTGGCGGTGCTTGTCCCATTTACCTGAAACCGTCACCACAGAGCCGAGCGAAAGCTGCTTCTTCAAATAAGGCCGGTTAAAACATACGGCTGTGATTAAATAATGGCCGACCAGAAGCCTGAATGTCAGCCTGTTTCGTTTCTTACCGTAATAGGTAAGAGAAGGCTCTGAATGAACCTTCCCTTCGACTGTAACTCTTTCATCATGCTTTACTTCTTCTAAATCCCTCAGCTCGTAGTCATCATAGCGATAAGGGAAATAATTCAGAAGATCAGAAATGTCATAAATACCGAGTTCGTGTAATGTTTTTTCTGTTTCCGGCCCAATACCCTTAATGTTAGCTATACTAGTTTGCTGATGTTGTTTCACGTGAACCTAGCGCTCCTCCGAAAATTTTTTTCTCTAATTCTCTTCCTGTCGGTGTTGCCGCTAAACCGCCCTGGCCTGTTTCTCTAAGTGCAGTTGGCATCGTTTGGCCTATTTTATACATGGCATCGATAACCTCATCACATGGAATACGGCTTGTAATGCCCGCCAATGCCATATCAGCGGCAATCATCGCATTTGACGCGCCCATCGCATTCCGTTTCACGCAAGGCACCTCAACAAGCCCTGCAACAGGGTCGCACACGAGGCCTAGCATATTTTTTAATGTAATGGCCATGGCCTCCGCGCTTTGTTCGGGTGTTCCTCCTGCCATTTCAACAATGGCCGCAGCCGCCATGCCTGAAGCTGATCCAACCTCTGCCTGACATCCTCCGGCGGCGCCGGAAATGCTTGCGTTATTGGCCACGACAAATCCGAAAGCCCCGGCTGTAAACAAAAAGCGGATCATTTGTTCTCTTGTTGGATTCAGCTTTTCTTTTACAGCAAATAACGTACCGGGCACCACACCGGCAGAACCTGCAGTCGGTGTCGCACAGATGGTTCCCATGGCTGCATTTACTTCATTTGTTGCAACGGCTTTCGATACAGCATCTAAAATCAATGGGCCAGACAGGCTTTTTCCTGATCGAATATAGGCCTGCAATTTAACGGCATCTCCGCCTGTTAAGCCCGTTTGGCTCGTAACTCCCTCGAGTCCTTTCTGAACCGCCGCTTCCATAACAGACAGGTTATGATCCATCTGCTGAAAAATGTCCTCTTTTGTTTTTTCTGTTACTTCCATCTCTTGAGCTATCATCACATCAGAGATCAATATTTGTTTTTCTTTAGTAATCTCAATTAATTCTTTTACATTACGAAACATAACTGGCTCCTCCTGACCCTTTTCGCTAGTCAGCAATCTTTGTCACTTGAATAATATTCGGCAGCTTCGACAGCTCGTCGAGAATGTGGTCGTCAATATTTTGATCGACCTCTATTGTCATCAGCGCAAGCTGTCCGATATCTTTCCGGGCTACTTCCATATGTCCTACGTTGATTGAAAATTTCGCCAGAACATTGGCAACACCGGCAATTGTGCCAAATTTGTCATTATGAACAACTAATATGGCCGGATGATTTCCTGACAGCCGGAGCTCAAAACCATTCAATTCTGTGATTTCAATCTTTCCTCCGCCAATCGAAATACCCGTCAGTTCCAGCTCACCCTTTTCATCAGAAATGGTGATTTTTGCTGTGTTCGGATGGACCGGGACTGCGTCTTCTACCCGAAACTTTATATCAATTCCTTTAGCTTCTGCAATTTGTATAGCGGTTTTAATCCGTTCGTCGAATGTATCAAAATCAAGCAATCCGCCGATAATCGCGACATCTGTGCCGTGGCCCTTATACGTTTCCGCAAACGACCCGTAAAAAGATACAATGATGCGCTCAGGCTCTCTGCCAAATAAACTTCTGGCCACTCTCCCGATTCTAGCAGCTCCCGCTGTATGAGAGCTGGACGGACCGATCATAACCGGGCCGATAATATCAAAAACGCTTCTGTATTTCATGCTATTCCTCCTTATGAACCAGAGCTTATTAGCGCTTTGCTTCTAGACTAATTGATCAGATATAAAATGGCAAGCGGGCGCGTTACAGCGCTGCCGCACTTAAAAGCAGACATAAGAATAGAAGGGCAAATTGCCCTTCTATTCTGCAGAAACTATATACGAATACAGAGGCTGTTTCCCATTGTGGATCTCAACCTCAATCTCCTCGTACTTTTCACTGAGAAACGCTTCAAGCTGCTCAGCTTCTTCCTGAGACGCATCCTCACCATATAGAATGGTCACGATTTCATCATCTTCTCCGATCATTTCTGACAGCAGCATTTTCGCGGCTGACAGCTGATTTTCAGAAGTGCCGATAATCGTTCCATTCAGAATGCCCATAAAGTCGCCTTTTTTAATATCTTTACCGTCAATATGAGTATCTCTTACTGAGAACGTCACCTGTCCGCTTTTTACTTGCTGAATGGCGCTTAGCATATTGGCCTCGTTCGCTTCAGCTTCTTGATCCGGGTTAAAAGCCAGCAGAGCTGACATCCCTTGCGGAACCGTTTTAGCAGGAATGACAAAAACCTGTTCATCCACTACGCTGGCCGCTTGGTTAGCAGCCATGATAATGTTGGAGTTGTTAGGCAGGATAAATACCGTATCTGCATTTACAGACTTCACGGCATCAACAATATCCTCAGTGCTTGGGTTCATGGTCTGGCCGCCTTCAATCACAACAGAAGCGCCAATGCTTTTGAATAGGTCTGAAATTCCTTCTCCCATCGCTACAGTCACAATGCCATACGGCTGTTTTGCCGGCGGTGTTTCGTTGTCTGCAGGTTTGCTTTCTTGACTGATGATAGAGGTATGCTGTTCTCTCATATTTTCTATTTTTATTTTGATCAATTCACCGTAATGCTGGGCGTAGTTTAACACGTTTCCCGGCTCTTCAGCATGAATATGAACCTTCGCCAGCGATTCATCCGCAATCACAAGCAGAGAATCTCCGAACTGGCTGAGGTCTTGTCTGAACGTGCCTTCGTCGAACTCTCTTTTTGTCTGATCAAGCCTAACCATCACTTCGGTACAGAATCCAAATTCAATATCTTCGGTATTCATCATGCTTTGCGCGCTCTTATGATGCTCTGCGCTGACCATGTCGTCAAGTGACGGAAGAACTGCTTTCTGAGGTACAGTTTCACCTTTTAATGAAGCAAGGAAACCTTCATACACACAGAGCAGGCCTTTGCCCCCGCTATCGACAACTCCTACTTCCTTTAGGACAGGTAGCAATTCAGGGGTGCGGTTTAAAGACGCCTCTGCTTCTTCTGTCACTGCAGTCATCAGCGCAGTGATATCGGTTTCTTTTTCTGCTAAGATCATTGCTTTTTTTGCAGCGTCTTTTGCAACTGTTAAAATGGTGCCCTCTACAGGTTTCATGACAGCTTTATACGCCATGTCTACACCTGCTTGCAGCGCAGCGGCAAACTCAAGTGCATTAATTTCTTTTTTCATTTCAATGTTTTTGCTAAATCCGCGGAACAATTGGGATAGGATAACTCCTGAATTTCCGCGTGCTCCCATGAGCAGCCCTTTAGATAACGCGGAGCCCACCTTCCCGATATCATCCGTATCCATTTGTTCAACTTCTCTTGCTCCGGAAGTCATCGACAGGTTCATATTTGTTCCCGTATCACCGTCCGGCACCGGGAACACGTTCAGTGCATCAACTGCACTGGCGTTTTGAGACAGATTCTGCGCTCCCGCAAGAATCATCTCGGCAAAGGTTCTGCCGTTTAATGTTCTGATAGACAATCCTACTCCTCCTAACTACGGGTTCGTCACTCGTACGCCTTGGACATAAATATTGACAGAGTCCACTGCCAGTCCGATGGTTTGATTTACTGTGTACTTTACTTTTGTTTGGACATTATGTGCCACTTCAGAAATTTTCGTGCCGTAGCTGACAATGATATACATGTCGATATGTATCTGTTCTCCTTCTTGGCGAACTTGGACACCCCTGCTGAAATTCTCTTTCCGAAGGATTTCAGTCAGTCCGTCTTTAATCTGGTTTTTAGAGGCCATGCCGACAATGCCGTAACAGTCAACCGCCGCGCCTCCTGCAACCATCGCGATGACTTCATTAGATATATCAATCTGTCCGTACTTCGTTCTTAATTCAATGGACACACTAGTTCCTCCTTCGAATGCATAGAGTTACAGCTATTCTACTATATGGTTTCCATTATGAAAAGACCAGGCAATAATCGCTGGCCGTACCTCTACATATACTATAGCGCTGCTGTTTCCGCAAGATGTCAAGTGAATTTTCTTGAAAGATGATGAAACAATAGTTGCAAACGTTTTTTAGCTGTGGTAAATTATTTAAAGTATCCATATCGAAAGCATCTAAGATTATATGAATGTTAAAAAGTAGATGTTTTGTGCAAGTGAGGAGGGAAACAAATGGCACGTAAATGCGTTATCACAGGTAAAAAAACAACAGCTGGGAATAACCGTTCTCACGCAATGAACGCTTCTAAGCGCACTTGGGGCGCGAATCTTCAAAAGGTTCGTATCCTTGTGAACGGAAAACCTAAAAAAGTATATGTATCTGCTCGAGCTTTGAAATCTGGTAAAGTTGAGCGTGTATAACAAAATGAACGCCTGCCCCGATATGTGGCAGGCGTTTTTATGTGGTGAAAGAGGGCTTTGAACCCCTGGGCATTAATCTTTTCTAAATGAGCCCAGCATCGCCCGGACAATTCCTCCTAAAAACTTCGGCAATTTAATGGTGTAAAATTTCATTTTTGTCCCCTCCTATAACGTCCCGTAACCGCCTTGTTCATTGTTTTCAGCAATTGAATGAAAGCACATGCTTAATCCGTGCTTCTTATCATTATTAATATGCCTTTTGCAAACGAAAAAGTACCTCGTGAATGAATGAGTTCGTTACTAATACATAGTGTTGAACCGAGCGTAATATGACAATTATTTAGAGGATATTTAAAACCGGTCAGGGTCAGCTCATGTATGTCTTCGGAAAACGGTATGAAGGAGATATATCGCTTATTTTCATCCTTCTCAATATCATATTCACCAGGAGGGAACATTTGAATATGATTTTGTTTGTCTATCAGCCTAATTTTTATGTTCGTTTTTACACCTTTATACAGAAGCTGAATGTTTCCTAAAAAATGATCAGCTCTGCCGCCTGTAATGCCGAAAATCTGAATAATATCCGGCTGCTTTTCCAGCGCCCAATCAAGGGCGAGGTCTAAATCTGTTTGATCTTTTTCTGCTTGATACACATGAAGGGCGGGAGCGGCTTTTTCTATTCGCCGGCGTTCTTGCTCTGTTATGCTGTCAAAATCTCCGAAGGCTTCAACAGGAATGATCCCGGCATCTAAGAGAGTGACAGTGCCTTTGTCAACACCGATCCAAAGCGTGTGTTCATCCGTATAGCCGGTTAGATCGGGAATGAGATTTTTTGGGCCTCCTGCAACGATATTAATTGTTTTCATCTCTGATTCCTTTCTCTGCATACAGGAAAAAGAGCTTAGGCTATTGTATGCCCAGCTCTTTTCTAAAGCTGCTTATTTACTTCCTCTGATTTCAGAAATTGCTTTTTTGCGGTCAGACTGGCCATAAACAGCTGAACCGGCAACGAGTAAATTTGCGCCCGCTTCAATGACGAGCGGAGCGGTTTCTTTGTTGACGCCGCCGTCTACTTCAATTAACAGATCTTTTTTTCCTTTTTCATCCGCCATTCGCTTAACCTCTTTTATCTTAGGAAGGACTGAATGAATAAATTTCTGCCCGCCGAAGCCCGGGTTCACCGTCATTAAAAGAACAAGATCGAGATCGTCGAAAACATGCTCGATGACTTGAACAGGAGTATGCGGGTTTAGAACTACTCCGGCCTTCACTCCTTGCTCTTTAATGAGCTGGATGGTACGGTGCAGGTGCGGACATGCCTCAGCATGCACAGACAGGATATCTGCGCCTGCTTTCGCAAAAGCCGGGATATAACGATCCGGCTCTTCTATCATTAAATGGACATCAAGCGGCAGATCCGTTACCGGCCGGACAGCTTCTACAATCAGCGGACCGATTGTGATATTCGGGACAAAATGGCCGTCCATAACATCAATATGAATACAATCGGCTCCGCCTTTTTCTACATCTTTAATCTCATTGCCTAAAGCGGCAAAATCAGCGGAAAGAATAGATGGTGCAACCTTTATCATTATGCTAATACCTCGGCTTTCTGTCTTTTATCTCCGTCATAAATTCAACATAATGGTCATAGCGATACTGCTTTAATTCCCCGTCTTCAACAGCTTGTTTCACCGCACATTTCGGCTCTTTCAGATGTAAACAGCCTCTAAATTTGCATGAAGAACTTTTTTCTCTGATATCAGGGAAGGTGTAGCCCAGCTCTTCTTCCTCAATGTCTGTAAATTCAAGCGAGCTGAATCCCGGTGTATCTGCAACCAAACCTCCGGACGTGTGAATCAGCTCAACGTGGCGGGTTGTGTGTTTCCCGCGGCCCAGATGCTCGGAAATCTCGTTTGTTCTTAATCCAAGCTCCGGACTGATCGCGTTGAGAAGCGAGGATTTCCCAACACCGGACTGACCGGCAAATACCGTTGTTTTATCCTGAAAATGCGGGATAATGTCCGCTAAACTGTCTTGGTCCTTAGAGGAGGTAAGGTATACGTCATAACCAATATTCCGATAGTCTTCTGCATAGGCTTGTATCGTTTCTTCTGTATCTTGATCTTCAATCAGATCCATTTTAGTAATGCATATAATCGGCTGAATATCATTGGCCTCAACGAGAACCAGGAAGCGGTCGAGCAATGCCGTGCTGAAAGAAGGCTGAACCGCTGAGAAAACCAGGACCGCTTGATCAACGTTGCAAATTGGCGGCCTGATAAGCTCGTTGGTTCTTTCTTTAATTTCCATTAGATATCCTTCTTTGTCATTTTCAGCTTGGTACACAACGTAATCACCGACAAGAGGGGTAATTTTGTTTTTTCTGAAAATGCCTCTTCCTCTGCATTGTATTACTTTATCTGAATCCTCTGATTCATCCAGTACATAGTAAAAGCCGCTTAGCGCCTTAATAATTTTGCCCTCAGGCATATTTTCCCTCCTTGTTATTCATCTTTCGGATACTCAATGGTTTTGTAGCTCACAACTTTATTGTTTACCATTACTTGATAGTACCCTTTTTGGCCGGGTTCAATCTTTAGTTCGATCGTTCGTTCAGTCGGCTCTTTTATCTTAAATTCTTCGTAAGTGTCAGAGATGCTGTGATCCGCATCGTCAACCGCGATTTGCACTTGAAGCTCGTCCCCTTCATTTTCTGGTTCGTAGGGGATCTTGACCTTTTCTTTCACTGTTTTCGCAGGTTTTTTCTCTGGTCCGAGAGAGAATGTCACTTCAACTTCGTTTCCCGGCTTTACTGCCGTACCTGCTGCTGGTTTTTGTTTGACAACCTGTCCTTCTGGAACATCATCTGAGTATGCTTCTTTTTCTACAAGCTTCAATCCGTTGTCTTCCAGATATCCAGACGCTGCTTCTTTACTGTAGGTTTTCAAGTCTCTAAGCGTAATGTCTTCGGGTCCGATACTGACTGTAAGTTTGACTTGATCTTCACTCGGGACAAGCTCAGTCCCTGCTGAAGGATTTTGGTCAATGACAGTGCCCGCATTTTTCTCGTCATTCACTTCATTTACCGTTACATGTTTAAACCCTTGGTCCTTCAACGCTTTTTTTGCCTGGTCGACCGTTTGGCCTGTCACATCACCGATCTCCGTTTTTGCTTTTCCGGTGCTCTTATAAAGGGTGACCGTGGCGCCTTCTTTGACTGTGGTATCCGCTTTAGGATCCGTTTTTACCATCAGGCCCTCTTCAATTTTTTCATCTGAGATTTCCAACACCTCGGAATCAACCTGTAAACCTTCTTTTTCCAAGAGCCCTGCGGCTTTTTCGTATTCCATTCCGGAGACATCAGGTATTTTGACATCCTTAGGCATGAAAAGCGACGGAAAAACAGTGACAGCAAGAATTCCAGCTGTGATAAAAACGAGGCATATCGTGAGCAAAACCCACGGCCACTTTTTTCTTTTGCCGTTCTTCTTTGTTTTGTTTTCTTGTGCGGTTGTCACTTCAGCTTCTTTTTCGCCAGCAGCTTTAGCGAGTTCTTCTTTAATGATAGGTATCGCTTTTGTCATTTCTTCATCTTCTTGAATCGTAAATCTCTTTTCATTGAGTCTGTCAGCATCAAAAGCTGTTTTTATGTCTGCTTCCATGTCTTCAGCCGTTTCATAGCGATGAAAAGGATCTTTGGCAGTTGCCTTGAGTATGATGTTTTCAACGCTTTGGGGGACCGATGGATTCCACCTTTTTGCCGAAGGAGTTTCCGCTTGAAGATGCTTCAAGGCGATGCTGACTGCTGACTCTCCATCAAACGGAATACGGCCGGTTAAAAGCTCAAATAGAACGATTCCAAGCGCATAAATATCCGATTTTTTTGTGGCTAAGCCGCCCCGGGCCTGTTCAGGTGATAAGTAATGGACCGAGCCCAGAACTGAATTGGTATGGGTGATTGTGGTCGAACTTAGTGCCGTCGCAATTCCAAAATCCGTTACTTTGATATTTCCCATATGATCAATCAAAATGTTATGCGGCTTGATGTCTCTGTGAACAATCTGGTTTTGATGGGCATGAGCGATGGCTGAGACAATTTGCTCCATGATGTTCAGCGCTTCTTTAGGGTGAAGCGGCCCATTTGCTGTTATGTATTCTTTAAGCGTCATGCCTTCAACGTATTCCATGACAATATAATAAATATCATCTTCCTCGCCCAAATCGTAAATGCTGACAATATTCGGGTGATCGAGGCTTGATGCGGATTGGGCTTCTCTGCGGAAACGTCTGATAAATTCATTGTCATTTGCATAGTCAAACCGCAGGATTTTAATTGCGACTTCACGGTCTAGAATGATATCCTCAGCTAAATACACGTTGGCCATTCCCCCGCCTCCTATAACGCGGAGAATTTGGTAACGCCCGCTGATCCGCTTGCCGATTAGCACTGATCTTCACCCTCTTCAACTTGTAAAGCAAGCTCAAGCAAAACTGCTGTTATGTTGTCTTCTCCGCCATTCTGGTTGGCTTTGTCCACAAGCAGGTTTACTTTTTCCTGAGGAGCTGAATCGCTTTGCAGGATGTCTTTTAATTCAGTGCCTTCCACTTTATTCGTCAGTCCGTCAGAACATAGAAGCAGTTTGTCTCCGGGTTCTATATCAAAAGAACGGGTGTCAATGCTGACTGACTGGTCTGTTCCAAGCGCCTTCGTCAACACATTTTTTCGCGGATGATGTTCAGCGTCTTCTCTGGATATCTCTCCAGTGCGAACCAGTTCATTTACAAGCGAATGGTCTTCTGTCACTTGAACGAAATCATCGTCCTGAAGTAAATAGCATCTGCTGTCTCCGATATGGGCAACAGAAACCGTTTTCCCCGTAAAAAGTGCACATACAATCGTCGTCCCCATGCCTTGGCATTCTTCGTGGGCTTGAGCGTGATCGTATATTTTGCTGTTTACCGAAAGAATCTGTTCAATGAGCCATTTTTCACATTCCGAGGGCGCAGTTGGAATCGTTTCTGCTTCATTCCATTTCTCCCCCATGGCTTTCACAGCCATCTTGCTCGCAACATCTCCAGCAAGATGGCCGCCCATGCCATCAGCGACAACCGCTAATACAAATTCATCTTTCCCCTTGAATATCCCCGCATCATCTTCATTATGCTGGCGGATTTTTCCTGTATCTGTTTTTAAGGCTGTTAACAACCCTCATCACCTCGTCTCGTCTTGACGCTCCTTCGCGCGAAGCTGACCGCAGGCTGCGTCAATGTCATGTCCTTGCTCTCTTCGGATTGTGACATTTACTCCGCGGGATTTCAGCGTTTTTTCAAAAGCAAAAATCTGATCACGCGGTGTGCGCACATAGTCCCGTTCAGGCACGTAGTTTACCGGAATCAAGTTCACGTGGCATTTGACTCCATCCAGCAAGTCGGCAAGCTCTTCGGCGTGTTCCACCTGGTCGTTTACGCCTCCGAACAGCCCGTATTCAAAGCTGATGCGGCGTCCCGTTTTATTAATATAATATTTAACGGCTTCCATTAGATCAGGCAGTTTATATGCTCTGTTAATCGGCATCAAACGGCTTCTGATTTCTGTGTTGGGCGCGTGCAGAGAAATTGCAAAGTTAATCTGCATTTGCTGATCAGCAAATTCATAAATTTTCGGGATGATCCCACTCGTAGAGACCGTAATATGGCGAGCACCGATATTCAGGCCCTTGTCATGGTTAATGATTTTCAAGAAAGCGAGCATTTCGTTAAAGTTATCAAAAGGTTCACCGATTCCCATGATCACGACAGAGCTGACGCGTTCATCCGTTTCATCAAGAGCTTTTTGCACTTTGACTACTTGAGCGACAATTTCCCCTGCTTCAAGGTTTCGTTTTAAGCCTCCAAGCGTTGACGCGCAGAATGTGCAGCCAATACGGCAGCCGACTTGTGTCGTTACACATACAGAATTGCCATACTCGTGTCTCATTAAAACGGTTTCGATGGTATAACCGTCATGAAGCTCAAACAAAAATTTCATCGTACCGTCTTGAGAGGTTTGTTTAACAGCCGTTTTCAGCGTTGTTAACACAAAGTGAGTGTTTAATTTCTCACGCAGATCCTTTGAGAGATTTGTCATTTCTTCAAAAGAAGATACGCGTTTTTCATATAGCCATTCAAAGATCTGAGCCGCACGGAACGGTTTCTCTCCGTTGTCTGTCAGCCATTGTTTAATTTCGTCTAATTCAAAAGAATAAATAGACGGACGCTCTGTCCGCAATTCTTTTCTTACTTTTGTTTTATTAAGTTCTGCCATTGCTTATCCCTTCTTTCTCATGCTGCAAATAAAGAAACCATCTGTTCCGAAATAATGAGGAAGGATTTGAAGCCTTCCATCCCGAACAAAGGGTCTCACCTTTTCAGGCAGCCGCTTTTCAAGAGACAAATCGGGTTCAAAATCAGGATGTTCTTGTATAAACGCATGTATTACTTCATCATTTTCTGTCCGGTCCATTGTACACGTACTGTAGACAAGAGTGCCACCTTTTTTTACTAATGGTGCGATTTCCCTCAAGATCGACAGCTGGATTTCAGCTAGACGGGCGCTGTCGTCAGGTTTTTTCGTGTATTTCATGTCCGGCTTTCTTCTGATAACACCGAAACCTGAGCACGGGGCATCGACCAATATTCGGTCAAACTGTTCGTTTTCAAACGTTTCCCCCGCTTTTCTCGCATCCATTGTTTTCGGGTCAATGATTGTAAGGCCAAGCCGGTCTGCCGCTTCTTTGATCAGCTTCACTTTATGTTTGTGAAGATCAAGCGACGTAACGCTCCCCTTGTTCTTCATTAATTCTGCGATATGAGCCGACTTTCCGCCAGGCGCCGCACACGCGTCAAGCACTGTTTCATCGGGCTTAGGGTCAAGGGCGCGGGCGACGAGCATAGAGCTCTCATCCTGGATGGAAACTTCGCCGTTTTGGAAGAAATGAGTTCCGGCAATTGTTCCCTTTAAGAGCTTCACAGCATCTTCAGCGAGGTCGCCTTTTTCAACTTCGATTCCCTCAGCAGCCATTTGGTCAAGCAGCTCAGCTCTGTCTGCTTTCATTTGATTGACACGCAGCGTCTGCTTCGGCGGAATGAGGTGGATACGGCAAATCTTTTCCGCAGCTTCAAACCCATACGCATCCGCCCACTCTTTCACAAGCCATTCCGGATGGCTTGTTTCTGTCGCCAGCCTGCGTACAGGATCTTCGATGGCGTCAAAGGATGGAACACCTTCGCGCTGGATAGAACGAAGCACGCCATTGACAAAAGAAGCAATGCCTTTGTGTCCGCGGATTTTAGCAATCTCAACCGCTTCATGGATGGCTGCCCTGTCTGGAATCTTCTCTAAATACTCCATTTGATATAAGGATAGGCGAAGAAGCTGAATCACCCACGGCTTTACCTTTTGAGGCTTATTGATAAACGGTTTAAGCATATAATCAAGCGCGATCTTATTTTGTAATGTACCATAGACAAGTTCAGTCAAAAGCCCTCTGTCCTGATCACTCAGTTCATTTGATTTAATGACCGATTTCAGCAGCAGGTTGCTGTATGCCTGGTTTTGTTCTAATTTGATCAGCGCCTCAAGGGCGATGTCACGAACACTAGTTTTTTTCATTGTTTACTCCTAACACATCACCGGCTTCAACATGAGCTCCTCGCACAAAGTCTTCGCCTTTCATTCGTTTCTTGCCTGCCGGCTGGAGTTCGGTTAATAACAGAGCCGTATCGTTACCTGTGGCAACGATAATCCCTTCCTTTTCAACCGCAACGACTGTGCCGGGCTCAGCTGTTGTTGGTGCCGGTATTTTTTTCGACGCCCATATTTTCAAGTTTTGTCCGTTTAGCGTCGTATAAGCAACAGGCCATGGATTTAAGCCGCGGATCTGGTTGTAAAGCTCTTCGCCCGTTCTGGACCAGTCGAGAAGCTCTTGCTCTCTTTTGATATTAGGCGCGTACGTCGCTTTCTCTTCATCCTGCTTTTCAGGTGATATGCTGCCGGCAATGACGTTTGGAACCGTTTCAGACAATAGCTTCGCGCCAGCAACGCTTAATTTATCGTGCAGTGTTCCGACATTGTCGGTTTCTTCAATATCCACTTCCACTTTTGAGATCATGTCCCCGGCATCCAATTTTTCTACCATATACATAATGGTAACCCCGGTTTTTTTCTTTCCCTGCAGAATGGAATAATGGATCGGTGCCCCGCCGCGCAGTTCCGGCAAAAGGGATGCGTGAACGTTAATGCAGCCGTATTTTGGACTGTCGAGAAGCTCTTTAGGCAAAATTTGTCCGAATGCCGCCGTTACAATCAGGTCAGGCTTTAATGCCAGCACTTTCTCAATTTCTTCTGTCAATCTGACTTTTTCCGGCTGAAGAACCGGGATGCCGTGACGCAATGCCTCTTCCTTGACCGGAGGAGGTGTCATGACTTTTTTTCTGCCCTTCGGACGGTCCGGCTGTGTGACGACACCCACTACTTCATATCCGTCCTCAATCAGGGTTCTTAAAACAGGAACTGAAAAATCCGGCGTTCCCATAAATACGATTCTCGTCATCAAATCATCCTTCCATATCCGCTAGTTCATCTTCTGTATAGTATTTACTTATTTTAGATGTAAACAGCACACCGTCTAAGTGGTCCATTTCATGCTGCACGGCTCTTGCTAAAAAGCCTCGCGCTTCCAGAATGAATGGTTTTCCCTGACGGTTAAACGCGCGCACTTTGACATAATCGGCACGTGTGACATCACCATAGACGCCAGGAAAGCTCAAGCATCCTTCAATTCCGATTTGCTCGCCGCTTTTTTCTAAAATTTCAGGATTAACGAGATCAATTCTCCCTCTGTCATCCCCGATGTCTACAACGGCCGCTCTTTTTAAAATGCCGATTTGCGGCGCTGCCAGTCCGACTCCATCCATTTCAAGCATGGTGTCGTACATATCGTCAAGCAGTTTTTTTAGCTTTTTATCAAAAACAGTCACGGTTTCCGCAGGTGTTTCCAAAACCTCCGCAGGATGTGTGACGACCTTTTTTACCGCCAATTTGTTACCCTCCAAGACGTGAGATCTTACATCATCATATAAGGATTCATATCAATTGAAATCATTACATGTTTTTGTTCAATTTCGCGTTTATAATGTTCCAGTATCTTCTTCAATAAAGCGGATAACTGGGTTTCCTGTTTGTATTTTATCACGCATTGATAGCGATATCTATCTTTGATCCTGGCTATCGGCGACGCGCTTGGTCCGAGAATTTTCGTGTCAGCTCCGCAGTTTGCTTTCAAAAAATGAGCGATCTTTTCAGCTGTAACCGCTGCTTTCGCCACTTCCTCATGAGAAACAGTCACAAGAGCCAAATAGTAGTATGGCGGATAGGATTGCTCTCTCCTGTGCGCCATTTCATGCTGATAGAATGTTTCATAATCGTGTGTCTTCGTCAGCTGGATACTGTAATGAGACGGTGTATACGTTTGAATGATGACATGGCCGGGCTTTTCATGCCTGCCTGCCCGGCCGCTGACTTGCGTTAACAGCTGAAATGTTTTTTCAGCCGATCTGAAATCAGGAATATGAAGTGTTGTATCAGCACTTAACACTCCGACAAGCGTGACATTCGGAAAATCAAGCCCTTTCGCGATCATTTGCGTTCCGAGAAGAATATCCGCTTTTCCTTCTCCGAAAGCTGACAGTAATTTTTCATGGGCGCCTTTCCGTGATGTCGTGTCAACATCCATCCGAATCACTCTCGCACTTGGCAGCACTTTTGTCAGCTCTTCCTCCACTCGCTGTGTTCCCGTTCCGAAAAAGCGGATATGCTCGCTTGCGCATTCAGGACAAGTGTGCGGAACAGGCTCTTCATGTCCGCAATAATGGCATTTCAGCCTTTGGCCGTAACGATGATACGTCATGGAAATGTCGCAGTGCGGGCATTGCGGGACATAGCCGCAATCCCTGCACATCACAAAGGAAGAATAGCCCCTCTTATTTAAAAACAGCACCGCCTGCTCACCCTTGGCAATCGTTTCTTCAAGCTTTTCCATCAATTCAACTGAAAACATCGAGCGATTGCCGTTTCTAAGCTCCTCTCTCATATCGACAAGCGAAACCTCAGGCATCACCCGGTGGTTAACACGGTGCTTCAGTGATAGAAGCTCGTATACGCCCTTTTGCGCTCTTGCATATGACTCTAATGTCGGCGTAGCACTCCCTAATACAACCGGGCAGCTGTGATGCTCAGCCCGCTTGATTGCCACCTCTTTCGCATGATAGCGCGGCATTTCTTCCTGTTTATAGGAAGACTCGTGCTCTTCATCGATGATTATCATTCCGAGATTTTCAAACGGAGCAAAAATGGCGGATCTGGCACCGACGACAAGCCGTACTTCCTTCCGGTGGATTTTACGCCACTCGTCATATTTTTCTCCTGTGGATAAACCGCTGTGCATGACTGCCACCTGAGAGCCGAAGCGGCCCTTGAAGCGGTTGACCATTTGCGGCGTCAGCGATATTTCCGGTACGAGGACGATGGCTTCTTTTCCTTTCGCCAGTACTTTTTCAATTGATTGCAGATAAATTTCGGTTTTTCCGCTTCCTGTCACGCCGTGAAGGAGGAACACTTTATGCTCATCGCTGTCCAATGTCTCGCGTATGGGCTCAAAGGCAGCCCTCTGTTCGTCTGTCAGCGGCAGGGGCTCTGTTTTTTTGAACATTTTGTCCTGATAGGGATCTCTGTAAACCTCTTCATAGCTTTCCTTCAAAAGCCCTTTTTGGATAAGGGTTTTGATGGTCGCAGAGCTCGTGTCCGTTTTTTTGCACAATTCCGCTGCAGGAATTTTCACACCTTCCGGCTCAGAGATGAGAAAGTGAAGAATCGCCTGCTGTTTTGCTGCTTGTCGGGACAATCCCTCAGCCTGCTTAGCAATCTCTTCTTTACTCGCATTTGCCTGAATATGCCTGACCATTTTTTTATTGGTTTTTTGCGCGACTTTATACGTCACGTCAATGGCCCCTTTTTGAACATGCCTTTGAATCAGTTTCAGCGTATCATGATCGGGTATATCTGAATACAGCAGTGTCTTTGTTTCAGAAAACAGCCGTTCCACTTGCGGCGGAAGATCGGCGCCGTGTGCAATTTTTAATTCTTTTTCATATTTCGCCTTTAAGGCGGCAGGCAGCATTGCTTGAAGCGCCGTTATTTTAAAAGACAGCGTTTTGTCTGACAGCCATGATGACAGATCCATAAGCTCCTCTGTCAGAACAGGTGTAAGATCTAATAAATCCTCTACTTCCTTGACAGATTTTCCCGATAGGTCAGATGCTTCTTTGACTGCTGTCACAAACCCTTGAATCTTACGGGGGCCAAACGGAACAATGACCCGCATCCCCGTTTTGATCATGCCCTTCAGATGGTCTGGGATTTTATAATCAAAAGGCCTGTCTATATTTTTGGTGCTGACATCAACGATGACTTCTGCAAAATTCATGAGCGCTCTCCGGTTTGTTTTGAGAGGGCTGCGATCTCCTGAAGGATTTCAAAAGAAACATCGAGCTTAGACATAATCGGGAGTTCGCGTTTATGCCCGTCTTTGAAAAAGATTGTCACGATATTCGTATCAGCACCAAAACCGGCCCCATTTGCTTTCACATCATTTGCCACAATCAAATCAAGGTTTTTAGCGGCGAGCTTTTTACGTGCATAGTGTTCAATGTCTTGTGTTTCGGCGGCAAATCCGACCAAAATCTGCTCTTTCTTTTTCTCGCCCAATTCTTTCAAAATATCGACTGTTCTTTTCAGTTCTAAGGTCATGCCGCCGTCTTGTTTTTTCATTTTATGGTCATATACTGTTTTCGGCGTAAAATCGGCTACCGCAGCTGTTTTAATGACTATATCGCTTGCGTCATACACAGAGAGCACAGCTTCGCGCATATCCGCAGCCGATTGAACAGGGATAAACTCAGCAAGGCCTTTAGGCTGATCAAGTGAAACAGGCCCAGAAATTAAGGTTACCCGTGCGCCGAGCTGAACAGCAGCCTCCGCTAGTGCGTAGCCCATTTTGCCCGTCGATTTATTGGTAAAAAACCGGACAGGATCAACCGCTTCCCGCGTTGGGCCGGCTGTAATGACCACATGCTTGCCTTCTAAAGGAGCGGATGTTTCTTCAGCAAAATGTTTTTCGGCCAGCTTTACGATGTTTTCCGGCTCTTCCAATCTGCCTTTTCCTACGTAACCGCATGCTAAATAGCCCTCACTTGGCTCAATAAAACGATAACCGTCCTGATAAAGAACAGAAATGTTTCGTTTGACTGCCGGGTGGTCATACATATGAACGTTCATCGCCGGCGCGATCCAAACGGGAGCCGTTGCTGCCAACAATGTTGTCGTCAGCATATCATCAGCGATGCCATTTGCCAGTTTTCCAATCACATTAGCCGTAGCCGGCGCTATGATAATCAAGTCGGCCCAGTCTGCAGCATCAATATGAGAAATAACGCTTGGATTTTGTTCTTTAAATGTATCTGTATAGACTTCGTGGCGGCTCAATGCCTGAAATGTCAGCGGTGAAACGAATCGGCAAGCGGATTCAGTCATAATCACTTTGACATTTGCTCCTGCCTGAACCAGCTTGCTCGTTAACGCACAGGCTTTATAAACAGCGATGCCTCCGCTCACGCAAAGTAACACATTTCGATTGTTAAGCAATGAATTCTCCCCCTCTGCACTTTACAAAACCGCACGGAAAAAAATAACAACCTACATGATATAGGTTGCTACTTGTGCTACTATTCGCGGTCTTCCTTTTCAAACGAAAGCAGGCCTGCATCAATTTCTTCTAAAGCTTTGCCTACATATTTGTGTGAAATCGTATGTTCAATCATTTGGTCTTTTTTGATTTGCATTTCACGTGCGCGTCTCGCAGAAACAGTCACCAGCGTATATTTTGAATCTAATTTATTCATTAAAGAATCAATTGACGGATCTAACATTGATTATTCAACCTCCAGCATTTTCTTATATCTTGGTGCAACGCGTTCACGCTTCAAATGTTCAGCAAGAACGATTGCTTTGATTTTATCGCAAGCCGTTTCGACATTATCGTTTTCAACGACATAGTCATAAGCATCCATCATTTCGATCTCAGCTTTTGCGGCTTTCATTCGATTTTCAATCAGAGCGTCTGTTTCTGTGCCTCGTGTCACGATTCTGTTTTTCAGTTCAGAAAGGCTTGGAGGCGCAAGGAAAATAAACAGGCCTTCCGGGAAAGCATTTCTCACTTGAAGAGCCCCTTGAACTTCAATTTCTAAAAAGACGTCTTTTCCATCTTGAAGCGTCTGTTCAACATAATCGACTGGCGTCCCGTAATAATTGCCGACATACTCTGCCCATTCAAGCAGCTTGTTGTCCGCAATCATTTGTTCGAATTCGTCTCTTGTTTTGAAAAAATAATCGACTCCGTTCACTTCGCCCTCTCTTGGACTTCTTGTGGTTACTGAAATCGAATATTCAAATTTTGTGTCTTCCTGCGAAAAGATCGCTTGTCGAACCGTTCCTTTACCAACTCCTGAGGGACCTGAGAGAACGATTAATAACCCTCTTTCTTTCATGCGGCAATTACCCCTGCCCTTCATCCATAATTTCTTCTTTAACAGAAAGTCTGTGTGCAACTGTCTCAGGCTGGACGGCAGATAAGATAATGTGATCACTATCCATGACGACAACTGCACGGGTTCTTCGTCCGTATGTAGCGTCAATTAGCATTCCGCGGTCTCTTGCATCCTGAATCATCCGTTTGATTGGCGCAGACTCCGGGCTGACAATCGAAATCATCCGATTGGCGGAGATGATATTGCCAAATCCGATATTAATCAGTTTAATCGTCATCTTCTACGTTCCCCCTGTAAAATAGACGTCTCTAGTTTAGCCTAGTAAGACCGTCTGTAAACAATACGCACAGTCACTATTCTATATTTTGCACTTGTTCTTTTATTTTTTCAATAGAACTTTTCATTTCAACGACAAGCTTTGTGATCTGATGATCATTTGCTTTTGAGCCGATCGTATTTGCTTCCCGATTGAGCTCTTGAACAAGAAAGTCGAGTTTGCGCCCGACAGCTCCGCCACTAGCTAATATATCACGAAACTGGGCGAAGTGGCTCTTCAGCCTTGTAATCTCTTCAGTGATATCAGAGCGGTCTGCAAAAATAGCGCATTCTGTTACAAGCCGGCTCTCGTCTAATACGTCTTCAGTCCATTCTTTGATTCTGGCGTACAGCCGTTCCCGGTAACGAGATACGACATCTGCAGCCAGCAATTCAGTTTCTCTCACCAGCTCTTCAAGCTGATCAATATGCATCAGGCAGTCTTTCGCTAAGAGCAGCCCCTCTTTTTCACGCATTTCACAGAGACCTTTTACCGCTTCTTCTGCAGCATCGATGATCAACGCCTCCAGCTTGTCATTTTGCGTCTGTTCTTCATGAACCTGGACGACATGATCAAGCTTAAAGAAATCCATTACATCGGGCTCTGCAGACAATTGATACCGCTTCTTCATATCTCTCGCGGCTGCGACAAACTCATCGAGCAGCGGCCAATCAATTTCAAGCCTTTTCTCAACAAGCATATCGCTGTCAACGGATACGAAAAGCTCAATTCTTCCGCGCTGAATATGCTGCAGAATGGTCTGTTTCAGCTTATCTTCAAAATATAGCAAAGGCCTTGGCAAACGAGCGTTCACTTCTTTAAATCTGTAGTTCACAGATTTAAGTTCAACGCTTACAGAGAGATCGTCTTGTGTTTTGCTTGCACTGCCGAAGCCTGTCATACTTCGTATCATTTTAAAACACCCAATTCTTCCCTGTTCTCATAATAAAAGGGCAATAGACACGCTATTACCCCTAAGATTATATCATATGAATTTATTTTTTTCTTGTTAAAAGTGACCCCGCCAGCAAAAAAGTAGGGATGGCGGACATACCGATGACGAGCATCCAGTCCCCCGGCGTGATGGCTACAGTATGGAAAATCGGCTGAAGCGGCGGATAGTAGATTACTACAAGCATCAGCAAAATGGATGACAATACCGCCCCGATTAAATACAGGTTTTGAAACGGATTTCTAGAGAAAACAGAAGTTTCGCTGCGGCAGTCAAACACGTGAATAAGCTGAGCGAGCACCAATGTGGCAAACGCGATCGTCTGGGCATAAGCTAAGTTTTCCGGATTGCGGTGGTATACAATGATAAACGCTAAAATAGTGGCAACTCCGATTAAAAATCCTCTGGAAACGACCTTCCATCCTAGCTTGCGGGCAAATACCCCTTCTTTCGGATGACGGGGCTTACGCTTCATGACGTCTCCTTCCGGCTGATCCATGCCGAGCGCCATTGCCGGCAACCCGTCCGTCACCAAGTTGACCCACAAAATCTGAATCGGAACGAGCGGTAAAGGAAGGGCGAGCAGCATCGCAAACAGCATGACAAGGATTTCTCCGACGTTAGACGCCAACAGGTATCTGATAAACTTCCTGATATTTTCGTAGATGTTCCTGCCTTCTTTTATCGCTGATTTAATCGTCGCAAAATTATCATCCACGAGAACAAGAGATGATGCTTCTTTGGCCACATCTGTCCCGGTAATGCCCATAGAGACGCCGATATCAGCTTGTTTAATGGCAGGAGCATCATTGACGCCGTCTCCCGTCATCGCCACAATATGCCCGTTCTCCTGATAGGCTTTTACGATTTTTAGTTTATGTTCAGGGGAAACGCGGGCAAATACATACACATCCTCCACCACATGAGAAAGCTCTTCTTGAGAAAGTTCATTCAGCATCTTGCCGTCCATGATTTTGCCGCTTTTCGGAAGGAGGCGCAAGTCTTTCGCTATCGCTTTAGCGGTTTCTACATGATCACCTGTTATCATAACGGTCTTAATTCCTGCTTCACGGCATTCTTTTATCGCCTGCCTGACTTCCGGCCGCGGGGGATCAATGATACCTGAAAGGCCAAGCATGGTCAGATCTTTTTCCGCCTGTTCCATTGACGGTGTTTCGCCTGCTTTTATCGGCCTGTAGGCGACCGCTATCGTTCTGAGCGCCTGTGATGCCAAATGTCTTAATACCGCCTCTGTTTCTGCTTTTCTTTCATTTGAAAAAAGAGCCGCTGAGCCGTCATAATAAATACGGGAAGATCGCTGCATCAGTACATCCGGTGCACCTTTTGTAATGATATAGCGCTTTCTGTCTTGATCCTCTACGATGACAGTCATCATTTTCCGTGCAGAATCAAACGGAAATTCTTCGACCACCCGGTAGTTTGATTCAACAAACTCCTTTGAAAAACCGCCTTTTCTTGCCGCGGTGAGCAGCGCTCCCTCTGTCGGATCTCCGTCAAGCACATATTCGCCGTCTCTTTTCTCAATATTGGAGTTGTTACAAAGCGCTCCGAACAGAAGCATCTGCTGAAGCGGCTTATATTCATTGACACTGATCTCTTTTTCGTTTAGTGTGAAGCTTCCTTTCGGTTCATAGCCGGCCCCTGCCACTCTCCATGTTTTCCCTCCGGACCAGACATGTGTCACCGTCATTTTGTTTTGGGTCATTGTCCCTGTTTTATCTGAACAAATGATAGATGCACACCCAAGCGTTTCAACAGCAGGAAGCTTTCTAACAATGGATTTTTGTTTAATCATCCGCTGTACACCAAGCGAAAGCGCCACTGTCACAATCGCCGGCAGCCCCTCCGGAATAGCGGCTACCGCTAACGAGACACCTGCTAAAAACATACTGTACAGATCATGCCCCTGAATAACACCGACAGCAACGACAAGTACGGTCAGAAGCAATGCAACAACAATCAAAATCTTCCCGAGCTGCTCCAGTCTTCTTTGCAGCGGGGTTGACAATGTCCCTGCCGATTCAAGCATGTCGGCAATTTTCCCCATAGCCGTATTCATTCCTGTCCCGACGACAACCCCGACACCGCTGCCGCGGGTCACAATCGTACCCATAAATGCCATATTGGTAATATCGCCGAGCGAAACATCCGGTTTTTTCAATTTATCAGCATGCTTCACAACCGGGATTGATTCCCCGGTCAGCGCTGATTCTTCTATTTCAAGGCTTCTCGCTTCAACAATTCGAACGTCTGCGCCAATTCTGTCCCCGCTCGTAAATTTCACAATATCCCCCGGCACCAGTTCCTTAGAAGGAATCTTTGTCCAGCTCCCTTCCCTGAGTGCCATGACATGCGGTGTTGAAAGCTCTTTTAAAGCCTGAAGAGATTGCTCAGCACGCCTTTCTTGAAAGAAACCGAGTATGCCATTCACAAACACAATCGCAATAATCGCAACCGCATCTACATATTCACCAAGAAATCCTGAGATTAACGTTGCCGCCAGAAGCACAAGCACCATAAAATCTTTGAACTGCGCGAAAAACAAGAGAAGCGCTGAAGTTTTTTTCCCTTCTTGCAGCTCGTTTGGTCCATGCTTGTCAAGGCGTTTTTTTACCTCTTTTTCTGTTAATCCTTGTTTCATGGACGTATTGGTTGCCTCTAGTAAATCTGTTTGTCCCATTTCATGAAACTTCATTCCGCTCGTCCACTCCCCTGCTCTCTTATAGAGATATCACTCTATAAGCATGCTTATTCTGACTCGTCCCATTTCATGCTATAATTATCGAATGCAGGAAGAATGAGAGGGTGTATTGCATATGTCGTTTGATGGCATGTTTACATACGGAATGACACACGAACTTAACGAGAAAATAATGGGCGGACGAATTACAAAAGTCCATCAGCCATATAAGCACGATGTGATTTTCCACATCCGTGCCAAGGGAAAAAACCAAAAACTATTATTATCGGCACATCCGAGCTATTCGCGGGTGCATATCACGACACAAGCTTATGAAAATCCAAGCGAACCGCCAATGTTTTGCATGTTGCTGAGAAAGCATATCGAAGGCGGATTCATTGA
Organism: Bacillus sp. 204(2023); assembly: GCF_037027505.1. NCBI lineage: Bacteria > Bacillati > Bacillota > Bacilli > Caryophanales > Bacillaceae > Bacillus > Bacillus sp. 204(2023). The sequence continues at coordinate 319,057 of NZ_JAXCHE010000002.1, read as the reverse complement.
GAAAATTGAACAAGCGGGCTTAGACCGCATTATGATTTTTCATATCAAAAGCCGAAACGAAATTGGCGATGAAACCGTACGAAAGCTTTATGTAGAAATTATGGGCCGCCACAGCAATATCATTTTGACTGACGCAGCAGAAAACGTGATTATCGACGGACTTAAGCATTTATCACCGTCAATGAACAGCTACCGTACAGTACTGCCCGGCCAAGATTATAAGCTTCCGCCTGCTCAGGACAAAATATCGCCTCTTGAGGCGTCAGAAGATGATATTTTGCGTCACCTCAGTTTTCAAGAAGGAAGGCTTGATAAACAAATTGTCGACCACTTTTCAGGCGTGTCTCCGCTTTTCGCCAAAGAAGCGGTTCACAGAGCAGGCCTTGCCAACAAAGTCACACTGCCAAAAGCGTTGCTGGCACTGTTTGCCGAAGTGAAAGAGCACCGTTTCATTCCCAACATTACGACTGTAAACGGAAAGGAATATTTTTATCTGCTGGAGCTGACTCATCTAAAGGGCGAAGCGCGCCGTTTTGATTCATTAAGCGAACTGCTCGACCGTTTTTATTTCGGAAAAGCTGAACGAGACCGAGTCAAACAGCAGGCTCAGGATCTTGAGCGTTTTGTTGTGAACGAACGGAAGAAGAATGCCAACAAAATCAAAAAATTAGAGAAAACCCTGGAGTATTCGGAAAACGCGAAGGAATTTCAGCTTTACGGAGAGCTTTTAACCGCTAATTTATATATGCTGAAAAAAGGTGATAAACAGGCTGAGGTCATCAATTATTATGATGAAGAAAGCCCGACAATCACGATTCCTTTAAACCCGAACAAAACGCCTTCTGAAAACGCACAGGCCTATTTCACGAAGTATCAGAAAGCGAAAAATTCGGTCGCAGTTGTCGAGGAGCAAATCAGGCTGGCACAGGAAGAGATCGAATATTTTGATCAGCTGATTCAGCAGCTTTCATCCGCTTCTCCCCGGGATATCAGCGAAATCAGGGAAGAGCTTGTTGAGGGCAAATATTTGCGCCCTAAGCAGCAAAAAGGCCAGAAAAAGCAAAAACCGCACAATCCGGTGTTAGAAACATATGAATCCACCTCAGGCCTGACAATTTTAGTGGGTAAGAACAATCGTCAAAATGAATATTTAACGACCAGAGCGGCGGCCAGAGACGATATCTGGCTTCACACGAAGGACATTCCCGGCTCCCACGTTGTGATCAGAAGCAGCGAACCGGATGAGCAAACAATCATGGAAGCCGCGACAATTGCAGCTTATTTTTCAAAAGCTAAAGATTCAAGTTCAGTGCCTGTAGATTATACAAAAATCAGGCATGTCAAAAAACCAAACGGCGCGAAACCCGGTTTCGTCACCTATGACAGCCAGCATACCGTCTTTGTCACGCCTGATGCTGATACTGTCATCAAGCTCAAAAAAAGCTGAGCCGCATAAAGAAAAGCCAGAGCATACAAATGCTCTGGCTTATTTCTTTCTCCTCACCTGATAAAGCCTGTTCACTTCAGCAACAAAATCGCCGTCAATCAGCTTATCCACGTTTTCAGCAAGCTCTTTTGTGTGCTTTGGACTGGCTCCGCTTGTAGAAACAGACACAGTGACATGCCCTCTTTTTACGATTTTCGGCATATATACATTGCCAAGCTCAGCGTCACTGACACAATTGACAAGCTGAAAAGGCGTTGCAGATTGGGCAATTTCTTTGTTCACTGCCGCATTATCCGTCGCAGCAATAATTAAGAAAGCATTGAGATAATCTTCTTTTTCAATTGTCCGTTTTTCCCATTTGATACGCCGCTCTTCTGCCATTTGCTTGATTTCCGGTTCCACATCCGGACTGACAAGCGTTATATCAGCTCCCTCAGAAATCACCGTTTTCAGCCTTCTGAGAGCGATGCTTCCGCCCCCCGCAATCACAACCTTCTTCTTTTCCAGGCTAATGTGCAGCGGAAGCATATGAACCTCCATCAAAATCAAATTGTCCTTCAGAATTTGCCGCAGTTTCTCTCACACGGTTCAAAAATGCGTTTTTCACATGAGGATGAAAACCGATATAGGAAGAGAGGTAGACGTTCGGATTATGGGCTTTTAATTTCTGAACCTCTCGTTCGATTTCATTCATCAGCATACCCGTAAAGAGCAAAAATGGAACGATAAAGGTTGTTATGCCGTCATCTTTTTCAAGTTCTGAAAAAACCTCTTTGTAATTGGGGCCGCATGCTGTCAAAAAGCACGGAATGACTTCCTTCACTGGAACCATTTCCTGAAGAAGATTAGAAATTCCGGTTACGTCTCTTTTGACATCTGGATCTGAACTTCCCCTTCCGATGAGCACCACTCTGGCATTTTCATACGGAACACCTATGTCTTTCATTCGGTGATATACAGCCTTGACTACTTCTTTGTCAATCCCGATCGGCTTTCCGTATGAAATGCGGACTGACGGATATCGGGATGCAACACGGGCAATTTCTTCCGGAATATCATGTTTTGCATGCGCAGCTGTTAAAAGAAGCAGAGGCACCACTGCGATATGAGTGGCGCCTTGCTTCACACATGCTTCAAATCCTGTCTCAATTGCCGGCTCCTGAAGCTCTAAAAAGCTGATTTCTTGTACTGGCACAGAGATGTGGGCCTTGCATCCTTCCAAAAAGGCTGCGGCTTCTTGCTGCGCTTTTTTGACCCGGCTGCCGTGGCCGACATATAAAATTGCTTGTTTCATTTTTACAACGCCTCGCTTAAATCTTGTTTTTTCAGTTCAGATTCAAACCATTCCAGCTTATAGTGATAATTTACAACATTTCCAATGACAATTAAACTTGGATTTGTAATGTTTTCTTTTATCACCGTTTCTGAAAGGGTGTCAACTGTACAAAAAACAGATTTTTGCTTGTCCGTTGTTCCCCAATGAATAAAGGCTGCCGGCGTAGAACCGTCCCGGCCGTTTTCAAGGAGTTTTCTTTCAATCTGCTGCACGTTTTTGATACCCATATAGATGACAAGTGTATCAATTCCTGTAGCCAGCGCTTTCCACTTTTCCTCAAAATCTTCTTCTTTTTTATAATGACCCGTTACAAAAGCGACGTTAGAGCCCGCCTCCCGATGAGTAACAGGAATCCCGGCATAAGCGGCTGCCGCGATTCCAGACGTAATGCCGGGGATGATTTCAAACGGAATTCCATTTTCAGAGAGGCATTCCGCTTCTTCCCCTCCTCTGCCGAACACAAAAGGGTCTCCGCCTTTCAGTCTGACAACCATTTTCCCTTTTTGCGCATACTTCACAAGAAATCGATTGATGGTTTCCTGCTTCATCGTATGAAAATCCGGAAGCTTCCCGCAGTAGATCAGGTCTGCTTGCTCTTTGGCATATTGTAAAATCTCTTTATTTACTAATCTGTCATATAAGATGACATCAGCTTTTTCAATGGCTTTCAGCGCTTTAATTGTCAGCAGATCAGGGTCACCGGGACCCGCTCCTACAATATATACTTTCCCCATCGTATTTCCCCCGATCTATTCGAGTTCTTCCAGAGCATTCGCTGTGATGATGTTCTCGCTCGCATTCCGGCACCTGAGAAGAACGCAGCAGATCATATTCAGCTCAATTTTTGTTTAACAAACTCGATCAGCTGATTTTTACACGCTTCACGGTCATGTTGTCCTGAATCAAGAACGAGCTCTGGAGCTTCCGGTTCTTCATAAGGAGAATCAATTCCTGTAAAAAACGGAATCTCGCCGTTTCTTGCTTTTTTGTAAAGCCCTTTCGGATCTCTTTGTTCACAAATATCAAGGTCGCATTTAATGTAGACTTCATTAAATTCGCCCGCTTCCACAAGCTCGCGAACCTGTTGTCTGTCCTCGCGGAAAGGAGAGATAAAAGCAGTAATCACAATGGTTCCCTGCTGAACAAAAAGCTTTGCCACCTCTCCGATTCGGCGGATGTTTTCTTTTCGGTCTTCATCAGAAAAACCAAGATCCTTATTTAAGCCGTGACGGATATTATCCCCGTCCAGCACAATCACTTGGTAGCCTTGCTCAAACAATTCTCTCGCAGCGGCGTTGGCAATGGTTGATTTGCCTGAGCCGCTTAACCCTGTCAGCCAGAGAATGGAGCTTTTATGCTTGTTTTTTTGCTGGTACTCTTCTTTTGTGATAGAGGCTTCATGCCATACAATATCGCGATTTGTCACTGCCAGTCCTCCTTAAGATACGCCTACTTCTTCTTTTTTCTTCATCCCTTTGATTAACACTTCTACGACTTCTTTTCGACTGAATTCAGCAGGCGGCAGCACACCGTCTCTCAGCATACCTCTTACCTTAGTGCCTGATAAAATGACGTGATGCTCTCTGCCATGAGGGCATGTTTTCGCTGTTCCCATATTTCCGCATTTTTTACAGAAGAAGCTGTGCTCAAATTTCAGCGGCGTAATCCCGAGTTCTTCAGGTTTAAATGTGTCAAACAGCTCCTGTGCTTCGTATGTTCCGTAATAGTCACCTACACCTGCATGATCACGGCCGACGATGAAATGTGTGCAGCCGTAGTTCTTTCTGACAAGCGCGTGGAAAATTGCTTCTCTCGGGCCTGCATAACGCATCGCCGCTAAAAAGACACCAAGGAAAACGCGATCTTTCGGGTAATAATGATCAAGAAGCACTTGGTAGCTTTCCATCCGTACATCAGCTGGAATGTCATCAGATTTTGTTTCACCTACTAACGGATTCAAGAACAAGCCGTCTACTGTTTCGAGAGCCGTTTTTTGAATGTATTCATGCGCTCTGTGAACAGGGTTTCTTGTTTGGAAACCGACAATGGTTTCCCAGCCTTTTTCCGCAAACTGGCGTCTCGTTTCTAACGGTTCAAATGTAAATTCAGGGAACTGTTTTGAAGCTTTTTTAATCAACGTAATCGGCCCGCCGACATATGTATTGCCGCGGCTGAACAGCTTTTTAACACCAGGATGCTCCTGTTCATCTGTTTTGTACACATTGACAGCTTCTTTTTGTTTGTCAGGCACGTACAGGTCTTCGATTTGGATAACGCCGTATGTTTCTCCTTCATACGTTAACTTTACCGTTTCACCAAGTGACAGTTCCGCTGCTTTTTGCGCATCGACCGGAAGCGTGATTGGAAGAGACCAGACAACGCCGGAAGAAAGACGCATGTTTTCGACCACAGATACGTAATCTTTTTCATTAAAGAAACCTTCAATCGGGCTGTATGCACCGATACCGATCAATTCCAAATCCGCGAAAGAAATTAAATCAAGTTCAATTTCTTTTTGAATGCCGCTCACATCATATGATTCATCTACTCTGTTTATTAATGTTCCTCCGTGTGGTGCTAAGCTCATAATATCCATCTCCTCCTAGTTAACTTATAAAATTACTCAGATTAATGATCAGATTCCCCCGCCTTGTTCGTGGACTGAGCGTCTCTCTTTACGAATGGCCTTTGTCAGGCTGACGGCACCGCCCGCCGCTAAAAGCACACTTACCATGATAAAGATCGAATAATAATCTGCTTTTAAAAACAAGGATACAAGCAGATAAGAAATCGATAAAGATAAAAACGGCGATACGATCCATACCTTCAGCATCGTTTGAACAACTTGTTTATGGAACACGTTCGGACCGTTTTTTGCCATGCCTATTCCGATAATAGACGATGACGTGACTTGCGCCAAGGGCACCGGCATCCCAAATACAGAACTGATGATCACCAGTCCGGCTCCTGTACCGGATAAGAGAATGCCTTCCCCTTTGGAGAATCTCGTAATTTTCTTCCCGTTTGTTTCTAGCACACGCCGGCCTAATAACAGTGCGCCAAGAGCAACAAAAGCTCCTCCATACAAGGTTCCTTTTCCGACATCAAGCACATCGGCAGCTACTAACGGGCCAACAGCATTCGCCACGTTATTCATGCCGGCAGAGAATGCTTCGAAAAATCCGGCAACTAACAAAACAATGCCGAGGATTTTTTGTTTTTTAGAAGATTTTACTTCAATCTTAAAATAACGAAACAGCTTAGATACGAAATAGGTGAAGCCAAAAGCGAACAGCGGGACAAGAACCCAAAATGACACAATGATCAGAAGATTGTTCACAAACAATACTTTATAAGCCACTCCCACGCCAACAACCGCGCCGACTGTTACTTCACTTGTCGACAAAGGAATGCCGAGCAGATTAGCAGTAAAGAGCGACAGGGCAGCAGCTCCAATAATGATGCAAACAATCGTCAGTGTAATCGTCTGCTCAGGAATAATGCCGGAGCTGATTGTTTTTACAACCTCGCCTCCGCCAATGACCGCCCCGGCAAAGACACCGACTGCACATAGGATCAAAGCGTAGGTTTTCTTTTTGATGGCTCCGGAGCCGTAAGCAACCCCCATCGAAGCTGCAGCGCCGCTTGCACCAATATTCATCGCGAAAAACAAGCTAAATAAAATAGCGGCTAATTCCATTTTGCAGCTCCTTATTCATGCAGTCCGCATTCTGTTTTCGCCATACCATTCCATCTGCCTGAGCGCAAATCCTCTGCTGTAAAAGCGGGAGCAGTGCAAGGCGCACAGCCAATACTTGGATATCCTTGGTCATGAAGCGGATTGTAGTCGAGTTCATTCCGGGATGTGTATCTCCAAATGTCTTTCCAAGTCCAATGGATAAGCGGGCAAACTTTTACTGACTTGAATTTTTCATCTTTGTTTAAGAAATTCGTATTGGCACGGCTTGGCCCTTGATCACGGCGCAGGCCGGAAAGCCAGGCTGGATGTCCTGAAAGCGCCTCTCTTAAAGGAACGACCTTTCTAAGATAGCAGCACTGATTCGGCTCTCTTTCCCACAGTTTGTCACCATGTTCTTCGGCTTGTTCCTCAAGGGTGAGGTCTGGTTTTTTCAGGATGATATTAAGACCCGGATAACGCTCTTTCACTCGTTCAATTGTTTCATAGGTTTCTTTAAAATGAAGTCCTGTATCAAGAAACACAATCTCTGCGTCTTTTTTCACTTTATAAATTAAGTCAATCAGAACGATTCCCTCAATTCCGAAACTGCAGGCATAAACAAGTTGATTGCCATAATGGCCGTATGCCCATTTTAAAACTGACAGCGCTCCTTTATAAGGATCGTCTTCCGGAAATGTAATCGTTGGTTCTTCCCAATTATCGTACGTTAACATTTCTTCTTTCCTCCTTTCGGAGACAAACAAACAGTAGCTTTCTGCCGGTTGTCTTTTCCCAATTGTAATGTGATTCGCGGCTGCTGATATCACAGACAGCCTTTTTTCCTCTTAAAATAAAAAACTTTCAATCCGGCGGAAAGAAAGACAGGAACAGCATGTAGCCCTTATCTTTCAAAATGGAATTCATTTTGCTGGAAGTAGCACCTTACAAACTTTGCAGGTTGCCGGGCTTCATAGGTCCAGTCCCTCAGCCGCTCTTGATAAGTTTTTAGATTTGTAGTAAATTTTAGCACAATTCTAACATAAGTCAACCCGACTTTTTTTATAGGATTAATAAAAAAACAGGCCTCACAGCCTGTTTTCAAGTACAGCAAGGCTTTGAAGCCTCTTTACATCATTTGAATTTATTTTTTATTTTTTAAACCAATCTTTTGACTCGGGATTTCGTTTCCATGTTTGCAGCTTTTTTAGATCATCTGAATGAATATTTCCGTTTTCAAGCGCGACCTCTGTGAGCGTATCATAATCAGTTAATGAGTAGTATGGCAGTTCTGCCTTTGCGAAGGCTTCCTCCGCTTTAGGAAGTCCGTACGTAAAGATTGAGACGACACCAAGCACTTCACAGCCGGCCGCTTGTAAAGCTGCACAAGCTTCAAGCACGCTGCCTCCTGTGGAGATTAAGTCTTCAATGACGACTGTTTTTTGCCCTTCTTGCACAGCTCCCTCAATCTGATTGCCTTTACCGTGCGCCTTCGGCTTGCTCCTCACATAACACATCGGAAGATTCAAACGGTCAGCCGCAAGAGCAGCATGAGGAATACCGGCAGTTGCTGTTCCCGCAATCATTTCAGCTTCAGGAAAATGCTCTTTGACAAGCTTGCTGATGCCTGAGGCGACATCATTTCTGACCTCTGGGAAAGATAGCGTAAGGCGGTTGTCACAGTAGATTGGAGATAAAATGCCGCTTGCCCATGTGAACGGCTCGTTCGGGCGTAAAAATACAGCTTGGATGTCTAATAGATGTTTTGCGATGATTTGTTTCAAGATTTGATTCCCTCCCATTCAAGTCTGACAGCCTTATAGGCTTTTACCGGGTCTTCCGCTTTTGTAATCGAGCGTCCTACCACAATCGCTGATGAACCTTTCTCTCTTGCAATGGCAGGCGTCGCTACGCGGACTTGGTCATTCGCAGCGTCCTCTGACATTCTGATCCCCGGAGTGACAGTCAGAAATGAAGGCGACACCGCTTGGTAAATGGCTTTTGCTTCATGAACAGAGCAGACCACTCCATCCAGTCCGCTTTCTTCCGCCTGTTTGCTGTAGTGCACAACCGTATCAATCAGAGATTTTTCGATTAGCAGTTCATCTTTCATGATTTGTTCAGATGTGCTTGTCAGCTGGGTTACCGCGATCAGTGACGGACGTTTTTTACCAGCCGGCGTACCTTCTTCTAAGCCTTCGAGAGCTGCCTGCATCATTTTTTTGCCCCCAGCAGCATGAACATTGACGAGGTCTACTCCAAGACTGGCAAGGCGCTTCATCGCTTTGTTTACAGTAGTCGGGATGTCATGAAGCTTTAGATCTAAAAACAGCTCGCAGTTTCTTTCTTTTAATTGTTTCACGATCGATGGCCCTTCTTGATAAAAAAGCTCCATTCCAACCTTTACAAATAACGGTTCTTGCTGAAAAGGAGCTAAGAACGCGAGTGTTTCTTCAGCTGATGCAAAATCAAGCGCGATGATGGGCAGGTTGTTTTTCATGATTCCAGCTCCTTCCGATGCATTCTTCAATTGATTGATAGCCGTATTGGCGCAAAACAGATGGGAGCTGTTCAATAATCTCTGGACATGCAAAAGGATTCACAAAGTTTGCTGTTCCGACAGCGACTGCGCTTGCTCCCGCGAGAAGAAATTCCAGGGCATCTTCAGCCGTCTGCACGCCTCCCATTCCGATAATCGGGATGTTGACCGTCTGGCTGACTTCATACACCATGCGAATGGCAACCGGCTTCACAGCAGGGCCTGAAAGTCCCCCTGTTTTATTCGCTAATATCGGTTTGCCGGTTTTTAAATCGAGTCTCATGCCGATTAGTGTGTTGATCATCGTAAGACCGTCCGCTCCCGCTTCCTCGATCGCTAAGGCAATTTCTGTGATATTAGCCACGTTCGGGGAAAGCTTCACATAAACGGGTACATCCGAAACCTCTTTCACCGCTTTTGTCAAATCGGCAGCCATTTCAGGATTCGTGCCAAAAGCGATTCCGCCTGTTTTCACATTCGGGCAGGAAATATTCAATTCAAGAGCATGAACATTAGGCGCTTTGCTAATATGCTCTGCAACTTCAACATAATCCTCGACTTGAGAACCTGCGACATTGGCAATGATCGGCGTATCAAACTGCTCAAGCCACGGCAGCTCATTATGCAACACACTATCCAGCCCCGGATTTTGGAGACCGATCGCATTGAGCATTCCAGCACCAGTCTCAGCTACCCGCGGCGTCGGATTCCCAAAGCGCGGCTCCTTTGTCGTAGCCTTAATCATGATGGCTCCAAGACAAGACAAATCATAAAAACGTGAAAATTCTTTTCCAAAACCGAAGCAGCCTGATGCAGGAATGATTGGGTTTTTCAAATCAAGTCCCGGCAATTTCACCTCTAGCATTACAGCGCCACCTCCTGAGCTTTAAATACAGGCCCGTCGAGACATACTTTTACATAGGATGTCTCACTTTCGTTTGTATGGCACACACACGCGAAGCATGCGCCGATTCCGCAGCCCATTCGTTCCTCCATGGACAGATATACTTCTTTATGGGCATATTCCTGTTTTAACGCCTTGAGCATCGGTGTCGGCCCGCAGCTGAGGAGGATATCAAACTCTAGATTTTTCCGTTTAATCACATCTGTGACAAATCCGGTTTCCCCGTAGCTTCCGTCAGCTGTTGCCACATACGTGTCTCCGTACTGCCGGCATTCTTCCTCGTAAAAAACATCCTTTGCCGATTGGAATCCTAAAACGTGGATGACATTTACCCCTTTTTCATTCAAGCGTTTCGACAGCTCTTGGAGAGGCGGCACACCTACTCCGCCTCCTACCAGCAAAGCCGTCTTTCCGGGTTGAACTTCATTAACAGGAAAGCCATTTCCCAAAGGCCCGAGGACATCCACAAGTTCTCCCTGCTGCTTCAGTGACAAGAGTCTTGTCCCTTCCCCATCTACCCGATAAATGATGGTGACTTCATTTTTTTCAAAGTTGACGTCTGCGATGCTGATCGGTCTTCTCAAAAGAGGCGTAACCGCTTCGCTCACTTTAAGATGAAGGAACTGTCCCGGGGTTGTAAACCCTTGGACAAGCTCCCCTTTCAGAACCATTTGAAACACCCGGTCTGCAATTTGCTGGTTAGAACATACTGTCAAATACGCTTTTTTCATATAGTGACTGCCGCCTCCTGATTTGTGTTGACTGCCGGCATTTGATCAGCACGGAATGTCATGCTTTCCAGCACTCGCAATATCGCCTCTGCCGTATCTAAAGATGTTAGGCAGGCAACACCATTTTCTACTGATTCACGTCTGATTCTAAAACCGTCTCTTGCAGGCTGCTTTCCTTTTGTCAGCGTATTGATGACAAACTGCGCTTCTCCGTTTCTGATGACGTCAAGCAGGTTCGGGCCATCCTGACCGATTTTTCCGACGACCTTCGCTGGAATGGAAGCTTCTTTCAAGTAGCCTGCCGTTCCTTCCGTCGCTAAAATGTTGTAGCCGATCGCGTGGAACCGCTTAGCAATGGCAAGCCCTTCTTCTTTGTCCTTATCAGCTACTGTTAAAAGCACGGAACCGTAGTTCGGGATTTGAATACCTGAAGCAATCAAGGCTTTGTAGAGCGCCTTTTCAAGTGTCGAATCTTTCCCCATGACTTCACCTGTTGATTTCATTTCAGGCCCTAACGTAATATCCACTCTTCTCAGCTTGGCGAAGGAGAAGACCGGCGCTTTTACAAATACACCTTGCTGTTCAGGCTGAAGGCCCTCTGTATAGCCAAACGCAGCCAGCTTTTGACCAAGAATGATTTTTGTTGCGAGATTTGCCATTGGGATACCCGTAATTTTGCTTAAGAACGGTACGGTTCTGCTTGATCTCGGATTCACTTCGAGCACGTACACCTCGCCTTGCGACAAGACGAATTGAATATTGAGCAAACCGACAATATTCAGCCCTTTAGCCAATGCGATCGTGTATTGTTCAATTTTTTTCTTAATGTCCTCTGTGAGAGACTGAGGCGGATAAACAGCGATTGAGTCTCCGGAGTGAACGCCCGCACGTTCAATGTGCTCCATAATTCCCGGAATGACGACTGTTTCACCGTCGGATACTGCATCGACTTCAATTTCTTTTCCAGTCAAGTATCTATCAATTAATACAGGGTGCTGCGGATTGATTTTAACTGCGTTTTTCATGTAATGAAGCAGCTCTTCTTCATGATACACAATCTCCATCGCCCGGCCGCCAAGTACATAGGAAGGGCGTACCAATACCGGGTAACCGATATCACTTGCGATGCTTACCGCCTGATCAACTGATGTCGCTGTTTTGCCAAGCGGCTGAGGAACACCAAGTTCTCCAAGCGCTTGTTCAAATTTATCCCGGTCTTCTGCACGGTCTAAATCTTCTAATGAAGTTCCAAGGATTTTCACTCCGCGTGCAGAAAGCTCGTCAGCAAGGTTAATCGCAGTTTGTCCGCCAAATTGTACGACAACGCCCATTGGCTGTTCGAGGTCAATGATGTGCATAACATCTTCAATCGTAAGCGGTTCAAAATACAGCTTGTCTGAGATGCTGAAGTCTGTTGAAACGGTTTCCGGGTTGTTATTGACAATAATGGCTTCATAGCCTGCTTGTTTAATTGCCCATACAGAGTGAACCGTCGCATAGTCGAACTCGACACCCTGACCGATTCGAATCGGACCCGAACCAAGCACCATCACACTTTTCTTATCTGTAACGACAGATTCATTTTCTTCTTCGTATGTGCTATAGAAGTATGGCGTTTCTGACTCGAATTCCGCCGCACATGTATCTACCATTTTGAATACCGGCGCAATCCCCGCTTGTTTTCTCAAGCTGTAAAGCTCGGATTCTTTCATTTTCCACTCGCGGCTAATGTACTGATCAGAGAAGCCGAGTTCTTTTGCCCGTCTCAGCACATCTGTATTGCCCGCATTCGCCTTCAATTCTTTTTCAAACTGTACGATTCCGAACAGCTTATGCAAGAAGAAGACATCGATAGCGGAAAATTCATGGAGGTCTTCTACCGTGTAGCCTCTTCTGTACGCTTCAGCTAAGTAGAATAAGCGTTCATCACCGGCCTTTTTAATTCGCTTTTCAAGAAGCTCATCTGAAATGTCAGCGGCGTCCTTCAATTCAAGATGATACACATCCGCTTCCAGTGATCTCACTGCCTTCAGCAATGACTCTTCAAGCGTGCGGCCGATTGCCATGACCTCACCTGTCGCTTTCATTTGCGTGCCAAGCTTTCTGTTTGCTGATTCAAATTTATCAAACGGCCAGCGCGGAATTTTGGATACGACATAGTCAAGAGCAGGTTCAAATGCTGCATATGTTTTTCCTGTCACCGGGTTCATCATTTCATCTAATGAAAGTCCGACTGCAATTTTAGCAGCGAGCTTTGCAATCGGGTATCCCGTTGCTTTTGATGCAAGAGCAGATGAACGGCTGACACGCGGATTTACTTCAATAATGTAATATTGGAAGCTGTCTGGATCTAAGGCGAGCTGGACGTTACATCCGCCTTCGATGCCAAGCGCGCGAATCAGTTTTAACGATACATTCCGCAAGAGCTGATACTCGCGATCGCTGAGCGTTTGGCTCGGCGCGACAACAATACTGTCTCCAGTATGGATTCCAACTGGATCAATGTTTTCCATGTTACAAACGACAATGGCGTGATCCTGGCTGTCTCTCATGACTTCATACTCGATTTCTTTATAGCCGGCGATGCTTTTTTCAAGCAGACATTGGTGTACCGGGCTTAATTTCAAGCCGTTCTCAACGATTTCTTTTAACTCTGTCTCATTCGAGCAGATGCCTCCGCCTGTTCCGCCTAATGTATATGCCGGGCGGACAATGACAGGGAATCCAATTTGACTGACGAATTTTTCCGCTTCTTCAAGGGAGTGGATAATCTCACTTTCAGGCACCGGTTCGTTCAGTTCATTCATTAATGTTCTGAACAAGTCACGGTCTTCAGCTTGCTGAATCGCAGACAGTTTTGTGCCAAGCACTTCGACGCCGCATTCTGCCAGAACACCTCTTTCAGAAAGCTCAACCGCAAGATTCAAACCGGTTTGGCCTCCGAGTGTAGGAAGAATGGCATCTGGGCGCTCTTTTCTGATGATTCGTGTCAGGAATTCAGGTGTGAGCGGTTCGATATAAACCCGGTCAGCCATTTCTGTATCTGTCATGATCGTGGCAGGGTTTGAGTTGACAAGGATGACTTCATAGCCTTCTTCTTTCAAAGCAAGACAGGCTTGTGTTCCCGCATAGTCAAATTCTGCTGCTTGGCCAATGATGATCGGTCCAGATCCGATTACTAAAATTTTGTTAATGTCTACGCGTTTTGGCATACCGCTTCCCCTTCTTTCTCTGTTGTTTCGATCATTTCGATGAATCTGTCAAATAGGTGGTTGGCATCCTCAGGACCAGGTGAGGCTTCGGGATGATATTGAACCGTAAATGCCGGCAATGTTTTATGCTTCAGCCCTTCAATCGTATCGTCGTTAATTGCGATATGCGTCACTTCCAGTTCTGTTTTACTGATAGACGAAACTGTATATCCATGGTTTTGAGATGTTAAGGCAACTTTTCCTGTAGCCAGCTCTTTTACCGGGTGGTTTGAGCCCCTGTGGCCGAATTTCATTTTTTCGGTATTCGCCCCGCACGCCAGCGCGAATAATTGGTGGCCAAGACATATTCCGAATAATGGCACTTTTCCAAGAACACCTTTAATCATTTCAATCGCTTCAGGCACATCCTTTGGGTCTCCAGGTCCGTTAGAAAGCATGATACCGTCCGGTTTCAGCTGAAGCACCTCTTCCGCTGTAATGTTGTAAGGCACAACGATGACGTCACATTTCCGTTTGTTCAGCTCTCTTAGAATCCCGTGTTTCATGCCGAAGTCAACCAAGACGATGCGTTTGCCTCTTCCCGGGCTCGGATATGCTGTTTTTGCTGATACTTGGGATACTTGATTTCTTGGCAATTCCGTTTCGTTCAGTCTTTTCAGCACTGCTTCGATATCTTCATCAGATGAAGCGAATGTTCCTTTTAGCGCGCCTGCCGTGCGGATCATTCTTGTCAGCTTCCTTGTATCAATCCCCTGGAGTCCGGGAATGTTTTTCATTTTTAAATACTCGTCTAAGGTGTATGCTGAACGCCAGTTGGAAGGCAGCTCACATAATTCTTTGATGATCAGCCCTTTCACAAAAGGGGTAATGGATTCAAAATCATCACGGTTAATGCCGTAATTTCCGATAAGCGGGTATGTTAATGTTACGATCTGTCCGCAGTAAGAAGGATCAGATAAAATTTCCTGATAGCCTGTCATCCCAGTATTAAAAACGACTTCTCCCATGTTGTGTTCTAAGCTTCCGAAGGCTTCTCCCTCGAATACCGCTCCGTTTTCCAGTACTAATCGTCTCTTCATTTGACAAGTCTCCCCTCTTCATAAGCAAGCTTCCCTGCCGCAATTGTAGCGACCGGCCAGCCGGTGCAGCTGATGCCGTTGAATGGTGTATTTTTTCCTTTTGATAAAAATGTCTCTTTGTCTATAACTGCTTCTTTTTCTAAATCGATTAACGTAATGTCCGCAGCATGCCCCGTTTGTAATGTTCCAAATGGGAGACCAAACGCTTCGCATGGCTTGATTGTCATATAGTCAATCAGCTGCTTCAGGGACCAGCTGCCATTTTTGACAAAGTGTGTGTAAAGAAGCGGGAATGCTGTTTCTAAGCCGACAATTCCGAATGGCGCCAGTTTCATTTCTGTGTTCTTCTCTTCTTCCGTATGCGGTGCATGGTCTGTTGCGATAAAATCAATTGTTCCGTCTAAAAGACCTTCAATTAAAGCAGCTCTGTCTTCTGGGCTGCGGAGCGGAGGATTCATTTTATAGTTTGTGTCCAGCCCCGGGATGTCCTCATCACAAAGCAGCAAATGATGCGGCGACACTTCTGCTGTCACTCTGATTCCCGCTTTTTTCGCATCGCGTACAACTCTGACAGATTCTTTCGTGCTGATATGGCATACATGATAATGGCAGTTTGCCGCCTCAGCCAGCAGCACATCGCGGGCAATATGAACCGATTCACACACAGAAGGAATGCCGTTTAGCCCGTTCGCTTTGGAGAATGTCCCCTCATGTACGCTCCCTCCGTAAATTAAGGAGTTGTCCTCGCAATGTGCAACAATCGCTTTGTCAATTGCGGCTGCCCGTTTCATCGCTTCATACATCATTCCTGCTGTCTGTATACCAACGCCGTCATCTGTAAAAGCAAATGCCCCGGCTTCTTTTAACGCTTCAAAGTTTGTCATTTCATCGCCGATTTGTCTGATCGTAATGGATGCATATGGAAGAACTCTTACGCATGATGTTTCTTTAATTCTGTTTTGCACCCATTCCATCTGCTCCTTTGTATCAGGAACCGGCCGCGTATTCGGCATTGCTGCTACTGTAGTATAGCCGCCGCGTGCCGCTGCTTTTGCCCCGGTTTCAATAGTTTCTTTTTTCTCTCCGCCCGGCTCTCTGAAATGCACGTGGAGATCAACAAACCCAGGTGAAACGAGCAAACCTTTTGCATCAATTACCGTTTCATTATCCGTTGCATCAAGCTTGCCGATTGCGGTGATGGTTTCTCCAGTCACTCGGATATCCGCTTGTGTTTTTTCACCATTTTCGTTTAGTATCCAGCCGTTTTTAATGAGATATGACATACGCTGCTTCTCCTCTTTTCACATTGGTTTGTAAGGCACGCTGTATCACTGCCATTCTGATAAATACGCCATTTTGCATTTGCTTGAAGATTCTTGATTTTTCGCTTTCTACTAAGCTGTCATCAATCTCCACTCCTCTGTTTACCGGAGCAGGATGCATGATGATCGCATGCCGCTTCATACGCTCAGCCCGTTCTACGGTCAAGCCGTATTTGTTTAAATAGCCTTCATGGCTGACAGCTGACTGATGTCGTTCATTTTGAATGCGCAGCAGCATGACAACATCGGAAGACTCAACTGCTTCATCCATTGAGACATACGTGCCGAATGTATTTTCTTCATCCTGCCATTCCGGAGGGCCGGAAAATAGGACCCGGGCCCCCAATCTTGTCAACACTTCCGCATTTGACCTTGCCACTCTGCTATGCTTGATGTCGCCGTGAATGGAGACGGTAAGCCCTTTGAACGTATTCAACTCTTCATAAATCGTCATTAAATCAAGCAGTGATTGTGTTGGATGCTGGCCGCATCCGTCTCCCGCATTCAGAATCGGAATGTTCACCTGGCTGACAAGCTCTTCATAATACTCATCCTCACTGTGCCTGATGACGCAGACGTCCACACCTATTGATTCGAGCGTCCGGATCGTGTCATATAAGGTTTCGCCTTTTTGCACGCTTGTGCTTGTTCCATCAAGGTTTAGCACATTCATGCCCAGCTTTTTTTCTGCGACCTCAAAGCTGAACCGCGTTCTCGTGCTCGGTTCGAAAAACAGGTTTGCGGCAAACTTTCCTGTAAGCTGATTGTCTGTTTTTCCGCTTTTGAGCTCTTGTGCTGTTTGAAGCAAATCTTTGATTTCCTCAGTGCTAAGTTCACTCATCGTCGTTAAATGCTTCATGTTCTTTCCCCTCTCTTTTCAACTTAAGGCTGAAAAAAACCCCGGGTCTAAGATAGACTCGGGGTATGGTTAAATAGAGGGCAGCATTGAAGCTTCCTTCTCTTCATAACCCTTCCAAGCCTCTCTGGACTTTCATTAAAAGGTTTTAGATATGATGTTGTTCAGATGTGTCTGCCTGCTCTTCCTTCGCCTGCGGAAGAATCAGGTTTAAGATGACACCGACAATTGCGGCAAGCGCCATTCCTGACACTTGGAATCCGCCCTGAGATACTTGGATAAAAGCGCCTCCTACACCGATGACAAGGATAACTGATGTAATAATGAGGTTTCTGTTGTTTTCATAATCAATTTTGTTGTCAATCAGCATTCTCAGGCCGCTTGAAGCAATGATTCCGAACAGCAGGAAGGAGACGCCTCCCATAACCGCTGACGGCACTGAACTGATCAGCGCTGAAATTTTGCCGATAAAGCCGAAGCAAAGGGCAATCACTGCCGCGCCCCCGATGACAAAGACGCTGAATACTCTTGTGATGGCCAGCACGCCAATGTTTTCTCCGTAAGTCGTTGTCGGCGGACCGCCGATCAGGGAAGCGAGGATTGTCGCCACACTGTCACCCATAATAGAGCGATGAAGACCTGGCTTTTTAATGAAGTCTTGTCCGACAACCTTGCTCAGCACCATTTGGTGGCCGATATGCTCTGACATTGTGACAAATGCGACAGGAACCATTGCGGCTGCGATGCCGAGTGTAACTGATGGTGAATAATCTTTGAACGGAATGATAAATTCAGGCACTGCAAACCATTTCGCGTCAAGCACCGGCTGGAAGTTGACAATCCCTTGAGTAAGGGCAAACAGGTATCCGCCGATGATTCCGATCAGAACCGGAATCAGGCTTAAAAATCCTCGTAAGAAAATCGCACAAATAATCGTGATTGCCAGCGTAACTCCTGCGACACTAAAGTGCTTTAAGCTGTAGACCAACTCACTCGCGTTCGGATCAGCATACATCGCCATATTTACTGCAGTGCTTGCAAGTCCCAGCCCGATGACGATAATAACAGGCCCTACGACTACTGGCGGGAGAATCTTCATCAGCCATCCTGTTCCAAGCTGCCTAATCAATAAGGCAATCAGCCCGTACACCAGCCCTGCAAGAAACGCTCCAACCATTGCCGCTCCCGGCCCGCCGGTCGCTTTTACCAGAATGATCGGAGAAATAAAGGCGAAGGACGAACCGAGATACGCCGGAATTTGCCCTTTCGTAATAAGAAGGTACGCCAGTGTTCCGATGCCGCTTGTCACCAACGCCACAGCAGGACTCATTCCGACGAGCTTCGGAACCAAAATGGTTGAGCCAAACATGGCAAACAAATGCTGAAGGCTGAATGAAACCCAAGAGAAAGGTGTCGGGACATCCCTGACCCCTAAATTTACTTTTTTCTTACTCATGATGATTTCCCCCTGATTGTTGACTTTCATTTTAGGATGACTCAATGACAGTATAAAAAAACCTCTTTGCTTTTTTACGCAAAGAGGCATACAAAGACCTGCCGAATCCTTTTTGGGCCTTTGTTGTGCACCTCTTTGCAACCTCACTGGATTGCCCTTAAAAAGGTGATCTATTATTCGTTTTCATAAATGGCGACGAGATCGTTTTGGTCTACCTCATCAAGCTGAACCATAACCTTTTCAGACTTTGATGTCGGGATGTTTTTCCCGATATAATCCGCTCGGATCGGCAGCTCCCGGTGTCCTCTGTCCACAAGCACTGCAAGCTGAATGGATGAAGGTCTGCCTACATCAACAAGCGCATCCATTCCTGCTCTGACTGTTCTTCCGGTATACAGAACATCATCAACGAGAATGACTTTTTGATCTGTAATATCTACCGGAATATCTGCACCTTTTACAAGCGGTTCATCGTTGCTCGTTTTTTTAGAAAGATCGTCTCTGTAAAGAGTAATATCAATTTCACCGACTGTAACAGGATTTCCTTCAATCTGTTCAATGCGTTCTGCAAGGCGTTTTGCCAGGTAAATCCCTCTTGTCTTAATGCCGACAAGAATACAGTTATTCATTCCTTTATTGCGTTCGATCATTTCGTGAGCAATCCTGGTCAGCGCCCGTCTGATTGCCTGTTCGTCGAGAATGACAGCTTTTTGATTCAATGTGTGACACCTCACAGTTCATATAGAAGAAAAAACCCCTCCTGCCAGAGCATAGAGGGGTTTTAGGACAAGGTGCGCGCATATACACGCATCCCGTCTATCCGTTATCCTTCTCAGCCTCTCTGGACTGTTTTAAAGAATCTATTCAGCTTCGTTTATTATTTCAGAAAAGAAACCATCTGTCAACCGTTTTTTCTGAGGTTTTCGATTAATTCTGCCATATCCTCAGGAAGCGGCGCTTCAAATTCGACATATTCTCCTGTTCGCGGGTGGTCAAAACCTAAAACGCCCGCGTGAAGCGCCTGGCCGTTAAAGTCGATTGTTTTTCTCGGACCATATTTCGGGTCGCCCGCTAATGGGAATCCGATATATTTCATATGAACACGAATTTGATGGGTTCTCCCTGTTTCAAGCTGGCATTCCACTAACGTAAAGTCCTGAAAACGCTCAAGCACATGAAAATGAGTGACAGCGTTTTTGCCATCACGTGTCACAGTCATGCTTTGACGGTCTTTTTTATCCCGCCCGATCGGAGCGTCAATTGTGCCGTCATCATGAGAAATAAGCCCGTGAACAACAGCCGTATACTTTCGCGTGACCGTTTTGTTGACCAGTTGGTTTACAAGTGACTCGTGTGCCATATCATTTTTCGCCACCATTAATAAGCCGGACGTGTCCTTATCGATTCTGTGAACAATTCCCGGACGCATCACACCATTGATTCCGGAAAGGTCTGTGCAATGAGCCATAAGGCCGTTTACAAGTGTGCCCGTAAGATGACCGGGTGCTGGGTGTACAACCATTCCGCGAGGCTTATTGACAACCAGCACATCCTGATCTTCATAATAAATATCAAGGTCCATAGGTTCTGCCAGGACGTCGAGCGCTTCCGGTTCGGGTACAGTGACGGTCACCTGATCACCCGGCTGAATTTTATAATTCGCTTTCACCGCGCTCCCGTTCACGACAACCTGTCCGTCTTTTACCCATTGCTGAACCTGGGTTCTTGACCACTCATTCTCAGTTGATGCCAAAAATTTATCAATCCGCTCACTTTTTTGTTCTTCTGAAGCGGTTATATCAATTTGATTCATGCTATTGCTCCTTTTTCTTTTTCCCGCTGTCCAACAGCATTTGTATAAATAAAAGCATGACGCCGACACATAGTGAAGAGTCCGCGATGTTAAAAATCGGGTAATTGTAATTCACAATTATAACATGGATAAAATCCACAACTTCTTGTCTGACAGCCCGATCGATAAAGTTGCCGATGGCACCGCCAAGCATAAGCCCAAGGGCAACGCCAAGAAGCCTTTGTCCTTTTGTATAACGCTGTATGTAATAAACAATACCAATAATAACAGCGGTTGTTATGAGGTAGAAAAACCACATCTGACCCGCTAATATCCCCCATGCAGCACCCGTATTGCGATGGGAGGTGATATAGAATACCTGATCAATGATCGGAATGCTTTGGCCAAGTTCCATGTTCTTAACGACTAGCCATTTTGTCAATTGATCGGCTGCAATAATAAGTAGTGCAATTATATAATACAGCACAAACGTTCCTCCAGTTTACGGTTACTTTAATCCATTATGCATTTTATCAATAAAAAGCACTGGAGTAAAGAAATATCAGGCATATTAACTGGTCAGACACTGTTTATTCATACAGTGCCTGACCATATTCGATATCCGTTGATTTCCATATCGGAAGCGTTTTTTTTTCGAATTGGACAGAATAAAGAAAATCGTTTGCTGTTCGGGCCGTCGGCAGCACTGCCAGCTTTGCAAGAGGAATGGGAGCCCCGGTTTCTTCACAGTATCCGAATGTGCCGTTTTCGATTTTTGACAATGCAAGGAGAACGTCTTGAAGCTCTTCTTTAATGTGATAGATCAGAGTTGCTTTTTGTTTATGATTGATTGCTGCTTGCGGGCTTGTAGAAACCTGAAAGCAAGAATACTCAAATAATCTCGACTGTAATTCTTCTTTCATCAGAAGAAGTTCCGTGTAAATTGCGGTCAGTTGATCATTCATTCTTCACAACTCCTGCTCTTAACGTAGTACCTTTATTGTTGCCTATGAATGATGATCTAAAGCCCATAAGATTTTTCCTGCCGTTCTAAAGGATGTCACTCTTGGCACAAAAAAAGCCCGGCTTTTCCGCCGGGCTCTTTTGCATTATTTTTGATAGTATTTTTCAACGATTTCAGCGTTGCGTAATGAAAGTGTAGGATATTTCGGATTTGCTCCTACATCTTTTGAAATCACACGTGATCTCTCACACATTTCGCCTTCCGCTTTCTCGACAGCGATTTTACCCGTCGCAAAGCTTTGCGCATCGTTCGGTGCTTCATTTTCTTCGCTGATTGTCAGTTCAGACACAATAAACAGCTGAGAAAGGTTTTCTTTTATGGAAGCCAAGAGCTCCTTGTTTTCTTTGTTTGGATACAATTTCAGGTTTGCTTCCAAAGATTTACCGATAATTTTTTCATTTCGCGCAGTTTCTAATGCTTTTAACACGTCATCACGAAGAGCCATAAAGCGGTCAAATTTTTCTTCAGTCGCTTCACTGTTTGGAACCGCGATTGTTTCCGGCATATCGGTCAGCTGAACGCTCTGCTCTTCAACAAATGTTAAATGAGACCACAATTCGTCTGCCGTATGTGGAAGGATAGGCGCTGAAAGCTTCACTAATGCAAGAAGCGTTTCGTAGAATACTGTCTGCATGCTGCGTCTATCCGGATGATCCGCATGCTCGATGTAGACAATATCTTTTGCAAAATCAAGGTAGAATGAGCTCAATTCGATTGTGCAGAAATTATGAATGCTGTGATACACAACCGCAAATTCGTACTCATCATACGCTTTTTTCACTTTATCAATCAGCTTGTTCAGCTTAATCAGCATATACTGATCCACTTCACGAAGATCTTCGACAGCCACCGCATTTGTTTTTGGATCAAAATCGAAAAGGTTGCCGTGAAGGAAACGGAACGTGTTGCGGATTTTACGATATACTTCCGCAACCTGCTTTAGAATGGCGTCAGACACGCGAACGTCCGCCTGATAATCCACTGAAGATACCCATAATCTTAAGATGTCGGCACCAAGCTGTTTCATGACTTTAGCCGGAACAACAACGTTACCGATTGATTTACTCATCTTGCGTCCTTCTCCATCCAGTGCGAACCCATGGCTGAGCACACCTTTATACGGCGCTTTCCCTGTTACGGCTACTGCTGTAGAAAGAGAAGAGTTAAACCAGCCGCGATATTGGTCAGATCCCTCTAGGTATAAATCAGCCGGGCGAACGAGGTCATCACGTTCTTCAAGCACTGCTTGATGTGAAGAGCCTGAATCAAACCAAACATCCATGATATCCTGTTCTTTTGTAAATGTGCCGTTCGGGCTGCCAGGATGCGTAAAGCCTTCCGGAAGAAGATCCTTTGCTTCTTTTTCAAACCAAATGTTTGATCCGTGCTGTCTGAACAATTCAGAAACATGTTCAATGGTTTCATCTGTAATAATCGGTTCTCCGTTTTCAGCGTAAAATACCGGAATCGGCACACCCCACGCACGCTGTCTGGAAATACACCAGTCTCCGCGGTCCCGAACCATGTTGTGCAAACGCTGCTCGCCCCATTCAGGAACCCATTTGGTTTCTTTAATGGCATCCAGCAGGTCTGATCTGAAATCTTTAATAGACGCAAACCATTGCGCTGTCGCTCTGAAAATGGTTGGTTTTTTTGTTCTCCAATCATGCGGATAAGAGTGAGTAATGAATTCAAGCTTCACAAGTGCGCCTTTTTCTTCAAGCTGCTGTGTGATCGCTTTGTTTGCATCATCATAGAACATGCCTTCAAAGCCAGGAGCTTCGCTTGTCATTACACCTTTTTCATCGACCGGGCAAAGCACATCTAAACCGTATTTTTGGCCGATGATAAAGTCATCTTCCCCATGTCCTGGCGCTGTATGAACACAGCCTGTTCCGGCATCAGTTGTTACGTGTTCACCAAGCATAACGAGAGAGTCTCTGCCATATAGCGGGTGTTCAGCGATAATGTTCTCAAGGTCTTTCCCTTTGACCGTTCTTGTCACTTCATACTGATCAAATCCGCATGCCGATGCAACATTTTCGACTAAGGCACTTGCTACGACAAAGCGGTCTTCACCTACTGCAATCACGCTGTACTCAAGATCAGGGTGCACTGAGATTCCGAGGTTCGCCGGAATTGTCCAAGGCGTTGTTGTCCAAATGATGATGCGCTCGCCGTTTTCAAGAACGCCTTTTCCGTCTTTTACACCAAAAGCGACGTAAATAGATGCTGAACGTTTATCTTGATATTCGATCTCGGCTTCAGCCAGAGCAGACTCACTTGAAGGTGACCAGTTAACCGGTTTAAGGCCTTTGTAAATGTAGCCTCGTTTTGCCATTTCACCAAATACGCGGATTTGCTGCGCTTCGTATTCCGGTTTTAATGTCACATATGGGTTTTCCCAATCACCGCGGACACCAAGACGTTTGAATTGCTCACGCTGTCCCTCGATTTGCTTCCAAGCGTACTCTTCGCATAGTTTGCGGAATTCCGCTACTGACATTTCTTTGCGGTTGACCTTTTTGTTTTTTGTCAGAGCTGTTTCAATTGGCAATCCGTGTGTATCCCAGCCCGGCACATACGGTGCGTTGTAGCCGCTCATTGATTTATAGCGGACAATGAAGTCTTTCAAAATCTTGTTAAGTGCATGGCCCATATGGATGTCGCCGTTTGCATACGGAGGTCCGTCATGTAAAACAAATTTCGGGCGGTCTTTCGTCCGTTCCTGCACAAGACGATAGATATCCTCTTCCTCCCATTTTTTTTGAATGTCAGGCTCCCGGTTTGGCAAATTTCCACGCATCGGGAAATCTGTTTTCGGCATTAAGAGCGTGTCTTTAAAATCCATTTTCATTCCTCCACTGCATTTTTTCAGAAAATAAAAAAAGCCCTCTCATCCCATAAGGGACGAGAAAGCTTATCTCGCGGTACCACCCTTTTAGAAAAAGCAAGCATACACTTTTTCCTCTTGAGCATCGTAACGTGATGAACGTCCTAACCTACTGTGAGTTCAGCAAGGAAACTAAAGGGCTGATCTACATGATTCCGGCCATCCCGGACTCTCACCATCTCCGGGTCGCTATGAAGGCCTGAAGGAAACATGACTGTCCCTTTCAACCGTTTTTTCATCTGAATTTATGAACGTATTATATTCGACAAGCTAAGAAAATGTCAAGATAATCAGAGAATTTATTCCTTTTCCTCAAATACAGCGTCGACTTCATACTCAAGGAGATGATCCCAATCGTCATTTTTCAGAAGATCAAGCTGAGCTTCAATCAGCATTTGGAAACGTGTTCTGAACACTTTAGACTGTTTTTTCAGCTCTTCAATTTCCATTGCAATTTTTCTTGATTTTGATAACGATTCGTTGATAATGCGATCAGCGTTTTTCTCCGCTTCCCGAACAATCAGCTTTGCCTCTTTTTGAGAATTGCGTTTTACGTCTTCAGCCGCTTCTTGAGCAACTAAAATTGATTTATTCAATGTTTCCTCAATATTTGCAAAGTGTCCGATTCTTTCATCAAGCTCATTGACTTTCGCTTCAAGCTCCGTTTTCTTGCGGAGAACAATTTCGTAATCTTTTCTGACTTGGGCTAGGAATTCATTTACTTCATCTTCATCATATCCGCGAAAACTTTTTGTAAACGTCTTGTTGTGAATATCATTTGGCGTTAATGGCATGATGCCACCTCCATTTTTACATTTCAGTACGGTTATCTAGTTCACATTATAAAACAAATTTCGCACAGATGGAGAAAAAAACTGAAAAACCGACTATTTTTGTCGTTCAAACGTAACTCTCCATTTGTCTTTTTTGGTTTTCCCTTCGATTTTTGTTAAGCTGCACCGACCAAAACCTCTGATAGACAGCATGTCCCCTTCCGCGACTATGTATGAAGGATCTTCAACCACCTTCCAGTTCACTTTCACGAGGCCGTTTTTCACAAGCGTCTGTGATTTCTGGCGGGATTGCCTGCTCATAGAGGCGCAGACGGCGTCAAGCCTTAAAGAAGAAACCGTGTCATCTCTTATTTCGACATCAACTGCTGGAATGTTAAGGTCTGACAAGTCGATTTTCTCTAGGCTAACCGCCGCTTTGCCTGCTTGGGTCAGTTGTGCAGCCACAAAATCAGCGGTATCGGCTGAGACAATCAATTGCACTGCTGTCTCAGAAAACACGATGTCACCGAATTTTTGCCGCTTTAACCCTATGCCCATTAATGCACCAAGCAGAGAACGATGATCTACTGAGACAAACTTGTCAGCATAACGGACGTTAAACGCCTGCAATTCAAAATCCGATTCTTCCGGAGTAATGTACTCTGGATACAGAATCGCCCGTTTCCGCTCCGCTCTGTCATAGCCGCCGGAAAAAGCAAGCCCGACGTCAGCCTGTCCCGTAACAGCAGAGAGGATGACCTGCTCTCGGGGATCTAAAAAGTCGGTCAGCTTCATCCGGTACTGCTCCTGGACAATTCTTTTCCATTCGAGCGCCTGATCAATAAAGGCCCGCTCGTCTTTTCTGAAGTGCTGATATATATCGCTCATCGTCTTTCCCTTCTATGTAAAGAGGCTTGGCTGCTGCCAAGCCCCTATCAAACTGTCACATTAAAACGCAATCATGCGATAAAGTCCCCACAAGCCGGTTGTCGCAAACCGAAGCACAAGTATTGCTACGATTGGTGAAATATCCAGCATTGCAATCGGAGGAATGATTTTTCTGAATGGTTCGAGATATGGTTCACAAATCGAAGCCAAAAAACGCCCGACTGCTGTTTCCCTCGTACTCGGCACCCATGACATAAAAATATATATGATCAGGGCAAATGAGTATATTGTGATTAATAAGCTTAAAACCGAAAAAACTTGATAAAGGATCATCTCGCTTTACCACCTCTGATGTTCGTCTTCAGATATGAGCTCAGAAATTGTGCCTGATACATCTACGTTGTCAGGCGTGCAGAGGAAAATATCTGAGCCGATTCTTTGAATATCGCCGCCAATGGCATAAACGGTTCCGCTTAAAAAGTCTACAATCCGCTTCGCCTGGTCATGCTGTATCCGCTGAAGATTGACGACAACTGCCCGACGGTTCTTCAAATGGTCGGCTATTTCCTGCGCCTCCGCATAAACGCGCGGCTCACTCAACACCACTTTAGAGGATTTCTGAACACTTTGCAAGCTCACTACATTCTGTTTGCCCGAAGGTTTATTCCCCGTATAAGCCGGCTTTTCTTTTTGCTCATGCTCCTCATGAGATTCCCGCTCTGTCTCAATATATTCATATTCGTATTCTTCATCTTCCATTGAGAAAAAGTTTTTCAGTTTATTTTTCATACTCATTGCTGTACACCCCCTGTTTCATTTCCGACTAACGATGAGCCGATTCTAATATAAGTAGCTCCTTCTTCAATTGCAATTTCAAAATCATTTGACATGCCCATCGACAGTTCAGTACACGGAGCGTTCGGCTGGTTCAGCTTCTGAACCTGGTCACGGAGTTCTCTCAGCGACCTGAAACAGCTTCTGATCTGATCTTGATCATCAGTCAGCGGAGCCATTGTCATCAGCCCGGCAACAAGGATATGTTCGAAACCGGAAAGCTCCTGTATGAATGGAATGACTTCTTCTTTTTTCATGCCGTGTTTAGAAGGCTCAAGAGAGGTATTGACCTGCACAAAGCATCGTACAGTACCTTCAGCCCGTTTTTCAATTTCTTTCGCTAATGAGAGCCGGTCTAGGGAATGGATATAGGAAACCGCATTGACGACAGATTTTGCTTTTCTAGATTGCAGACTGCCGATAAAATGCCATTCCGGATTCCCTTTTATCAATTCCTGTTTGCGGAGCAGTTCCGCATCCCGATTCTCTCCGAGGCAGGTGATGCCAGCATCTACTGCCTCCTGTGCTCTTTCAGGCGATACATATTTAGTGACTGCAATAACCGTAACTTCATCGGAGCTGCGGCCCGATCTGTTACATGCTTCGTTTATTCGTTCGTTTATATGTCGTAAATTATCAACAACACGCAAGATCTTTTATGCCTCCTTCATTCCGATAAAGGACATCATCCGTCCAGTTTTCCCCTGATCGCGGCGGTGAGAATAGAAAAGAGACGGCTCGCTTTCCGTGCATAAACCGCTGACAGAAATTTGTTCACTTGCCAAACCGCTGTCCATCAGTATAAGACGGTTCAGCTCTTTCAGATCAAGCTGATATTGTGCCTTTGCCGTCTGATTAACGGCAAGGTCTGCTGAAACCGGCAATGCGCGGACAGCATCCATGACGCGGTCGTCTACCGTATAGCATACTCCGCTGATAGACGGGCCAATAACAGCGTAAATATCTGAGGGATTTGAACCTTCCTTCTCAGTCCATTGCTTCACCATTTCTCTGCCAATCTGTTTGACGGTGCCTTTCCACCCGGCATGGGCGACTCCGACAAGCGACTTAACCGGATCATAAAAGAAAAGAGGCACACAATCAGCAAAGCATAATGCCAAAAATACATTTTTTTCATTTGTATAGAGGCCGTCCGTTGCTTTTAGAGCCGTGTGATACTCACGGGCGCCTTTTCCCCTATCCCTCTGCGTCACTTTCTGAACGCGATTATCATGTGTCTGATCAGCGAATACCCAAGACTGCAAATCAGTATTAAACATATCGGCAATATATTCACGATTTTTAACTACATCTGCATCTTTGTCATGAACGTGCAATCCTGTATTTAACGATTCAAAAGGCTTTTGGCTGACACCGCCGTTTTTTGTCGTAAATCCGGCAATGACCTCTTTGTTGTTTTGATTCGTTTGAGCCCAGTCTTGTATCATGAGTGTCGAGGGTGTGGTAAGACTGAATGGGTGATATGTATTCATGATGATCCAACCTTTCGACAAACATTTAAAAAAGCGGAATTTCCCACTTATTTTACCACATCTTACTGCATTCGTTGAGCACCGATTTGCATATTTCTAAATGAAATGTGCCGGAAGAATCGAGACTTCCGGCATTTGCCAATCTGCGGCAGACAAGCAGGTTTATGCATGTGGTTCACTTAATCGGACCAAGATTACATCTTCCCCGATTTTTACAATATTTCGCCATGGAATGACCAATTCCTCTTCTTTTCCAAAAAATCCGAGAACTTTCCCATTTCCTCCTAGTATGATCGCCTGAATTTTACCAGTGGTCACATTGATATCAATATCACCAATACTCCCCAGCTTTTTTCCGTTTGAGACATTGACGACATCCTTTACCTGAAATTCTGAAATGCTGATCATTCCATCACGTCCTTTTTCCGTCCTTTTGTTCAAGTATATGAACGGGCAGGCTGAACCTTGTCAGCAAGAAGAAATTTTCATGTCATTGTTCTTTTTCCGGCTGCACCAGCTGATGATAAAATCGAGTATAATTTTTGTATACTCTACTAGCTGCTCAATCGATACCTTCTCGTTCACAGAGTGTGCATTGTGCAGATCTCCAGGACCGTATATTACGCATGGAATACCGGCATCATACAGCCATCCGCCATCTGTAACTGATTGAGAAACGTCAATAATTGGACACTCCCGTTTCACTTTCTGATGAGAGGCAGTTAGCGCTAAGACGCCTGGGTGGCCAGGGTCAACTTCCAATGCCGGAAAAATTTCTCCTCTGTCTTCTATCATAGATGAGCCTCCCCACTTGAATACAGGGCGGTTTTCCCTAAGCCAAATATCACTGTCACTCAGCCGATTGACGTAATCTTCTATTTCCGCTGCCACTTGGTCATGGGTTTCATTTGGATAAAAATGGACAGTGATCCACAGCCGGCATTCGTCCGCTATAAAAGCCGCATGTCTGCCGCCTTCTATAACAGCCGGGTTAATTGTATTTGTTCCGGGTTTAAAGCCGGGATAACTTTTCATAATAGACCAGTGGCGCTCAAGTTCACCGAGCCCCGCAATGATTTTCGCCATTTTTTCAATTGCGCTTGCTCCGAATGTTCCTCCCCCTGCGTGGATCATATTCCGTCTCGTTCCATCATGAAATGTTTGACTGCTTTTGATTTCGATCCAGCCTGTAATGACACCGCCTTGGCCTTGAATATGCATATCGCTCGTATCCGCGACAATTGCAAAATCAGCGTGGTAGCCCCTCTTGCAGCATTCAAGCGTGCCGGCTTCTCCAACTTCCTCCCCGATAACCGATTGCAGAATCAGATCTCCGGGAAGTTCAATGCCGGCTTCACGAATCAAATTGACAGCAAACAACACACACGCCATTCCGCCCTTCATATCGGAAGCGCCTCGACCGATTAAGAGACCGTTTTTTTCAATTGGATGAAATGGATCATGCTCCCATTCTTCATCCTCATTTACCTCTGCCACATCTACATGGCCATTGATAATCAGGCTATAATAATCTGCTGAATCTGTTCCTTTTAGCTTGCCGACAACATTGGGATCTCCAGGGTACACATCCCATTTGTCGATCGAGAATCCCAATTCATTTAAATATCCCGCAATCCATGACTGAATGCCCTCTGTATTTCTTGCAGGCGGAGCAGGTGTTTGATAAGAAATCAGCGTTTTCGCAAGCTGAATAAGCTCCTCCTTATGTTCTTCCACTTTTTTTTGCAAAGAGTCTATTTGTTGATCCAATGTAAATCCGCTCCTATTCTTTAAAATCAAAAAAGCCGTTTCAAATGTGATGAAACGGCTTAATAAAAACAAACGAAGTCCGATGTACTCCGCTTTTCACCGCTTCCCTCCGCTGGCATAATCCAGATCAGGTCAAAAGGGTTGAGACAAAGTCTCTCTCAGCTTCGCAAAGCACCCCTAGGATGAATCTATATATATTTGTCAGGCATTCGTTATCGGCTCAGCTCTTGTTAAAAACGGCCGATCCTGATTCCATAATACATGGATTGGCGTATCAAAAAAAGCGGAAAGTATTTGATCAGTAAGCATTTCCTTTATTTCTCCGGATCCAAAGACCTCTCCCTGTTTTAATAAAAGGGCTTTATCAAAGACAGGCAAAATTTCTTCAGCATGATGAGTCACATAAAGGATAGATGGTGCATTTTCTTTGTTTGCAATGTATGTAATCGTATCTAACAGCTTTTCCCGGGCAATAAAATCCAGTCCTGTGACTGGTTCATCCAGTATCAGCAGCTCCGGATCGGCCATTAGTGCTCTAGCAATCAACGCTCTTTGTTTTTCCCCTTGAGAAAGGGTTTCATAGCGGCGATCGGCATATTCAATTGCTCCCAAGTCCTCTAACAAACCAATCGCTTTTTCCCTGGTTTTCTTACTTGGCGTTTCATATAACCCAATCGAAGCGTAAGCTCCGCTCAAAGCAATTTCAAAGGCTGAATCTGCCGGATACAATTTTTGCTGAAGAGCTGCTGAGACGAGGCCAATTTTACGTCTGAGCTTTTCCCCAAGCTCTGTTTTGCCAAATTCATGGCCAAGCACCTGCATCTCGCCTGATGTTGGAAAATAATAAGAGCAAAGCATATTTAACAGCGCTGTCTTCCCGGCGCCATTTAGGCCGTAAAGCACCCAATTTTCCTTTTCTTCCACCTTCCAATGAATATCTCTCAGTATCCATTTCCCATTCCGTTTTAGTGAGACATTGTCAAGCTGCAAAATCATCGTGGTCCTCCTCTTTATTGCCTTTTATAATTGTTTTAATTTTCATAAAACTTTGTACGAACTAGGATACCTTACTTTTCCCAAAACGTAAACCATCCGTAATCAATAGAAAAGCCTTTAAAACAACATCGTTTTAAAGGCTTTTCATTATTGATGAATATTTTTATTCATTTGTTTGATAGCCGCTTTTTCAAGTCTGGACACCTGCGCTTGAGAAATTCCGATTTCCTCGGCGACTTCCATTTGGGTTTTCCCTTGGAAGAACCGCTTTCTCAAAATCATTTTTTCCCTATCGTTCAGCCTTCTCATGCCCTCTTTTAAAGCCAGCTCTTCAATCCATTGTGAATCTGTATTGCGCTCATCACTGATTTGGTCCATCACATAGATCGGGTCTCCGCCGTCGTTATAGATCGGTTCAAATAGAGAAACCGGATCCTGGATGGCATCAAGCGCAAATACAATTTCCTCATGCGGTACTTCAAGAACTTTTGCGATGTCTTCTGCAGTCGGCTCCTTGCTTGTCTCACTGATTAACCGCTCTCTTACCTGAAGCGCCTTGTAAGCGATGTCCCGAAGTGATCTTGAAACACGGATCGGGTTATTATCGCGTAAATACCTGCGGATCTCTCCGATAATCATAGGTACAGCGTATGTTGAAAACTTAACATTGTGGCTTAGGTCAAAATTATCAATGGATTTCATTAGTCCGATGCAGCCGACTTGAAATAAGTCATCAACATACTCCCCTCTGTTATTAAATCGTTGAATGACACTTAAGACAAGACGCAAGTTCCCGTTTACAAGCTTTTCTCTTGCTGAATCATCGCCTTCATCCTGCAGCTGCCTAAACAGCTTTCTCATCTCTTCATTCTTGAGTACTGGTAATTTGGAGGTATCCACCCCGCAGATTTCGACTTTATTTCTCGACACTTTTTTCCCTCCCTACAGGAGCTGCTGTACAACGTTAAGTATCTCCTTGGGTGGGAAAAATATGCACTGCACTCAGACCGAAAAACTGTCGAAATCAGGAAATCCCTGTAAAATCAAGGGGTTTAAACCATAAAATTTTTTACACCATTTTGTTGAACTCTTTTCTCAACCTTTTTATAATTCTTTTCTCAAGCCGCGAAATATAAGACTGAGAAATCCCCATCATATCCGCTACATCCTTTTGGGTTTTTTCTTCTTCACCGACAAGCCCAAACCGCAGCTCCATGATTTGCTTTTCTCTCTCATTAAGCTGTTCAAGCGCTTTTTTCAAAAGCTTTTTATCGACGTTAGCTTCTATGTCTTTAGTGATGATGTCATCGTCAGTGCCGAGCACATCAGAAAGCAAAAGCTCATTGCCGTCCCAATCAATATTAAGCGGTTCATCAAAGGAAACCTCTGAACGGATTTTGTTATTTCTTCTTAAATACATCAGGATTTCATTTTCTATACACCGGGAGGCATAGGTAGCAAGCTTGATTTTCTTTTCTGGATTGAATGTATTCACAGCTTTGATTAGACCGATGGTACCGATGCTGATTAAATCCTCTATATTAATTCCCGTATTTTCAAATTTACGGGCGATATATACGACCAGACGCAAATTGCGTTCAATTAGAATGGCTCGCGCCGCCTGATCGCCGTTGGGGAGCTTCATTAACAAAACCTGCTCCTCATCTTTAGATAATGGAGGCGGCAGGGCTTCACTCCCGCCTATGTAATAGACTTCATCACTTTTCAGCCCAAGTTTCATCAGCAGCTTATACCAGAGGTGCGTCAACCGTAATTTCAGTTTTTTCATCTTCCTCTCCCTTCTAAATGTCACGCCGTTTGAGTATGATAAGTAACGGACATTTGCGAACATTATGAAACGTGTTTGACAGCCTTGCCCGAAAGCATTTTCGGATGAATAATCGCGTCAAACTCTCCATCTGCCGACAGCTTTGTTGTGCTGATGCCGATTAAACATTTATCTGCAGAAATCATTTCTTCTTTTGTCATAATCGTTACGTGATCCGGTTTAACGCATAATAAAAATTGGTTTTGCTGACCAACTCCCCTGTATGGAATCAACCTCATTTTATCTAAAAAGCGAAAGGAATCATCGAGCTGTTCGATGGCTTCCAATGGGTCTGTGTTTCGAATGATCATCGTTTCGGCTGTTCCGAAAATCGGCTCCAGTTTATCAATGTAAATGATCATTACCGGCGTTTTTGTAAGAGGATCGTACAGCTGATTACCGGAATCAATCAGGCCTCTGACATGAAGTGTTTGGCTGCCCAAATCTGCCTGCACGCTGACTCGTTCCTCATATTGAATGTTTTTTGTTTCAATATCTTCAATTCTTCTTTTAGAAAAAAACCATAATACTGGAAAGCCCCCAACAATAAACAACCAGCTGATCGGGTCTCCAAACCCTGTTTGATTGGTTATCATAACACCGTTTTGAACAATAGAATTTGACTGCAGCAAAGAATGGGCTCCGATAATTCCTCCCCCCATTAAAAAAGTGGCAAAATAAAAGGAAAACAAATTTTGAAAGAAAAACCGAAATCTTTTAAAGCCAAATGTCACCACCACAATCACAACTGAAAAAGCTAGCTTCCCAGCCGGATGTTCAACAATCGGCGAAAAAGGAGTAAACATCAAAAGGACAATACTGGAACCGATGAACGCTCCGCCTACCAGTCTTCTTTTTTTTACATGCCGTTTTAAAATAAATGCCGTGAGCAAAAGCAAAAGTGCATCAAAACAAAAGTTTAACAGCCAAATGACATCTAAATAGATTTTCACATCTGACTCCTTTCTTTCTTGCCTCACGCTGTTCCCCTTCTTGCTTCATAAGTATAAAGCAAGCTCTGTGGGAAAGTCTGTCAATTAATGTTGAGAGGAAAATACAATTTTTCAGGGAAATCTGCTTAATTTGTCGAGGAAGTGTAATGAGAGGATATATAAAAAAGCTGCCAATGACGGCAGCTTTTTTCCACTTAATTTTCTGTGTTGATATTAAGTTTTCCATTCGCAGTTTTTCTTGTTTCATTTCCATAATCATCTCGGACGATCACTTCTACTTTTGCTCCTTTTGCTTTAATAGAAGAAGTGGCAGTCCAATAGCCTTCATATCTCCCCGGAGAGATTTCTCTTAACGGGAGTTCGGTGGCATTTTGCACACTCGCTCTTGCATTGGTCAGCGGCATACGAATGATAAACGTTGCATCTAAATCCTCAGTGCTTGAGAAAGCGATTTTCACAGATTCACCGGCTTTTAAGTTTTTATCCTCTCCCGGAATTAAGCCGGAAATGACAGGCTTGTCAAAATTGACATCAATGACAGCCTTTTTCGTCGTTTTGTTGCCTGCTAAGTCTGTAGCAATCACCTTGATTTCATTGCTTCCATTCTCCAAAAGAATACGGGCTGAGTATGAACCATCAGTTATTGTTGCTTTTTTGCCATTCACCTTGACGTCTTTCAGATTGTCATCGGATACAGCCCCTTTGACAGTCAGCGTTTCTTTATTTGTTTTCTCGCCATCCTTTGGATTGTCCAGAGTTAATTCAGGCTTTTCTTGATCAAGCGTGACCGTGATCGGGCTGGAGGCATCCGTTGTTCCGTTATCTGTTGATGCAGTTGCCGTCAGCTTATTTTCACCCTTGCTGAGTGTGATGCCTGTCTGGAACGTGCCGTCCGCGGCAGTTTTTGTTTCTCCTGCTTCTTTCTCATCATTATAAATGTGTACCGTTGTACCAGGTGAAGCTTTTCCTTTTACAGTGACGTTCTCCTTATTTGTGTATGACTTGTCTGTCGGTGAAATAATCTCAGGTACAGCAGCTTCGTAATCAACTAATGCGCGAATCATATAGTTGCCGTCCGCTTCGTCACCCGGCTCCCATTGTCCACCTATATACTGCCAGTTGCGGCCGGAATTCTGGCCGGTTTCATCCATTGCCAGTCCAGGTGAATACGGGTCAGGTTTCGACTGGATATATACGAGATAAAAGTCTTTATCGACCATAATCCCTTTTGAACTGAGATCTACCTTAGTCCACTCGCCATTGCGAAGAGCTTCAGCGTTAAATGGCCCGGCAATTTTCTTGCCAGGTGCTCCGTCTTTTCCTGTAGCATCGTATACCTCAACCTTAAACTCTGTGCCGCCGGGATCAGGGAACTCTGTATCCCAGAATCTGAACAGCCCTCCTGTAAGCATGCCTTTGTCCTTGCCGTCAGCGAGCGTCATTTTTACCGCCCATCCGTTCCCGGCAGCAAAATAGGAATTGGCATTCTCCGCCGTTCCGTCATCATATGCAATTTCACCCGGATAACCGACAAAAGGCTTCAATGCAGTTTCTTTTGTAACATCACCTTTTAACTCAACGGAAAATTCATCACTGTAATAACCCGGTGCAGCGACTTTAATCGTATAAGCGCCTTCATAGGCCTCCAGCGTATATTCACCTTTGTCGTTTGTCATAGCCGGTTCCACCGCAGCATCCTCTACAACATAAACGGAAGCGCCTTTTACCGGCTCTCCTGTCGTTTTATTGATGACCGTGCCTTTTAATGTGCCCTTCTTCATCTCTTCTAACGTAAAATTAGCTTGTGTCGTCTGATCCGTCTTTAAAGATACTTTTTGTGTTTTCGACTGATAACCATATGCTTCTGCCATAAGCGTATAGTCTCCCGCTTTGTGCTTCAGCGTGTACTGCCCTGTGGATTGATCTGAATATGTTGATTTTCCTGTTTCCACTACACTGACTTGTGCCCTGAGCGGCAAAACTTGAGGCTGTATAGCCTTGTTCTGATGTTTTACCGCTGTGTTTGCAGATGACTTAGCCTTTTTCGGATTTACTGGCTTTTTCTTTTGCTTTCCAGACGGCTTTTCGACGCCCAGCTTATTCTTTTTGACTGTTTTTCCGGCTGATTTGTCAGAAAGCACTACATCATCAATATACCAGCCCTCTTTTGCAATGCTTTCATCAGATTGAAGGTTAAACATCACTTGAATGTTTTGGCCTTTATAAGCCGATAAATCAATTTCTTCCTCCGTCCAGCTTGATGTCTTTCCGTTATAGACACCAGCCTGCTCCCAATTCTTTTCACCTTCCGGAAGAACAAAAACGTAGCCGTAATCAAAATCATCCTCTAAATTGTGCCAGCTTTTAAATTGAAGGAACAGACTTCCTGAATCAGGTGCTTTAATAGGAGGCATAACAAGGTTCATGTTTGCTGAGTTGGCATAATTTCCTGTCAAATTCGTTCCATATACTTTTTCCCCGGATGCTGCTGTATTTGGGCCAGTTGACGGAACTCCCCATTCCCAGTTATTATTTGTTCCGCTCGCAACCCAGCCGCCGGGTGCAGTTTCAAAGTCCTGCTTATATCCCGTCGTGATGCTTGGTTTCACTGTTACATCGTATACGTCAGACGAAACGACATGACCGCCAAAATCGTGAATCATCCACTTATAGCTTACTTTAGTTCCTTTTATGTCTGGGATCTCTGCTTGATACGTTCCTTTTAGATGATCACCGCTGATTCGTTTAGCCGTTATTTCTGTCCATTCACCTTGATCAAGCTTGTAGGACAGCTTTACAGATGTCACACTCACATTGTCTTCAGCTGTCAAAGTTAGTGGCAGGCTGCCACCTTCATAAGCTTCAGTTACTTTCTCATGCTGATAGACAGGAGGCTCTTGGTCATCCCCCTCTACAGAAACTTGTCCTTCCGCTTTCCCTAAACCATCTGTAACAGCGGATACAGCATCAAAAGCATTCACCAGACCATGGCCATATCCGTTATTCGGTGAATCAGGAAATGTTGAATCCGTGAGCGGTTCAGCCGTGCTGGTTAATATATCCTCCATCTCATCAACAGAAAGTGAGGCATTCGCCTGTTTCAGCAGTGCAGCAACAGCGGATACATGCGGCCCTGCCATTGATGTGCCGTCCCAACCATCCTCATATGTCTGACCGGGAACGGATGAACGAATATTAACCCCCGGTGCAGATATTTCCGGCTTTATTTCATCATATGGAGATGGCCCTTGAAGAGAAAAGTCAGCGAGCTTTTTATTGATATCAGTCGCTCCAGTTGCAAACGATTCTGGATAGTTTGCCGGATTTGCGATAGAACCAGGCCCGCCGGGAATAAAGAGATCCGTATTCCCCGCTGAAAACTCAGGGAAAATATCGGCCGCACGCCAGGCATTGACCATGTCTCTGTACCATTCATCAAGTCCAGAGCCCCCTCCCCATGAGTTATTGACAACATCAGGAGCCATTTCTGGGTGGGGATTTCCTTCCGCGTCCTTTGGTGCTAAAACCCATTCACCAGCTTCCAAAATGTCAGCATCAGTGCCGCCATCTTCAGAGAACGCTTTAACAGCAATCCATTTTGCGCCAGGCGCTACACCGATTTGATTTGTTCCATCAGGTTCAGAGCCCACCATCGTGCCTGTCACATGGGTTCCATGAGCCAAATCATCATAAGGGCTTGCCTCGCCTGCTACGGCATCATACCAGTTCATTTCATTTTCAGGCTCATTAGGATTTTCCGGATTATACCCGCGATATTTCTCTTTTAATGCCGGATGATTCCATTCCACCCCGGTATCAATGGACGCAACAACCGTGCCAGTTCCATCATATCCAAGTGCCCAAGCTTTTGGGGCATCGATTTGGTCTACATTCCATTCCACACCGTCAGTTGCTTTAATAGCTTTCTGTGCTTTTTTCATATTAAATGGGGAGGATGACTTAAAAAGCTGCCGTTTCTCATTAGGAAGCACCTTTTCCACTTCGGGAAACTGCGCCACTTTTTCCATAACCTCTTTTGAGGCATGAACAGCAATCCCATTCACCACATAATAAGAATGAATTTGGTCTGCATTTCCTTTATCTTTCTGGGTGTTCAAGTATTTTAGGACATCTTGCTGGGATTCATCGGCTGTGACTTTTAAAGATGACACAACAGCAGAACGCTTTTGATATTCCGTCTTAGCGGCAGACAGCTTCTTCGATTTCGCTTTTTTAACAGCCGCTTTTGCCGCTTTATCTGTGTTAGCCTGATCTTTAAATTTAATCAGAAAAGTCGTTTTTTCTTTCTTTTTAAAGCTTTTCTTTAATGAACTCGAAATCTTGTTTTGAATGGATTCCGCAGATTGAAGCTCCTTTTTAACAGAAGGTGAGGTGACTTTACTGCTTGCCCCGGCTGCTCCCGGAAACAGCAGTGAACTGATGACAACTGTACTTAAAACAGAGCTGATGAGTCTGTTTTTCGTTTTTTTCTTCATTTTCATCCCCCTTTTTCAACATGCTTTTTAAAAAAAGTGTCGTCCCTCCTTTTAATAATGAATGGTTTGTCAGAACATCGCTGTATATTAACTGTAGACAATCTGAATTACAGATATTGTCGTTTCATGTCATTCAATTTCCATATATATGAAAATGATAAAAATGTCACAAAAATAAATAGGTCTAATTATCTGTTTTGTTACTAAGCGAAGGAAGCAATAGGGAAAAAGACTTTATAAGAAGGAAAGTGTGAAGAGAAAAACAAAAAAGGACAAAATCGAAAACGATTTTGTCCTTTACATTAGCCGCGTTTATTACGGTTTCTTAAGAATGTCGGGATGTCAAGCGTATCATCAGCCGGCTGTGAAGTATGACGGCTTACTGTGTTCTGCTGCTGAGGCTCCTCACGTTTTGACTCACGCTTCGGAACACTTTGATTGTGTGTTTTGATGCTTTGATTTAAGCTTGGACGCTGAGGCTTCGTCACGTCCTTCTCTTGTTCGATAAAGCCGGTTGCAATCACTGTCACCACAATCTCATCTTTTAGATTTTCATTAATAACAGAACCGAAAATCATGTTTACGTCTTGATCAGACGCCGAAGCGACAATGTCTGCTGCTTCCTGAACCTCATATAGGCTGAGGTTTGTTCCTCCAGTGATGTTCATGAGGACGCCTTGCGCACCGTCAATGGCCGCTTCAAGAAGCGGGCTGGATATTGCTTTTTTTGCTGCCTCTGCCGCGCGATTTTCCCCAGTAGCAATACCGATACCCATCAAAGCAGATCCTTTGTTTGACATAATTGTTTTCACATCAGCAAAGTCAAGGTTGATAAGACCAGGTGTAGCAATCAAATCAGAGATACCTTGAACCCCTTGGCGAAGTACGTTATCCGCTTCACGGAATGCTTCAAGCATCGGTGTGTTTTTATCAACAATTTCAAGGATACGGTCGTTCGGGATCACGATCAGTGTATCCACCGCTTCTTTCATTGCCGAGATTCCGCCTGCAGCCTGAAGCTGTCTTTTGCGTCCTTCGAAGGTAAACGGTCTTGTCACAACGCCGACTGTTAATGCGCCTAAGTCTTTCGCGATTTGTGCGATAACCGGTGCGGCACCTGTTCCTGTTCCGCCGCCCATACCAGCTGTCACGAATACCATGTCAGCGCCTTTAAGTGCTTCTTCAATCTGCTCTTTGCTTTCTTCAGCGGCTTTTTTCCCGACTTCCGGATTCGCACCTGCTCCCAATCCTCTAGTCAGCTTTGCGCCGATTTGCATTTTCACTTCTGCTTTTGACAGGTTAAGAGCTTGAGCGTCCGTGTTTACCGCGATATACTCTACTCCTTGCACTTCATTTTCAATCATTCGGTTAACGGCGTTGTTACCGCCGCCTCCTACTCCGATTACTTTAATTGATGCTAAGCCGTCTATGTTTGTTTCGAACTCCAACATGCTAAATCCTCCTAATCTGCCGAATGACTATCTATCTATTCCCAAAACATGCTTAATAGTTTTTTCATTTTGCTCTGTTTATTATGTTCGGCTTGTGTTTTTTGTTTTCCTTTTGGCCGCTGCTGCACCTCATTTTGGTGATGATGCTGCTCTTGTTCCTCAGATGATGAGACTGCGATTTCCTGTATCGCTTCTTCAGGCATCTTAAAGCCTATTTTTCTGCCTTGGATTCTTGCATTCCGGCAGGCGAATTGGATCAGGCCCACTCCCGTCATATATTGAGGATCTCTTACACCGATATAATTCGGGCTTGCCACTCTGACATTGTTTTGCAGCACATCCTGTGCCAAAGACATGACACCCGGCATAGCTGCTTGTCCTCCTGTCAGCACGAAGCCTCCCGGCAGATCGGTAATTCCCATACTGCGAAGCTCTTCTGAAACAATTTCAAGAATTTCTTCTACTCTCGCTTCAATGATATTCGCTGCTTCTTGCTGTGTAAATGTTTGTTTTTGATTGGTGCCTATAACGGTTACCTCAAATATTTCATCTTCCGAGGCTTCGTCATAGTAGGCATGTCCAAATTGCTTTTTCACGCGTTCTGCTTCTTCTGTTGACGTTCTCAATCCGATGGAGATATCTTTGGTGATATTTTCGCCTCCGAGAGGAATGACACGGGTAGAAGTGAGATGTCCGTTCTGGAATACGGCAATGGTTGTTGACCCTCCCCCTATATCAATGAGAGCCACACCAAGGTTTTTCTCGTCCTTTGATAATGCAGCAGAACCGGCTGCCAGCGGCTGAAGGCAAATATCAGTTATTTCAATACCAGCTCTTTCAACGCAGCGGAGTAAGTTATGTAAGATTGTTTTTGAACCGGTGATCAAGGTGCCCTCTACTTCTAAACGCACACCCAGCATTTTTTTCGGGTCGGTGATTTCATCTCTTCCATCTACGATAAACTGTTTAGGAATGACGTCGACAATCAGCTGTTCGTGCGGTACGGAAACAACCTGTGCCGCCTCCATGACACGGCGTACATCTTCAACCTGAATTTCTTTATTTTCACTGGAAACTGCTACCACACCGTTTGTATCTTGAATATTGATATAATTTCCATTAACGCCGACAATAGCTTTTCTAAGCGGAAAACCTACCATTCTTTCAGCTTGGTCAAACGCTTTTCTTATAGAATGAACGGTCTCATCTATATCAACGATTGAGCCTTTTTTCAACCCTTCAGACGGTACATTTCCCACACCGATAATATTAAGGGAATCATCTGTCATTTCTCCGACGATCACTTTTGTATTGGACGTACCGATGTCAAGACTGACGTAAAGTTCATTGTTGTTCATTCTATGGCACCTCCTCACATTTCGATCATTTCGATCATTTCTATTCTATTATTTGCGGAACAACAATACAATGAATGTGGCTTTACAAGTGTGTAACAAAAAATAACAACAGAATATTTTTATGTGCTTTTCACATTTTATGTTTATTGAAAATATTCGTTATATCCTATGTATATCCTCTTTTATATCACATTTTTTTTATTTTTTTTAGAAAGAGTCCACTTTGTTAGTAGATTTCTTCTGATAACGGCTATATTCTGAAATAATCTGACTCCAAATGCGAATATACCTGCTAAATACAAGTCTACACCAAGATGGACTCCCAGAAAAGCTAAACTTATTGCCAATATAATATTAAAAAAGAAACCGGAAACAAATACCATTTCATCATATGTACCTTGTAAATGCGCCCTGATTCCGCCGATTAATGTATCAAGTGCGGCAAGCACCGCAAGCGATAAATAGTTTGAGTATTCACTCGGTATCGTTAAGTTTGTCATTAGTCCAATCGCTATTCCGAGCACCAGTCCCAACACGGGCAGCCACATGACAATTCTCCTCCTTTTCAGTCTTTAAGCAGTTTCAGCTGTTGTACGTCCAGTGGTCTGTCATATGCTTTTAATGTTAGTTTGCTTTCAGATTTACCGGCTTTTAATGCTAAATTTTCAGATGCAAAAAGATCCTCAAGGCCTGACCCCTTCACTCTGCTGTGTAACATGTCCGGATCTTTGGCAAGCACTTTTACTGTTAAAGGATAATCGTCAAGGGCGTATCCGTCTATTTTTGTAGTGCCGTTTATATCTCTGATGACTGTATGATTCACAACTCTTCGCTCGTTAATCGAGATATGCTCTGCACCGTAGGAGTTGAGTTCATTAATCAGCTTTTTCAGCAAATCCGGAGGCGGATTTTCGATAGGCTCTCCTGTTAAGCTTTCAGAAAAAAGCGGGGAAATGGTAATGACAATTCCGCTACCTGTTATATCGGTCATGCCGGCTGTTTTTTTTAAGGTTTGCAAGGTATTATTGAGCGCGGTTTCTTTTGTCATTTCTTTCGTTTGCGAATAACTATTCAGAAGTTTGTCATATTTGTTTATTTCAGCCAGCAGCTTTTCCTGCTTCTTCTGCTCTGATGTCAGCTCTTCCCTAATATCCCACATATCTCTTGTATCCCGGACTTTGGGGTGCTTTAACGAATTAAACTGAACAGATATCATCAGGCCGAAGATGACCATAAGCACACTGATGCTTATGAAGGAACGCTTTATTTTCAATCTATTTCACCCGCTTTTTCAGTCATTCCTTCGTTTTCAGAATCGGTTTCATTTGTACGTTTTTCTCTTGTTCTGCCGAAACAGAAATATGATCCATTGACAGCTGATCAATTAGGCCTCCTGCGATATTTAACGAGGGTAGCAGGACATCCGGATCTCCAATAGCGGATACCGTAAACGGAGCGGGATGCTGCACCCCGTCTACCGTTACCACAGGACCATTGCATTTGATATACGAATCATGCGTCAAACGCTGCCCATTAACGGCGACAGCCGCCGCTCCTGAGATATACAGTTCGTTTACTACTTGGAAGATATGGCTTTCGTGAACGATGTAACTATTCACATTCTCCCCTTCCGGTATGTATGACGCATCTTCCAATGTCACC
This sequence comes from Bacillus sp. 204(2023), assembly GCF_037027505.1. NCBI lineage: Bacteria > Bacillati > Bacillota > Bacilli > Caryophanales > Bacillaceae > Bacillus > Bacillus sp. 204(2023). Next base: position 276,288 of record NZ_JAXCHE010000002.1, on the reverse strand, counting down.
TCAACGCCTTCTCCCTGCACACCGACTTCCCCAATATACATCCTGTATTTTTCTGTATCTTCGAGGACATTATAGTATTCCGTCTTCTCTTTCTTCAGCTTATTTTCCGCCTGGCGGACTTTGTTTTGCTTTTGATATAATTCTTTTTCAAGCTTCTTATTTTCTTTCTCTTGTTTCAGAAGTTCATCTCTCAGCGCATATTCTTTTTTCCACTCTTCCGTCTCAGCCGCGCTTTTGTTGTTTTCTTTTGTCATTTGAAAAGAAAATGAAATCAAAAAGCCTGCGATAAGCATAATCAAGGAAAGAAGGACTGCTGATTTGCCCCTCAATTTTCATCTTCCTTTTTAGCAGCTTTATCGTTTTTCCCAAACTCTTCAAAATAGGTGGCAACTTCTAAATGAATGATTCCTTTTTTATTGCTGCTTAGCTGAGAAATGATAGAAGGATACGTCTTCATTCGGTCTGCAAACGTTTTAATAGATGCAGTAACAACATAACCGTCGTTCATGTACAACTTAATACGGTTTTCATCCATTTTTACAGGCGTATAATAAATTTCTGAAATCGACTGTTTTAACGAATTTGACAACGCATCGAGCTGCTTGGCCATTTGAGACCGCTTCTTCGCGTTTGTCCAATTCACTAAAATCGGTCCGGCATCATCCGGCGTTACTTCGTTTGGCAGAACTGAGCCGTTTTCAAGCACTTCATAGTACACATCGTCTTTTTCTAAATAAGCAATCGCTTTATATTCTTCGATTGCAATGTTGATTTTATTAGGAAGCGATTTGCTGATCTCTGCTTTTTTCACTAATTTATTTTGCTGAATCTTCTTTTCTGTTTTTTGCTTGTCCAAACTCCAAAACTCAGTATCTCCGCTGTTAATATCGGAAAGGTCGATAATTTCCTTTTTTGATACATTTTCATTCCCTGTAACAGAGATTGTTGATACTTTACTGATTGGTGTTTGCAGGTACACAATGATCAGCACCATAATAAAAAAGAACATAATAAATGAAATGAGACGGCGGTTTGCCTTTTGTTTCCTCTGCTCTTTAATTTTAGGGATCCGCTCTTCAATGTTAACGATTTTTTCTCGGTCTTGACCCGGGTTCATTGCCTGTTCACCTCATTCAAATGAAACAGCTGTTAAAAGTCTGTCTATTCCAAAACAAACGGCATACTATGATGCCGTTTGTCGTTTGCTTACAGTATATCATATGAACAGCTTCAGTCAGAACTTGAATCAGCGATTTCCGCCGATGATTTCAACCTCTGTGTGCATATCAATCTCGTATTTTTCACGGATTGTCTTTTTCACATGGTCAATGAGATCAAGCACATCTTTTGCTGATGCTCCTCCCGCATTGACGATGAAGTTTCCGTGCATCTCCGATATCTTTGCACCGCCGATTTGATATCCTTTCAAGCCTGCTTTTTCTACAAGGTTCCCGGCATGATTCGGAAGCGGATTTCTGAATATGCTTCCCGCACAAGGGCTTGAATACGGCTGTGTATTTTTTCTATAGTCTTTATTGCTTTGCATTTGCTGAACGATTGATTCCTTATCCTTCTGCTCCAGCTGCAAAACAGCTTCAAGGCAAACGCCCGGGCGTTTCTTTTGCAGTACAGATGTCCTGTAGCTGAAATCCATCTGCTCATTTGTCAGCCACTCAATCGTTCCGTCTTCAAACAAAATATGCGCTTTGACGAGGATCTCGCTCATATCAGAACCGTGAGCGCCGGCATTCATATAAACCGCTCCGCCGACTGATCCTGGAATGCCGGCAGCAAATTCCAAACCGGACAGGCCTTTTTTGCTCAATGATGTAGCAAGGCGGACCACTGAATAACCGCCTCCGACTGTTACTTGCTCCCCTTCAAGCTCCAAGTGGTCAAGACCCGCACCCAGCTTGATTACTACGCCTCTAATTCCTTCATCTAAAACAAGAAGATTTGATCCGCGGCCGATGACTGTCCACTTCACATCATATTTTTTAATCACGTCCATGATGTCTTTAACAGCATCTACACTGCTTGGAATGACCAATACATCCGCAGGTCCGCCGATTTTCATCGTTGTATGATTCGCGAGCGGTTCATTTGAAAGAACCTTGCCGACTTCGCGTTCTTTTAATTCCTGTATCACTTTCTCCATCGTAAACCTCCGCATTCCATTTGCTTTTCTACTATTTTTTTAATTCCTCGAGTACGCTGTATAAACGGGCAGCCGCGTCAGGAACACCGAGTGACTTTGTTCGTTCGCTCATTTCCTTTAACGTTTGCTCATTCAGTACAATCCGGTCTAGCGCTTCAATCAGCTTCTCCCCGCTGAGCTCTGTTTCTTTCAGTACAATCGCCGCATCATGCTGGCCAAGAGATCTCGCATTGACCTCCTGGTGATTCGCTGTCACATATGGACTCGGGATCAGAACACTTGGGATTCCGAGAGCAGTAATTTCGGCAATCGTTGTTGCACCGGCTCTGGCCACAATGACATCAATGGCCTTTAAATACTCAGGCATTTGATGAAGAAACGGCTTTGTGACCATATTATCAGCGGCACCCTTGCTTTTCAGCTCATTCATTACTTTTTCATAGTGAACCTCACCGGTGATATACAGCACTTGATAGTCTCTTGTTTTCAGCGCATCCTGCATGTCAATGACAGCGCGGTTAATCGGTGCAGCGCCTCGGCTTCCGCCGAAAATTAAGACCGTTTTTTTGTCTTCAGAAAGCCCAAATTCAGCCATTGATCGTCCCGTCTTTATTGAGACGACTTCAGAGGCTCTCGGGTTTCCCGTAAATACAACTTTCTCGCTAGGAAAATGTGATTTCGCTTCTTCAAAACAAATCGCTACTTTATTAACATATTTTGAAAGAAACTTATTCGTGATGCCCGGCAGGCTGTTTTGTTCATGGACAATAGTCGGAATTCCCATTTTCGCAGCGGCATAAACAACCGGCCCGCATACATAACCGCCCGTTCCAATTACGGCATCGGGCTTAAATTCCGCTAAATACGATTTACTCTTTTTGACGCCCTTCAGAAAACGCATCACAGTCTTGACATTTTCAAATGACAATTTTCTTTTAAATCCTGTAATTTCAATTGCACGAAACGGTATATTCTCCCGCTCAACAATTTTTTTCTCCAGCCCGTTTTCTGTTCCGATATATAAAAATTCCACATTAGGATGACGTCTTTGCACTTCTTTAATAAAAGCAAGCGCAGGATAAATATGTCCCCCTGTACCGCCTCCGCTTATTGCAATTCGCATTTCTTTTCCCCCAGTCTAAGTTTCTCTATAACATAACGATAACCCTGTTTTGTTGGACAGGGTTATCGCATCAATTGTTTCCAAGCTTCATGTTAAACAGGAAGCTTGGACATACATTCGTTAATACCTCGAGTAGCGGCTTACATTCAGCAGCACACCGACTGCCATCAGCATCAGAGTCAATGAAGAGCCTCCGTAGCTCAAAAACGGGAGCGTGATGCCTGTTACAGGAATCAGGCCCGTGACTACGCCGATATTGATCATGACTTGAATGGCAATCATTGAAATAATACCGACTGCGACAAAGCTTCCGTACAGATCAGGGGCACCAAGCGCAATTCTAATTCCTCTCCACAGCAGGACGCTGAAGAGGAGCAAAATAAGTGTTCCCCCGATAAAGCCCAGCTCCTCTGACAAGATGGCGAAAATAAAGTCTGTTTGCGGCTCAGGCAGATAAAAGAACTTCTGTCTGCTTTGTCCGAGCCCCATTCCGAACAACCCGCCGGGTCCCACTGCATAAAGCGATTGAATGATCTGAAATCCGCTTCCGAGCGGGTCTTCCCATGGATTTAAGTATGAGGTAATCCGCTTAATCCGATATGGAGCCGATAGTACGAGCCCGACAAATCCGCTAAGGCCGATCAGCCCGAGAAAGACGAAATGGGCGATCCGCGCGCCGGCTACAAAAATCATGACAATACAAGTTCCGACCATTACTGTCCCCGTTCCGAGGTCAGGCTGGCACATGATAATCAAAAATGCTGAAAACACGATGCCAAGTGCGGGGACGAACCCCCGTCTGAACGATGTGATGTTTTTTTGTTTTTCAGAGAGAAATTTAGCAAGGAATGCAATCATCGCAAGCTTCATAAACTCTGAAGGCTGTATGCTGAATGCTCCGACTCCGATCCAGCTTCTTGAACCGTTCCGCACCATTCCGACGCCCGGTATCAAAACAAGCACCAGAAGGAAAAAGCAGATAACCATCAGCAATTTGGACCATGTCCTCCAAGTCCAATAATCGACATTCATGATAAAAAACATAGCAATGACGCCGATTCCCGCAAACAAAAGCTGCCGTTTCGCGAAAAAAAATGAGTCGTCAAATTTATAATCCGCCCATACCGCACTCGCACTGTACACCATAATTAATCCGATTGTTAATAATAATAACGTAATGATGACCAATAACAAATCAGGCGATGTTTTTTTAGTAGTCAAAGCAATCGACACCCCAAGCTTAAAGTCATTAGGGCTGCCGATTTACTTCAAGACAAGCCCTTACTTAAGCATATGCACGGCATCTATAAACATGTCACCGCGTTCTTCAAATGTTTTGAATTGATCCCAGCTCGCACACGCGGGTGACAGCAGGATGACATCTCCTTCATTTGAGAGCGCAAACGCCGCAGATACTGCTTGTTCAACATTATCGACACGTTTGACATGTTGTATTCCCAGTTCATTGCCGAGTTTCTCGAGTTTTGGCGCCGTCTGGCCAAATGTAAGCACTGCTTTGACATGCTTCATATAAGGTTTCAAGTCATCAAAACCATTTCCGCGATCCAGTCCGCCCGCAAGCAGAATGACCGGCTTATCAAAAGCTGAAAGCGCCTTGCTTGTCGCCAGAATGTTTGTTGCTTTACTGTCGTTATAAAATTTGCGGCCATTCACAGTTGTGACATATTGGAGGCGGTGCTTCACACCAGTAAAGCTTGTCAGCACCTTTTTAACCGCCTCATTGGATGCTCCTGCCGTTTTCACAACTGCAATAGCTGCTAAAATGTTCTCCAGGTTATGAGCACCGGGCAGTACAACCTCTTCCAGAGGAAGAATAGCTTCGCCGTTAAACATAATCATACTGTCTTTTACATATGCGCCCTGTTCAAGCGTTTTGCTGACTGAAAATGGGACGATTTCGGCTTTTCCGGCTTCAGCAAGACGCACGACGGTTTCATCATCCTGGTTGACAATAGCTTTATCTGAAGCAGTCTGATGAAGGTACACTTTCTGTTTCGCTTTTTCATAGTTTTCACGCGTATGGTGATAATCCAGATGGGCGTCAAATACATTTAAAATCAGGCTGATTTCCGGTCTGAAAGCGTGTGTTCCCATCAGCTGAAACGAAGACAGTTCAGTAACGATCCATTCATCTCCATCAGCATGATAGGCAACCTCACTTGCGACTGTGCCGATGTTTCCGGCAATCAGTGCTTTTTGCGAGTCAGCTTTGAGCATTTCGTAAATTAGCGTTGTCGTGGTCGTTTTACCGTTCGATCCGGTAATACCGATAAACTTGGCGCTGGTCAGGTAGTAAGCGAGCTCAATTTCCGTCCAAACCGGAATGCCTCGTTTCTCCGCTTCCTGAACCATAATATTTTCATAAGGAATTCCCGGGTTTTTGATCAGAATCGTAATTTGGTGCTGATCAAACAGAGAAACTGGATGCTCTCCGCAAACAACTTCGATTCCTTTTTCAGAAAGCTTTTGTGCCGGTTCATTTTCTTCAAAAGGCTTTTGATCATTGACTGCAACATAAATGCCTTTTTCATGAAGAATGGAGGCCGCCGCATATCCGCTTTTCGCAAGCCCAAGGATTAAAAAATGCTGTTTCTGTAAAAATTGATCATTTTCCACTTATAACCACACCTCGATGTAAATTCCTAAAACGGCAAGCAAAAGTCCCGCAGCCCAAAACGTCACGACTACTCTCCATTCAGACCAGCCGACAAGCTCATAATGGTGATGAAGCGGACTCATTTTAAAGATTCGTTTACCTGTCGTTTTAAAGCTGATGACCTGCAAAATAACAGATAATGTCTCGATAACGAATACACCGCCGATGATAACCAGCAGGATCTCTAATTTCGTTAAAATGGCAATGGTAACGATGGCTCCTCCCAATGCAAGCGATCCCGTATCTCCCATAAAAACTTTGGCCGGATGAGCATTAAATACAAGGAAGCCCAGAACTGCACCGACAACGGCAACTGAGAAAATCGCTACGTCATATTGAGACTGATTCCATGCCAGAATGGCAAAGGCGCCAAAGGCAATCGCCGCAGTACCGGATAATAACCCGTCAAGGCCGTCAGTCAGGTTAACTGCGTTTGATCCGCCGACTAGCATAAAGAGCACAAGGATAAAGTAAGCCCAGCCAAGATCAAATGATAAGTCAGTTCCAGGAATGCGAATATCCGTCGCAAAATTGTAGTAATGATACACGGCGTAGAATACAACTGCAATAATAATTTGTCCGATCAGCTTTTGCTTTGATGTCAATCCAAGATTGCGCTTCATGACAACCTTGATGTAATCATCTAAAAAGCCAAGCAAACCGTAGCCTAGCGTAACAAACAGAAGCAGCACCATTTCGGGGCTTATTTCTGAAAACTTCTGTGTCATCACAATTGTTGTCACTATGATAGAAAGTATGATCATGACCCCGCCCATTGTCGGTGTCCCTGATTTTTTCTGATGTGATTTCGGTCCTTCTTCTCTAATACTCTGGCCGAATTTTAATCTTCTTAAAAACGGAATAAGAATCGGAGAGAGCAGAACACTAATTAAAAACCCCATTAAAATTGTAAACAGAATGACTTGCTCAAGCATTGTCCTTTTCTCCTCCTGTTTCTTTCAAACGACATACGTAGTTATCATATTCATGATTTTTTTCCATATGAAAAATCTTTTCAAGCTCCATTATTCAGTAACATCTCTTTCCTATGAATTCGTCTTATTCTTATTGAGTTCAACAATGGCTCTCGCCGCTACTTCAGCATCATCAAAATCGAAAGTTTCATTTCCGATCTGCTGATAGGTTTCATGTCCTTTTCCGGCAATGAGGACAACGTCGCCTTTTTTGGCATTGGCAATTGCGAAAAAGATCGCCTGCTCGCGGTTTGCAATACTGTGATAGTATGCGTTCTCTACTCCTGCTTCCATATCTCTTAAAATCGCGCGAGGATCTTCGCTTCTCGGGTTATCTGACGTGAAAATCGGCTCGTCAGCCAGCTCCACAGCAATTTTAGCCATTTTCGGGCGCTTCGTCTTATCTCTGTCTCCTCCGCAGCCGACAACGACAAATAGCTTTCCTTCCGTCATGTCTCTGCATGTCTCCAGCACATTTTCAAGGCTGTCCGGTGTGTGCGCGTAGTCTACAATGACAGGAAACTCCTGCTGCTGATTGACCAATTCAAAACGTCCCCTTACACCATGCAATTCTTCAACAGCCTCAGTGATGATTTCAAACGGTATGCCTGCTGCAATACATGTCGCAACAGCGGCCAGCACGTTATACACATTAAATTGTCCGACGAGAGACATCGTGATGTGCTTCGTGCCTTTGTTTGTCACGAGATCAAAGCTTGTGCCCTGTGCAGTGATACTGATGTTCTTCGCCATCACATCAGCATCGTTTTTAATTCCGTATGTAGAGATATGCGCAGCTGTTACCTTTTCAAAATAAGCGCTCGCCTCATCGTCAGCATTCAGGACGGCACGCTTTGGATGTTCATGGTTGAAAGCTCCGCCAAGCTGGGAAAAGAGCAAGCTTTTTGCATGCCGGTACTCATCCATCGTTTTATGATAGTCCAGATGGTCCTGTGTTAAATTCGTAAACACGGCAATATCATAATCACAGCCATGGACGCGTCCTAAAGACAAAGCGTGGGAAGAAACCTCCATGATTGCAGTGTCAACGTGCTTGTCATTCATTTTCTTAAACGTTTTCTGCAGCGTGACGCTTTCCGGAGTCGTGTTTTTAACAGGAAGTGTTTCGTCTCCGATTTTCATGTACATTGTACCGATCAAGCCTGTGCGTTTTCCCGCTTTTTTCAGAATCTCATCGACCATGTGGGTCGTTGATGTTTTGCCGTTTGTCCCTGTTATCCCAATCAGCTGAAGCTTCTTCGTCGGCTGTCCGTAAAACGCATCAGACAAAACGCTGAGCGCGCGAAGTGACTGCCGGACAATAATAACAGGAACATTCACATCGACCTCTCTTTCTGCCACAATAGCCGCTGCGCCGTTTTCTACTGCTTTTTGCGCAAAATCGTGGCCATCCACCGTATACCCTTTTACACATACAAAAAGACTCCCTTTCTTTACTTCTCTGGAGTCCATCTCAATTGAAGTTATTTCAGGGTCTTGTGAGTCGTTTACAGAAGGTTCGGTTGTTAAGTATGTAAGCAGCTTTGTAAGTTTCATCGTATCAAACCTCTCAACATTCTAATTCGTTCTTTTTATCATTGAAGTCACATCAAATGATGTGGTAATGATTTTAAGCATACAGTTCATATTTTAGCGTAAATAAAAGGATACATCCAGCTAATCTTGAAAGATATCAGCATTTTTTCTGCAATAAAAGAATAGGCAGCCCGAATCAATCGGCTGCCTCCTTTTCATCTTCTTCAGTCAAATACACGCGTATCTTTGAGCCTTCTTTTACTTTCGTTCCGGCAGCTGGCGATTGTTTAACGATTTTGCTCCCTTTCCCGGAAGCATCCACATTGAGATTCACCAATAGTGACTCAAGATCTGAGACAGACATCCCTACAACATTCGGAACTTCTATTGTTTTTGTGTCGTTCCATTGGTATTTTTTCTCGATTTGATTTTTCCGGGGCTTCACACCAAGTTCCGGCAGACTGTCTCTCATAATATTTCCGACAATAGGCGCTGCAACCGTTCCGCCAAACTGAATCGTGCCTTTCGGGTTATCCACCGCAACGTAGACGACTAGACTCGGATCATCAGCTGGCGCGAAACCGATAAATGATACAATATGGTTGTTCTCAAGGTATTTTCCATCTTTAACCTTTTGTGCAGTTCCCGTTTTTCCTCCGACACGATATCCTTCTACAAATGCATTGCGGCCTGTTCCTTCTGCGACGACGCTTTCTAGAGCATAGCGGATTTGTTTGGATGTTTCCTCAGAAATGACTTGTTTCTTTGCGATTGGTGATTGTTTTTTGACCGTTTTCTTCGTAACAGGATCGATCCATTCCTTTGCAATATAAGGTGTGTAGAGCGTTCCTCCGTTTACAGCGGCGGATACTGCTGAAACCTGCTGAATCGGTGTGACGGATACTCCCTGTCCGAAAGCCGTAGTTGCTTGCTCCACAGGGCCCACTCTCTCAAGCGGGAATAAGATGCCTGTTCCCTCGCCTTGGAGATCAATCCCCGTTTTTTGTCCAAAACCAAAGTCTTTGATATATTTGAAAAGCTTTTCCTTTCCTAAGCGCTCGCCTAATTCAACAAACCCCGGGTTGCAGGAGTTCTGCACAACTTCCAGATACGTCTGCAGCCCGTGCCCGCCTCTTTTCCAGCAGCGCAGTCTCGCTCCGTCCACTTCCGCATGCCCTTTATCATAAAATTGATCCCGTTTCAAATTTACTTTTTGCTCTTCAAGGGCTGCTGCAAGTGTAATAATTTTAAAGGTAGATCCCGGTTCATACGTGCTCCATACTGGCAGATTTCGATTGTAGACGGACGGATCAACAGATTGGTAATCAGCAGGGTCGAAGTCAGGCCTGCTAGACATCCCCAAGATTTCTCCGTTTTTCGGATTCATGGCTACGGCAATCATGCCGTCCGGATGATATTTGGCCTCAGCGTTATCAAGCTCTCTTTCCATTATCGTCTGGACCTTTGAATCAACCGTCAGCTTCATATCAAGCCCATCCTTAGGCGGCGTATAGTCATCCGCTTCATCAGGCATCTTCTTCCCCTTGGCATCTGTATAAAACTTAACAGAACCTTTTTCCCCTTTTAAATCATCGTCGTAATAGGCTTCCAGTCCAAGGAGTCCTTGGTTGTCAATTCCTGCAAATCCAAGCACATGAGATAAAAAGCTGCCGAACGGGTAATGACGGATACTGTCCTCCGCAACATACACACCTTTTAAATCAAGCGCTTTGATTTCCTTCGCCTTCTCATTTGAAATTTTTCTCCCTTCAGGAGTGATCTTTTCGATTGACGCTTTTTTAGTCACATGTTTATATACTTTTTCTTCTGACATGTTGAGCACCGCCGCAAGCTGCTTGCTCGTTTTCATCGGATTCTGAACTTGGCGCGGCACGACGAATACGGTCGGCGCACTTTTATTTGTTGCGAGCTTCACACCATTCCGATCCAGAATCTCGCCTCTCTCCGGCTCAAACGGCAAGTTCCGGCTCCAGGAATCTTTCGCCAGCGAAGTCAGTTTTTCGCCCATCACAAACTGAACATACCCCAGCCTTGTATCAATGATCAGAAACACGATCACGCCAAAAAGCAAAACAAATAATAAACGTTTTCTAACCGTTACATTCGAGACGCGCAAGAGACCGTTCACTCCTTATTTAGGCTTGTTTCATTTTATGCCTGAAATTGGACAGGTAGAACGATGCTCCTCTGAAGGCATAAAAAAAGAAAGCCTGCATAACGCAAGCTTTCTTTTTAATCAGGATTTTTAAACTTAACCTTGATTACGGTTTTGTCTTTGATTTCTTTGTCTTTCTTAACACTTTGGCTGACAGCGTAGCCTTGCCCGTTTACTTCAATATGAATTCCCGCGAGCTCGCCGTACTGCAGAACCTCTCTTCTCGACCACCCTGTCATATCAGGCATTTTGATTTTGCCGCCCGTTTTCAGGAAGACCTTTTGATTGGTGAGAACTTCCTCATCCGCTTTCGGATACTGTTCTTTTACAGCGACTTCACTGCCGATGACAATTGGTGTGAGATTCTCCTCTTTTGCTTTCTTTTGAGCAGCAGCTACCGTTTGATCTGTTAAATCAGGCATTGTCTGCGCTTTTGTTTCTTCCTTATCTGAGTCAGATTTTTCAGTTGGTTCAATGTTTAGGTAGTGCAGGCTGTTTTTCATTGTTGGGTTGAAGATTTCAGATACTGGTTCTGAACTGCTCTGTCCTGCTTTTAACTGCGGCTGCTGTACAGCAACATAAATTAAAAGCTCAGGATCATCTTTTGGTGCCATACCCATAAACGAAAAGATATAGTTATCTGTGCCGTCTAAATATCCGCCTTTACCGGCTATTTGCGCAGTACCTGTTTTCCCAGCAACATCAAAACCTTCGATTTTATAAGCTTGCCCTGTTCCGATCTTCGATGTAACGACTTCTCCCAATATATCCCGCACCTTTTTCGCAGTGCTTGCAGAAATCGGAGTTCCGGCTGATTCCGGCTTATTTTGATAAATAGTTTTATCTTTATCTGGGTCAACGATATGGTCAATCACATAAGGTTTCATCATTTTACCGTCATTCGCAATTGCCGTCGCAGCCTGAAGCTGCTGAATTGGTGTGACCGCAGACGCTTGGCCGTATGCAGTTGACGCCTTATCAAATTCATATTTAAAGTTGATTTTACTGGAGACTTCTCCTGGTAAATCAATACCTGTTTTCTGGTAAAAATTGAATTTGTGCAAATATTGATTGAGGCGGTCATATCCCAGCTTTTCTTTCGCCAGTTTCGCAAAAGCGACATTCGACGACCTTAGGACGCCGTCATGATATGTTGTCGGACCCCAGCCTACTCCGTTATTGTGATCCTTAACAGGTGCTCCGCCAACTTCAAATGTTCCTGATTTATATTGTTCGTTCGCATTAAACACATTTTCCTGCATTGCAGCAGCGAGTGTGAAAATCTTCATCGTTGATCCGGGTTCATACGCATATGAAATCAAATCATTATAGTAGTTTGTCACATCGCGCTTGTTCGGATCAAAGCTTGGGCGCTGTCCCATAGCAAGGACTTTGCCCGTTTTCGGATCGACAACTGCGGCCATGATTTTTTTCGGATTATACTTTTGCGCTACTTTTGTCATGCTGTCTTCCAAAAAGGTTTGAATTTTCTGGTCAATGGTTAAATATACATTGTCACCATTTTTTGGCGCTGTAATTTTATTTTTGCTGTTCGGGAGCTCCCAGCCGGATTTGTCGCTTTCATATGTCACATATCCGTCGCGCTCCTTCAAATACTTATCCAGCACTTTTTCTAATCCCATCGCGCCGGAAATTTCATTTGTTTCTTGATCAACCTCGGCATAGCCGATTAAATTGGATGCGAAAATACCATTTGGATAGTAGCGTTTTGTATCCCGCAAAAATGAAATGCCCGGGAGTTTCATTTTTTCAATTTTTTGCTTTTGTGAATACGTAATATCCCGGCCAGCTGAGCCAAACTCGACTTGTTTTGCATCTTTATTTAAGATATCAAGGATGTCGGCCTTGTCCAAGTTTATCACTTTAGACAATGCTTCCGCCGTTTTTTCTTTGTTTACAACATGCTGAGGATGCTTGACATCAGTGGTCATTTTTTTATCGAGAATCGCAATCAGTTTATACGTCGCTGTGTCCTCTGCTATGACTTTTCCTTTTCGGTCTAAAATCGAGCCGCGGCTCGCTTCGATGGTCCGTTTCTTTTCATGCTGCTCTGTCGCTTTTGTCGCAAGCACTTCGCCGTTCGCTTTTCCGGTTATTTGAATATATGCCATTCTCCCCAGGATGACAAAGAAAAAGAGAGCGAAACAAATACTTAGAATCGCTGCTCCTCTATTCATAAATTTATTCTTTTTTGGCATTTGAATCATTCCTGTATGTTTTTCACTTTTTTATCTTTTAAATTCAAGCCGTTCTTTTTCGCAATGTCCATAATGCGCTGCGGTTTGCTTAAATCAGCAACGCTTTTTTCGAGGTCACCAATTTGCTTATTTTCGGATGAAATTTGCTCCTCAAGCTTTTGAACCTCAATATTGGTTTGATATGCCGCATACGCCTTCGATACGATCAAAAGCGATACGCTGAGCACCGCCGCAGCAAAGAGGACAAGAAGCACTTTTTCTCCGAGAGTAATGGAAGCCCTTTTCTTGACAATCACTTTTTTCTCAGGACTGATCGCATGCCGCTGCTGTTTCTCTGGTTGGTAAGCTAAATTGCTCATAGGCTGATGACCTCCTTTTAATTTTGCGTTCGCGTTTCGTTATTTTCTTTTTTCAGCAATCCGAAGCTTGGCAGAACGAGCCCGGTTGTTCTCTTCAAGCTCTTCTTGAGATGCCGTAATCGGTTTTCGTGTGATGAGCTTCAGCTCCGGTTCAAACTCTTCCGGTATAACAGGAAGCCCCGGAGGAAGTTCCGGAAGCGACGACTTTTCTTTAAAAGTGGTTTTGCAAATTCTGTCTTCTAGCGAGTGGAAGGTAATGACTGATACCCTGCCCCCTGGCTTCAGAACCTCAATTGCCTGCTCCAAAGCTTCTTCAAACACCCTAAGTTCATCGTTTACGGCAATTCTGATTGCCTGAAACACGCGTTTAGCGGGATGTCCCCCGCTCCTTCTTGCTGGAGCGGGAATCGCGTCTTTTATTAGATCGACCAGTTGGCCCGTAGTTTGAATAGGAGACTTCATTCTTGCCTCCTCAATTTTTCTGGCGATCTGTTTACTGAACTTCTCTTCTCCGTATTTAAAGAAAATACGGACGAGATCCTCATAGCGCCACTCATTAACGACTTCTTTCGCCGAAAGCGTAGCCGACTGGTCCATCCTCATGTCCAACGGTGCGTCATGATGGTAACTGAATCCGCGCTCCGGTGTATCCAGCTGCGGAGAGGACACCCCTAAATCAAATAAAATGCCGTCTACTTCTGTAATGCCTTGTTCATTCAAACATTCTTTTAAATACCTGAAATTGCTTTTAATCAGAATGAGCTGTCCTTTATAATCGGACAACACTTCTTTAGCATGCTGTAATGCCGTATCATCTTGGTCAAAAGCGATTAAACGCCCCTTCTCGGATAACTGCTGCAATAAGTATGTACTATGCCCAGCTCCGCCGAGTGTGCAGTCTACATATGTACCGTCTGGTTTAATATTAAGTCCGTCTACGGTTTCACGAAGAAGTACTGTCTTGTGTTGAAACATATTGTGTTGGTCCCACCTTTTATCAGGATGAATTGAAATTGTTTTTAGAGTGTTATACACGAAGAATCATTATATATCAAACCCAATCATGTTTTCAGCAATTTCAGCAAATGAATCTTCTTGCTCTTCTGTGTATTGTTCCCAAATTACTTTACTCCACAATTCAATTCGATTAGAAACCCCGATAACAACACATTCTTTTTCCAGTTTGGCGTAATTCAATAGAGATGATGCGATATTTACCCTGCCTTGCTTGTCCAGTTCGCATTCAGTCGCCCCTGAAAAGAAGAAACGGGTAAACGCGCGGGCATCTTTCTTTGTGAGAGGAAGAGCTTTTAGTTTTTCTTCAATTTGTTTCCATTCGTGCATAGGGTAGCCGAAGAGACATTGGTCAAGTCCTCTAGTCAGCACAAATTGCTCACCTAGGCCTTCTCTAAATTTAGCGGGTACGATCATGCGGCCTTTCGCATCGATGGTATGCTGATATTCACCCATAAACATGATCTCTTGCCCCACTTTCTCTCCTTAACTCACCACTATTCACCACTTCGCTCCACAACTTCATTTTACACTGTTTACCCATAAAAAAAAACCCTGAACTAGTCAGGGTTCTTTAAAACTTTATTTCAAAGTTTGACAACTTGATGTTGATTTTGAAAAGAAAATGGCAGATTCTTGAATGTCGTGAAGAATTTTGGACCGTACCTGTTCAAATAATACATGATATTCCAAATCCGTTCTTGCGGCGCAAGAAGCGGCTTAATGCTATTTTGAATTCTTTCATAATCCTTCAAGACGTAGCCTTCTTTTTCTTCAATTCGCTTCGTTACCGTGCGCTCTAAGAATTGAAGCTGATCCTGAATAAAAGCGGCATTTTTCAGGAGTAAAGGTTCCATGCTTTGATCAACCTTTAACGCCTCCTGCCTGACCGTTTTGTGAATCGCTTCAATTTGGCTTTTCGCCTGATCCATCACCGCCGTAAACTCTTCCGGAATCTGGCGCTCGAAGTATGTCTCTCTTTGATTCTCCGTTCCGCGCTCAATCGCGTCTTGTAACGAGATATTCCGTTCAGCCAGTTTTTTCTCAATATGCCGCTCAAGTATCGTAATGTTCAGCCTTGGCATGACAGGAGGCATTTTGAAGCCCATCACCGCAAAAGCCTGTTTGAGCTCGCCCCAATAATTGATTTCTCCAGGCCCTGCAATAAATGCTAAAGTCGGAATGAGAAATTCCTGCATTAACGGTCTCGTTACAACATTGTTGCTGAAACGCTCTGGATGTTCTTCCATATGTGTATGAAGTTCATCCATCGTCCATCCTAGATCAAGCTCTTTGATGACAAATCGGCCGTTATCTTTTTCAATTAAAAAACGCTCATCTTCGTATTCATAAAACAGATTCGCCTGCTCTTTTCCGGACTCGATAATCGGTTTGTAGCCTGCTTGACGCATGAAGGCCTGCTGATCTGATACAGCCCGGGCGAGTTCATCATTTTCTCGAAGAATCTTTTGGAACATGGCCGTTTCCAGCTTTTTAATCCCCGGATCTCCAGAATTTAATAAAACTAAGCCCTCTTCTTGGAACAAATCCGCGATCAGCAGTTCAAAGAAGTCAGTAAACGTAACAGATTCCCTTAAACATCGTTTCACATTGTCGAGAAGTGTATTCGTATGGTCTGTTTCTTCAAAAGCGGCAAAAACATCATCTATCCACGCGGCACACTTTTCCTGATCAAGCGATGTACTCGCTGCTGATGATTTCTTCCAATAAGACTGAGGCAGCTTTTTTTTCACAGGCCCATTCTCTTCAGATGTATGAACAAAATTAATCTCATCCAAATCGTGGTCTTCTCCAGCCACCCAGAAGATTGGTATGACAGGCACTTGCAGTTCCTTTTCTTGTTGCTTTGCTAAAACAATGATTGAAATGATTTTATGTATGGTGTAAAGCGGTCCTGTTAAAAGTCCTGCCTGCTGTCCGCCGACTACAGCGGCACTTGACGGGTCCTTCAGCTTCTCAATAGCAGACTGCATCGCACTTGAACCGAATTTATTATGGTAAGAGGTTAAGTACGCCGCCAATTCCTCTCTTGCGAAAAACCGGGAAGATAAGTCTTCCAGTCTTTCGCGCCACATGTCCTTATGATGAATACTGTAATCAAAAAAAGAAGACATTTCTTCTTTGCCATCTATATAGTGCTGTACAAACACATTCTGATTTTTGATGGAAAGTTCAGTTAGCTGCATCTTCTAGAACTTCCTTTCTCCAATAAATAGTTAGTGATCCGAAATGAGTATAGCATGTTACCGAAAAAGCTCAAAAGACTTTGTTTGTATTTCGCTCCAATGCTTTGATGCTGCCATATAAAAACTCTAGGTGGACGGCATCAAGACCTTGAAGACTTGCTTCCTTCAATAAGTATCCGATAATGGCGTCAGCTTCCGTCTGCCGGCCTCCAATGACGTCAACCAGCATTGATGAACGATTCTCTTTCGTTTGTCCACAAACGGCCTGAACCTGCTCCCAAGCCTTTTCTTCATTTTCAAGTTTTAAAATGCGGCATGCCTCCTGAAATACCAGCTTCATAAAAGCCAGATAAGCAGGCGTTGTCAGCAGTTCTCCATTTTTCACCTGCAATAACGCAGTTAAAGGATTAATACACGCATTTACAATCAGCTTGCCCGTCAGCAGACGGTACCAATTCGTCTCATAATAAATCGGAAAATCCGAATGGTTATGCTGAAACATGATGTTCAGCCGGTCTGGTTCAGCATCGTCGAACGCGCTCCATTTTATCGCACCTAGGCCTGTATGATCAACAGCTGTATCCGATTTTCTTACAGCTCCGTGCTCAACGATTCCAACATAAATGGAATGGCCAACGTGCCAGTCTTTTAGGTCGTGGATATGCCCCATGCCGTTTTGCAAAAATAATATATTCGTCTTCCCGATTCGTTCAAGCGACGAAAAAACAGATTGAAGCTGATGCTGCTTCACTGTCACGACAAGCAGGTCAAAGTCCGAATTGATACTCGTGTCCGCACTGCAATCAGCCCTGAATTCCTCCCCGCCTTTATAAAGCCGGATTCCTTCAGACTGAATGGCCGCAGCCTGTTCTTGCCGCCTCGTCACAACAGTCACGTCGTGATCAAGTGACAAATAATAGGCGCATAAAAGACCGACGGATCCTCCGCCGATAATTCCAATTTTCATGATGTCACACCCAATTTAGCATTTACGTATTATCATAGCAGAAGTAAGAAGAAATTACTTCTCAAAGATCCCATGTGCTTAAAATTAAAGTTTAAATATTTGGATTTTTTAAATAAAGCGTTTACAATATATGTAGAAACAACAAAGGGGGAGATTTGTTTGACAAAGGTAGAACGTCTGCTTATCAACTATAAAACGCTGGAAGAATTCAAGAAATTCAAAGAATACGGCATTCAGGAGCTTTCAATGCTTGAAGAACTTCAGGATAATATTATTGAAAATGACAGCACCTCGCCTTTTTACGGGATTTATTTTGGCGATAAACTTGTAGCACGAATGAGTCTGTATCAAGTTAACGGCAAATCGAATCCCTATTTTGACAACCGCCAGGATTATTTGGAGCTGTGGAAGCTTGAGGTTCTTCCGGGCTACCAGAACAGGGGATACGGAAGAGCCTTGGTTGAATTTGCAAAATCATTCAAAATGCCGATCCGAACAAATCCGCGAATGAAATCAGCGGAATTTTGGAACAAAATGAACTTTAAAACTGTTAAGTATGATATGGCGCGGGACAAAGGGGAAAACCCGCTCATCTGGCATCCTGATATGGACCATGAAATGACACCGGGAGAGTCTGCATAGAAATCAAAACAACCGGCCTATTCTTACTATAGGGCCGGTTCATTTCAGGCGTTTCTTTACGTTTCTTGAGCCGCTTTTTTCATTCTTCCGTCTTCCTTCGAAACAACCATTTTTCTGGCCCGATCCATGATATCGATCAGTGCCTTGTAATCCTCTTCTGTCATCTCTAGCTGATTCCGCAATGTCTGATTTTCACTCCGCAAATCCTCAAGCTCTTTTTGCAACGATTGGATTTGCTCCTTCAATTTTTCCCTTTCAAGCTGAAATTCTTGTGCAGACGGTGCTTCTTTGAATTGTTCGAGAAATTGAATGACATCCTGAATGGACAAATCTCGTTTTCCTTCTGACGATGCCGAGGCAGTCTGCTTCATGGAATTCGGCATATTGACCGAATGAACGCCGATTTGCTTTCTCAGTTCTTTCCTTTGCTTTTTTGCAAGCTCTATACCTGACTGGTATTGTTTTCTCACATACGAGTTCCACCTGAAACCACAGGCTGCCGCGGTTCTGGTCAGCGCCCTCCCAACCTCCTCAAAGGCTGAAAGCTGTGTTCCTCCCTCTCGAATATGACGAAGCACCACTTCTGCCAGCAGCAAATCCTCATCCTGAGTCCAAGCATCTTGTCTTGTAATGGTCAAATTCAATCTCCCTCCATGTCAGCTTATTTATCTCATACATATGCCGGTAATAGATTAGATAGACTATTTGCACTCACAAATTTTCCGCAAGCTGACAGGAAGAGAAAAAGAAAAAGCGCAGGGCTTTCACCCCGCGCTTTTCTTATTAGTTACTTTTTACATTTATGTCTTTGCCGTTGTATGATCCGCATGCTTTGCATACACGGTGAGACAACTTCATCTCTCCGCATGACGGACATTCTGTCATACCAGGTACATTAAGTTTGAAATGTGTACGGCGCAATCTTTTCTTCATTTTAGAAGTTCTTCTAAAAGGTACAGCCATTATTCCCACCTCCTTAAAGAGTTAAGATTCATCATCTTGTTTTAAGAGCTTTTCAAGGGCTGCAAGTCTCGGATCAACTTGATTCTTCTTGTCTTCTTCCGAAATGACTTGCCAATCCTTTCCTTCTTGAGGAGCAGCTCCTTTTTCTTGTTCAGATTCACAAAAGATTTGCATAGGGATTTCTAAAAGAATTTCTTCTTTCACGATCGGAGTTAAGTCGATAGTATCGTCCTCAACAATGTGAACGTCATCATCTTCTATATCATCCGTGTGATGAAATATAAACAGTTCTTTTGTTGAAATTTCAAATGGATACGGGACATCAACGAGTGTTCTTGAGCATGGCAAAATCATTTCGCCTGAAATTGTAAAATCAAACGAAACCTGTTTGGATTTGATATCCGCTCTGCCCTTCACCCGGACGGGAGAAATGCGGCGAATGTCAGAATTCAGCTTTGTCAGCTCATTTAACTCAACTGTTTCATCAAACTCAAAACTTTGTTTTGGCATTTGATGCAGCTGATAAATCGTCCATTTCATTTGTATCACCTCAGGAAAGCAACAAACATGATTATAGCTTTTAAGATTGTTTTTGTCAATATTTTTTCTTTACAGCATAATGCTGCCATTGAAGTATCGTTGACAGCGGAATATGCTATGCATACACTTAAAACAAAAATAAGGCGTAAGAGTTTTCATTTGCAAATGTACCATACGTTTTTAAACATAGCAAGAAAGGCGGAAAAAATATGAAAGCTGTCGGATTGGTGGTTGAATATAATCCCTTTCATAACGGTCACCTTTATCATGCCCAAACAGCAAAGCGGCAAACCGGATGTGACACGGCTGTCGCGGTCATGAGCGGGCATTTTTTACAGCGCGGGGAACCCGCTGTTGTATCAAAATGGGCCCGAACAAAAATGGCGCTGCAAAGCGGAGTTGATCTTGTCATTGAGCTGCCTTATCTTTATGCCGTGCAAAAAGCAGACATTTTTGCACGCGGCAGTGTTTCCATCCTGAACGAACTTGAATGTGAGGCGCTGTTTTTCGGGAGTGAAAATGGGGATATCAAGCCTTTTTTAGAAACAGCACAGCTTATTGATGAGCATAAACATATATTGAATGACCGAATTAAAGAAGAACTAAAAAAGGGGGGCAGTTACCCAGCAGCGGCGGCTAGCGCCTTCAGCTCCATTTTGCATACAGAAAGTGCACTTGACTTGTCAAAACCAAATAACATTTTGGGATGCCAGTATGTGACTTCGATTCTAACCGGGGGATATCCTATGAAACCTTATACTACGGCACGCATCTCATCGGACTATCATGATGCCGATCTCCCTGAAGGCGAAAACCATATCGCAAGTGCCACAAGCATTAGAAAAGCGATGATTGGCCAGAATCTCGAAGCCTGCCTTCATTTTCTCCCTGCTGCATCTGCACGTGAATTAGCAGCTTACCGCAAATCTTTCGGATTGTGGCATACACCTGAGAGCTACTTTTCTTACTTAAAATACAGCCTTTCAACTGTAACGGCACAGGAATTACAGCAAGTATACGAGGTGGAGGAAGGTTTAGAGCACAGGATTCTTCGTTCGATCAGAAAATCCAGCTCCTATCAGGAATTTATGGAACTGCTGAAAACAAAACGCTATACGTGGACAAGGCTCCAGAGGATGAATACACACATTTTAACCAGAACAAAAAAACAGGATATGCAAAAGCTGCTTGACAACGATAAGGCGCCGTATATCAGGCTTCTCGGCATGACGAAAAAAGGACAGGCTTATTTATCCGAAAAGAAAAAAGCACTGTCTGTTCCGCTTGTCAGCAAACTGTCCTCTTTCTCCCATCCAGCTCTCGATCTGGACGTAAAAGCAAGCAGGATTTACAGCCTGCCGATAGAAGAGCCGCTGAGAACTGAGTTTGACCTGCAGGAATACGGACATGCACCGATTCGATATGACGAAGATGAACAACATTTTTTAAATGTATAGAAAAAGCACCTGAGAATCAGGTGCTTTTCGCTTTCAGCTTATTCAAATAATCAATCGCATCCTGCATGGTATCAACAGGCACAATCTTCATATCTGAATCAATATCTTTTGCTGTTTTTACAGCATTTTTATAGTCGGAATTGCTGGCGCCGTTTTGATTTGGCGCGAAGAAAATGTCTTTTCCGGCTTTGTCTGCGGCGACGACTTTTTGATCAATTCCGCCAATCGGGCCTACTTTTCCGTCAACATCGATGGTACCTGTTCCCGCAATATCATAACCTTTTGTTTCGTCTGTTTTTGTCAGCTGATTATAGATTTCAAGAGACATCATTAACCCGGCAGAAGGGCCGCCGATATTCTCGATTTCAAAATCAATATCCGGCTCCACTTTGACGTTTCTGTCTGTATAAAGCGAAACTCCGATTCCTGCCCGATCCGGCTCATCAGGAAATTGTTTTAACGTAAGGGTGACACGCTTTTCTTTTTCTTCTCTTTCGATCTTTAACGTGACTTTATCTCCCGCTTTTTTGCTGCTGATATAGTCAATCAGCTTTTCAGCAGACTGATAGTTTTTGCCGTCTGCGCTGATGATTTTATCACCGACTTCTATTTTCCCTTTTGCCGGCATGTTTTCTACAACTGAGCTTGCGTATATGCCGTTAAAGGAATAGCTGACTTTTTTTCCTGCCTTTTGATAGGCGGCTATAACCGCATTTTCTTGCGAGCTTTTCATCATTTGGAGCTGTCTTTTCATATACTCCTTATCTGACTCGCCTTCCTCCTTAATGCTCTCATCAGGAACAATTTCATAATAAGGGTGCATCTTTGCCCACACATATGTAAACGGATTAGCCGGTCCCACTTTAACAGTCATTAAGGACAGGCTTCCTTTTTCCGGGTAGCCTCCCTCCACTTTTATCAATGAAGCAAGCTCTGTCGCTTCTCCCGGTTTTGTAATATAGTATGGAAGTTTTATAAATGATAAAACGGCGATCAGTATGAGGATGACGAGCATCCAGCTAAAATGTTTTTTACGTAGCAAATTATGAGCCCTCCCAATTCTCTATTTCTTTTCTTATCTTGCTGATCATTCGGTTTGTCGCCTCTTCGCCTGCCGATATCATTTCTTCAATATTGGCAAACGAGCTTGAGCTGTATGTTTCAAGGGAAGGGCGAATCATGATATCTGCGGCAATTGTTTGATGCCGCACTAATTCATTTTGCAGTATATCCATACTTTGCATAATCACATCAAAAATATGCACTGCTGTTTCAGTTTTTCGAACCCTGGAAACATCCGAAGCGATGATAATATCAGCTCCCATGTCTTTTACAACAGAAACCGGAATTCGATCGACGACCGCGCCGTCTACAAGAAGGCGTCCGTCCAGCCGCTGCGGAATAAAAATACCCGGGATGCTGATGCTGGCCCTCACTGCATCTGACACTGATCCTTTTCGGAACACAACCTTTTCTCCCGTCTGTAAATCACACGCAACAATGCCCAGCGGGATTTGGAGCTCTTCAATCGGTTTTCCGAATGTATAAGCATGCACAAGCTGTCTGACGCGGTCACCTTTTAAAAAACCGAGCTTCGGCACCGTATAATCAGCATAAAGCCTTCGTTTAAAGGCTTTGGCTACTTTTTTCATCGTTGCCACGTCATGTCCGGCGGCATAAAAACTGCCCACCAAAGCGCCCATGCTGCTTCCTGCAATCATATCCACTTCAATTTGGTGCTTATGTAAACTGGAAAGCACACCGAGATGAGCAAGCCCTCTGGCCCCTCCCGATCCTAACGCTAACCCGATTTTAGGTTTGGCCAAAGCGTTAACCTCCTGCCTGAATTCTCTGTATACCGAATTCTATGGTCTAAACTGAACCCCTATGCTCGTATATTAGTACAAAGAATCAAGAGGACAGGTACTGCTTGGCTGTTTCACGTCATACATTATTTTATCATGATATACATGTCATTGGGCATTTTTAGCATCGGGGAGGTAAGAATGAACTTGTCGAAGATTAATACACTTTTGATTGCCTCGTTTTTTCTATTTTTAACAGCGACTGTCATCTCACATCCACAGGCCTCATTCGAAGCCTCTAAAACCGGGCTTTCTATGTGGTGGGAAGTTGTGTTTCCGTCATTGCTGCCATTTTTTATTCTGTCCGAACTCTTAATCGGCTTTGGCATTGTGCGGTTTGTCGGTGTTTTGCTTGAGCCTTTTATGCGGCCGATCTTTCGCGTGCCGGGTGTCGGCGGCTTCGTTCTTGCTATGGGAATGGCATCAGGAAACCCAGCGGGCGCAAAACTCACTGCCCGTCTGCGGCAGGAAAATCAGATTTCAAGAGTAGAGGCAGAACGGCTCGCGTCGTTTACCAATTCTTCAAACCCGCTCTTTATTTTCGGCGCTGTTGCCGTCGGTTTCTTTCAAAACGCGTCACTAGGCATTTTATTAGCTTCTGCACACTATTTGGGGAATCTGGCTGTCGGTTTAACAATGCGTTCCTATGGCCGCAAGGAAGAGCAGCATCTCAGAAGAAAGAAAACGATACCTTTCCCTTCAGTCAAAGATGCTTTACACGCTCTTCATACCGCCAGACTTGCAGAAAAACGGCCCTTGGGTAAAATTTTAGGCGACGCCGTGACGTCTTCTGTTCAAACGCTTCTTATGGTAGGCGGCTTTATTATTTTATTTTCTGTCTTCAATCGGCTGTTGTCAGTGGTTCAGCTGACTGATGTTTTGTCTGTTTTCACAAAAGGAGCACTGACTTTGTTTCAGCTTCCGACTCAATTGGACATTCCGCTTTTATCAGGGATGTTTGAAATTACATTAGGCAGCAAGCTTGTCAGCGAGACAGATGTTTCTCTTCTGCAAAAAGCCATTATCGTCAGCTTTATTCTCGGGTTTAGCGGCTTTTCCGTACAAGCTCAGGTGGCAGGTATTTTATCGGAAACCGACATTAGATTTAAACCATTCTTTATCGCACGTTTGCTGCAGGGTGTTTATGCCGCTGTCTTCGTCATGCTTTTATGGAAACCTCTTTACACGGCATGGCATGATCCATATCAGTATGTATTTAAATCTTTTAACAGCAGTGACATGCCAACTGCCTTTATAAACGGCTGGAATCTGCTTGTGCAGATCGGACCTGCAGTCACACTATGCGCGCTGTTTACGTACATTATCATTTTTTCTTACAGACTGACAAACGGAACAAAAAAAGGATGAGTCAAAACCCTCATCCTTGTCTGAATTTTTGCTGAAGCGCCAGCTCTACTTCCGGCGGTACAAACTCTGATACCGAGCCGTTGTATCTCGCCACTTCTTTTACGATGCTTGAACTTAGAAACGAATATTGATTGTTTGTCATCATAAAAAACGTCTCAATAGATTCATCAAGCACACGGTTTACTGATGTCCCCTGCATCTCGTATTCAAAATCAGATACAGCTCTCAAGCCTCTTAAAATGGCTTTCGCATTTTTTCTTTTTGCATAATCAATTAACAGGCCTTGCGATGTTTCAACTGTTATGTTCGGAATGTCTTTTGTCACTTCTCTCAGAAGCTCACACCGTTCTTCCACACTGAACAAAGGCTTTTTTGAAGAATTATTCAGCACACATACATACACTTGTTCAAAAATATGCGCCCCGCGTTTGATGATGTCCAGATGCCCGTAGGTCACCGGATCAAAACTGCCGGGACAGACAGCTATACTCGCCACCTCACTACCCCCTCTTTTTATAAATCGCCACACCTGTTAACCCATAGGTTTCTTTTCTTGTCATCACAAGATCTCCTACGGTTTCGGGAAGCTCGACCTCTCTGTCATGCTCAGCGACGATAAAGCCGTCTTCTTCCAGCATTTGATATTCGTCAATCAGCGTTAAAAGTGCTTTCAGCTTTTGTTCCTTATACGGCGGATCGAGAAAAATTCCTCGAAAGCCGGTTTCTCTTTTAGCAGCAGCGTGCAAAGCACGTTCCGCATCATTGCGGTATACCTGTGCATGTTTTGTAAGCTCCAGCGTTTTCAAATTAGATTTTACCGTTTGAATCGCTTTAAAATCACGGTCAACGAATATACAATGCTCAAACCCGCGTGAAAGCGCTTCGATTCCAAGACCTCCGCTCCCTGCGAATAAGTCAAGTCCCCTGCCCCCGTCAAAATAAGGGCCGATCATATTGAAAATGGATTCCTTCACTTTGTCGGTTGTCGGTCTTGTTGATGTTCCGGGTACAGCCTTTAGTGAACGGCCTTTTTTTGATCCAGAAATTACTCTCATGTTCCACACCACTTTTTCTAAAAGCTATTTTGTTTCTTTATTCGGCCGGACGCCGCTATGTACATAGAAAAAAATCAATCCTATCTTAACATAAAGCATTCTTCCAAACAATGAACGCTAATCTTGATAAACAGGTGTATAGGCAGCATGATCCTTGTCCATACTATAAGCAACAGCATCTAGAGGATGTTGTTGCCAACCGCGGAGAAGACTTACGTTTCCCCATAAGTTCTTCCTCCGGTTTCTCCTCTCCCTTTGCCTTCTCCTTAACATATTAAGGAATAGAAGGACCCCGCAGATGCCTGCGGGGATTTTTTTATAGCTATATGCCGATTTTATAATCGTATTCTTTTGCCTTATCAAGCTTTGACTCGAATTCCAATTTTAAAAACGGTTTATAAGAAGGCTCCACTTTTTTCACAAATGAGTAAGACGCAATCTTGTCCATTGTTTTTTCAATTTGGTCCATATCACAGTACAGTACGACATATTTTAATCGTTTTGATACATAGTGAACATTCCCGAACTTCCTCAGCATTTTGCTCTGCTTTAGGGAGTGCAGATACACAACCATGCCCTGGCGCCTATTCTCCAATACAATCACCTGCCTGTTTTCTCTTATATGTAAAAGACGAGACGGCCAGTCTCGTCAGGACACTTTACATCCGCAGCTTCCGCCTGAACCGCAGCCGCCTCCGCATGAAGACAAACCGTCAAAATAAGGGTTCCCAGTCGGAACTTTCACATGCTCCGAAACAGCTGTCCCAATCTCAACGCTGACCTCATCAAGAATGGACTGGAGCTCATTTTCAGCTCTCTTGAAGTCAGCCACCTTGTCGTTCAGGTCCAGCTCACGTTTAATCTCCCTCATTTTCCGGGATATTTCTCTATAGTCAGGATGATATTTGCCAAAACGCTGTACATCCTCATACTGCTCTTTTATTTTGATAAAAGAACGAATAATCCGACCTGCCTCTTCATCTTCCTGGAGACGCTTGTAACAATTGCGGTAGTTCTCAGCCGTCTCCGACTGCAGAATCATCTCGGCAAGCTGCTGAGCTTCACTTTGAAGCCGCACGGATTCCATCGTCGCATACATAACATGCACCTCCAGTTGTTAGTTTACCATGAAACCAGCCAATTGGAAAATGCTTAACCGCAGCCGCGAACAAAACCTTATGTCCGCATGAAAAAAGACCCTTTTTCGGGGCCTTTTAATCTTTTGTCCGCATCGCTTGAAACATTTGCATCATCATTTGCGCCATTTGAATCCCGTTCGTAAACTGATTCACCCGATGCGGAATGGTTTTTTCATAAAAGTTCATCATTTCAAGCTGAAAGGAAGACAGATCATCCGGTTTTCTTGAAAGCCTGCGGTACCATATCGGCTGTTCTCTGATGAATCGTTTTCGTTCTTCGTTTGCTAAAATATATTCCTGAACCTCTTTGCGCATATGAGCTCCCCTTTTTTAATCCTTTCGAAAAGAAAAAGGATGCTGTCCAGAGCCTGGCTGAGAATGCTTCTGTCCGCTTCCGGAAAATGTATTAAGAAGGCTTTGCAACGATGAGATCGACTGGCTCATTTTATTGATTTGTTCGTTCATTTGATTGACATCCATCTTTTTCACCGCTGTCACCATTTTCGAGACAAAATCATTTTTTTGCGGTGTTTCAGGCACAGCTTCAGAAGCTTCTTCCGGTTCCCGATACGGATCCCAAATCGGGTCGCTCTCCCCGAAGAGGACCCAATTTTCATATACGTCCTGCCAGCTTCTTTGTTCTTTGCGCACTTCTTTTATCAGCTTGGGATGCTTTTTGACGAATTGTTTAAAGTCATTGATTGAATGATTGGCATGTTGATTCGCCACAATCCTCACCCCCTCCGAAAATCGTTACCTACTACAATGTATCGTTTTGTCGGGCATTGTGTTCGCCTATATTCATTCCCAAATGAATTTTTAGCGATATCCCTATACACTGGTGAAAAAGCCTGACTGAAGGGATGGGAAACGGCCTTATCTGTAAGCTATCAGCACATTCATTCAGACCAGCTTGTATGGAAATAGAAAAAGCCGGGAACCATTCGTCCGCAGCTTTCATTACCATCGCTTAATAAAATTTTGGGTGTAATATTTCCGGTCTACTCCGACACCAAGATGCGTATAATCTGAATTCAGAAGCGCTTTTCGATGGCCTTCGCTATTCAGCCAGCCTTCTACAGCGGCCGGACCGTCCACATAATTGTATGCGATATTTTCTCCCGCTTGCTGAAAGTCAACATGCCCTTCTTCTAAGCGGTCTTTCAGCGAGCCGTATTTTTTAGAGACATGGGAGAAATAATTATTTTCCTTCATATCCTCACTATGTCCAAACGCCACCTCCGCCGTTGGCTGATCCCATTCAAGCTTCGCAAGTCCATGTTTAACGCGTATGACATTCGTCAAATCAAGGATTTGCTTTTCGCTCGTTGTTTGGATCTTTTTCCATTTCTCATCTGAAACGGCTTTCGGTTTAATTAATTCCCCGCGGTACACTACCTCATAAGGTCTTTGCTTTACAAAGGTCTGCGCATCAAACGCCCTGATGCTGGATAGCTTCCCCTCAAATTTGTCCATATACAGCTGGACATACATCTTTCCTACCTTTACAGTCGGTCTTGTATTGATATCTTCTTCAGAAAATTCAAACCGATAGGAATTTCCTTTATACTCTACATTCACAAATGGTGCCACCTGGGTGGTCTTGAATACTTCGCCAGTTGATTCTCCAATTTTGAAAGGCTTGGCGTTAATATCATTACCCGACGCGAATAATGTGACCACTTTATTGTTTAATACCCCGATTTGGATATATTGATCCTTACCTTGATTGTATACCCACCAATCGTAATCATAAGCCGAAGGGTCAATACGTTCAGGTTCCCCAAGCTTTTTCGTTACTTCATCGGCGGGCTTGCCCATGAAGGACAATAACCCTGAAGTCGGCATATGTATTCGTTTGCCGCTTTGCGCTTCCTCATTCGACACCTGAGGCTCGCTGTCATTTGATTTCTTTTCAGGAACAGATCCATATTGAATAAACAGAACATAAGTTCCGCAGATAATCAAAAGGATAACCATTGCTCTCAATATATTTTTCAATCTATCACCCCCGTGGCGATTCACAATCTCTTGTTTACATCCCATTACAATACAGCCTATTTAACATGTCAAAGATTTATGTGTTAATGAAAAAAGCCTTCTTCTCTATTATCACCTTCGGAAATATCCGATAAGGCGCTGCCGGCACGTTCATTCGTTTGCTCAGATAAAGAAAGATCACCAAGCGTGACAATTCCAGTCAGTTTTTTATTTTTTGTAACTGGTATCCTTCTGAGCTGATGCGATGCCATCAAATGAAGAACCTCATCGACTGAAGCATCTTCCTCCACACTGACAGGTTTTTCAGTCATCGCGTCAGTGATTTTTTGCGAGTTCGGTTTTTTGATGGCGATTCCTCTTAATACGAGATCGCGGTCGGTTACGATGCCGACTAATGTTTCCCCGTCCTCATCAACTACCGGAATCGCCCCTACATTTGCGTCCTTCATCTTTACTGCAGCTTCATATACATTATCTAATACCGTGCAATATTGCAAGTCGGCTGTCATCAGATCTTTTATTTTTGTCATCCGTTTAACCTCCTTTAGTCTAGTGCTATTGTCGTCAAAATTTAATTTTTGCATACTTTCAAAAGAAGAAGATTCATTGAAAGTTTAACGCTTTCATACTATGATTGTCAGGAAAGGTAATTTTTATAAGGAGGGGTCAGTGTTGAAGTTTACTGAAAGCGGACTTGAAGGGGTTAAGGCTGAGCTCAGCTGGCTAGACGACTTAATGGAAAGCAAAGGTCTCATCAGAGCGGGTCAATGGGATTACGAGAGAGTCACCTATGACAAGAAGTTTTCGACGATTGAGGGTACGTTTTACCTGCGGATACAAGGTATTGCGGCAGAAGGCGATGTCGGAAGCGGGCGCGCCGTGATTCAATTAATGTCCCCTCTCCTAGGAAAGCATTACTACCCGCACGGAGTAGAATATGGAGAAACGGAAGAGTTTCCCGTACAGGTTGTAACAAAAAGCAAGGCACTGATTCAGGACATAGCCAACATGTTAAAAACAGTTCAAATGTAACGAAAAGGTACAGCATATTTCGCTGTACCTTTTATGATATCGTCTGCTGAATATACGGCGGCTCCTCCTGCCCGTCCTTTTCCCTTTCTTTCTTCACCCATTGGAAAAAAATAATGGCCAAAAAAGTGCCGTACACAATTTCCTGAATGATTTTCATCATGACTGCTCCGAGCTGCTGATCCTCTAACAAAGGCAGTGTATTTAACATCTCGGGTCCTGTTAATGGGACCTGCCCCATCATATCCGCTGGCACGCAAAGCCTCATTGCCTCAGCCCATAAAGCCGGATCTGTATAGGTGTCGTATAACGGTGCACCGCTGAACATGATCAGGGCGCAAGCAGGTGTGAGCAGCATACCGTCGGCCATAATATACCCCAGTTTCATCAAGCCGCTGAGTTGGCGTAGACGTCCCACCTTATGAACAAGCGGCCACCACATGAAGAATGCAAGCACAAAGATAAGCCAAGTGATTAATGTATGGTAAAACGGATCGGTTTTGACAGTATCAAATATAAGGGGTACATGATATAAAGAAAAAATGCCGTTAAACAAAAGCAAAGCAATTAAAGGCGTCGTAAAAAAGGAAAAAAACGGTTTGATTGAAGGCCTGAAAATGATTTTTTCCCAGAGCCATGCAGGAATTCCCGCGATTAACAGCGGCGGGACAACCAAATACAGGACGGCCATCTGCACCATATGTGCGCTGAACATAATATGTCCGAGCAGATCAACCGGGCTTCCCTCGGCTGCATATAAAAACAGCATCGCCGACAGAAAGCATACCATCTCTTTACCAGTTATTCGATTTGGCTTTGAAGACATTCGCCTGTAAAAATAGAGATAAAGCGCCGTAATGCCTAACAGGATACAAAAAAGATAAGGGCTCCACATCGCGCGAAACCCAAATATCTCCAACTGATTCATTTCTTCACCTCCGGCGGCTGTTCAAATTACCACCATATAATTGTCACAAACGCAAGCACAGTGATAAACGCGACAAACACCCCTGAATACAAAAACAGTGCCGGCGCCTCATGCCCTTTCTGATTCATATGCATGAAATAATACAGCTGAAAGATGACTTGAATTGCAGCTAGCAAAATAATGAAAGGAATCGTAAACCAGCTGCCGACACCGTCCGTGGCCACAGTCAGAAATGCAACAATCGTAAGACCGATCATTAAACCAAAAGACAGGACTTGATATTTCATCTCTCGGGCATGCTTTTTTTTCTTAAATTCAAGGTCGCTATTGATATGCCCTCTGCTTTTTTTATCGACCATGTTTATCCCACCATCCCCATTAAATATACAACGGTAAAGATGAAGACCCACACGACATCAATAAAGTGCCAATAAAGGCTGGCAACGTAAAACTTAGGCGCCGTATACAGATTCAGCCCTCTCTTGGCATTGCGGATCATTAGCGTGCTGATCCACATAAGCCCAAATGCCACGTGGGCGCCGTGTGTACCGACAAGCGTGTAAAACGCAGAACCAAGGGCAGAGCTTGTGATGGTAAAGCCAAATTCATGGGTGTAATGCTTGAACTCATAGATTTCCAGTCCTAAAAAGCCCGCCCCCAATAAAATCGTAATTCCCAGCCAAAGCTGCATCTTGCCGAAGGAAAAGTTCTTCATGTGGTACATCGCGTACACACTCGTTAAACTGCTCGTTAATAGAAGCATTGTGGCAATGAATACAAGTGTCACATCGAACATTTCCGTCGTAGGCGGATCACCGGCATTTGAATTCCGAAGCGCAAGAAACGTGGCGAAGAGAGACGCAAACAGAACAGTCTCTCCGCCAAGAAAAAGCCAAAAGCCTAAAAATTTATTTTTCCCTTCCAGGGTTACTTTTTCAGGAGAAGCCGGAAAGGTTTCTGCGGTGAATTTTTCTTGAACTTGCATTATGCCTTCACCCCTTTATCATCGTTCGGCAGTTCCTCTTTATGAATATGATAGCCGTGATCATCAATTACTGAACGAAGCAGCATCGTAATAAATGTGATGCCGAGCCCGATAAAGATCACCGGCAGGCCCCAAGCGTAATCACTTCTGTACAGCAGCCCGAACGCTGCGACAAAAAGGCCGAAGGAAATGACGAGCGGCAGGATTGAGCCGTTTGGCATATGAATATCATCAACCGGTTCCGCCGGCGTCATTGATTCGTGCCCTGCCTGCTTCTCAATCCAAAACGGATCAAGTCCTCTGACAAAAGGAAGCTGTTTAAAGTTATACTCCGGCGGCGGTGAAGAAACGGTCCATTCCAGCGTACGTCCGTCATGCCATGGATCAGCACCTACATATTCACCTTTTACCGATGTCCATATGACATTGACCAGCAGAAGAATAACAGCTGCCGCCATAAAAAACGCCCCGATTGTACTGATCAAGTTGCCGGTTTCCAGACCCTGTCCTGGCAAAAACGTATAAACCCGGCGCGGCATCCCCATTAAGCCGACAAAATGCTGAATGAAAAACGTGAGGTGAAAGCCGATAAAAAACAATACAAATGAAATTTTCCCCATCGTTTCATGCAGAATTTTACCGAACATTTTCGGCCACCAGAAATGAACACCGGCTAAAAGGCCGAATACAACGCCGCCAATAATGACGTAGTGGAAGTGCGCAACCACAAAATACGTATCATGGAACTGATAATCAGCCGCAGCAGCTGCCAGCATGACTCCCGTCACACCGCCGAGCACAAAGGATGGAATAAATGAGACAGCATACAGCATAGCGGTTGTATACTTCACATTTCCTCCCCAAATCGTCAACAGCCAGTTAAAAATCTTAATCCCGGTCGGAATCGCGATAGCCATTGTTGCAACCGCAAAAATCGCATTTGCAATCGGGCCGAGACCAGTCGTGAACATGTGGTGCACCCAAACCATAAAGCCCAGAAAGCCAATGAGCACGATTGCAAAAACCATTGAAGAATAGCCAAACAAACGCTTTCTGGCGAACACAGGGATGACCTCAGAAAAAATACCGAATGCAGGCAAAATTAGGATATAAACCTCCGGGTGGCCGAAGATCCAAAATAAATGTTCCCAAATGACCGTATTTCCGCCAAGCTCCGGATTAAAGAAATTGGTTCCGAACAGCCGATCCAGCATCATGAGAGCCAATCCAACCGTAAGCGGCGGAAACGCGAACAAAATCAATGCCGAGGCCACAAATGTCGTCCATGTAAACAAAGGCAGCCTCATATACGTCATGCCCGGAGCCCTCATGTTGATAATCGTGGCCAAAAAGTTAATCCCGGCTATCAGCGTCCCGAGCCCCGATATTTGGAGTCCGAGGACGAAAAAGTCTATGCCGTGCCCTTTAGAATGAAGCGAAAGTGAGGCATATGACGTCCAGCCCGCATCTGGCGCTCCGCCCAAAAACCAGCTTAGATTTAAGAAAATGCCCCCGAAAAAGAAGAGCCAAAAACCAAGCGCGTTTAAAAATGGAAACGAAACGTCCCGAGCCCCGATCTGCAAAGGCACAACCGCATTCATCAAGGCAAATAAGAGCGGCATCGCAGCCAGAAAGATCATCGTCGTTCCGTGCATAGTCATTACTTCATTGTACGCTTGAGCACTGAGAAACGCATTTTCCGGCTTTGCAAGCTGAATTCTGATAAACATCGCTTCAATTCCCCCGACAAGAAAGAAGAATCCCCCTGCTACTAAATAAAGAATCGCGATTTTTTTATGGTCCACCGTCGTCAAATAATCCCAAAGCATAGATCCGCGCGTCCGCTTTTCTGTAAGCGCATTCAACATATGTGACCTCCCCCAATATCTCCCTTTCTTCCCTACTTGCTTTCCGCTTTTAAGCCTTTTAAGTATTCATAAAGCGCATCTGTTTCGCTGTCTGAGAGCTTTGGATATGTGCCTGTCATTTTGTTCCCCGGCTTTATGCTGTCAGGGTCCTTTAGCCAAGCCTTCACATTTTCTTTGTTGGCCTCTTTCACCCCTGCCACTTTTGTCCTTTCACCGAAGGTCGCCAAGTTAGGTGCCGTTCTAGCGGCTTCTGCACGCTTATCATTCGGCTCTACCGCATGGCAGCTCAGGCAGTTTTTCTCTTTAAACAGTTCTTCACCCTGCTTAGCCAAATCGCTCTCTGATGTAGATTTATAGTTTTTCATTTCTTTTGTCCAGCCCTGAAATTCCTTTGCAGACATCGTCTTCACCTTAAAATCCATCAGGGCATGTGAAGGGCCGCAAAGCTCTGCACACTTCCCAAAAAACATATCTCCTGCCTCTTTGCTTCGTTTTGAATCAAATGTCAGGAAGAACTTATTTTCATTATCCGTATTCGTATCAAGTTTTCCTCCAACTGAAGGAATCCAGAAGGAATGTTTTACATCAGAGGCTTTTAAATTAAAATATACACGCTGATCTGTCGGTACAATCAGCTCCTGGCTTGTGATAATGCCGTAATCAGGGTACTCAAACTCCCACCAGTATAAATTTGCCCTAACATTGACTACAAGAGCATCCTCAGCTTTGCGGCCTTTTTTATCCATTGGTGATGTGTCCGCTAGCTCCAGCGTATATAATACAACAGGAATCACAAGAATAATGAGCAGCAAAATCGGGATCACGGTCCATGTGATTTCTAAAAATTTATTCCCCTCTACCTGTTTCGGTATCGTGTTCTCACCGACCCGTGATCTTCTGAATCTCACAATCACATAAAAGAAGATAACAGATACTACTGCAACAACAACCACCATAATCAATGTGCTGAGCACTGTCAGGTCATACTGTTTATCAGCCACCTCGCCAGCAGGCTTGAGCGTGGATAAAAAAGGTTTTCCACATCCGCTTAATAGAAGCGGCACTAAGGCTAATAATAAAATAAGACGCCAATGCTTTACCATTTCACCCAACCCCTTTTCTGGTCAATACAAAGGCGGAAAGCGGATCGAAATCTATCGCCATCCAACCTATCACCAATAAAGCACTTACATTTCCTCTTCTCTTAAATTATGAGTTTTTTTACTCAAAATGCCATCTATGTATAAAAGTAAAGCCGCCTGATTAAACAAGAGGTCAAGGCGGCATTTACTAGTTGTCATCGTTTATTTTGAAGCGATAAAACAAGCATCATATCTATTTTTTAGAAAAGCGTCAAGACAACCATGGCAACGAAATAGATTGTCATGTAGTTAAGCGAGTAAACGAACATCTGCGTTGCCCACTTCATGATATTCTTGGAGCGGAATCCCATTAAGCCAAGAATCAGCCAGCCGATATTTAACAGCAAGCCGAGAATGACAATCGGAAGACCCAGGCTACCAAGGAAAAACGGAAGCGGCATCAGGCACGCAACCCACACAATAATTTGTCTTTTTGTCACTTCAAATCCGTATACGACAGGAAGCATCGGAATATTTGCAGCTCTGTAATCCTCAGTTTTCTTAATAGCCAATGCTAAGAAGTGAGGAATCTGCCAAATAAATAAAATCATGAATAACACCCATGCTACGACACCGATATTCCCTTCCACTGCCGTCCATCCAATAAGCGGCGGCACTGCACCGGAAACGCTTCCTACTACTGTGTTAATCGTATAGCGGCGTTTCGTCCACATTGTGTACAATACAACATACGTAAAGACTCCGATAAAACCGATAACAGCAGCCATGACAGTTGTCATCAGCAGCATGATCAATCCTAAAGCAACCAGCAAAATTCCAGACCATAACGCCTGACTCGGCTGAATTTTACCCGTAACCGTCGGTCTTACTTTCGTACGCTCCATAAGATGGTCAATGTCCCGGTCATACCAGTTATTGATCGCGCAGGAGCCCGCAATAATCAGTGAAGACCCGATTAACGTAAGAAGAACGGTGTTTATATTGCCTAAAAAACTTAAACCGGAAATATGCAGTGCAAGCCACATTCCAGTGAAAGTCGTGATGAGGTTAGAATTGACGATCCCTATTTTAATAAGGGACAGAAAATCTTTCCATGCCGTTGTTTCTTCAATTTGTCCGTCTATAGCTGTATCATTTAAGATTCTGGAGTTAGCCATAACGTAAACCTCCCTTACAAACCTAACGCAGGAGAATAAAATAACCTGCAACTCTATCATACAAGATAACATCTTGTAAAAAAACATCCTATTAAATATTAAACGACAAACAGGAATTTATTTGTGAACTTTTTATGAATTTTACCAAAGATGAAGGCAATCTCCAAATCGGCATTGCGTTTACCTTATTTCTATCAGACCCGGCATGAATAATCAAGTGTACATTTTTCAGAAGCCGTCATTCTATTATATTTTTGTGAACAAAAGGCTCTGGGAATTGCCACAAAACACATATTCGCTTACACTTGGAACGTATATAAAATTGCAGCAGTATGTTGAGAAGGTGAATATTGTATGAATAAAGCATTAAAAGCTCTCGGTGTTCTGACGACATTTGTCATGCTAATTGTTTTAATCGGGGGTGCCCTCGTTACAAAAACAGGTTCCGGCCAAGGATGCGGCAGACAGTGGCCGCTGTGTCACGGCCGTTTTTTCCCTGAACTGAATCCGGCTTCAATTATTGAATGGAGCCACCGATTCGCAAGCGGAATCTCTATTATCCTTGTGCTAAGCCTTGCGTTTTGGTCATGGAGAAAAATCACGCCGATTTTCCGTGAAACAACGTTTCTCGCGATCATGTCAATTATCTTTTTATTTCTTCAGGCATTGCTTGGCGCATTGGCTGTCGTATTCGGTTCGAACGCGCTGATTATGGCGCTTCACTTCGGCATCTCATTAATTTCTTTTGCTTCAGTGCTTATTTTGACATTGCTCATATTTGAAGCTGATAAATCAGTCAGAACACTGGTTAAGCCGCTTCAAATCGGCAAAAAGATGCAATTTCACATGATAGGAATTTTAATATATTCCTATATCGTTGTGTATACAGGCGCATATGTAAGACACACTGAATCAAGTCTGGCATGTCCTGATGTGCCGCTGTGCAGCCCGCTGAACAATGGACTTCCGACCCAATTCCATGAATGGGTGCAAATGGGCCACAGAGCAGCAGCCTTACTGTTATTTGTATGGATTATTGTTGCCGCTGTTCATGCTATTACTTCCTATAAAGATCAAAAACAGATCTTTTGGGGATGGATCTCATGTCTTATTTTCATTACATTACAGGCACTGTCCGGTATTATGATCGTATACTCTGAACTGGCTCTGGGTTTTGCACTTGCCCACTCGTTCTTTATTGCCTGTCTGTTTGGCGTTCTATGCTACTTCTTATTATTGATTGCTCGTTTCCGTTATGAATCCAGGCAATCATAAGGACTCAAGACCAAAGCCTTAGGCGGCTTTGGTCTTTTTTCATGTCTTGTTTTGGCGCTTTATTGTTTCAATGGCCATCCTTCGCTGAACTTGATGATCAGTGAGCGGCTCACTTAAGGCTGTCTCCTTTCTCATCGTGATTATAGAAATTTCATATGCATCTATAGCCCGCGAACATAAGTATTAATCATTTTGGCCATTGGAAAATCAGATAGTGCTTATAGAAATATGCATGGACTACTACAAAGCATCTAAAAAATTGGTGGTATATAAGCCTCTTTTTATTTTGGACTTGTGACAGTACTGTATAATCTCTGAAGTCCCCTTATATCTCTTCTAACCATCTGTTTCACTCCACATTTTCTATATAAAAAACAAGAGTGTATATCATTGATATACACTCTTGTTTTTTTATGCTTTTTCAATTTCGAGAAGCAGATCTCCCGTTTGGATCGGCTCGCCATTTTTCACATGTACCTGCTTGATTGTTCCTGAGAAAGGCGCCTGAACCGTTGTTTCCATTTTCATCGCTTCATTAATCATCAAATGATCACCTTTATTGACTTTTGTGCCTGCTTCAGCCAATACCTTAATAACGGTTCCAGGCATGGAAGCTGCGATGTGGCTTGGATTTGTCCGGTCTGCTTTCAGCCTTTCCTGAACGGAAGACTTAATGCTTTCATCTTTAATGACTACTTCACGCGGCTGCCCGTTGAGTTCGAAATAAACGACGCGGGTGGCATCAGGCTGAGGCTCACCGATTGAAATCAGCTTAACGATCAGCGTTTTGCCGCGCTCAATTTCAACTTCTATCTCTTCACCTAATGTCATACCGTAGAAGAATGTCGGTGTATCTAATACCGAGATGTCTCCATAGCTTTCTGTCGTTTTCACATAATCAGTGAAGACTTTAGGATAAAGGGCATACGCCACAGCATCCTGATCTGAAATTTCCAAGTTATGCTGCTCTTTAAATTCCTGTTTGATCGCTTCAAATGACACCGGCTCAAGCAGTTCGCCCGGTCTGACTGTAATCGGCTCTTGCCCTTTTAAGATCAGCTTTTGCAGTTTTTCCGGGAATCCGCCATGAGGCTGGCCGATATTTCCTTTGAAAAGCTCCACGACAGAATCAGGGAAATCTAAAGATTCACCTTTTTCGTAAACGTCTCTTTCAGTCAGATTGTTTTGCACCATGTAAAGTGCCATATCTCCGACAACTTTTGAGGAAGGCGTTACCTTGACGATGTCACCGAACATATCGTTCACGCGTCTGTACATTTCCTTGACTTCGTTCCAGCGGTCACCAAGGCCTACTCCCTTGGCTTGCTGCTGCAGGTTGCTGTATTGCCCCCCTGGCATTTCGTGCTCATAAATTTCAGTATGCGGAGACTTCATTCCGCTTTCAAATTCACTATAATATTTACGTACCGACTCCCAATATTGGGACAGCAATTCAACGCCTTGGACATTCATTTCCGGACGGCGGTCGTTGCCTTCCATCGCATGATAAAATCCGCTCGCGCTAGGCTGTGACGTTAATCCCGCCATTGAGCTGACCGCCACGTCTATGATATCAACGCCGGCTTCAACAGCTTTCGCATACATATAAATACCGTTTCCGCTCGTATCATGCGTATGAAGGTGAACCGGAATGTCGATCGTTTCTTTCAACGCAGAAACAAGTTCATATGCAGCCTGCGGTTTTAACAGCCCTGCCATATCTTTAATCCCGAGAATATGGGCTCCGGCCGCCTCAAGCTCCTTCGCCATCGATGTATAATAAGCAAGATCGTACTTCGTCCGGTTCTTGTCAAGGATATCTCCCGTATAACAAATCGCAGCTTCTGCCACTTTTCCGGTATCCCGAACGGCATCAATGGCTAACGTCATCCCTTTTACCCAGTTTAAGCTGTCGAAAATACGAAACACATCAATACCGGATTGAGCTGATTGCTTCACAAATTCTTTAATCACATTGTCCGGATAATTCGTATAGCCGACCGCATTTGATGAGCGCAGCAGCATCTGGAA
The DNA here is from genome assembly GCF_037027505.1 of Bacillus sp. 204(2023). Classification (NCBI taxonomy): domain Bacteria; kingdom Bacillati; phylum Bacillota; class Bacilli; order Caryophanales; family Bacillaceae; genus Bacillus; species Bacillus sp. 204(2023). The sequence goes on along the minus strand of NZ_JAXCHE010000002.1, from coordinate 237,472 downwards.
TAAGGTATTCGGCACTTCTTTGCGAAGATCTTCCAAACGCTTCCACGGATCTTCTTTTAGGAATCGGTAGGCTACATCGAAGGTCGCGCCTCCCCACATTTCCATACTGAATAGTTCAGGCCATAACGCAGCCGTCGGATTTGCGATTTTTTTCAAATCATGCGATCTGATTCTAGTTGCCAATAACGATTGGTGGGCATCCCTGAATGTCGTATCGGTTAAAAGGACAGCTTTCTGCTCCTTAACCCAATTTGCAAGCCCTTCTGCACCTTTTTCATCGAGAATTTGCTTTGTTCCTTTGGCAGGCTGCTGATCAACGTCTACTTTTACGCTTAACGGTTTGTCAAACGCCGGTTTTTCTTTTTTCCCGATTCCGGGGAAACCGTTTACTGTCACATTGCCGATGTAAGTGAGCATTTTCGTTCCGCGGTCTTTTTGTTTAGGGAAATTAAATAATTCAGGCGTTGTATCAATGAAAGACGTATCATATTGCCCTGTCAGGAACTTCTCATGTTTTGCAACGTTCTCAAGGAACGGAATGTTCGTTTTTATGCCTCTGATTCTGAACTCCTGAAGGTTTCGCACCATTTTGGCAGCTGCCTGTTCAAACGTTAAAGCCCAAGTTGAAAGCTTAACGAGAAGTGAATCATAGTATGGTGTGATCACGGCACCCTGGAAGCTGTTTCCGGTATCAAGACGGACACCAAAACCGCCGCCTGAGCGGTAAGCCATGATTTTTCCTGTATCAGGCATGAAATCATTTTGCGGATCCTCAGTCGTAACCCGTGACTGAATGGCATAGCCGATTGTAAAAATGTCCTTTTGCTCAGGAATATTTACTTTTTTGCTGTGAAGGCTGTGCCCTTGGGCAACAAGGATCTGTGTTTGAACAATATCGACACCAGTAATCATTTCTGTTATCGTGTGTTCAACTTGTACGCGAGGATTTACTTCAATAAAGTAGAACTCGTTGTTTGCAACAAGGAATTCGACCGTCCCCGCATTTATATAGTTTACATTTTTGGCAAGCGCAACTGCCGCCTCACAAATTTGATCCCTTAATTCAGGTGACAGCGAGACACTCGGCGCCACTTCAATGACCTTTTGATGGCGTCTTTGAACGGAGCAATCCCTCTCAAAAAGATGGACGACATTGCCCTGCTTGTCTCCAATGACCTGAACCTCAATATGTTTTGGATTCTCAATTAATTTTTCTACATAAACTTCATCATTGCCAAAGGCTGCTTTCGCCTCTGATTTAGCACGCTCATATGCTTCTTTAACTTCACTTTCAGATCTGACAATCCGCATACCGCGGCCGCCGCCGCCAAGCGAGGCTTTAATGATGATCGGATAACCGTTAGCTTGTCCAAATTGTTCGACGGCTTCAAGCGTTTCGGCAGGACCGTCGCTTCCCGGAATCACGGGGATTCCCGCTTTTTCTGCCTGCTCACGCGCTTTTACCTTGTCACCAAACATATCGAGGTGTTCGGATTTTGGCCCTATGAATACGATGCCTTCTTCTTCACATCGTCTCGCAAAATGAATATTTTCAGATAAGAAACCGTATCCCGGATGAATTGCATCGACTTTGTTTCTTTTCGCAATATCAATGATACCTTCAATATCCAGGTAAGCATCAATCGGTTTTTTCCCTTCACCGACCAAGTATGCTTCATCCGCTTTGTACCGATGGTAGGAACCGGAATCTTCTTTTGAATAGACCGCAACTGTACGAATATTCAACTCGGTACACGCCCGGAATATTCGGATTGCAATTTCTCCCCTGTTTGCTACTAATACTTTTTGTATCGATTGCTGAGACAAACTTTTCTCCCCCTTACCCGAATGGAATATAATCTATCATAGCGGAATATCCTTCCCCTGTACACACTTGTTTTTTACTGATAAACAGTTTTTTTGAGCTGTTTCTTTTTCATTCCCTTCGGCGCCAAGGGCTCTTTCTTTTTCTTTTTCTCTGAATATTTCACAAACATGCTGATATTCGCTAATATCCCCATACTCCCCAGCAGCAGCACCAAAGAAGAGCCCCCGTAACTGATAAATGGCAGCGTAACCCCTGTAATCGGAATTAATCCGCTGACACCGCCAAGGTTAATAAACGACTGGATTGCAATCATGCTTGAAATGCCGATCGCTAGAAGACTTCCAAACGGGTCCTCGCATTTTCTGGCAATATAAAAACCTTTTATGACGACAAAACCCAATAAGAAAATCACAAACAATACCCCAAAAATGCCGAGCTCTTCAGCAATGACAGCCATAATAAAGTCAGTGTGTGATTCAGGCAGATATCCGTATTTTTGGATACTTTCACCGAGCCCCAGGCCGAAAATGCCGCCTGAGCTGATCGCATAATAAGAATTGATCACTTGCAAACCTGATGAATTTGCATACTTAAATGGGTCTTCAAGACTCTCAAAACGCGCCAAACGGCCTTTAGTTAAAATTTGATCCTGATTTAAATAGAGAATCGGGCTGACTAAAATTAAAACAATTCCGCCGAGCAAAAGCAGCCTCACCAGCGTCTTTCCGCTGAATCCGGAGCACAAGATCATGCACGTCGCAATTAACCCTATAATCATGGCTGTACCGAAATCAGGCTGCATGGCAATTAAACTACAAATCACAAGCGTCATGACTACCGGAGGGGCTACTCCCGTTAATAGATGGTCGATATAGCTTTGTTTTTTGGCATATACGGCTGCAAGGTATAAAATCACGACCAGTTTCACAAACTCCCCCGGCTGGATACTCATTCCGCCGATTTTAAACCAGCTCTGCGCGTTTCCGGCAACATGCCCGAAAACAAACAGTGAGATAAGCGCAAGAACAGATACAAGCAGTATCCCCTTCTGAAACTTTTGATGGGCCAATGCCTTGTAAGGAAACAACGCCATGAGAATAAATAGAGCGCCACCTGCAATTAAAGCAAACAGCTGCCGCATGAAGAAAAAGTTACTGCTTACGTTATATCGTGAAACAGCTGTAATCATGCTTGAGCTGTAAACCATCACCAAACCGAATCCGCACAGTAAAACAATTGCGAATATCAGCGAGTAATCATAAGATTTTAGCATTTTTTTTAACATAACATCCTCTTCCCTGCTTCTAACTTCCATTATCTATGGTTTTTATGTATTTATCTTTTTTATTTTACTACAATTTATCAAACGAGACGAAGAATCTCTATACGATTCGGAAGGAATGTGTAAAAAAAGACCGTCTTTTATGAGATGAGAGAAAAATAGCGGTTATAAAAAAACCCAAACTGTTAATAAGTTTGAGTTTTATCATTTATTTAGCTGTAAACGCGTCATGTAAAGCAGACAATTCGCGTTCCAATGTGTATAAAAGGTCTTTACCGTCTTTTTCATCAACCAATCCCAGGCGGACAGCAAAATCGATTTCCCTCGAAAGCCCGAACATTTGAGTATCTAAAACCTCTTCATATAGAGGACATTGAGGCATCGTTAAGTTATCCATTTGTACTCGGATCAGCTTCAAAATCTTCTCAGCGTCCACTTTTAAGAGTTCAAAAGCTTTTTGCCGATGGTCAACTATCATCTCTGAAGCCAAAAGTATCCCTCCGTTCCCCAGGCGAGTACCTAATTCTTCTATTTATCATAAAGGGTATCAACAGAAAATGCAAGAGGATTTAAGCATATGACATAAATTAAAAAATACTCAGCCTGTACATCTCAGACATTATTTCCAAAAGCTTTACACCTGCAATGCTGTTCCCTTTTTCGTCTAATGCGGGGCCGAATATGCCGATCCCGAAATCGTAAGGCGAAATGCCCATAATCCCGCCGGAGACGCCGCTTTTCGCAGGAATTCCGACCTTAATTGCGAATTCCCCGCTTGCATTGTACATTCCGCACGTCACCATAAATGTTTTGCAAATTCTAGCGACATCTTTTGAGATGACTTGCTCCCCAGTCTCTGGATGTCTGCCGTTCAATGCAAATACAGATCCGATTTTCGCTAAATCCAAGCTGTTCATCTCAATCGCGCATTGCTTCGTGTATAAATCCATTACTGCTTCTACATCATCTTCAAAAATGCCGTACTGCTTCATATAATAACACATCGCCCGATTAATCATTGAAGTGCTGTATTCAGATTCAGCCACTTCCCGGCAGTATGTAATCTCTTGGTTGTTTGTCAGCCTTCTGATAAAAGAAAGCAAATAATCAAGTCTCTCTTTTACCGTTCTTCCTCTTATCAGACTTGTCACTACCAATGCCCCGGCATTAATCATAGGGTTTAACGGCTTGCTCGGATTCACTGTTTCGAGCTTGATAATTGAATTAAACGGATCACCGGTCGGCTCCTGTCCAACATAACTGAAGACCTTATCTTTGCCGTATTCCATTAACACCAAAGCAAGGGAAAGGACTTTCGATATACTTTGAAGCGTAAATGTTTTTTCTACGTCACCTGCTGACAGACAAACATTATTGGAATAATAAATCGCCACTGACAGGTCGTGTTTATCAGCTTTTGCCAAGGCGGGAATATAGCTGGCTACCTCCCCCTTGTCCGTTACTTTTTTCGCCTTTTTCACTAAGTCTTCAAGCTCATCATTATGCCGGCATACCATGCAAACACCCTCGTTCCCTCAGCATTTCAATACACATAATTTGTACACAAAGTGACAATTCATGCGAAAACTTTTATAATTTTGAGAGAAGGGGGTCATATCATGAGCGTTATCCAAGTAAAAGGCAACGTTACATATCCGATTACCATAGATCCAAGTGTATGGATTTTTGATGATCGCAAATTTTCGTTTGACCGCAAAGGGGACAGTCAAGACACATATTTACAATCAGCCGAGGATGAATCCAACCTTGATCCGGAACGCGTCATCAGAGAGGGGCGAATTGCGCCGCCTACATTAAAGACGGAAAAACAATATGAGAAGCAAAAACTGATGAACGGCAGTTTCGCAATGAGACTTGGGACTGTCCTGAAAAATGCTGAGCCGAATAGCTCTGCGACACAATGTGTATTTGTCACAAGTTCGGGAAAGGCCGCCGTTTCTCTGGAAACCGCTCTGAACAGTATTGTCCATTTCAGTGAGGCAGGCAAGCCGATTCAAGAAGGCGGCCCCGTGCATATTTACTTTGAAGACCCGGTTCATCACAAACAGCCGATTACCGATGTAAAAGAGATCGAAATCATTTAATGTTACAGCAAATCAGCTGCGAGCTGGGCGAGACCTGATCTCTCACCTTTTAACAGCTTCACGCTGCCTGAGATGGATTGTCCTTTAAACCGCTCAACCACATAGGCCAAACCATTGTTCAGACTGTCTAAATATGGGTGATCAATTTGTTCAGGATCGCCCATTAAGACAATTTTACTGCCCTCACCGACTCTCGTCAGCAAAGTTTTTACCTCATGCCTGGTCAAATTTTGCGCTTCATCAATGATAATAAATTGATCTGGAATGCTTCTCCCTCTGATATAAGTCAGCGCCTCTACCTGAATTGAGCCAATTCCCGCCAAAATAGCATCAAGCTCCCCTGGTTTTTTCGCATTAAACAGAAACTCTAAGTTGTCAAAAATCGGCTGCATCCAAGGCTTTAGCTTTTCCTCTTTTTCGCCTGGCAAATACCCGATGTCCTTGCCAACAGGAACAATCGGCCTTGCGACGACCAGCTTTTTATATATACCCAAGTCTTCTGTCTGTAATAGCCCTGCCGCCAAAGCTAAGAGCGTTTTGCCGGTTCCCGCTTTTCCGATCAGGGTGACAAGCGGAATATCTTCCCGCAGCAAAAGCTCTAATGCCATTGTCTGCTGTACATTTTTCGGCCTGATTCCCCATATATGTTCATCATCAAATACGAGTCTTTTTAATACCGTTCCTGTTTTATCTGCAATTCCGACTGCCGAAGAGGATCCTCCTAGCTCATCCTTCATTAAAGCAAACTGATTCGGATAAAACGCATGCTGTTTCACATCGTTTACTGAAATTTGATTTTTTCCGTAAAAAGAGCTGAACAGCTGCTGGCTGATATATAAATCTTTATAGCCGCTGTACATTTCATCATTGTCCACAACCCGGTCATTCAAGAAATCTTCAGCAAGCAGTCCGATTGCGTCGGCTTTAACCCTGACCAGTACATCCTTACTGACGAGGATAACCGGCCTGCCATTTTCCTTGGTTTCTTCCTCGAGGCTCAAGTTTTTCGCAACGGCTAATATGCGATTATCGTTCGTCTTTTCAATAAAGATCTCTTGCAGCTGGTGAAACGAACGATGATTCAGTTCAATTCTCAGTGTGCCGCCGGTGTCAAGCGGGACATGCTCATGCAGCCTGCCCTTTTGTCTTAGCGCATCGATTAGCTTAGATACGTGCCTTGCATTCCTCCCAACTTCGTCCATATACCGTTTTTTTGAATCAACCTCTTCTAAAACGACAGCAGGGATGACAACCTCATTTTCTTCAAAAGAAAATATCGCGTTAGGATCCTGTAATAACACATTCGTATCTAACACATAAATTTTACTCAAGTCTCAGCCTCCTGATATAAGGGTCAAAGTTCTTCCTGCTTCTCTTTTGATGAAAAAGGTGAATGCCTGCTAAAATATATGTTTTTGTGCATAAAGATAGAAGGTTAATTCAACAATAAAATTAATGAAAGCATTTCAAGGAGGGAACCCGCAAGTGCGAATTCTTTTCATTATCATACAGCTGACACTTATCCTGTCCGCTTGTGCCTATCAACAAGGAAAACAGGGCCAGAATGTTGAAAAAGAATCAACAAGACAGCAGGAGACTAAACCGATTCACGTAAAGGACACAACTCAAGAAACAAAAGACAATGGAACAAGAACGGATATTGCCAAGCATCTTGTCAGCGTTGCTGAAAAAAACCCCGACGTCAAGGATGCAACAGCCGTTGTGCTGGGAGGTTATGCTGTTGTTGGGATTGATGTCGATGATACTTTGGACAGAAGCAAAGTGGAAACCATTAAATATTCTGTAGCCCAGGCGCTAAAGAATGATCGATATGGCGCCAACGCAGTAGTCATTGCTGATCCCGATACGGTCAGCCGCCTTCGCGAAATGAGCAGAGAAATCAGCGAGGGCCATCCGGTAACAGGTATACTGGATGAATTAGCTGCAATTGTCGGCCGAGTGCTTCCCGAAGTGCCTAACGATGTGATTGACAATGAAGACGAACCGCAAACAAAGCAGCAAAATGACCAATTAAATAGAAAACAGCAGCAGGAAATGGAGAAGGAGCAAAACGATCAATCTGATCATCATATGAAAAAGAACAACAATGACTAAGCTATAGCCTTGCGCTTTAGCTTTTTCTTATTTTGGACAGCTTCTGATCCGTGCTATAATACATGTTAGTGAAAGAGGTGATATGATGAGGGTCAAATGTTCTATTTGCGATAAAATTGAAACAATTGATGATGATACCCTGATCGCGAAACGGCTTCGAAACCGCCCGATCCATACATATATGTGCCAGGAATGCCACGATCGGATTGCCAAAAAAACAGAGGAACGGCTGAAAACGGGAAAATTTACTTTTCACCCGGGACAGCAGAAAAAAGAAAAAGTCAAAAAATAAAGCGGCCGCTTAACCATACAGAACACAAAAAAGACTCAGCTTTCAGCTGAGTCTTTTATGATTTTGCAGACTGTCCTTTTTTCGACTGATACAGCCGGATTTTGTAAATGATTAAAATCAGCGCAGCGACGACCAATCCTTCTGCCACGGGCAAAAACACCCCTAAAAAAGTCAAAACAGTGCAGCCCAACGCCAAAAATACATACACCACTGCAGATTTTAATACAGGAAGCCGTTTAGCAAATCCAAGCTTAAATACAATAACGGCCAACACAAAAATCGTGCCGTACAGCAGCCACATGCCTGCCGCAGGCTGCCGGTCTACTTGATATAGAGCGGCGAAGAACGACAGACGTTCGCTTACGTCATTCAAAAAGATTCCCTCCCCTGTAAACGTACGGGTTCTATCTTTTCAAATTCTGCACGAGATTAAGACAATCCTGCTGTTTTTTTCTTTTTAGCTGCTTTTTCACGTTCGTTCTTATTGAGGATCTTCTTTCTTAAACGGATGGATTCAGGCGTTACTTCACAATATTCATCTTCGTTTAAGTACTCTAGAGACTCCTCAAGAGACATGATGCGCGCTTTTTTAATTGTAGTTGTCTGATCCTTTGTCGCAGAACGGACGTTTGTTTGCTGTTTCATTTTGCTGACGTTAACAACAAGGTCGTTGTCACGGTTATGCTCTCCAACGATCATTCCTTCGTATACTTCAGTACCCGGCTCAACGAAGATGACACCGCGGTCTTCAATTCCTTGAATACCGTATGATGTTGCTTTTCCGTTTTCCATTGACACAAGTACACCTTGACGGCGTCCGCCGACTTGGCCTGCCTGCATCGGCTGGTAGCTGTCAAACGTATGGTTCAAAATACCGAATCCGCGTGTTAATGATAGGAATTCTGTAGAGTAACCGATCAATCCGCGGGAAGGAACTGTAAAGATGAGACGGACTTGGCCGTTTCCGTTGTTGATCATATCAACCATTTCACCTTTGCGGGCACCCATTGATTCCATGACAGAGCCAGTATGCTCTTCAGGAACATCAATTTGCACACGTTCAACAGGCTCACAGCGTACGCCGTCGATTTCTTTGATAATAACTTCAGGTTTTGACACTTGAAGCTCATAGCCCTCACGACGCATATTTTCAATTAAAATTGACAAGTGCAGCTCACCGCGTCCTGAAACAACCCAAGCATCAGGAGAAGCTGTTGGCTCAACACGCAAGCTCACATCCGTCTGAAGCTGTGATTGAAGACGCTCTTCGATTTTGCGGGCCGTTACATATTTGCCTTCACGGCCTGCAAACGGACTGTTATTCACGACAAATGTCATTTGAAGTGTCGGCTCATCAATGCGAAGGACCGGAAGCGGATCTTGATGGTCTACAGGACATACCGTTTCACCAACGTTGATATCTTCCATCCCGGAAACCGCAACGAGGTCTCCCGCTTTTGCTTCTTCAATTTCCACACGCTTTAAGCCTTGGAAACCAAAAATCTTTGTAACACGGAATGACTTTGCCGTTCCGTCAAGCTTCATTAGAGAAACCTGCTGTCCGACTTTCATTGTGCCGCGGAATACGCGTCCGATTCCGATACGGCCTACATAGTCGTTGTAGTCAAGAAGGGCAACTTGGAATTGAAGCGGCTCCTCTGCATTATCAACAGGTGCCGGAACATGCTTAATAATGGTTTCATATAAAGCTTCCATGTTTTCATCCTGTTGTTTCGGATCAAGACTCGCTGTTCCATTAATCGCGGAAGCATATACCACTGGGAACTCAAGCTGCTCTTCATTAGCATCAAGCTCAATGAACAGATCCAGAACTTCATCGATAACTTCCTCTGGACGAGCAAAGTCACGGTCAATTTTGTTTACAACAACAACAGGGTTCAGGTTTTGCTCAAGAGCTTTTTTCAGAACAAAACGAGTTTGAGGCATACAGCCTTCATATGCGTCAACGACAAGCACTACGCCGTCAACCATTTTCATAATCCGTTCTACTTCTCCCCCAAAGTCTGCGTGTCCAGGGGTGTCCAAAATATTGATACGTGTATCTTTATAGTTAATCGCAGTATTTTTCGCCAATATTGTAATGCCGCGTTCGCGTTCAAGATCATTAGAGTCCATTGCGCGTTCAGCAACCTGTTCGTTGGCACGGAACGTACCAGCCTGATGTAAAAGCTGATCGACTAGAGTCGTTTTCCCATGGTCAACGTGGGCAATAATCGCGATGTTGCGAAGATCATTTCGAAGTTTCACTTTTTCATCTCCTAAAAAAATTAGATAACTTTCATATTATATCACACATCCTCTTTAAAAGCGTCACGTTTTTCTGTAAACTTAATATAAGACGTAAAAGGGGATGGAATTTATGAAAAAAATGAATTGGCTTTTACTATTATTTGCATTTGCAGCGGTTTTCAGCATTATGCTGATCGGCGTCTTTATCGCTGAAAAAAGCCCTGCAGGCATTATCGCCAGCATTGTACTTGTTTGCGCTGTCATGGGCGGCGGATTTACATTAAAAAAGAAAATGCGCGAACAAGGCTTGCTTGATTAAAAGCATTGCCCCGCCGGCGACATTGTAATCAAAAAACACCGCAAAGAAAGCGGTGTTTTTCATTTCTTTAAGCCTTATCTCCCCTGTTTCTTAGTCAGGAAGATGCAAAACAGCCTTCATACATAGACAATCGTTCTAACGATCACACGTGCAGCCTTCAAAAAGTAGTTCGGCAACGATACACATAAAATACCATAGCGCCTATTCCTCCACCGGAAACTACTCCCTATAATGGAATTTGTAGCACAATTCATAAAAGGGAGAGAAGAAACATGAAGAAAACATTTGTAAAAAAAGCTATGTTAACGACTGCCGCAATGACCTCAGCTGCTCTATTAACGTTCGGTCCTGATGCAGCCAGCGCAAAAACACTGGTTGATAACACTGCTGTTCAACTCCAGCATCAGGCGAGCACTAACGAAGATCTCAATACATTCATTGATATATTAAATCAATGTATTTACGAACAAGACGGTGTATATTATTTTGACAGCGAAAAAGCTGTCGAGTTAGGAATGACAAAAGAAGAGGCTCAGGTAATTGCTACACTCTGGGAATCGACATCAGAATTTTTCAGCATTGTTTCACAATGTGTGTATCTCGAGGATGGAAATTACAAATTTGATACAGAAAAAGCAGTTGAACTTGGCTTCACAGAAAAAGAAGCACTTGCACTTGAACAATTTTTCTCCGCTGTTTCTCTCAAGATTCACATTCTTCAAGCAGCCATTGTGCTACAAGATGATGTGTACAGCTATGATAAAGACGCAGCGCTACAAGCAGGTGCAACGCCACTGCAAGCTGACGTTTATGAAAAACTCTTCAGTGCCCTGTCACAAGAACAGCTTGCCGCTATTTACGATATGATTCATCCCCAGGCTTAATGTAAAAAAGCGCTTGCCGGAATCGGACAAGCGCTTTTTTTATATCAGCAGTTTGATGATCAGCATCATGGCAACCGCCGCTCCAAACCAGCAGGCAGCTTTCATGATCAGTAATCCATAGTACCTCTGTTTAAAACGCAGTTCTTCTTCCGGCAGAAAAGCCTCCTCAACGGCCTGTTCGCTTTCCAATTCAAATGGCTCAGCCATCGTGTCATACATGTCTCTGCAGCTGCTGCACATTTTTAAATGCTTTTCTATAACGTGTTCTGTTTCTCTTTTACAATCTCCTTCAAGATACAGAGGAAGCAGGTCTCTTACTAGAAAGCAGGTCATATCCGCTCCTCCTCTCTACTTTTCGTCATATTTTTCTTTAGCTCTAATCTAGCCCGGTGCAATGTGGTTTTCACCTTAGAAAGACTCCATCCTAATATCTCAGCGATTTCTTCATAAGAAAGCTCTTGGAATTCTCTTAAAATCAAAACGGATTGATGCTGATCTTTTAACTTCAGGAGCTCCTGCCACAGTGTTTCGCTTTTTACCGTCCGTGACAGATACTGTTCAGGCTGCTCATAAGTTGTTTGCGTTAACCCTTCATTTTTGCTGATATCAGTAAATTGGTATTTGACATCCCTGCGGTACCAATTGATAAAGGTATGATGCGCAATGGTATAGAGCCATGTTCTGATAGAAGAATGCCCCCTAAACGAGGCCAGACCGTTAAGAGCTTCACGAACGTGTCTTGCGCTAAGTCCTTGGCTGTTTCAAGGTGATGAGTCCTTCTGAATAAATAATTTAAAATTTCTTGATAATACTGCCGATACAAGTCCTCAATGGAATCCCTATGCTTCATTAAAAGTAAAACCACACCGTCATCCAAATGGCCAATAAAATGAAACAGATATACATGGAAGACAGGTATACTTTCATATATCTGATTTGGCTTTCTTCTTCAGCACCGGGACTTCTCTTTAAACAAGTTTTACTCTTTAAGTCTTCCGCATTCTTTTGAAATTGGAATTCATGCTGTTTCATCCATTCCATTGATTCATCCTCTAGCTCTCCTTCTTTATACAGGTCGTATAAGTCTACAAAAACAGACTCTTTTTCTTTATGATTCATAAAGACTTTTCACCTCTTGTGTTTCTCCATCCACTACATAGGCATCATGGCGATTTGAACCAAACGGCTGAATAATGATCAGCCATGCATAATGCCGTTCACCCTCTCTTTGAACGATAATCGGACGCATACGCTTTTTGTAAATAACATCCTGATATAGAGAAGCTACTTTTTCGTAAGCCAACGTTCCATTACGATACGTATAGGGGAATGACTGATCAGGTGTATCGCTGTATACATAAACGTTTAGCTGACCTTGGTCTTCAAAAAACTCATATGTTTTAGATGAATCAGTATATATTACCAAGTCACTCTTCCTGCTTTTTTTCTTCATTTCTGATACATCAGCATCAAAGACTGTTAATACCTGCCGCTGCAGCTGGCTGTTAGTCAGTGAAATTTCCTTTTTCATTGGAATCGAGAGACTGTGTAAACTACCGGATTCTCCATCAAACTCCAATATAATTCCATCTTTTGTTTCAACACGCACCATGCTTCCGAGCAGGCTGTCGCTTTCAATATCAGTGATCTGATAAGGCTGTTTTGAGATGTTCAGCGCTGTAAACATTTGTTCCACTTTGTCGTGAATGTCTTGTTCCGTTATATGAACATGCAGAAGAGAGTCAAGCTGATAAATCGAAGGATCTTCACTAAACCCCATTAAGGTTTCCTTTTCCCAATAAAATACCGCGCCATCATCAGCATGATCTTTTTTATGAAGTTGATTTTTCAGGTAAATACGTACAACTGTCTGGCCGTCTTCTTGAGATACCTTTGTTTCGATATGATCCTTATGTAACACACGTCCGTGTCGCTCAAGGAAAGCGATGGACTTTCGCTTGTACTCCTGATTCGTTAGCTTTTTCCCATGTGCTTTTTGTAAGTATTCATAATTACGAATCAGCTGCGATACTTCATCTACCTCAGCTTTATAACCTTTGCTTTCAAATGAGTAGAAATAATGCACATCCATGTTTGTATCGTGCAAATAAAGTGTTTCGTCCGTAGGAAAAAATGACTTTAGTATCTGTTCCGCTTTTTCTGATGAAATGTGCTCCCCGACAAAATTGAATGAATCATGGACATTTGCTGGCTTTGATACAGCGAAAGCAGCCGTTCCTATGTTATATATCGGATTTAACAGCAGGACAAAAAACAACATGACAGCCATCGTCACCCACTTATCCACACGCACATAAACCTTTCCTGACTTTTGGAACAGATGATAGCTCATCAAAAATCCGGCCATTGCCAAATAAATCGTATATGGCATTACTGTACCATAATCTTTTGAGATTTGATTGGGATATGGCGCAAGCAGCAAGACAAGCAGTCCGATAATCAGCGTATAAAATAAGCCTAGTAAAATCTTATTTGTTCTCCAATACAGCTTGAAAAACACAACATTCAACGCAATGGGAAGAGTGATGATGAAAAACAGAAACACGAATGCAATTGGCTCGACTCCATCCGGATTTTCCTTCCAATACGTAAAGAAACTGAATATCATTTGTACGATTGGCAAACTGACAACGGCAAGGTCGAACGTATAAAACTTACCCTTTCCGCCATGATCACGCGGCATCAGCATATAGTGAAAAGCCGTCAGCAACACATATCCGTATAACAAAAAATGCAGCAGCGGCAGCAGTTCTTTTCCGTCCTCTCTTAAGTAAGCGCTGGTGAAGTTTGTTGATTGCACCTGGTGAATAAGTTCAACAGACACTCCCGCCAGCAGCACAATCCGCAATATAACACCCGCCAAGAACATTGTGCGCTGCCGGTTTATTTTAGGATGATGCACCAAAAGATATAAGCCCGACAGAACAACAATTGACCATTGAATCAGCAGGGTGCTTTGTCTGCTTAATATAAAATAACGTTCGAAATGCAATACATAATGACTGAATAACTCCAACACGAACAACAATCCTTTACTTCTTATTAAGGCCTCATTCGGTTAGACAGCGGACTTTTCAAAAAGTTTCAAGATGAAACAAAAATATCTCATCTTCCCCTTGATATGTAAAAAACATAACTCTTGAGTGAACCATCACATGACACTTGACTCATCTTGATATTATTCAACAAAAACAAACACAGGACAATACTATCAATTTTGTCTAGTTATGTTAGTTTTTGTTGAGTATTCCAGAATGCTAGTTTAATATAACAATATAAAGTTTTCAGTATTTTCAAAAAGGGGGATTTATTGTGGGTTTAGGTAAGAAATTGTCTGTTGCTGTCGCTGCTTCGTTTATGAGTTTATCAATCAGCCTTCCTGGTGTTCAGGCTGCTGAAGGTCATCAGCTTAAAGAGAATCAAACAAATTTCCTCTCCAAAAACGCGATTGCGCAATCAGAACTCTCTGCACCAAATGACAAGGCTGTCAAGCAGTTTTTGAAAAAGAACAGCAACATTTTTAAAGGTGACCCTTCCAAAAGGCTGAAGCTTGTTGAAAGCACGACTGATGCCCTTGGATACAAGCACTTTCGATATGCGCCTGTCGTTAACGGAGTGCCAATTAAAGATTCGCAAGTGATCGTTCACGTCGATAAATCCGATAATGTCTATGCGGTCAATGGTGAATTACACAATCAATCTGCTGCAAAAACAGATAACAGCCAAAAAGTCTCTTCTGAAAAAGCGCTGGCACTCGCTTTCAAAGCTATCGGCAAATCACCAGACGCTGTTTCTAACGGAGCGGCCAAAAACAGCAATAAAGCCGAATTGAAAGCGATAGAAACAAAAGACGGCAGCTATCGTCTTGCTTACGACGTGACGATTCGCTATGTCGAGCCTGAACCTGCAAACTGGGAAGTCTTAGTTGACGCCGAAACAGGCAGCATTTTAAAACAGCAAAATAAAGTAGAACATGCCGCCGCCACTGGAAGCGGAACAACTCTAAAGGGCGCAACTGTTCCTTTGAACATCTCTTATGAAGGCGGAAAATATGTTCTAAGAGATCTTTCAAAACCAACAGGCACCCAAATCATCACATATGATTTGCAAAATAGACAAAGCCGCCTTCCGGGCACGCTTGTCTCAAGCACAACGAAAACATTTACATCTTCATCACAGCGGGCAGCCGTTGACGCACACTATAACCTCGGTAAAGTGTACGATTATTTTTATTCAAACTTTAAACGAAACAGCTATGATAACAAAGGCAGTAAAATCGTTTCTTCCGTTCACTACGGCACTCAATACAATAACGCTGCATGGACAGGAGACCAGATGATTTACGGTGATGGCGACGGTTCATTCTTCTCTCCGCTTTCCGGCTCATTAGATGTGACTGCGCATGAAATGACACATGGCGTCACCCAAGAAACAGCCAACTTGATTTATGAAAATCAGCCAGGTGCATTAAACGAGTCTTTCTCTGACGTATTCGGGTATTTTAACGATACAGAAGACTGGGACATCGGTGAAGACATTACGGTCAGCCAGCCTGCTCTTCGCAGCCTGTCCAACCCTACAAAATACAACCAGCCTGACAATTACGCCAATTACAGAAACCTTCCAAACACAGATGAAGGCGATTATGGCGGTGTACACACAAACAGCGGAATTCCAAACAAAGCCGCTTACAACACCATCACAAAACTTGGTGTATCTAAATCACAGCAAATCTATTACCGTGCGTTAACAACGTACCTCACGCCTTCTTCCACGTTCAAAGATGCCAAGGCAGCTCTCATTCAGTCTGCCCGTGACCTCTACGGCTCAACTGATGCCGCTAAAGTTGAAGCAGCCTGGAATGCTGTTGGATTGTAATATTAGGAAAAGCCTGAGATCCCTCAGGCTTTTTTGTTACATATCTTGATTTCTCTCTTCAGCAGAAACAACGAAAAGATGCTGTCATGAGACAGCAACCGCTTCTGATTTGCAAAAAGAGGGATGCAGCCGCAAGTGCGCATTTTATAAAAGCTAATGATTCAGTCCACATAATTGATAGACGAATTCTGCTACAGGTCACGTGGCTATGTGAAGGATCGCGCGTCCAGTTAAGAGCAAAAACATTGACAAAAAAATTTATTTATGCTAAAATTTACTATTAATATATTTGTATGTATAATAAGATTCTCCTGGCCAGGGGAATCTTATTTTTTGTGGAGGATCATTTCATGAGGAAAAATGAGTCCAGCTTAACGTCTTTGATTTCAGCTTTTGCCCGTGCATATCACAGCCGATATGACACACCTCTTATTTTTGATGATTTTATCGCAAAAGATCTCATTAATGAAAAAGAGTTTATTGACATCAGTAAAAATATGGTTCAAGGAATATCGTTTTTCAACAAAGAGATCGCCGAACGTCTTCAAAATGATCCTGAAAAAATATTAAAATGGGTTGCACAAATCCAGCTGTCTCCCACGCCCCTAGCACGTGCTTCTTATTGTGAAAAAATCTTGCACAACGAAATAATCCTGGGGGCAAAACAGTATGTCATTCTTGGAGCGGGGCTGGATACTTTCTGCTTTCGGCATCCAGAATTAGAAAACAGCTTACAGGTTTTCGAGGTTGACCATCCGGCTACACAGCAATTCAAAAAAAATAAGCTGAAGGATGCAAATCTGACAATTCCGGGTCATCTTCATTTTGTTCCTATGGATTTCACCAAAACGTTTTCATATGATCCTCTTTTAGATGAAGGATTTAAGAACACAAAAACATTCTTCAGCCTTCTCGGAGTGTCTTATTATGTAACACAGGAAGAAAATGCAAGCTTGATAAGCAATTTATTTTCTCATGTCCCGCCTGGAAGCTCTATTGTTTTTGATTATGCGGACGAAACACTTTTTACAGCAAAAGGGACGTCGAATCGAGTTGAACATATGGTGAAGATGGCTGCCGCAAGCGGGGAACCGATGAAATCATGTTTCACTTATCAAGAGATTGAACATCTGTTAGAGTCATCTGGTTTACTGATCTATGAACATCTATCACCAGACGACATCAATGACCTTTTCTTTAGTAATCGAAAAGACAATTTGTCAGCGTTTGAAACGATTCATTATATTCATGCGGTAAAAAAATAATTTTCAAATCATCAGAAGCCTCTCAATGTTTGAGAGGCTTTTTATTGAACCCGCATGCAGCAAATAAGCTGCCGTTATCATACGGCAGCTTCTGCTAAAGGCTTCACCAAGATCATAAATGATTTGCCTTTCTCATCTTTTTCCGTTTTCAGCTGTTCAAAGCCGCATTGGCTTAAAAACAGTATCCATTCACTGCGCTCAATGGGAACTCCCGCAAACATCGCTTTGTGTTTGGCTCTAAGCAATTTGCTGATCTGTTCAATGATCATCTTCGCATGTCCCTTTTTTTCTTCAGCAGGGTCAATCAGGACCGTTCCGAGCCACGGCTTACCGTTTGAAGGAGACCACTCGAGATGGTAGCTGACGGCAACAGGCAGACCGTCTTTTTCCCATACAAGCCATGCCCCGTTGTACATGGAATAGGAGATGATATAGTCTTCTGCATCTTTATCTCCAAACTCCTCCTCTTTCCATACAGGATGAGCCTCCGCGAGCTTTTCTAACAAGCTGAGATCATCCTGCTCAAATGGCCTACTTCCCAGCATGAAGATACTCTTCAAATATCGTTTTATGTATAGATGGGTTTCCGGCTAGCACACTGTGGTTTTCTAAAAAGGTAAACGGCTCTCCTTCAATGGTCGTATAGATGCCTCCTACTTCAT
This sequence comes from Bacillus sp. 204(2023), assembly GCF_037027505.1. Taxonomy (NCBI): domain Bacteria; kingdom Bacillati; phylum Bacillota; class Bacilli; order Caryophanales; family Bacillaceae; genus Bacillus; species Bacillus sp. 204(2023). Next base: position 219,571 of record NZ_JAXCHE010000002.1, on the reverse strand, counting down.
TTAACAGCACACAGCCGGCTGCGTAGTCCCATGGCGCAAGGCGCATCGTGATGTAAGCATCTATTCTTCCTGCCGCGACATTTGCCAGCTCTAAAGCGGCAGAACCGTATGAGCGTGTGCCTCTGACTCTTTTCACAAGTGGCGCTAACACACTTTGATCAATTCTTCTGTTTTCCGTTACCCATGTTGCATTAATGGCAAGAATCGCTTCTTCAATGACGGTTTCTTTTAAAGGAGCCAGCTTCGTTTCATTCATATAAGCCCCTCTGCCGCTAAATGCGTGATACAGCTCATCGTGCACCACATCATAAATTAAACCGATTTTCCCTTCACCGTTTTCAAAAATCCCAATGGAAATCGCAAAATTTCTTTGCTGGTGCACAAAATTCATCGTCCCATCAATTGGATCAATAATCCATACGACTCCCTCAAGTGAGTGGATTTTGTCTCCTTGCCCCTCTTCACCGAGTATCCGATGTCCCGGAAATGTTTCTTGAATTCGATCAATGAAAAACTTTTCGGTTTCTTTGTCAATATTGGTGACTAAATCATTCGGATTTGATTTCGTTTCAATTGTCAGGCTTTCATGCATGGATTGTTTAATTCTCGCGCCTGCTTCTCTTATCCATTTCTTTGCAATCTCATCAATTTCCGTCCAATTTGTCATTCGTTCGTACCTCTCTTCTATGTAGACCTTTTATTTTATAGGATACTGATAACGGCAATGAAAAAGCAAGGAAAATGAAAAATATCCCTTCTCACGTAAAAACGAACCATTCATGCGGTTCGTTTTCACTATCGCTTTTTTACCCGTTAAGACGAATCCATTCTTTTCTAAGTCGCTCAAGTTTGTTTTTGCTTTGTTCAATCTGCTCTTCATTTTCTTTCTGCATTGCTTCATATAGGGTTGCCAATTCATAATCAACCTCTAGTCTCCAGACAGCAACACGATTGTTTTTCTCTTCCTTAAATCCCTCTTTTACAACTTGCCTCATTGTCTTTCGCCCCTTCCAGAGATCATTTGTTTGTAAAAAAGCATCCCATTTTGCCATTCAACAATGATTACTTCTTATATCGTATGATTGTTCTATTTACGCGCAACATGATTCTGAAAATTGTGTGTTTACCTATTCGTTTATTACCACATTTCCCCTTACTTCAAACGCACTCAATCTTTTTGAAGCTCGTATGAACTGTGATAAAATATGTATACTTAGCATGAAGGAGGAAAATCATGACACAAATGCGTTTCACTGAAGAGGACTTTAACACATTTACAATAGAAGGCTTAGACGCGCGCATGGAAGTATTAAAAGAGACGGTCCGTCCGAAGCTTACAGCTCTAGGCGAACATTTTGCCCCAACTTTATCAGCTTTAACCGGAGATGAAATGTTTCCGCATGTGGCAAAGCATGCAAGAAGATCCGTCAATCCCCCTGCTGACAGCTGGGTGGCGTTCGCAAACAGCAAAAGAGGCTATAAAAAACTGCCGCATTTCCAAATTGGTTTATGGGAAAGCCACGTCTTTGTGTGGTTCGCGATTATTTATGAATCCCCTATCAAAGAAGAATACGGCAAATTGCTTGAAGTGAACCAAGAAACCATTACGAAAAATATCCCTGACAGCTTCGTTTGGTCTGCAGATCACACAAAACCGGGAGTACATAAACAGTCTGAAATGGACAAGGAACAGCTGAAGACACTGTTTGAGCGTTTGCAGACTGTAAAGAAAGCTGAGCTGTTATGCGGCATCCAGCTCCAAAAAGAAGAAGTGCTGAATATGAATAACCAGGAATTCCTTCAGCGTATCGACGATGCCTTTAAGCAGCTGGCTTTTCTGTACCGTCTCACCCAAAAAGTATCACAAGCATAAAAAAGAGCCGGGATATCCCCCGGCTCTCTTTTCTTACATCTTAATCTTCGCGATATCAGATTCTCTCGCCTGTTTGACCGTGCGATAAGGAGAATATGTACTTTGTTCCTCAAACTCGCCGCATAGCTTTTTTTCCTCGGCTTTCCCCGGTACAATTTCCTTGAAACGGCGGTAAGCTTTAAGCAGTTCTTCACGATCCGCCCCTTTTTCATATGCAAGCTCAACCTGCTGGAAAAATGCAATCACATCCACTGCTTCTTCGGTTGTCCAATCTTCATTCATCGGATATTGATACTCCATTTTCTTCACTCCTTGTAGATTTACTTCCCTTAAGAGAAAGCATCTTCATTTGATCATAAATTGTTCTTTACATTCTTTCAAGTTCATAATATAATTCATTTGTTTTACGTCTAAAAAACGGTTGAGAAACTGATTTTAATACACACTATTATGCATAGGTATGATTACAAAGGTGGGAAAACAATTGTCGCAACATGAAACACCCTTATACACAGGACTGAAAAAGCATGCAAGCAGACAGCCTGTTCAATTCCACATTCCCGGCCATAAAAAAGGGGCAGGAATGGACCCAGAATTCAGACAATTTATCGGTGAAAACGCGTTAAGCATAGATTTGATTAATATTGAACCATTAGACGATCTGCACGCGCCAAAAGGCATTATTAAACAAGCACAAGATCTGGCTGCTGAAGCATTTGGAGCGGATCATACATTTTTTTCCGTTCAAGGAACAAGCGGCGCCATTATGACAATGGTAATGGCTGTTTGCGGACCTGGCGATAAAATTATTATTCCAAGAAATGTTCATAAATCAATTATGACAGCTATTGTATTTTCCGGAGCGGTTCCAATTTTTATTCATCCTGAAATTGACAATGAATTGGGCATCTCCCACGGCATTACACTTGAATCTGCTAAACGGGCGCTTACCGAACATCCGGATGCAAAAGGGCTTCTCGTCATCAACCCGACATATTTCGGTGTTGCAGCCGACTTAAAAAGCATCGTAGAACTCGCTCATTCGTTTGATGTGCCAGTGCTTGTGGATGAAGCACACGGCGTTCACATTCATTTTCACGACGAATTGCCGCTATCGGCTATGCAGGCAGGAGCGGACATAGCAGCGACAAGTGTACACAAGCTGGGCGGATCACTCACGCAAAGTTCGATTTTAAACATGAGAGAGGGCCTTGTATCAAAAGACAGAGTGCAATCCATACTGAGCATGCTGACAACTACGTCAACTTCTTACTTGCTTCTCGCTTCTTTGGATGTTGCCAGAAAACGCCTTGCAACAGAAGGCCACCAGCTTGCTGAGGAAACACTAAAGCTTGCCAATCAGACGAGAGATCGCCTCAACCAGATTGAAGGCATTTATTGTGTCGGTTCTGAGATTCTTGGGTCGAAAGCAGCTTACAGCTATGATCCGACAAAATTGATTATCTCTGTGAAAAGTCTTGGCCTGACAGGACATGACGTGGAAAAATGGCTTCGTGAATCCTTTAATATTGAGGTTGAGCTTTCTGATCTGTACAATATTTTGTGTATTTTCACTCCTGGTGACAGCCAAAATGATGCAGACCGGCTTGTAGAGGCTTTAACTGAGATCGCACAGCAAATGTCAGAACAAGATGTAACACATCAGCAAACTGAGGTTCTGCTTCCAGAAATACCTTTATTGGCAATGACTCCGCGTGATGCTTTCTATGCAAATACGGAAGTCATCCCATTAAAAGAAGCATCCGGACGGATTATTGCTGAATTTGTCATGGTATATCCGCCTGGTATTCCAATCTTCATTCCAGGAGAAATTATTACAGAAGAAAACATCAGCTACATTTTTAAAAACCTTGACGCAGGCCTCCCTGTTCAAGGACCTGAGGACTCGACTTTACATATGATCCGGGTCATCAAAGAACAAAAAGCAATTCAATAAAAAATAAAAAGCATGCGGCTTAAAGCCGCATGCTTTTTTTTACTCTTCATCAACAGGACATTGACATTGTCCGCAGCATGTTCCGTATAATGTTGTCACTTTCTCATCTTCAAAGTAATGAATGGCTTCGTTGCAATCTTGGCAAACAATCGTACCCATCTCTTATTCCCCATTTCTTTGAAATTTGAAAACGCTTAATTTCTTTTGTTGTTATTATATTAATATGTCACATTTAAAATGTCAACAACAAACTGTATAACACATTTTATTTCATCTCATCATATTCACCTTGTTTTTCCATTTTCCATCATACAATATCTTCTTCATACAGAAGCTTTACTCGATATATATGCCACAGCACATAATGTAATTTCACGTTTTCTTGAACTTTCATCCAAGAATGCAGCAAAAAATTCAATATACCCCAGGTTGCTATTTTAAACGATTGATATAAATATGTAATCTCACTTTAAAAACGGTTTCAATTATATAACAATTAGGTAACAAGAAGCAGATTAAGCCGCCTCTCGTGATAAACTAAAGCTAGTTAACTACTGTTTATACAGAGGAGAAGATAGATGCGATATCGCGCGGTATTCCCCATGCTGATAATAGTATTTGCTTTATCGGGCTGTACGCTTTCCACCATCAATCCGATGAAAAAAAGCCGGATTGACAACATTCATCATACACAAATCCTGTTTTTTTCTGATGAGAACCAAATAGACCAGGAAGCGCCTTATTACGATGCACTGCTTGATTTAGAAAAAGATTATCCCGAGCAAATAGATAAAATGAAGGTCTATGATAAAAAAGAAGGCTGGGAAGATGAGATTGAAACTGTCCCTACCCTTATGGTTGTTGATCAGCGCCATGTCGTGGTGAAAATCGAGGGATGTGTGAAAAAGAAAGAAGACATCATTAAACCATTACAGCATGTGCTGTCAAAATAAAAAAACAGCCCCGCTTTGAGCGAGGGCTGTTTTTGATATGAAAATTATTTTACGATGTGAATCGGACTTCCGATTGCCACTTCAGCAGCTTCCATTGTGATTTCGCCCAATGTTGGGTGAGCGTGAATTGTCATCGCGATATCTTCAGCAGTCATGCCGCCTTCAATCGCTAAGCTTAATTCAGAAATCATATCAGAAGCACTTGCTCCGGCGATTTGCGCACCGATCACAAGACCGTCCTCTTTACGAGTGATCAGCTTCATGAAGCCGTCTGTTTCGTTAAGAGAAAGCGCGCGGCCGTTTGCTGCAAATGGGAATTTAGCAGCCACAATGTCAAGACCTTCTTCTTTCGCCTGTGCTTCAGTGTAACCAACTGATGCAAGTTCAGGCTCAGAGAAAACAACCGCAGGAATACCAAGGTAATCGATTTCTGCAGGCTCTCCAGCGATAGCTTCTGCAGCGATTTTACCTTCGTAAGATGCTTTATGAGCAAGCGGCGGTCCTTCGATGATATCACCGATTGCATAAATGTTAGGTACGTTTGTGCGGCACTGTTTGTCAGTTTTCACGATACCGCGGTCCGTCATTTCGATACCGACTTGCTCAAGACCAAGCTCATCAGTGTTTGGACGGCGTCCTACTGTAATCAATACGTAATCAGCATCAACAGTTTTTTCTTCGCCTTTTACTTCGAAAGTAACTGTTACGCCGTCTGGTCTTTCTTCAACGCCTTTAGCCATCGCGTTTGTATGGATTTCAACGTTGCCTTTTTTCTTCAGTCTGCGTGTAACAAGAGAACTCATTTGTTTTTCGAAGCCAGGAAGAATTTCATCTCCGCCTTCAAGAATAACAAGTTCAGTACCGAAGTTAGCATACGCAGTTCCAAGTTCAGTTCCGATGTATCCGCCGCCGATAACAACGAGCTTTTTAGGAATTTCTTTAAGAGCCAAAGCGCCAGTTGAATTCAGGACACGCTCACTATATTTGAAGTTTGGCAATTCGATAGGACGAGATCCAGTAGCGATGATTGCATTTTTGAACGTGTATGTTTGAGCAGAGTTCTCATCCATAACACGAACTGAATTGCTGTCTACAAAGTAAGCTTCACCTTTTACAACATCTACTTTGTTGCCTTTAAGAAGACCTGCTACACCGCCAGTAAGCTTGTTGACAACAGAAGCTTTCCATTCTTGAACTTTTGTGAAATCAACTGTTACATTCTCAGCAGTGATTCCCATGTCATCAGAATGTTTTGCATTCTCATAACGGTGACCTGCATTGATCAGCGCTTTTGAAGGGATACATCCAACGTTCAGACAAACGCCTCCAAGAGTTGCTTTTTCAACGACTGTTACTTTTTGTCCAAGCTGTGCAGCGCGGATGGCAGCTACATAGCCGCCAGGTCCCGCACCAATTACAAGAGTATCTGTTTCAATAGGGAAATCTCCTACTACCATAACATTACGCCTCCATTAAAATTAATTGTGGATCGTTCAGTAAACGCTTGATGTGATTTAATGCATTTTGCGCAGTTGCTCCGTCGATCATACGGTGGTCGAAGCTGAGAGAAAGAGCTAAGACTGGAGCTGCTACGATTTCGCCATCACGAACAATCGCTTTTTCTGCAATGCGTCCGATACCAAGAATCGCAACTTCTGGATGGTTGATAACCGGAGTGAACCATTGTCCGCCGGCAGAACCGATGTTTGTAATTGTGCAAGATGCGCCTTTCATTTCAGCTGGAGCAAGCTTGCCTTCACGAGCTTTTGTTGCAAGGCCATTGATCTCATCAGAAATTTCAAAGACAGATTTACGATCTGCATTTTTCACAACTGGTACAAGCAAGCCTTTTTCAGTGTCAGCAGCGATACCGATGTTGAAGTAATGTTTTTGGATGACTTCATCTGTTTTATCGTCAATTGACGTGTTTAAAACAGGGAATTTTTTCAGTGCAGATGTAAGAGCTTTTACAACGTAAGGCAAGTAAGTCAGCTTGATTCCTTGATCAGCAGCAACTTGTTTGAACTGTTTACGATGTGCAACAAGGTTTGTTACGTCCACTTCGTCCATTAACGTTACGTGAGGAGCAGTGTGTTTAGAGTTAACCATCGCTTTTGCAATTGCTTTACGGATACCGCTCATTTTTTCGCGTGTTTCTGGGAATTCGCCCTCTGGAGCTGGTGCAGCAGCCGGTTTAGCAGCTGTTTCTTGTGGTGCAGCTGTTTCTTGCGGTGCAGCTTCTTGTGCTCCTCCGTTTACAAAGCTGTCGATATCTTCTTTTACAACACGTCCGTTGTTGCCTGAACCAGTAACCTTACGGATGTCTACGCCTTTTTCACGAGCATATTTACGTACGGAAGGCATAGCGATCACGCGTTTGTTCGGGTCAACTTCAGCTTGATCCTGCTGTCCTGCGCCAGTAGCTTTTGCAGGCTCTTGAGCTTGCTCTTCTTTCGCAACGTCTTGTCCAGCTTCTGCAGTTGACTGAACTTGTGCTTCAGTTTTCGCATCGTCAGACTCGTCGCTACCTTTAAATTGAAGATCTTCGTAACCAGGTGCATCAAACGTAATAATCGTTTGTCCAACAGTTGCAACCGTTCCCTCTTCAACTTTTAATTCTAATACTTTTCCTTTAACAGGTGAAGGAATTTCTACTACTGCTTTATCATTTTGGACTTCAGCCAGTACATCATCTTCGTCTACCTCGTCGTTAGGCTTGACAAACCATTTTACGATTTCGCCTTCGTGGATACCTTCCCCGATATCTGGAAGTTTAAATTCAAATGCCACAGTTCTCGACCTCCTAGTTTGATTAAGCAATTTTAAAGTTTACATCGTAAGCATTGAAAACAGATATATAATAGAGGGAAAACGTTCAGCTTCCCTCTCGATTATGCAGTTTGATTAAAATTCAAGCACTTTTCTTGCTGTTTCAAGAACGTCTTTATGGTTTGGAAGCCATACGCTCTCCGCTTGAGAGAAAGGAAATACTGTATCTGGCGCAGCCACGCGAAGTACAGGTGCTTCCAAGCTCAGGATCGCACGGTCATTAATTTCTGCTACTACGTTTGCAGCAATACCGGCTTGTTTTTGTGCCTCTTGAACGACAATCGCGCGTCCTGTTTTTTCTACAGAAGCGATAATTGTATCGATATCAAGTGGGCTTACTGTACGAAGGTCGACAACTTCAGCAGAAATGCCGTCTTTTTCAAGCTCCTCAGCAGCTTTTAATGATTCATGAACCATTGCGCCGTAAGTAATGATTGAAAGATCAGTACCTTCACGTTTCACGTCAGCTTTTCCAAGCTCAATTGTGTATTCTTCTTCAGGAACTTCCTGACGGAAAGAACGGTAAAGCTTCATATGCTCTAAGAAGACAACAGGATCATTGTCTCTGATCGCAGAAATTAAAAGTCCTTTGGCATCGTAAGGAGTTGATGGAATCACAACTTTGATACCAGGCTGTTGTGCAACAAGACCTTCCAAGCTGTCAGCGTGAAGTTCAGGAGTATGAACACCGCCGCCGAATGGAGAACGAATTGTTACAGGTGAAGTCCAGCGTCCGCCAGAACGGTAGCGCATACGAGCCATTTGGCCAGAAACTGAATCCATTACTTCATAAACAAATCCGAAGAATTGGATTTCCATTACCGGACGGAAGCCGTTTAAGCCTAAACCAAGGGCAAGACCGCCGATACCAGATTCAGCAAGTGGCGTGTCAAACACACGGTCTTCACCGAATTCTTTTTGCAATCCTTCTGTCGCACGGAATACGCCGCCGTTTACACCAACGTCTTCTCCGAAAACTAAGACATTTTCGTCATTTTTCAGTTCTGTGCGTAACGCATCCGTGATTGCTTGAATCATTGTCATTTGCGCCATGGCTTACTTCGACTCCTTCTGTGTATAAATTTCAAATTGCTCCTCAAGGTTGTGAGGCATTTTTTCGTACATGATTTTCATTAAATCAGTTACTTTTTGCTTCGGTTCAGCATCAGCTTTTTTGATCGCTTGCTTAATTTCTTCTTTCGCATCCTCAATTACTTTTGCTTCTTCTTCTTCAGACCATAAGCCTTTGTTTTCAAGGAACGCACGGAAACGTACAAGCGGATCTTTTTGTTCCCACTCATTTTCGATTTCTTTTGTCCGATATTTAGTAGGATCGTCACCAGCCATTGTGTGCGGGCCATAACGGAATGTAAGTGTTTCAATTAGTGTTGGACCTTCGCCGTTGATTGCGCGCTCGCGTGCTTCAGCAGTTGCTGCGTATACAGCAAGCGGATCCATTCCGTCTACTTGTACGCCGACAATACCGGCAGCTACAGCTTTTTGTGCAATTGTTTCAGCTGCAGATTGTTTTTCAACAGGAGTTGAAATCGCGTAACGGTTGTTTTGTACCACGAAGATCGCAGGTGCTTTATAAGCTCCGGCAAAGTTAATTCCTTCGTAGAAGTCCCCTTGAGAAGCTCCGCCGTCACCAGTGTAAGTGATTGCGACAGCTTTCTTACCGCGTTTTTTAAGACCTAGCGCAACACCGGCAGTTTGAATGTATTGAGCACCGATAATGATTTGTGGAGAAAGGGCATTCACATCATCAGGCATTTGGTTTCCTCTGAAATGTCCGCGAGAGAAAAGAAACGCTTGATATAATGGAAGGCCGTGCCAAATTAACTGAGGCACATCACGGTATCCAGGAAGAACAAAGTCTTCTTTTTCAAGCGCGAAATGCGTTGCAATCTGAGAAGCTTCTTGACCCGCAGTAGGAGCGTAAAATCCGAGACGTCCTTGACGGTTTAATGAGATAGAGCGTTGGTCAAGCACACGCGTAAATACCATGCGGCGCATTAGCTCTTTTAATTGATCATCAGTTAAATCAGGCATCGCCGCTTCATTCACGACTTCTCCCTTTTCATTTAAAATTTGGAACGTTTCGAACTGCTTTTTAATGGCATCAAATTGCTTTTTACTGTCAACGATAGCTTTTTTCGTTTTTGCAGCCATACTAAGTCACCTCTTCCTTTCTTTTAAACAGTCATTAGACGTGCATTCCTTTTATACATACAAACTTAGGGTACCCTAAAGTATCAGCAGTAAGTCGTATTATATTTTAGCCGATCCCCAGTTTGCCAAAACCTTTTATGTAGGATAGTTACACTCTGCTTTGAACTGTATTATTTCGAAGTTGTAAAAAACTAATACAACACCGCTTAACATGGATTAGTTTACACCAAATAAAGAAGAACCGTCAATCGTTTTCATCGCTGATTTTCAATAAATGTATTCGCTTTACATTTTCAACAAAAAAACAGATGCCAACCGCACCAAAAACTGTACTAGTATACCTTACTATGCTGTACTACAATAGAAATGAAAATTTTGAACGAAATCCGAATCGCATTTCATTCAAAAAAAGAGCTGATCAAGTCAGCTCTTTTTCACACGATAGCCTGCAGCATCATATAAATCTTCCCGGGCTTTATTATATTTTTCAGTTTGTTCATTAAATTCTCCGCTATATTTAAGGATCTTTTCATAAGAAGCATTTACTTTATCGATCTGCTGATCCAGATCATCTCTTGTCAAACCTTTGTCTTTCAGCTGCATATACAGTTTTTTATTAAGCTCAAGCGCTTTTTTATACTCTTTATACATGGTGCCATATGATGTATATCTTTTCTCCATATGGTTTGCTGCGGCATCGGCCTTTTCTTTTATGTCTTTTTCCTTAATATGTTCCGCTGACGTTTTTGCTTCCTCAAATTCCGTTTCCGATTTTTTCATGCTGTCATTTTCAAGCTTTAGGTGTTCTTCGCGCTTGCTGACATTTTCAAGCGCCTTATCAGATAAAGCAACAATTTTTTTATAATCATCCATATTGAGCTTCATAACACTATCGTAAAGCTGATTTTCTTTGGCCTCTAATTCTTTGAGTGTTTTTTGTTCTTCTTGAAACGGCTTTTCCGATTCCGCGGCTTTTTCTAATGAATGATGAAGTGAATCAACCGGGTCCTGTCCCATGCATCCTGTTAATATCAGTGCTATAGCACAAAAAGCTCCGATCTTCATTCCAGGCCGCCGTTTTATTGCGTCTTTCACGTTAAATCCCCCAATCTTGACAATTTCTACTATAGAATCCATGGGGACATTTGGCAATAGTCGTGCTGTATTAATGCAATACTGAAATTAAATCAAAAAAGTGAAAAATCAGGACAGATGACCATACAACTTTTTTGTTTTTACATAGGTTATATTAGACGCTATGCCTACTTATAAAGGCTCTGGCGTAATTAAAAGAGGAGGTTATGTAATATGTATGGATATGGTTACGGCGGAGGCTGCTGCAGTTATGGTGGTTACGGATATGGTGGCTGCGGATATGGCTACGGCCGCACCTTTGCGCTAATCGTTGTTTTATTCATTCTGTTAATCATTGTCGGAGCTGCTTATTTAGGCGGAGGCTGTTGCTAACCACACAGCATGAAATTGACCAGCCATATACGGCTGGTCATTCGTTTCGTTGCACCTTTGTGAAGAAATCCGATATAATTTACATATTAAGCTTTAGGAGTGAAGTTTCTTGATTACTATGGAAAACATCGTACGTGACGGCCATCCAGCCCTCAGAGAGACTGCCGAACCTGTTGAGCTGCCTCCAACTGATGCAGAAAAACAGCAGCTGGCCGACATGATCGAATTTGTTAAAAACAGCCAAAATCCGGAATTAGCCGAAAAATACAAGCTGCGCCCTGGCGTAGGGCTCGCAGCTCCTCAAATTAATATCAAAAAACGAATGATCGCCGTTCATGCGGAAGATGCTTCCGGTAAATTATACAGCTATGCTCTGTTTAATCCTAAGATCGTGAGCCATTCAGTTGAAAAAAGCTACTTAACAAGCGGCGAGGGCTGCCTCTCTGTAGATGAAGCGATTCCCGGTTATGTTCCCCGCTATGCCCGCATCAGAGTAAAAGGAACAACACTAGAAGGCGAAAATATTGATATTCGTTTAAAAGGATTTCCGGCTATTGTGTTTCAGCATGAGATCGATCATTTGAACGGCGTTATGTTCTATGATCATATTGATAAGGAAAATCCTTTCAAAGAACCTGAAAATGCAATCGCAATTGAGCGCTAGAAAAAACGGCTGGCACAATGCCAGCCGTTTCTTTATTTTAAAAGGCCCAATTCTTTGACAGCGTATGCAATTCCATCTTCGTCCACCGGCTTTGTTACAAAGTCCGCGATTTCTTTCAGTTCGGGAACAGCATTTCCCATAGCAACGCCTGTCCCTACATATTCAATCATTTGCAGATCATTTAATCCGTCGCCGAAAGCATATGTATCGCCGATATCAAACGGAAGACGCTCAATCACTTTTTTGATTCCTTCTGCCTTCGAACCTCCGTGCGGCAGAACATCAGTCGATAGCTCATGCCAGCGAACTAGATCAAACTCAGGAAAAGCGGCATAAGCTTTTTCTTCTTCATCCTGACAAAATAAAAGAAGCTGAAAAATTTCTTTTCCTTCATAAAAAAGGTCATCGGTCTCTGGGTAATCGGTTTTAAGGCTGCCGATTCCCTCGAGAACATGAGGGTGATCCGCAACAGTCGCTTTCATCGTGTCCTCAGCCATAAACACAACAGGATGCTTGCCTTCATCCGCCTGCTTTAATAATCGTCTGATTGCATCTTCAGGCAGCGGATTTTTATAAATAACTTGATTTTCAAAGACAACAAACTGTCCATTGTAGGAAATAAATGAGTGGATGCCCAGCTCCTCCAAAATCGGCTTAACCAAAAATGGAGACCGGCCGCTGGCAATAAACACATGATGCCCTTGGCGCTGCAGCTCCGCCACGGTTTTTCTCGTACTTTCCGGTATATTCTTATCATGATCATATATTGTGCCATCAATATCAAAAAAGATTAATTTTGAATCCATCGCAACTTCCCCTTTATCGTCTTGGTCTGCAATTCCCACCCTCATCATACAAAAAGATTGTCATTCAGCAAACAATTTCGTTCAAAAATCATATTAAATTCCATTAATAACCACGAAAAGTCTTCCTCAATCTCCGTATACTATTTGTATAAAAGAACTCTGGGACAAATATTTTAATAAAGGAGGAACTGGCTAATGCTGCGTAAATTAAGAAAGAAACTCAGAAGACAATGGAACGGAATGCTCCGTAAGAAAGCAATTGCCTGACAAGGGATCTTTCACTTTTTGAGAGATCCTTATTTTGCTCAAGGCTTTCCTTATATTCCGTTTTCGAATATAATAGAATGAGCGAGTCTAACATACGGCATTTAAGGAGAGATTTGGAATGATTTATAAGGTATTTTATCAAGAGAAGGCTGACGAAGTACCTGTTCGGGAAAAGACAGATTCACTTTATATTGAAGGCGTATCTGAGCGTGACGTCAGAACAAAGCTGAAAGAAAAGAAATTTAATATTGAGTTTATTACACCTGTTGATGGTGCATTCTTAGAATATGAACAACAGAGCGAAAATTTTAAAGTATTGGAGTTATGAGCGGTATGAAATTTGTAAAAAATGATCAGACTGCTGTTTTCGCCCTCGGAGGTTTGGGCGAAATCGGTAAAAATACGTACGCGGTGCAATTCCAGGATGAAATTGTACTGATTGATGCGGGGATCAAGTTTCCCGAGGACGAACTGCTCGGAATTGACTACGTCATCCCTGATTATACGTATTTAGTCAAAAACGAAGATAAAATTAAAGGGCTTTTTATCACCCACGGGCACGAAGACCACATCGGCGGTATTCCATACCTGCTCAGACAAGTGAATATTCCTGTATACGGCGGAAAACTCGCGATCGGCTTACTTCGGAATAAACTTGAAGAGCATGGATTATTAAGACAGACAAAACTGAACATTATCGGCGAGGATGATATTGTAAAGTTCCGCAAAACGGCTGTGTCATTCTTCAGAACAACACACAGTATTCCGGATTCCTACGGCATTGTTGTAAAAACGCCGCCCGGAAACATCGTACATACTGGGGATTTTAAATTCGACTTTACTCCAGTCGGCGAGCCGGCAAACTTAACGAAAATGGCCGAAATCGGTAAGGAAGGCGTTTTGTGCCTTCTTTCAGACAGCACAAACAGTGAAAATCCGGAGTTTACCATGTCTGAACGCCGTGTAGGAGAAAGCATTCATGACATTTTCCGCAAGGTGGACGGCCGAATTATCTTCGCTACATTTGCGTCGAATATTCACCGCTTGCAGCAGGTAATTGAAGCTGCTGTACAAAATGGAAGAAAAGTTGCCGTATTTGGACGCAGTATGGAATCGGCTATCGAAATTGGACAGACACTCGGTTATATTAACTGTCCTAAAAATACGTTTATTGAGCATAACGAAATCAATCGTATGCCTGCTAATAAAGTAACAATTTTATGTACAGGAAGCCAAGGGGAACCAATGGCGGCGTTATCAAGAATTGCAAACGGGACACACCGCCAAATTTCAATCAATCCTGGGGATACAGTCGTATTTTCTTCATCCCCTATCCCAGGCAACACAATCAGCGTGAGTCGAACAATCAACCAGCTGTATCGTGCGGGTGCTGAGGTTATTCACGGCCCTCTTAACGATATCCATACATCCGGTCACGGCGGACAGGAAGAACAGAAGCTGATGCTTCGTTTAATCAAGCCTAAATTCTTCATGCCGATTCACGGTGAGTACAGAATGCAAAAGATGCATGTCAAACTTGCAACAGATTGTGGCATCCCAGAGGAAAACTGCTTTATCATGGATAATGGTGAAGTATTAGCACTTAAAGGCGATGAGGCTTCAGTTGCAGGAAAAATCCCGTCCGGTTCAGTGTACATTGACGGAAGCGGTATCGGTGATATTGGCAATATCGTACTTCGTGATCGCAGAATTCTCTCTGAAGAAGGACTTGTCATCGTTGTTGTCAGCATTGACATGGACGACTTCAAGATTTCAGCGGGTCCTGATTTGATTTCCAGAGGATTTGTGTACATGAGAGAATCTGGCGACTTGATCAACGACGCTCAAGAGCTCATTTCAAATCACTTACAAAAAGTAATGGAACGAAAAACGACTCAATGGTCTGAAATCAAAAACGAGATTACAGACACTCTTGCGCCTTTCTTGTACGAAAAAACAAAGCGCCGTCCAATGATCCTGCCGATCATTATGGAGGTTTAAAAAAAGAGGCACTCTCCCTAAGGGAGTGCCTCTTTTTATTGCAGTGATATGTGTTGAAATGATTTTACATCGAATAAGCCCGTAGTCGTCATTTTAATATCAGGAATGACAGGCAACGCTAAAAACGACAATGTCAAAAATGGATTAAATCCGCCTGTGAAACCGATTAACGGCAATTTATCATGAAGCGTCAGCAAGCTTTGATTCACTTGCTCCGCAGATTGGTCGGATAATAACCCTGCAATCGGCAACGGTACTGAATGGAGCTCTTCCCCATTTTTTATAATCGTTAATCCTCCGCCAATTTCCTGCAGCTTATTAACTGCCGCCGCGATATCCTCATCATTCGTTCCGACAGCAATAATATTATGGGAGTCGTGTGAAATGGTTGTGGCAATCGCTCCGCTCTTGAATCCAAAACCTTTCACAACACCAAGTCCGGTTTCTTTTAATCCTTTATGCCGCTCAACAACTGCAATCTTTAACAAATCAAGCTCAGTGTCAGGCTCAAATTCGCGGGCATCAGGAGCCGGAACTTGTACTAATCGTGTTTCAAGCTGATTTGGTATGATTTGAATGACATTGATTTGCTGCTCTGAATCGATTGGCATATGAAAATCCTGTTTGTTAAGAGGAGCAGCAAGCTTAACAGAATCAAGCAGTGCCTGATCTGGTGCTGCAGTTGAAGCATGATCCTGATAGACCGCTTTGCTGTCTTCAGCAACAGTCTGCCCTTTTACCATCGTCATTGTGACAGTGACATTTTCCAGATCAGATACAAAGAGCAAATCAGCGTCAAAACCCGGGGCAATCGCTCCCTTTGTATCTAATCCGTAGCATTCGGCCGCATTGAGGCTTCCTAATTGATAGGCTAAAAACGGATCAAGTCCAGCTTGAATCGCCATTTTCACCTGATGGTTTACACTTCCCTCTGACAATAAATCATCCACATGCTTATCATCCGTACAGAAAAAGAAACGGCGTGCGTTCTTTTCATTCACCGCCGGCAGCACATTGAGCGTGTTTTTGGCGACTGATCCTTCACGCATCATGACATACATGCCTCTTCTGATTCGATCAAGGGCTTCTTCCTTCGATGTTACTTCATGGTCGTTTAAGACAAAGGCGGTTCTGTAAATGTTAATGAGGTCTGTTGATAAACCAGCTAAATGACCGTCTATCCTTTTTCCTGCCACACGGGCATCGAGCAGTTTCTGAACCATGTCTTCTTCAGCCTGCTGAACCGACACATAATCCATAACTTCAGCCAGCCCTAATACTTCTTCTTCTTCATAAAAAGGCTTGAGATCGGCAGCTTTGAGAATTGCGCCTGATCGCTCAAAACTTGCGGCAGGCACACTGGAAGGAAGCATAAAATGGATATTCAGCGGTGTATGCCGAGCTTGTTCAATCATAAACACAATCCCTTTTTCACCAGACACATTCGCGATCTCATGCGGATCTGTAACAACCGTCGTCACGCCATGCGGCAACACTGCTTTAGCGAACTCAATCGGTGTAACCATTGATGACTCAATATGTACATGTCCATCAATAAAACCCGGAACAATCATTTGTCCCTCTGCATCAATGGTATTTTCGCCTTCATACTCACCGAGGCCTACAATAACTCCATCTGTAATCGCAATATCTTCATATATCCATTCTTGATTATATACGTCCATGATTTTTCCGTTCTTAATGACGATATCAGCTTTTTGTCTTTTGGCTGAAGCATTCAGCCTATTGACTAGCGCTTCTTTATTCAAATAGGCCCCTCCTCTTTTTTATTATATGGTACAATATGCTATCGGAACGCCTGTGCTTAGTCAATGAAATTTTAAGAAATTGGCGCTCAGTTCATTAAAGTTGTTATATTCTGATAATATGAAAAACCGCCCTTTGAGGACGGCTTATTTGGCTGCTATTTTGTATGAAGAACTCTTTTTTCGAAACGGGAGATGTCTGTAACTGATCCAATAACAATGAGTATATCTTCTTGGTGGATGACTTCGGTTGCAAGCGGTGATACGATGACTTCCTTGCCCCTTTTTATGGCTACGATGTTAATACCGTATTTTGCGCGAATATCTAAATCGAGAAGTGTATTTCCAGCCAGGCGGCTGTTAGCTACGATTTCAACAAGACTATGCTCTTCAGACAGCTCCAAATAGTCAAGTACATTGTTGGACACGATATTATGCGCAATTCGTTTTGCCATATCGCGTTCCGGGTGGACGATGTGATCCGCGCCAATTTTAGACAGCACTTTTTCGTGATAATCGTTCTGCGCTTTAACTGTAATCGTATGGACGCCAAGTTCTTTCAAGATGAGTGTCGTTAAAATACTCGCTTGAATATTTTCCCCGATTGCTACAATAACGTGGTCAAAATTTCGCAGGCCTAAATTTTTCAGGACAGATTCGTCTGTCGAATCACCGATAACTGCGTGAGATGCAATCTTGGCATACTCGTTGACTTTATCTTCATCGATATCCATTGCCATAACCTCGACGCCTTCTTCGCTTAATGCTTTGCAAATACTGCCACCAAAACGGCCCAGCCCAATTACCGCAAATTCTTTTTTCATCGTGGTGCTCCTTTATATGACATGATATTGATCAAATTTTATCATATTCTTTTGTTACAGTGTTATCCTTTTGGCAGCGAATTCATATGCCGCTTGAGCTTTTCAGTAAACTCAGGCGACAAATACAGCTCCGCTCCGCGTTCGATTTCAATCTGATAGTGCTGAGGCGGGGCAATTTCCGCTTCTTTTTGGAGGACGAGAAAGGTTAAGCAGTCTTTGTAGTGCCTTCCGCCAGCTTCAACGTCTACAAATGCCGGCCGATACGTAAGAGATTCGACACCCTCCCTTTTATATAGATAGGAGAGAGCAGAATAAGGAATACGGTATAAAACGCCTTCTGTTGTTCCTCCGTCTTCCAACATGTCCGCTCTTGAACCGTCTTCCCTTTTTAGCGTGAAGCGAGTTGTGTATCCTTGTAAAACAGCTCTTCCTACTGGATCTTGAAAATAGTGATCGACTCCCGCTTTTTGAAAGCGGGCATGATCCATGCATGATCCATAGGCAAAATAATAAATGGGATTTTTCGATTTGCTGATCATCTGATGTTCTTTCCAGTCGCCGCTGCTTATTTTCGTAAAGCCGGCAAACCCGTCTTTGTTCATAAAATAAATAAGCGCATTTTTAATCCCGACATCCGTTTCTACAAACACCGTTTGTTTATGATATCCTTGAAAAAATTGATCGAGCTTATGTATACACAATTCATCTGCTTCATATACTTCGCCGTATATATAGCCTTCACCATAAAAAACAGCTGTGGGCACCTCTTTTGCAGCAAACAAACTTCCCTTTGTTCTCGCCTGCTCATTGATACATGCCGATTGTGCCAGCAAATGATGGTTTTTTTCATGCTTTCTTAATGTCCCGTATACAAACAGAAGCGAGTTCACTTTATTTTTCTCCTCTCAGCTGTCTGATTTTAAAGGCAAAACCACTTGAAAGACGCTGCCTTTTCCAGCTTCACTTTCGATTTTCAATTCCCCGTCATGTTCCTTCAGGATTCTCAAACAAATGGGAAGTCCCAGTCCAGTGCCCTTTTCTTTTGTTGAATAAAAAGGTTTGCCAATCTGCTTCAGCTTTTCCTGCGGCATGCCGTTTCCTTCATCCTTTACGCTTATCACTGCATGAGAGGCGGTTTTAGCAGTTGAAATGGTTACGACACCACCCTTTGGCATTGCCTCAATTCCGTTTTTAATGATGTTGATAAAGACCTGCTTCAGCTGATTTTCGTCTCCATTAATCATACAGCCATCTGTCTCTTTGAAATTTTTCTCTATGACGATATTGGACAGAATTGCATTGGTATCAAGCAATGTCGTGACTTGTTTCAAGATCTCATTAAGCTGGTGTGTTTTAAATGTGATTGCCTGCGGTTTTGCAAGCAGCAGCAGCTCGCTGAGCACTAAATCGATTCTTTTAATCTCTGAAAAGATGATGTCAAAATAGTCTTTTCTGTCCGGATATTGTGTTTTCATAATCTGGAGGAAACCGCTGACAGATGTTAAAGGGTTTCTGACCTCATGAGCAATACCTGCAGCAAGTTCACTTGTGATTGATAGTTTCTGGGATTCCCTCGCCAGCCGTTCATTAATCTCAATGAGCTCATCTTCAGCCTCTTTCCGCTCAGTGATATCTGACATTGTACCCAGGCTGCCTGTAAATTGGTCATTCCGGTCATAGTAAAGTTTATAATGAACTTCTCCCCAAAAAATCGTGCCGTTTTTTGTCACGTATTTTGCCGTAAACATGCCAGAAGACGCTTTGTTTTGGATTTGGGTGTTAATGTGGTCGGCTACGTGCTTTTCTTTTATGAAGTAATCGTTATACATTGTTCCCATACATTCACTGATTGAAAAGCCGGTTATTGATGCCCACGCTTGGTTTAAATATGTAATTTCGCCTTTTGCATTTGTTTGAAATACGATTTCCTGCAAATTATCCATGATGCGGTTTTTTTCTTCAGAAAGCTGTTTATACTTCCATTCGTTATCCTTCATTTTCTTAACCAGCTGCTGTTTCTCATCAATATAATAAGCGAGCATCCAGACACTTACCAGCGTGACTGCAGTATACACAATATCAACAGGCCAATTAATCGGGTTTTTGCCTATAAAATAAAATAAATAATCCCAAAACATTATAAAAATCATTGCCAAAATGATGGAAATGATACGAGCTTGATATTTTCTCATATGACCACCTGCCGCTTGTGTTTCTCTACTTATTGTACCATTCTTCGACAAATAATTGAGTAAAATATGTAAAGTATCCCAAATCATTCATTACCAAATATCTTGATGTCTTATCTTAGGCGGCGGTAATCAAAAATTGGCACGCAAAAAAGGCGGAGATGATATCGCTCCGCCTTTTTTAGCATAATTTTATTCTTTTAAAGCGGCTTGAATTTCTTCGAGAAGCAGCTGTGCACCCTCAGGGCTTAGCGTAATTTTACCGTTGCCGTATTCTTTATTTTCTGAAGTGATTTCTCCAGTCATTAAACAAACGCCATGAGGTTTGTACTTTTTCAAGATAATTTTATCTCCGTCAACAAAAAACTCAATGCTGTCTTTTATGGCAATATCCAATGCCCGTCTCAACTCAATCGGCATGACAATGCGGCCTAATTCATCTACTTTTCTCACAACACCTATTGATTTCATAAAAACCCTTCTTCCTTTAAATGTTTCTTTTCTCATGTAATGTTTTAAGGATGTACCTCAATATATCGTAGACGAATGAAACTTTGAAAAAGTTTCCCGCTTTCTATAAGAATTACAAGATATTTTTTCCATAAAACCGAAAAATGTATTACTTCTGTTACACAGTTCCTTGATTTTTTACAAAAACATTTCTTTACCGACGCACACCCCCAAAAATCGCAGTATTTCTGAGAAACTTTAAATGTAGAATCATATTAAATTAGGATAGAGATTGGGTGAAAACATGTTTCAATCAACTGAAATCGGGATTGACTTAGGAACAGCTAATATACTTGTTTACAGCAAAAATAAAGGGATTATCCTAAATGAACCATCTGTTGTCGCAGTGGATACGACGACAAAAGCAGTGCTTGCAATCGGAGCTGACGCGAAAAACATGATCGGTAAAACACCGGGAAAAATTGTCGCTGTCAGACCGATGAAAGATGGCGTGATCGCAGACTATGATATGACAACTGATCTGCTAAAGCACATTATGAAAAAAGCCGCAAAAAGCATCGGCATGTCGTTCAGAAAACCGAACGTAGTCGTTTGCACACCGTCAGGCTCAACAGCAGTAGAACGCCGCGCCATCAGTGACGCGGTGAAAAATTGCGGCGCGAAAAACGTTCATTTAATCGAAGAGCCAGTCGCAGCCGCCATCGGAGCGGATTTACCGGTTGATGAGCCGGTTGCCAACGTGGTAGTAGATATCGGCGGAGGGACGACAGAGGTCGCTATTATTTCCTTCGGTGGCGTTGTTTCCTGCCATTCTATCAGGATCGGCGGAGACCAGCTTGATGAGGATATCGTTTCTTTCGTCCGTAAAAAATACAATTTGCTGATCGGCGAACGCACAGCTGAGCAGGTAAAAATGGAAATTGGCCATGCTCTGATTGAACATATACCAGAGGCAATGGAAATTCGGGGACGCGACCTCGTGACAGGTCTTCCAAAAACCATTATGCTTCAATCCAACGAAATTCAAGATGCAATGCGTGAATCCCTCCTGCATATTCTTGAAGCCATCAGAGCGACACTTGAGGACTGTCCGCCTGAATTGAGCGGAGATATTGTTGATCGCGGCGTTATTTTAACAGGCGGCGGCGCGCTCCTTAATGGAATTAAAGAATGGCTCACAGAAGAGATTGTCGTGCCTGTACACGTGGCACAAAACCCGCTTGAATCTGTAGCAATCGGCACAGGCCGTTCTTTAGAAGTGATTGATAAGCTGCAAAAGGCAATTAAATAGTCTTTACCCGCAAAATTCTCACACGCGGCAAATTTCTTGCTTCTTTTTTCCTCACTTCCTTCATATTGTGGGAAATGGAGAAACGTTAAGGAGGAAACAGATGCTAAGAGATTTAGGAAGAAGAGTAGCGATCGCAGCCATTTTAAGCGGAATTATTCTTGGAGGCATGAGCATTTCTTTGGCAAATATGCCTCATTCGCCTGCAGGCGGCACTGTAAAACTGAATCATCCATAATATTGAAAAACCCAAGACGTGTCGTTTTGGGTTTTTCACTTTGGGCTCCTTCTTTCCTTTATAGGATCATATTTGATATGATGAGAAAAAAGCTTGGAGGAATGATTCATGGATTCATTTTCACAGAAATTAAATACATATGCACAGCTGGCGGTAGAAGTCGGCGTTAATGTCCAAAAAGGCCAGTATGTAGTCGTAAATGCTTCAACAGACGTTCGGGATTTTGTCCGTTTAATTGTAAAACACGCATATGAAAAGGGCGCAAAAAACGTCACCGTGAATTGGCAGGATGACGAAGTCGCCAAATTAAAATACGAACTTGCGCCGTTTGAAGCATTTGAAGAATATCCTGAATGGGAAGCAAAAGGCAGAGAAGAGCTTGCCAAAAATGGAGCTGCTTTCATTTCTGTTGTGTCGTCAAACCCAGACTTGCTAAAAGGTATAGATTCCAAACGGATTGCGGCATTCCAAAAAGCAGCAGGCAAAGCATTACATACATACAGACAATATATTCAATCAGACAAAGTCAGCTGGACTGTCGTAGGTGCGGCATCAGCAGGCTGGGCTCACAAGGTGTTTCCTGGCAAATCAGAGGAGGAAGCGATCCACCTTCTGTGGGAAGAAATTTTTAAAGCGACGCGCGTAAATGAAGACAACCCGGTTCAGGCGTGGATCAATCATGACCAAAATCTTCATGAAAAAGTTGACCATTTGAACGAGAGACATTACGCTGCCTTACATTATCAAGCTGAAGGAACTGATTTAACAATTAAGCTGCCTAGGAAGCATGTTTGGGCAGGTGCGGGAAGCGTGAATGAAAGCGGCCATGAATTTATGGCCAATATGCCGACAGAAGAAGTGTTCACGCTGCCGCAAAAAGACGGGGTTGACGGAGTGGTATCAAGCACAAAACCATTAAGCTACGGCGGAAATATTATTGAAAATTTCACCCTGACGTTTGAAAATGGCCGTATAGTCGACATTAAAGCTGAAAAAGGTGAGGATATTTTAAAAGAACTGGTGGAAACAGATGAAGGTTCTCACTATTTAGGTGAAGTGGCACTTGTTCCTTACGATTCGCCTATATCACAATCAAACATTCTTTTCTATAACACGCTGTTTGATGAAAACGCGTCAAATCATTTGGCAATTGGAAGTGCCTATGCCTTTAATATTGAAGGCGGAAAGCAGATGTCTCGTGAAGAGCTTGTCAAAGAAGGCCTAAATGAAAGCATTACACACGTGGACTTTATGATCGGTTCTAAGGATATGAATATTGACGGAATTACGGCAGACGGGAAAAGAGAGCCTATCTTCAGAAACGGAAATTGGGCTTTTTAAGTAAATAAAAGGAGGCTTTTCCGCCTCCTTTTTTTATTTTTCTGCTTCATACATTTGCAGATTCGCATAAACGGTTTCTAATACTGGTGCAGCGAGAGATAAACGTTTAGCTTTTTCAAGCAAAAATCCATGCAGGTGGTCGCCTTCTGTCGTTTGGCCGTTTTCCATATCCCGAAGCATGGAGGACTTCATATGATAAGACATGCTGGTCATCGTACGAAAGCTCTCTTCCTCAAGATCCGGATCAGCCGGAACACCTTCTTTTCGTAAAACAGCACAAATTTCCCCAATAAGAGTTTGGGCCGTGTGACGTCCGGCTTCTGTGGCGAGGATTGGGCCAAGCGGTCGTTGAAATAACGTTGTGATCCCCGCTTGCGCTGCAATAAAGAGATACTTTTTCCAAATGTCCTTCTCGATATGCCCGCTAATGATGACTTCAGCCTTCACACCTGGAAATGCCTCTTCAAGCGCTCTTATCCGCTCCGTACGCTCGCCGTTCCATTCTCCAAATACAAAACGATGCGATGCGCTCGTATGATGAATTTCTCCTTTGTTGTCTAAAGCACTTTCTATAAAACACAGGCCGCCCAGCACCTGTTCTTTTGAGAATGCCGCAAATAGCTGCTCATAGTGGCGGTACCCATTTAAAAAAGGGATAATGACAGATTCCTGATGGATAAATGGTTTGACATCCTCTATCACTTGACCAAGCGAGTATGCTTTAGAAGCAATGATAACGACATCAAATTGCCCTGTTTCTCCGGCACTGATTAGTTCTGGCTGAAATGATACATTCCCTTTTTCACTATGGATGATAAGCCCGGTTTTTTTAAGCTGCTCAGCTCGTTTTTGGCGCACGAGAAATGTCACATCATTTCCTTTCTCCGAAAGCCGTCCGCCAATATACCCGCCTACTCCACCTGCTCCGACAACCAAAAATTTCATGTTGTGATCTCCTTTCATATTTAGGTATCAAAAAAAGCAGAGAAATCTCTGCTTTTTTTATTCCGCATATAGTTCAGTCAATTTTTTCTGCACATCAGCATTTTCAAGGAACTCGTCATAGCTCATTTGCTTATCGACGATGCCGTTAGGTGTAATTTCTATAATTCTGTTGGCAATGGTCTGCACAAACTGATGGTCATGGGAAGTAAACAGCATAGCGCCTTTAAAGCTGATTAAGCCGTTATTGAGCGCTGTAATGGACTCTAGGTCTAAATGGTTAGTCGGCTCATCCAAAATTAAAATATTGGCGCCAGAAAGCATCGCTTTCGACAGCATACAGCGGACCTTTTCTCCCCCGGAAAGTACGTTTGCTTTTTTGTGGACTTCCTCTCCAGAGAACAGCATGCGTCCTAAGAAACCGCGTAAAAAGCTCTCACTTTGGTCGTGCGGAGAATATTGGCGAAGCCAGTCTACAAGGTTCAGATCACTGCCTTCGAAATATTCGCTGTTGTCTTTTGGAAAATACGCTTGAGATGTGGTAACACCCCATTTAAACGTTCCGCTGTCAGCTTCCATTTCCCCGGAAATGATTTTAAACAGCGTAGTAACAGCAAGTTCATTTCGGCCAGTGAAAGCAATTTTATCTTCTCGATTCATAATAAAGCTGACATTGTCAAGCACCTTTACGCCATCGATTGTTTTTGTTAAGCCTTCCACGCGAAGAACATCATTTCCGATTTCCCGTTCCGGCGTGAAGTTAACATAAGGATAGCGGCGGGAAGACGGTTTAATATCATCCAGCGTGATTTTTTCGAGAAGTTTCTTTCTTGATGTAGCCTGCTTAGATTTAGACGCATTGGCGCTGAATCTAGCGACAAACTCTTGAAGCTGTTTAATCTGCTCTTCTTTTTTCTTGTTCGCTTCTTGAGAAAGCTTTAACGCCAGCTGGCTTGACTCGTACCAGAAATCATAGTTTCCGACATAGATTTGAATTTTGTTAAAATCAAGGTCGGCAATGTGCGTACATACTTTATTTAAGAAGTGACGGTCATGGGATACGACAATAACTGTGTTTTCAAAGTTAATCAGAAACTCTTCAAGCCACTGGATTGCCTGAAGGTCCAAGTGGTTCGTCGGCTCATCGAGGAGCAGAACATCCGGCTTGCCGAATAATGCCTGTGCCAAGAGAACTTTTACCTTCTCCGAACCGCCGAGGTCTGCCATCTTTTTTGTGTGCAGATCTTCTGAGATACCAAGGCCTTTTAACAGGATCGCAGCTTCACTTTCCGCTTCCCAACCGTTCAGTTCCGCAAATTCACCTTCTAGCTCAGCAGCACGAATCCCATCCTCATCTGAGAAATCAGGCTTCATGTAAATAGCGTCTTTCTCCTGCATGACTTCATACAGGCGTTTGTGGCCCATAATGACCACTTTCAGCACTTCATACTCTTCGTACTCAAAATGGTTCTGCTTCAAGACGGCAAGACGCTCGCCAGGACTCATATGCACGTCGCCTGTCTGAGGCTCGATTTCGCCTGACAGCACCTTTAGAAACGTTGATTTACCGGCACCGTTTGCACCAATTAACCCATAGCAGTTGCCTGGGGTAAATTTAATATTAACATCTTCAAATAACTTGCGATCCGCAAACCGCAAGCTTACATTATTTACAGCAATCATTTATTATCCTCCATCATGTCTATCATCAATAAAAGTATACCATGAATGCAGGGCAAGAGAAATGATTCCCTGTTAAAACAGAGAGAAAACACTTATACACCCAAACCAGCCAGCTGTGTTACAATTAAAGAGAGAGAATGCATCCGCCTGGAAAATTACACACTCTCATGGAGGAACACGTTGAGGCTTTTAACACTTACTGAATATTGCTTATTGATCTTTTTTACGGGCTTTTACCTTGCCGTAACAGGCTTTACCGCCAAGGACATCGGCTTATATATAGGCATAGCCCTTATTTACATATTTTCGCACATTTTTTCTAAACGGCTTTTAGAAAAGCGCGGAAAAGAGAACAAACAGGTTCACCTTTTCTTCAGTGTGCTGGCTATTATCGGTTCAGTGTTCATCACGGTTTTATGCATTGCATTGGTCGCTTCTTTTTCAAAATAAAAACGCCTGCTGTCCAAAGGCCAGCAAGGCGTTTTTATTTTGTTTGACGCATTTCGTTAAACGGGAAAAAGACAAACTTCGATGTGCCGACAATTCGATCTTCCGCGATCAGTCCCAGCCCGTTTCGGCTGTCCATAGAATTCAGCCGATTATCTCCCATGACAAAGTATTTGCCTTTCGGAACCTTAACCGGTCCAAAGTCTCCTGTCAGACTGACACCAAGTTTTTCTGCTTCCTTCTTGTTTTTAGACAAGTAAGGCTCGGCTACTTTTTTACCGTTTATATAAAGCGTGTCATCCTTCATTTGAACGGTTTCTCCAGTCTTTCCGATCAATCTTTTTACATAATGGATTTTAGAAGTTTCACCGTTGATAATAACGATATCTCCGCGCTTCAGCTCGCCGATATAGTTGACTGTTTTATTCACAAACAGCCTTTCTCCGTCATGTAATGTGGGATACATAGATGAACCTTCAACTAAATACGGTTCAAACAAAAAGTGACGGATCAGGAGAGCCAGTAGAACAGCGATGACAATCGCTTTACCCCATTCCAGGTACGTATTGGTTTTTTTCTTCGCCGTTTTCTCAGTATTCGTATTTTTTTCCTCGGTCAAAGTGTTTCCTCCTAGACAATTGCTATGTCAGTTGTTTCTCTTCTTTTACTTTATCATAAAAAAGAATAAAATACATAACTTAACCGCGCTCCCTGCCGGCCGGATAAGAAAAAGCGTCCTTTCGAACCAAGGACGCTTTTTTTCTTATTTTTCTGTAACAGGTTTTTTGACGATACCGAGGATAATTGCCATCACGACAGCACCGATCACGATACTTAAAAGGTAAAGCATCGGATGGTTTGTAATGAAAGCTACGAATACTCCTCCATGAGGGGCCGGAAGCGTTACTCGGAAGAATTCAGTTAATCCGCCGGCAACAGCTGCACCGACTACAGCAGCTGGTATGACGCGAAGCGGATCAGCCGCAGCAAATGGGATCGCTCCCTCTGTTACGAAAGCAGCTCCCATGAAATAGCATGTAATACCAGCTTCACGGTCACGCTGAGTGAATTTGTTTCGGAAAATGGTTGTTGCAAGTGCAATACCAAGCGGAGGAACCATACCGCCGGCCATGATTGCTGCATGAGGCGCATAGTTGCCTGCATCGATCATGGCGATACCGAACGTAAAGGCTGCTTTATTAAGCGGGCCACCCATATCGATCGCCATCATGCCGCCCAAGATAATACCCATTAACACAAGGTTTCCAGTACCAAGGCTTTCAAGCCAGTTTGTTAAGAAATTCATAAATGCCGCTACAGGTGTATTGACGACAAATTGCATTAATACGCCAGTGATAAAAATACCGAACAGCGGGTAAATCAAAACAGGTTTTAATCCATCAAGTGACTGAGGGATAAACGTAAATACTTTTTTCAGTAAAATCACAACATAACCGGCAAGGAATCCGGCAATTAAGCCGCCTAAGAATCCAGCATTCGCTTGAGTAGCCATAAATCCTCCGACCATACCAGGCGCAAAACCAGGACGATCTGCAATACTCATCGCAATGAAACCGGCCAGAACTGCAACAATCAGTTTTAATGCATTGTCGCCGCCGATAAAGTTTAATGCTGCTGCAAACGTGTTGTAGCTAGGATCATTCGGATCAGCAGAGTGAATTCCCCAGAAGAATGAAATCGCAACGAGAATACCGCCGCCGACTACGAACGGAAGCATGTTGCTGACACCGCTCATCAGGTGCTTATAAAACGCGTTTCCGATACCGCTTCCAGACTTGCCTTTCGCTTCTTCATCATCGTTTGAAGCTGCCGAACCGCCGCCGCTGCCTTGATAAATCGGCGCATCTTGATTCATCGCTTTTTCGATAAGCTCTTGCGGACGTCTGATACCCGCCGTTACAGGAACTTGAAGTACGCGCTTGCCTTTAAAACGTTCCATTTCAACCTGCTTGTCCGCTGCGACAATGATTGCAGGTGCATCTTCGATTTCTTGGGCAGTGAGCTTGTGCTTAATGCCGCTTGACCCATTTGTTTCGACCTTAATTTCCACACCAAGCTCTTTCGCTTTTTCTTTAAGGGCATCCGCAGCCATGAATGTATGGGCAATACCTGTCGGGCATGCAGTAACCGCTAAAATTTTTCCTTTTCCGGCAGGTGCTGGTGCCGCTTCTTCTTCCTCTTCCTCTTCGTCATCATCTTTATCGTGCTGATTAATAATGTCGATGATGGCATCTTCAGACTCAGCTTCAAGGAGCTGCTTACGGATTTCTTCACGCATTAACAGCGTTGAAAGTCTTGACAATGCTTCAAGGTGAGTGTTGTTTGCGCCTTCAGTCGCCGCGATCATGAACACTAAGTGAGCCGGCTGGCCGTCTAATGATTCATAATCGACGCCGTCTTTTGAACGTCCGAACGCGATCGCCGGGTTGATAACGCTTGCCGTTTTCGCATGGGGGATAGCGATTCCTTCACCGATACCCGTGGAGCTTTGGCTTTCGCGATTTAAAATGGCTTCTTTATAGGCTTGTCGGTCATTTAACTTTCCAGCCTTATCAAGAACAGTGACCATTTCGTCAATAACATTTTCTTTTTCTTTGCTCTCAATATTAAGCTTTATCGTATGCTTCGTTAAAAGCTCAGTTATTTTCACTTGTGTTTCCTCCTCTATAGACGTGTGACCTTAACTTCAGGAAGAAGCTGCTGGACAAATTCTTCTGTTCCAAGTTCTTCAGAGAACGCGGTAGCACTGCCTGAAGTAACTCCTAAGCGGAATGCTTCTTCAAGCGGCAGCTGTTTGGAAATTCCGGCAAGGAAACCTGCAACAACGGAATCCCCTGCTCCGACTGAGTTTACCAATTTCCCCTTTGGCACGTTAGCAAAATAAACAGCTTCGTTCGTAAACAGAAGCGCTCCGTCTCCGGCCATTGATACGATTACATGTTCAGCGCCTTGTTCTACAAGCTTTTTCCCATAAGGAACCGCTTCCTCAACAGATGTAATGGTCGTGCCGAACATTTCTCCAAGCTCATGATGATTTGGCTTCATCAAAAATGGTTTCATTTCTGTTGCTTTCAAAAGAGCCTCGCCTGAGATATCCAGAACAACTCGTGCGTTCTGCTGTTTGCAGGCCTCTGCGATTTTTTCATAAGTATCGTGAGGGAGTGAAGATGGAATGCTTCCTGCAAGAACGACGATATCTCCCTCTTGCAAAGATTGGAACTGTTCTAAAAAGGCTTTGAAATCTTCATCCGAAATTGTCGGTCCCTGCCCGTTAATTTCAGTTTCATCACCAGTTTTCAGCTTTACATTGATACGGGTATCCCCTTTTACTTCAGAAAAAGCTGTTTCCAGGTTTTCTTCCCGTAAAAATGTTTTGATATATTCTCCGGTAAATCCGCCGACGAATCCGAGCGCTTTAGACGCCACATGGTGTCTTTTCAGCAGTCTCGATACATTGATGCCTTTGCCCCCTGGATACTTGGTATCATACGAAGAACGGTTCAGGCCTCCTACAGTAAAATCTTCAACGTGAACAATATAATCGACAGATGGATTAAGTGTTACAGTGTAAATCATGGTTTCACTACCTTTACGACAGTTTTTTCTTGGTAATTATCGAATGTAAGCTCTTCAGCGTCAGTCGTAATGATTGTTGCGTCGCCTATTCCGGCGAATGCCGAAAATGAAATTTCTCCGAACTTCGAAGGGTCTGCTAAGACGTAAGCGTGTTTTGCCTGTTTGATCGCTTTCTGTTTTAAAAGGGCCTCATCAGGGTCCGGCGTTGTGAATCCAGCCTCTGTATGGACACCGTTTGTCCCCAGAAAACTCTTGTCAAACCTGTACTGGTCCATGGCAATCAGTGAAGCGCCTCCAATAATCGCGCCCGTTCTGTGCTTTACGTATCCTCCAAGCAGATAAAAAGAAATTTCTTTCCTTATTAATGCATCGATATGCATTACCCCGTTTGTGACAACGACAATATCTTTGGTTTTATCCATAAAATCAATCATGTGCAATGTCGTCGTGCCTGCATCAAGGTAAATGCAATCCCCTTCTTCTAAAAGAGAAGCTGCTTTTTCAGCAATCTTCAATTTATCGTGAAGGTTTTTGGATGATTTTTCAAGCATATCGGGTTCAAGTCTGATATCGGAAAGCTTGGCCGCTCCACCATGAACGCGCTTTAAAAAACCGCGTTCTTCAAGGGTCGATAAATCTCTTCTGATTGTTGATTCAGAAGCATTAGTCAGATTTATAAGCTCTTGAATCTTTACCACATCATGCTTTTCTATTTGATCAATAATCAATTGATGCCGTTCAGGAGTTAGCATGCTTCACCTCCTAATGAAAACGTATTCATTTTGAATACAATTTCATTGTAAACGCTATTTTCGGTTTAGGCAACTAAAATCATTCAAATTCATTCAATAACTATCAAAATCTTTCACGTTTCTCCATATTAACGTATGTCTATAGGGTTTGTAAACTGTAAATTCGACAAAAATAAGGACAATTGTACGACATTTTCTTCTTATTTTAATGAAAAAAGTCTTTTATATTCATAGTAGAAATCACTAAACATAAAAAAACCTCATGCATGTTGCATGAGGCTACTCATAACGCAGCGCTTCAATGGGATCAAGCTTTGCAGCTTTATTTGCAGGAAGCATGCCGAAAATAACACCAATGAGCATACTGAACAGCACGCCCCCGCATACAACCTGCCAGGATATGAGTGACGGCCAGCCCGCAATGGCTGAAACAAGCGAGGCCCCTCCGTATCCAATACCAATCCCGACCAGACCGCCAATCAGCGTTAATACGACTGACTCAATTAAAAACTGAGTCAGAATCTGTCCCCTCGTCGCACCGAGGGATTTTCTTATTCCAATTTCCCGTGTCCGTTCTGTGACTGATACGAGCATGATATTCATGACACCGATTCCGCCGACCAAAAGGGAAATACCTGCAATTGAGCCGATAATCGTCGTCATAATTGCAGTTACTTTGCCAATTCCGGCCGCAATCTCTTCCATGTTCATCACTTGATACGAATCCTCTGTGCCATGATTGTCATTTACCAGCTGTGCCGCTTCTTTTCCAGCCGATTTTATGTCGTCTGCTGATTCGACCTGCAATGATACGTTACTGAAATCACTTGTGCCAAAAGAGGATTTCATCATATTAAATGGCACATACATTTCACTTAAACCGAAAGAAAGCAAGCCTGTTTCTTTTTTCAGCACGCCGATAATTTCAACGGGCTGTCCGTTTATCCAGACAACTTCACCTAAAGGGGAGGTTTTATCGAACAGTTCTTCAGCCATCTTTTGAGAGATGATTCCGGCTCTATTCCCCGCGAGAAAGTCATTGTCGGTAAATGTTCTGCCGCTTTCGATTTCTAAAGAATTGACATTCATGTATCCATCATTTATTCCGTTAACCGTAGCATCGGTTTCTTCTTCGTGATAACGCGCTTTCATACTTTCAGAAGTCGAAGCAACGACTTGTTTAATGCCTTCTATCCCTTTTAAACCTTTAATATCGTTTTCTGTAAACGTAGATTCAGCTGCGGCGTTCGGGTTGCTTGCAAGCTCCTCGTCGCTAGGCATATAGTACAGCTCCACAGTATTTCCCGGGCCGCTGATCGACTGCTTCAGCATTTGCTCGCCGCCCTGTCCTACCGCAACGACAACAATGACAGAGCCTACACCAATGATAATGCCGAGCATCGTTAAGATCGAACGCATTTTATGGGCAAGGACAGAGCTTAGAGCCATTCTGATGTTTTCCAACAGGCTCATTCTCCCACACTCCTTTGTCCGGAGCTGGCAGGAACAATGTTTCCGTCACGCACCATGACGATCCGATTCGTGCAATCTGCTACTTCAGGCTCGTGAGTAACCAGAACGATTGTCGTTCCCTCGGCATTTAATGCTGTAAACTGATCCATAATCGCCTCGCTTGTTTTCGTATCCAGCGCGCCGGTCGGTTCATCAGCTAAAATCAATTTCGGCTCATTCACGATCGCCCTCGCAATCGCCACCCGCTGCTTCTGCCCGCCCGACAGCTCGTTGGGCATGTGGAGCATTCGATCGGCTAACCCGACCTTTTCCAATGCTCTCTCAGCCCGCTCTTGACGTTCCTTTTTGCCTATCCCGGAATAAATCATCGGCAGCTCGACATTTTTTTTTGCGTTCAGCCGCGGAAGAAGCTGAAATTGCTGAAATACAAAACCGATGGACCGGTTACGGACTGCCGCCAGTTCTTTATCTTTATATGAAGAAATGTCTTCGCCGTCCAATTGATATGTACCGGAAGTCGGCCGATCAAGACAGCCGATAATATTCATGATCGTCGATTTTCCTGATCCTGACGGCCCCATAATCGAGACATATTCACCTTGATGAATGTCCAAATCAATAGAATGGAGAACATCAAACGTTTCCTTTCCGATCTGGTAGCTTTTTCGCACATTAGAAAGCTGAATCATTTAGGATTTCACTTCCATTCCGTCAGTCACCTGATCAGATGGATTCAAAATGACTTGATCATCTTGGGAAAGCCCCTCTTTAATTTCTGTCAGGTCATCTGTCACTTCGCCGATTTTGACATCAACTCGCTTTGCTTTTCCGTCTTTTACTGTATACACATAATATTGGTCATCTTCTTTTTTGACTGCCTTTGAAGGAAGCGTATTTGCTTTCCGTTTATCTGTTTCAATATTCATGATAAATTTAAAGCCTGGCTTTCCTTCTGGAAGATTTCCTTTTATTTTCACTTGAAGCGGGTATTGGACCGCCTGTTCTGTTCCTTGTGCCGCAGCGCTCTCCTGCTGATCCGGAACAAGCCCGACTGCGGAAACCGTGCCTTTCCATGTTTTACCCTGTATTACATCTGAAGTGAGTGTGACCTTCTGGCCTTTTTTGACTTTCAATGTATCGTATTCAGACAATTTCCCTGAGACGACAAGGTCTTTTGGGTTGCCGATATGTATGACAGGCTCTTGAATATCTGACTTTTTGGATGCCGCTTCTTGGTTGACAGAAATAACGGTGCCTTCAATTTCGCTTTTCACTTCAAGATCTGATACCCGGTTGGCAAGTGACTGTCGCTGAAGCTCGGTTTGTTTTAATTCGATCTCCGCTGTTTTTTTCTGCATTTGAAGCTCTGTCCGTTCAGATTCGATTTGTTTTTCTGCTTCTTTCTTTCCTACCTGTTTTTCCAATTCTCTTTCTTTGCTGTCTAAGGCTTTTAACTTTTCTTGAATTTGGTCAATTTGAAGCCGGTTGGATTCAGATGTTAACTGGTTCTGTTCTTTTTCCAGGCTCAGCTGCTCATTTGTATAGGTGACTAAAGGCGTGCCCTTTTTAACTTTATCGCCTTCCTTAACTTTAATGTCTTCTAATGTCCCTTTATCCGCTTCATAAAAGACATACTGTTCATTTGAAAATTTTAGCGTGCCAGGAACCATAACCGTTGATGAGATTTCATTTTCTTCAACGCTCCCCGTCTGTATCTCCTTGCCGGCGCTGCCGCTTGTCGGAGCGGCAGACCGGTATATATTGATTCCAACAAAAAGAGCGACTATAACTGCGATTCCAATTCCGATCCAGACTTTTTTCATGAGCTTATGCACCCGCCACAGAATTGATTAAACCTGAAAAAAGCGAAAATACAACTAAAATTCCGAATAGAATGATTGCTGAAATCCACCCGGCTTTTTTGGAGATGCCTCCCGTTTTGTGAAGTCCGATTGCTAATAATACAAAGCTCCAGATGCTGAAAATTTCAAAGGTATTTAACACGCTGGCAAGAGCCCCGTCAGATGGGATAATCCCTGCCAGTGACGTCGTGCTGTAAAGAGGATTCACGTCAGTCGTAAAAGCAACGATTCCATTAACCAATAATCCGAGACTGCTAATTAAAGAGACAAACAGACCGAGAGAAAGCATTTTTTTATATGTCGTAACTCCGCCTGATATTTTTACACAGAGCCAATAAATAAGAGGGGCAATAAATAATGCTGCGATACCGCCGATAATAGCGCCTGCCATTCCGCCAAATTTGGTTATTGTTGCGACAGTTTCCATTTGTTCAGCAGATAGCCCTTGCGTATCCTGGCTTTTCAAAAGCTCACTATAATCCGTACCGAGTGATTGCAGCACGGCACCGACGATGATAATTGCTGCAACAATCAAAAGCGGTCCCCATACTGCCGGCCTTTCTCTTATTCTTTCAAATTGTACGGACGGACTTGTGATTACTCCGAAAAGTGAAGGCTTTTCAGTCGCCGTTCCGCTGTTTTTTTCTACATTCGTTTCCATTTCAAAACCTCCTTGAGAATATCTAACAAATAGTACGGGAAGGATATCAAAAAGTTTCATGTTTTTCTAATAAATTTCCAAAAACCTTCAATATTGAAGGCCTTTCATATTATTCTATCGCTGTGCTGTATTGCGCTTTCACAAGCCCGGCATAAATGCCTCCTTTAGCGAGCAGCTGATCATGGTTCCCTTCTTCTATTTTCCTGCCGTGATCAAGAACAATGATACGGTCGGCGTCGCGGATCGTAGACAATCTGTGAGCGATCATCACTGCTGTACGCCCTTTCAGAAGCGTTTTTAACGCTTGCTGAATTTTTACTTCTGTCTCTGTATCAATGCTTGCCGTTGCTTCGTCAAGGATGATAATAGCCGGATCGGCGAGCAATGCTCTTGCAAAGGAAATGAGCTGACGCTGACCGGCAGACAGTACGCTGCCCCTTTCCTCTACCTCTGTTGCGTACCCTTCCGCTAAATCGGAAATAAACTCATCCGCTCCGACCGCTTGGGACGCTTTCATCACCTCTTCATCCGAAGCATTTGGCCTTCCAAAACGAATATTTTCCATGATGGTCCCAGAGAAAATAAATGTATCTTGCAGGACAATGCTAATTTGAGAGCGCAGACTGGCAAGGGAAAGATCCTTAATCGGTATACCGTCTATTTTAATGGTGCCTCCGGTCGCATCATAAAAACGGCTGATTAAATTCGCAATCGTCGTCTTCCCGCTCCCTGTATGCCCGACAAGCGCAAGCGTCGAGCCCGCCGGAATAGAGAAGGAAACGGCGTGAAGGGCTTTTCGTTTTTCATCATACGAAAATTCAACCTTTTCAAAACTGATCTCCCCATTTATCTTTTCATTATGAATGGCATTCGGCTTCTCCTTGACATTTGGCTGTTCGTCCAGAAACTCAAAAATCCGTTCTGATGATGCCATCCCCATTAATAGCTGATTATAGACCTGACCCAGTCTCGAAATAGGTTCCCAAAACATTCCCAGATAGAAAGCAAAAGAAACGAATACGCCAATCGTGATGGTTTCATTCATGATGAGTGTGGCTCCATACCAAATCAAGACAGCCGTCCCAATCGCATTCGTCATTTCTACAAGCGGACGGAACATGGCATTTTTTCTAGTTGCTTCCCGCCATGATTCGTAGTTCTCCTGATTGACACCGTCAAAATACGCCATGTTTTCTTCTTCCTGCGTAAATGCCTGTGTGACCCGGATGCCCTGAATGCTTTCGTTTAGATGAGAGTTGAGCTTCGATTGCTTTAGCCGTACCGTTTGCCAGGATCGGCGTATTTTTTTTCTGAGACTTGTTGAAATAAAAAACATAATCGGCAATGTCACCATGATGGCTATAGTCAGCTCAGGGCTCAGCGTAAACAAAATGATAATCACGCCGGCCAGAAGCAGCAAGTCGGTCAACAAATTGATGACTCCGCTTGTAAAGAGCTCCTGAAGAGAGTTAATATCATTCATGATCCTGACTAAGATCGATCCCGCCGACCGCTGATCAAAAAATCGATGGGATAAGCGCTGCACATGGGTAAATAAATGCTGTCGCAAATCGTAAATGACATGCTGGCCAAGCTGATTCATCCACCTGATTCTTAACACATTGGCGGCGTAATTGAGGACATATAAACCGCTAATAATAAAAATGAGCTGAATCAGCAGCTCCGAGTTTCTCCCTGTAATCGCTTGATCAAGAACATAAACGCCGATCAGAATGGGGATCACAAGCTTCACAGCAGTGCCAATCAATACGGTGAGAAAAGAAAGCGGCAAAATTGTTTTTCGATATGGTTTGACATAGCTCAGCAGCCGCCACATTTGAGCCCAGTTAAACGGCTTTTCAATGATTTCATCTGAAGAGTAATAGAAACGCTCTAAAATCCCCTGTTTTTTCGTTTGTTTCATTTGGCCCCTCCCTATCCGACCTCATGCGGCTCATTAATCATTTTGACATCACGGTATTGCAAATCGTAAATCTTTTTATAGTAGCCGCCTTTTTCAAGAAGCTCGTGATGTGTACCCCTTTCACGAATGCGTCCTTTATTAAAAACGAGAATTTCATCGGCGTGTTTCAGTGAAGAAATGCGGTGAGCGACGATAAAGGTTGTGCGGGTTTTCATGACTTCTTTTAAGGCAAGCTGTATGCTGTGCTCCGTTTGCATATCTACTGCGCTTGTGGCATCATCCAATATTAAAATGCTCGGGTTCAAGCAGATGGCTCTCGCAATGGCAATACGCTGTTTCTGTCCGCCGGAAAGCCCCATTCCCCTCTCTCCCAGCATGGTGTCATACCCATCAGGAAGCTCCATAATAAAGTTATGAGCCTGCGCCCTTTTTGCCGCTTCGATGACGTCTTCCATTGAGGCATCCGGCCGCCCATACGAAATATTTGATCTAATCGTAGATGAAAACAGGAAGGATTCTTGAAGTACGACCCCGATATTGGAGCGAAGGGTTTTTAACGAATAATCCGTGATTGGTTTGTGATCAATGGTAATCATTCCGCCAACAGGACTGTAAAATCTGGTGAGAAGCTGTGTCACTGAGCTTTTGCCTGAACCTGTCGGGCCCAACAGTCCGATTACCTTCCCACTGTTTGCCTCAAAGCTTACATTGCACAGCGCGTTTGTTTGTTCTTTCCCGTATGCAAGAGAAACATTTTTGAAATGGACATCTCCGGTTAATTTTTGTTTATGCAAAGCATGAGGATGATCTGTAATGTCTTCTTCTTTTTCCAGAATGTCGAGCAGGCGTTCCCCTGACGCTTTTGCTTGAGAGAACATATTGATGACAAAACCTAAGTTCATAATCGGCCACATCATATAATTGACAAGGCTGAAGAAAGCAACAAGCTCGCCGGGATTGAGCTGATTTTGCATAACCAAGTAACCGCCGTATGAGAGGAGAGCTACAATACAAATGTTACCAATGAACTCCATTAAAGGGAAATACGCAGACCAGATGGATGATGTTTGTAAATACTGCGCCCTGTATTCTGCATTGGCTTTATTGAAAGTGCTGATCTGAAAATCTTCCCTGGAAAGAGATTTAACCGTATTAATGCCGCTGATATTTTCCTGGACTTTTGTATTGAGTTTCGCAAACGATTTGCGGATGCCTCTGAAGGCGGGATGGACTCTTTTGTCAAACCGGTATACCGCAACCGCGAGAAATGGCAGAACAGCTATTGTCACAAGCGTGAGAGGAACAGAATAGTAAAACATAACCGACAGGCTGATGGCTACCAGCAGGCCGAAGCGAATGAGCTCAGCGAGACCGTATGATAAGAAAAAACGAAGCCCTTCAACATCAGCAGTCAGCCTGGACATCAAATCTCCTGTTTTCGCGTTATCATAGTAAGAAAAAGAAAGCCGCTGCAGTTTTTCATACAGACCATTTCTCAGCCGATAAACGGATTTGATCCCGAACATATCACCTAAATACTGATGAAAAAAGGTAGCCATTCCTTTCAAAACCATTACCGCAATAAATCCTAAGCTGACCCACGCCGCAAGCTGATACTGCCGTCCCAGCACGATCTCATCAATCGTAATTTGCAGGATAATCGGATAAACGACAGTAATTGCAGTCATCAAAAGCATGGCTAGAAGCGACCACATAAACACTTTTCTGTACGGCCAATAATACATTTTTAATCTTTTAAATGTCTCCATATCCAGCACCTTTCCAACATTTATCATCTTTACTATATCGATACCCGAAATAAATTTCTATTATTTTTCAAAATTTCAGTCTAATTATGGAGTGAGTCTCTTACTTTATAGGGAGTAACATATGTAGAATAAACGCTTACAGAAAATCATTGTATGCTGAGGATACTTGGGGATATGCCAATGAAATACAGAAAAACCGGACGGCTGAAATGCCGTCCGGTTTTCATCCCCCGCTGACTGGCGGTATGATGGCTACCGTGTCACCTGAAGATACAGAGGTATTTTCTTTTACATAGCTTTCGTTAACGGCAATCATAGCCGTATCAATAGATTCAAGACCGTATTGTTCTTTTAGACTTGCTTTTATTTCATCTGTGGTTGCTTGTTCCATATCTACTTCTATTGCTTGTGTACCGGCCTGTTCAGCAAGCCCTGCAAATAAAAGAATTTTAATCATGCTGCTCTCCCTCGCTTAGGTCTGGTTTTCCGTTCGGATAAGCTGTTGTTTCTAGCTGGTCGCCGATCCATTGCTCACCGTCTTCCCAAATTTCTTTTTTCCAAATCGGCACAATCTGTTTAATGCGTTCAATCGCATACTCATTGGCTTCATATGCGGCTTTTCGATGGGGAGAAGATACAGCAATCACTACCGCTGCTTCACCGATATCGAGCACACCTATACGGTGCGTGATCGCAGCTGAGGCACCTTCCCATTTTTCTTCGATTTCAGCGCCGATTTGAGCAAGCATTTGCACGGCCATCGGTTCATATGCCTCATATTCAAGCCGAACCGTTCTTTTTCCGTTTGTCCATTCCCGAACCGTACCAATAAATGTCGTAATGGCTCCTGCTTCCCGTTTCTCCACTTTTTTGATGATGTTTTCAGTATTAATGGGTGTTTTCGTAATCTCAAACCGTTCCATTATGCAGATTCCCCCTTCAGCTGTGAAAGCACAAAATCCACGGCAACCGGATCATCCGCATGAAAAACGGGTAATCCCTGATGCTCTGTCATATGCTCTTTTTTTCTATAGATGATGGCGATTATATTTACTGCTTGCAGCGCTTCCAGATCTTCCTTTTCACTTAGGATAACCACTTTAGGATAAGGGGCTTTTTTAAAGCCTTCAATCAGAAGACAGTCTGTTTCGAGAAATTGGTATAACTCAATCAGCCGTGCCAAATCCCAATTGCGGCGGGCAGTCAGCTGTAACACACCAGCACCTTCTACCGCTGTTACATCAGCACCTGCCGCCTTGTAACGGTCCGTGTCTTTTCCTTCCGTGAGCGTTTGCGGTTCACCGCCGTGACCATGATGCTTCAGGCAGCCCAAATGGACTCCCTGTTCAGAGGCTTTTTCAAGAATGCGCTCAATAAACGTTGTTTTCCCGCTGTTTTGAAATCCTACAACTTGGACGATCGGGAAAGGGCGGACCAAGGCCATTCACTTCCATTCTCTTCTCTGATGAGCAGTACTTGAACCGTTCTGCCAGATTCGTAGCCTCGCGTGCCGCCCGGCAGGATAATAAATGCATTAGCATCTGCAAGTGATGTGACAGAGCTCGACTTATCTAAGCCAACGGGTGTCGCCAACAGCTTCCCTTCCTGATGGTGCACGAGCGCACGAACAAATCGGGTAAATGGGTTCGGTTTCGGAAAATCCTTGGTCAAAACAGCTTCCGCACAAATTGAATGCGGTGTTGCATTGAGCAGCCATGTCTGGATTATCGGTTTGACAAACAGTTCAAAACCGACATAGCATGCCGACGGATTACCAGAAAGGCCAAACAGCAGCATATCGTTTGCATGCGCCACCGTTGTCACGCTGCCCGGGCGCATGGCAACTTTATTAAACAGCACGTCCGCTCCGAGTTTTTCATAGATCGCAGGCAAAAAGTCAAAGTCACCGACTGACACACCGCCAGTTGTGATCAGGAAGTCCACCTTTTTCATCGCTTCTTTAACTGCAGCAAAGCTTTTATCCAGTTCATCAGAGATTTTCCCTAAATAAAGCGGTGTTGCGCCTGCTTCTATCACTTGCGCATATACCATACTCGCATTGCTGTTGCGGATTTTTCCCGGTTCCAGCGGATCACTGACATTCAGCAATTCGGTACCGGTTGCGATAATTCCGACTACAGGCTTTCTCACGACAGGCACAGATGCGTATCCGAATGTTGCCAAAAGAGCCGTCACTCCTGGTGTCACCCGGGTGCCCTTTGTCAGTAAAACACTCCCTTTTTGAGCGTCCTCACCTGTTTTTGAAATATTATCCCCCGTCTGAAAGCGGCGTTTTAAAGACATAAATGACTTCCCATTCTCCTCAAAGGTTTGAGTCAGTTCAATCATGACGACTGCATCTGCCCCTTCAGGGATTTGCGCGCCAGTCATAATCCGCACAGCCTGAAACGTGCCAAGCTCTTTTTTAGATACTGCTCCCGCTCCAATATGGTCAATAACTTCAAACCGAACTGGGTTTTCACGTGAAGCTTCTGCCGTATCGCACGCTCTGACAGCAAAACCATCGTATGGCGAACGGTCAAACGCAGGTACGTGGTGATCCGCAGTTATATCTTCGGCTAAAAACCGATGAAGGCTGTCTTCAAGCGCCACCCATTCTATTTCACCTTGTTTTTGAAAATGGCAGACACGCCGAACTGCCTCGTCTACCGGTATCGGTGTTCTTTTCTCCAGCATTCTGACCCCTCCTGTTGTTACAGTCCAATCACTCTTGCCAACACGGAGTTGGCTTCTTTCACATCATTTGTTCCATGCACCAGTGCCCGTCCGTCATTGAAAATGACAATTCTGAAATCCTCGTAAAAAATATGGAGCAAAAACGCATTAGCCTCGACCTTGCCGATTGTTTTCAGCCGCTTAATGAGCTCCTGTTTCGGGATTCTTTTTAATGATTCTGACCTTACCTGCACTGTATCACGGCCGCATAGTACAGCAGCTTTTGGTGTGTTCCAATCCTGAAGATAAGGATATACCGCATTTGCTCCGCAAGATGGGCATTCCTCACGGCGTACATGATTAACGTTAATCTTCATATGCGAATTGTTCCAGACATCAAATGTCACAAACTCCCGCTGTATTGCTTCTTTTTGGCCGGTTAACAGCTTTAATGCCTCAGCCTGCTGATATGCTGAAACGATATGCACAGCAGGCGGAATAATGCCGGCAGTATCACACGTCGCCCCGCCGACAGGAATTTGCTCAAACAAACACGACAGACAAGGGGTTTCTCCGGGAATGACAGTCATGAACATTCCCTGGCTGCTTACACAGGCGCCATAGACCCAAGGTGTCTTTGTTTTCTGGGCAAGATCGTTTATCAGCATGCGGGTTTCAAAATTATCTGTAGCGTCGATCACGACATCTGCTTTTTCAATCAGCGGCTCAAGCGTTTCGGCTGTTCCTTCGGTAACATACGCCTCAATATGTATCTCGCTGTTAATCGCTGATAAATGCTCTTTGGCAGCCATGGCTTTCGGCATGCGGAGTTTGGCATCGCTTTCTGTATAAAGCTGCTGCCTTTGAAGATTGCTCCACTCCACATAGTCACGGTCAATAATGGTAATAGTACCGACTCCCGCTCTCGAAAGCCCTTCAGCTCCTGCAGTGCCGAGCGCTCCCGCTCCGACAATCAGCACATGGCTGTCTGCCAGTCTTTTCTGGCCCTCTTCCCCAATTTGCTTAAATCTGATTTGCCGTGAATAACGTTCCTCCATCAAACCTGTTCTCCTTATCTTTTATGTCATCTTATCATGTTATTGCCCCGTCAGTCCCGCTTGAGGGAGTTCGATTTTTCTTCCAAACAGCTAAAATCATCACGTGTATTAATGTTGATAAACTCTGCCGGGTTTGCTCCGATATTTTCAGCCTGTACGTAACAAACCGAAATTCTGCCTAATAAATCTGATATTCTCAACCTCTTCTCAGAAAGCTGATCGTATAGAACTGGCATGATACGTTTGTGGTAAATCGCAATCAATGGCTGCACTTGTCCGTCTGAAATTGGGACTACCGCGTCCGCACCGGCAGTCATCAGACGTTTGAGCTCCAGCATCGTCCTTCTTTGTATCAGCGGTGTGTCACAGGAAAGAACAGTATAAAGATCACCGTCTGTCTTTTTAAAAGCGGTATATATACCAGCCAATGGCCCCATGCCTTGAAATGGCTCAGCATCTTGATACACTTCATTTTCACCGTTTTCTTGAAATCTATCAATAAATTCGGGACGGCTGATGATAACCGTTTGTTCTCCAAGTGCCTCTTTAGCGCATTCGTAAAGCATCCTGCCCTTCCATTTGACAAACGCCTTCGGTTCTCCAAAGCGACGTGAGGCTCCCCCTGCCAGCAGTACGTTTACATGCTTCATATCATCTCACCTCTAGTTTCGTTAAAAGCATAGCAAAAGCAAAGGCTCAACGCTACTGCTTGTCTGTTTATTAAAGAGGAATAGCTGTTCAGTATTTGCATATTGTAGTGTTAACATCATGAGGGAGATGGTTCGAATGAAAAGATCAGGTCCTTTTTTCCACGACGTGTCTCAGGAGAACCTTTATTTAAAATCCGAGCTTTCAAGGTGCCATAAGCTGATTTCTGAACTTGAAGCAAGCTACTTTCATCAGAAAAATAACAAATTGCTCAAAGAAAATACCGATATGAAAGAAAAACTCCAGCAGCTGTCTGCCGAATTAACACATATGTCAACAAAAGAAAAACATGCCTCCCACACCAGCCAAACCCTGCACCAAATAAGAGCTGAACTGCTTGATAAAATCGTTGTTTTGCAGGAGCTTCTATCTGCTGAAACCTATAAACGCAGAGCCGAAATCGAAGAAAAACATAAACTTCATATTGCTAAAGTCAAAATCGAAGAAGAAAATAAAAATCTTCATAAACGGATCAGCGAACTTCAAGCCTCAATTGAGCAAGAACAAAATGCACTGCTTCAGGCAAAACAGCAAGCCGAATTGATAAAAGCCGAAAATGGGCGTCTAAAAGAGCAAATGGTAGAAAAAGAATATCAGCTAAAACATATTAAAATAGAAGTTGATCATATGAAAGATCGAATCATAGAAACGAAAGAAAGACTGCTAGACATAGAAAAAACGAAAGAAAAATTATTTCACGAAACTATTATATCGTATAAACGGCAGCTTGATGAAAGCGATGCCTGGATTGCTTCTCATTTTGCCGATATTGATGGCGGCACAAAACAAAAAGAAAAAACGGAAGAAGAAGCTCCAGCGGCCTACGCGCAGCCATATCATGTAGAGACCATCCTTGAAGATGTCACCAAACAGATACATGTGCTCCAAAAACAGCTTGCCCGCGCCCAATCATCAGACCAGGCCAAGAGCCATACAATTGAAGAGCTGAAAAACAGAGCCGCTGAAGAAAAGCCTTATCAAAAGTGGGTGTATAAGCTTAATCTTGAAAAAGAAAACAAACCTTCACAGAAAAAACCTCAATAAAAAAACTGCTTGAGCGATGCCAAGCAGTTTTTCTTTATATTTATTCATTAGCTGATTCAGCTGATTCTGCAGATTCGATTTCACCCTCTAAAATGTACTGCCCGCGATATGGTTTTTTCACTTCCGGGTACATTTTAATTAAGCTTTGCATAAACGTTGT
The DNA here is from genome assembly GCF_037027505.1 of Bacillus sp. 204(2023). Classification (NCBI taxonomy): domain Bacteria; kingdom Bacillati; phylum Bacillota; class Bacilli; order Caryophanales; family Bacillaceae; genus Bacillus; species Bacillus sp. 204(2023). Next base: position 175,709 of record NZ_JAXCHE010000002.1, on the reverse strand, counting down.
CATATTAGGGATTTCAAGACCGCTTTCTTTTTCAATCTCTTTTTGAAGCTCGGAGCTCTTAATCGCCGCGTTGTGGCGTTTTAATGTTTTAATAGCAGCTTCACGCAGCTTAGCTGCTTTTGATCCCGGTCTTGCCGTTCCTCTTCTTCTTCGTGTTGTTCCGTCTGGTATACCGGCAGGAAGAGAGGAAATAGATTGAAGCTGAGGCTGGACAGACTGCTGCTGTGATTGCGGCTGATAGCTTCTGATTTCCTGAGCCGCAAGCTCAGCGAGAACCGGCAGAGAGTCAGGTTTTTTTTCAGAACGGAAATCCTTTTTGATTTCGGAAGGGCTTCCATTTCTGTCCAGCTCTCTTAATTTTGCGTATATTTTATCACGTTCAATTTGATATTCACGAATGACTTTCACTTCAGCTTCATTTAGTTGTTCTAACCGCAAGCGCAAAGCTTCTCTTTCATTAAACATTCCTCAATGTACCCCCTATCAAAATTAACATCTTTAATTAAGATATTAGATTACAAAAGTAATTTTATCAACTATTATTTTAGCATTTTACTATTATATTTACTCTATGAAAAATTCCTTATTTTCTGAAAATGTTTTATTTTTCAAAAGAGTCCTTTATTCTCAAGGAGTCAAGGGGCTTTCTAGTTTATTTGGTATAATGTTGAAAATATATATTTTACTTACTTCTTTAAAGAAATTTAGTGTAATATCTACAATTTTCGAGTTATGAGATATGAGATTTATCTAAAATTGAGGAAAAACATCAAAAATTAGCTGTGTTTTCTAGCGTATCAATCAAACAAATCATCAATTCCTATACCCAAATTTGGAAAAATAAGCTTCTTACTCTTCTTCCATTGCTTTTTGCACAAATAAAAAACCTGATGTGATCAGGTTTTTAGGAAATACTATTTAGTCAGATACCTATTCCGTTTCAGCCAAAACGCGGTTCACACGTTTTTCAAGCATTTTCATACCGCTCCCGCCGGCTTGGAAGTGACGGAGCTGTCCTGTTTTATCAAACACATAATACGCAGGTACGTATTCATTTTCAAATGCATCGGTTAAAGCATGGTCACTGTCAACAAAAATCGGCTGAGTGATATCGTGTTCAGCAGCTGTTTCTTTAATTTTACCAAGATCAAGATCATCTTCGGAACGGGGCATGTGTACAGCTACAACATTCAGCTGATCTTTATATTTATCACGAAATTCATTCACTTGCGGCATCGCTTCTTTGCACAAGTGGCAGCTGATGGACCAGAAATGAATAAGCGTCGGCTTTTCCCCAATCAATTGCTCTCTCGTCACTTCACCATTTAACCAAGCTTTTTCTCCCGTCAATTCCGGCATGGGCTGACGTAATTTCATTGCTTTTTTCCCTCCTATTTAACAGAAAGGCCTAACGAATATGCTAGACCGCTTTTCGTTCTTGGAAAGAATTAAAGTGTTTTTTGGCCTGGTTTCCAGTTAGCCGGACAGAGTCCGCCAGTTTGCAGCGCCTGAAGAACACGAAACGTTTCATCAACATCACGCCCAATGTTGTTATGGAAAACAGTTTGATATTGAAGCTCCCCTTCAGGATTAATAATAAACAATCCGCGCAAAGCCACACCTTCTTCTTCGATTAAAACGCCATATTCCCGGGATACCTCATGGTTTGTATCAGCAGCAAGCGGGTATTTCAGCTGGCCAAGACCGTTTTCTTTGCGTTCTGTATTGATCCAAGCTAAATGAGTATGGATGGTATCAGTTGAAACCCCGATGACTTCTGCATCAAGATCTTCGAACTCGTCATAGCGGTCAGACATTGCTGTAATTTCTGTCGGACAAACAAAAGTGAAATCCATTGGATAGAAGAACAGCACTGTCCATTTGTCGTTTTTCATGTTTTCCTCAAGACTTACTTTGCCGAATTCTTTGCTTGCAAGGACTGCTTCCATTTCAAAACGAGGAGCTTGTTTACCTACCATACGTTCTGCCATATGTATCCCTCCAATTTATTGTTTGGCTTAAAGGTCAAAGTCGCATGAAAATAAAGGGTGATTAACCATTTTTAGTTATATTGCAATGCCATTATATAAAAGCAGATTTCCTGAGTCAATTTTTAACAAATCATGTATGTCTTTGGCTTCGACATTTTTGAATAAAACGTTTAACATGGTCATGTACAGGGTAACTAGTCTCAATGTGCAGCAATCAATTAGAAAAGGAGCTCAACATGGACTTTATTAAACAATATGATTGGGCGGGACTGATTACAAATGCCGGTGTTCTGCTCATTAAACTCGCCATTATGATATTGCTCTATTTTATCGTTCGATCATTAGGCATGAAAATCATTAAACATCTGTTTGCAAAATTCGAGGAGCAGAATAGCTTGTCTATCGGACGTGCACATACGCTCCGAAGCCTGACTCTTAACATATTTGCTTATACATTGATTTTCATATTTTTCGTCATGGTTCTAGATTTGTTTCATTATGATCCAAGCGCTCTTTTAGCGGGGGCAGGAATCGTCGGCCTGGCTGTCGGATTTGGCGCCCAAGGGCTTGTCAGTGATATCGTGACAGGTTTTTTTATTTTGCTTGAGAAACAATTGGATGTCGGAGATTATATTACCGTTTCCACCTTTGACGGAATTGTCGAGCAGGTTGGCTTAAGGACAACTCAAATCCGCAGCTTTGACGGAACACTGCATTACATCCCCAACAGAAACATCACAAACGTGAGCAATCATTCTCGTGGTACCATGCAGGCTCTTGTTGATATTAAAGTGCCGGCTGAAAGAAATATTGATGAAATGATTCATATTTTACAGCAGGTTTGTGATGAAACGGCAGCGGCTCTTCCACAAATAAAAGAAGGCCCAAATGTCATCGGCATTCAAGAACTGGGGACTTCCGAAATTGTAATCAGGGTCATTGCCAAAACAGAAAATATGGAACAGTGGCGAGTCGAACGAGTGTTGAGAAAAGAAATAAAGAACGCGTTCGACCGCGCTTTCCCTAAAGAAACAGAATAAATAAAAGAACCGAAGCGTTTTGCTTCGGTTTTTATATTACTGAATTCTGCTTTCAACTTCGCTGCAAATTTCTTCAGCCGTCATCCCGGAAGCTGTAATGACAGGTGCTTGTGTTACCGTATCGGCTATCCCTTGCACATTATTATCAAGACCTGTTACGACACAGCAGTCACAGCCTTGAGCATCAGCAGGGCTTTTCATCATTACAACGTCATATCCTTTTTCTTTTAAAGCAGCTTCTACATCTGATAATGATTGTTCAATTCCAATTTTTTTAGCCATTTTTGAACACCTCCGTTTACTAGAGTGCTCATTTTATGGAATTTTATTCTTTCATTTGTACTTAATTGGCATAAACAGAAAAATAACCTGTCATGACATTAACCGCTGTTTCTATCGCATTTTCATCGGGATTCAGCTTAGCATGATGAAGCCCATGTTCAGAATCAGCGCCGAGCCAGAACATGAAGCCGGGATATTTTTTCAGCATGTAGCCAAAATCCTCTCCAGTCATTGCTTCTCTTGCTTCAATTACTGTCGCCAGTTGATGTTCAGCAACAAAAGACATAAATTCTTCTGTTAATCCGCTCGTATTGTAAACTTGGTGATATACAGACGGATATGTCACTTTTCCTTTGCAGCGGAATCCGATTTCGATTCCTTTCACTACATCTTCAATCCGTTCCTTTACCTGTTTCATCGATTCTTCAGAAAGCGTGCGGATCGTGCCTTCCAGGTGGGCCGTTTCCGCAATGATATTTTGTGCCGAGCCTCCGGTAATGGTACCAACTGTAATAACAGCACTGTCTAGCGGATCTGTGTTTCTGGAGATAATCGTTTGCAGCTGGGTGACAAGTGTACTTGCTGCTACAACCATATCCTCAGCCAAATGCGGATATGCCGCATGTCCCCCTTTGCCTTCCAGATCGATGACTAGCTCTGATGTATTCGCAAATAGAAGGCCGCTTTTTGTCGCAATGGTGCCTACCGGAAGCTCTGGAGCAATATGAAGCGCAGTGATGAAATCAGGCTGCCACTTTTTTAATACATCGCTCTCAAGCATTGGTTCCGCACCGCCTGGCCCTTCCTCTGCCGGCTGAAACAGAAAAAGCAAATCATGTTTGACTGGGTGGTGAACAAAATGATCAATAATGCCGAGTGCAATTGTCATATGCAAATCGTGACCGCAGGCGTGCATGTTGCCGTGATGCTCTGATGCGAATGGAAGACCAGTTTGCTCTTCTATAGAAAGCGCATCGATATCCGCTCTGTACGCCAGCATTTTTTCCGGCGCTGTCCCGTTCACTTTTACAAAAAGCCCTGTTCGCCATTTCTCAATTTCAATTCTGTCTTGCGGATATTGTTCCAAGACATTTAATAAATACTGCTGGGTTTTGAACTCCTGAAATCCAAGCTCCGGTATACGATGCAGATCTCTGCGAATTGCGATGAGCTCCTCTTTCTTCATTTCTATTCCTCCTGCCTATACGAATAAGGCGTGGATATATTATCCACGCCTTTTTTATCAAACTTTTCCTTACAGCTGGCGTAATTCCTGCTTGATTTCAGTTTTGCCTTTTGTTTTTTCATCAATGTCTTTGATTTTTTTAGCTGGTGTGCCTGCAACAACAGTGTATGGCTCAACGTCGTTTACCACGATCGCTCCCGCAGCAACAACAGCTCCTTTACCTACTGTTACACCTTCAAGCACAACAGCATTTGCGCCGATTACGACGTCGTCTTCAATCACAACCGGTTTAGCGGATGGCGGCTCAATAACGCCCGCAAGTACAGAACCCGCGCCGATATGGCAGTTTTTTCCGACAGTAGCTCGTCCGCCAAGCACAACGTTCATATCAATCATTGTGCCTTCGCCGATGACTGAACCGATATTAATAGAAGCACCCATCATGATGACTGCGTTATCACCGATTTCAACTTGGTCGCGGATGATCGCGCCCGGCTCGATACGCGCTTTGATGTTTTTAAGATCAAGCATTGGGATCGCAGAATTGCGGCGGTCATTTTCAACCACATAGTCTTCGATTTTGCTTTGGTTTTCTTCGATTGCTGTTTGGATTTCGCTCCACTCACCGAAAACGACACCAGTGTTTCCGTTGATAAAAGCTTTCGCAGATTCGCCGAAATTGATTCCTTCCAGCTCACCTTTCACGTAAACCTTTACAGGTGTTGATTTTGTACTATTTTGAATAAATGAAATAATTTCATTTGCGTCCATCATTTTCATATGTATAGTCCTCCTCCTGATTTTCTACCTCATTACTGTATCAAAGGAAAGATACAAAGACAAGAAAAAAAGGAACAGCCGTTTTAGCAGTTCCCAGTGAGTGATCAGACAGCGCATCCGCTTTTCTTTGCGAATTGTCTCCCAAAGTTTATTAATTCTTCCTCTTCGTCACCTTCTGGATTATTTTCGATTTTTACCGAAGGCAGCACAATGTCGCCACCGCATTCTTTTATTTTTGCTTCGAGCGTATCAACCGCTCCGCAGAAAAATTCATATGCTGTATCACCGGAACCGAATACAGCGCATGTTTTACCGGAAAAATCAATCTCCTCCATGTCTTCAACAAGATCTAAAAATTCATCAGGCAGATCTCCGTCTCCCCACGTGTAGGTTCCCATTATGATATGGTCATAATCGGTAAACAGCTGGGCATCATCAATATCCATTGCTTCGAAACGGTCTACTTCTGCTTCCGCCTCCTGAAGCCCCTTTTCAATTAAATCTGCCATTGCTTCAGTGTTGCCTGACATTGTTGCATAAACAAGCAAAATCTTCGCCAATTCCTTGTTCCTCCTCTAATGAATCATTGCTGAAACTTCGTACGGCTGGACAAATTTACATTCATACAAGCCTGCGCAAAAGAAATTCTCTTTCTGATTGGCCACTCTCCATCCATGTCCCTTAATGGTATCGAACCATTTTAGCGACCGGGCTTCGAGATCAGCCTGGTAAATTCTCGAAAAACCGTTTTCATCTTGTGTTGTAGTGACATATATAATTCCATCATCCTCTGAAAGATCAAGAAATGACTCTTCTTTTCTGATCATGCTGGATTGAATGATAAATTCTTCACCATTCAAAAGATTTCGTACAGTGACAGCACCGTGCTTTCCTTTCACAGAACCCATCGCCGCCACCAGCCAATTTTCATTGAACACGAGCATGGATGCCGTCATCCGGTTTTTTTCTTTTTTGACAACTTGGACAGTGTCACGCTTAATGTCGTAAGCCCAAATGCCGCCAAAATATTCGTGTATTTGCGTGCCGATAAAAAGATTGCCCCCGTGAAGGCATAACGACCGGATAACAGGGGGATTATGAAATTCGGCAAAAGGTTTGGCTACGCGCCATGAGACACCAAAATCATCCGATACATAAATACAATGCTTACCGTGGGCGCAGACAAACCCGTTGTTTCTGCCGGTAATCGCCCACACTGTTGCATTTGTCGGAAAGCTCGACATCGTCCAGGTTTTCCCTTCATCAGCCGAACGAATGACTGTTCCCTTTTCACCGACGCCAAATAAGTAAGGCCCTATGTAGCTGATACAGTGTATCTTACTTTTCAAACGAAAAAGCTTTCTCCAGCCCTGCTCCAAAGAATAATGAAAAATGCCTTCTCTTTGTACCGCCACAAAATATCCAGAAAACGCCGATGCCGTAACAGCAGTTGCTCCTTTATGAAACATGGCTTTTTTCCTTGTTCATATAATCTGCCCATGCAAGAAAACCTCTCGCAAACGCTCGGCAGCTTTCCACATCTTCATCTGTTTCAGGCGCTAATTCAATTTTTAGTGTTTCCTGGTAAACAGCAGCTCCCGCCTCTTGCAGCATGGCATTGAACAAATTCACCGCTGCGCAAAACTTTGGATAAGAATAATCGCCAGACCCGAAGCAGGCTGTTTTTAAACCATTAAGCTGAAGCTGTTTGACCTCTTCGAAAAAATCCTCCGCTTCGTAGGGCAAATCGCCGTCCCCCCATGTATAGGTGCCAATCAGTACATAATCATAGGAGGTTAAAGCAGACGCATCCGCATCGTCTATCTCGACACAATCGATATCCAACTCATATTCCTGAAGCGTATCTTTTATTATGAAGGCAATGTCTTCTGTATTTCCTGACATGCTGGCATATGTAATCAAGGCTTTAGCCATGTTATCACCCCATTAATTGATAATGATTTTCAATATCATATGTATCACTTTAAATGATAATGATTTTCATTGTCAACAGCTAAATAAAAAAAAGACAGCACCTCGCTGTCTTTAAAATGGATTTTCCTGATCCAGCATATCCTTTATCACTTGTACAAAAGCTTGGACTTGTTTCAGTTCAAAGGCAGGCTCATAGCCTAATAACCATGTATCCCGACCAATCGGATGCCCTTTCATGTCTAAAAGAGGCATTTTATTCACTTTATCTTCATTTTGAAGGGTAACAGACGGCAAAATAGCATAACCGATTCCGTGCAGCGCCATCTGTTTGCACGTTTCAATCTGATCAACCAATATCGTCTGTTTCGGCGACGTTTTAAATTTTTGATGCCACCAGTGCTGAATTTCCTGAAAATAAGTACTGTCACTTTTAAACTGGATAAACGGCCGTTCTGTATGGGCAATATCTTCGATGCAGGAAATTTCAGTATCTACTAAATACAGATGATCTGTCATTAAGTAATCTTTGCGCCCCTTCCACTCAGGGTTGCCTCTTATAATGCCGATATGAACCTGATCCTCATACAAGCTTTTCAGCATTTCGCTGCTCCACCCGGTTATGAGCGAGATCTTTGCATTCGGATACTTTTCCACATACGTCTTCAGGACTTTAGGGAGCCAATGCTGACCGATTATGGAGGCGACGGCAAGCTTCAATGTGCCGTGAATTTCACCTTCAAGCTCGTCAATATTTTCTCTTATTCTTTCCTGCTCTAATGTCACATCATTCGCAAACTGAATGATTTTCTCACCGGCGGGCGTTACCGTTAATCCTTTTTGGGATCTTAAAAAGATTTTTGTTCCCCACGCCTTTTCAATGGTTTGTAAGCGCTGAGATAAAGCCGGCTGAGATACAAAAAGCCGTTCTGCCGCCTTTCTCATATTTAATTCCTCAGCTAAAACTACGAGCATATGAAGCTCTTGAAGCTGCATGTCGTCCTCCTTTTTGTTATCAATAAGTTTTTCTTATCTCCCATTCTAATAAAATCTTAGTTTCTTATTCAAGCCCTATTCTCGTTTAAATTATGTATGCGCTTTCTTTTTCGCTCTGGCTATATAATAAAAATAGGCCGTACAGCCTACTTATTCAACGAGCGTATATGCTTATTCAATTCCTTTAAAACGACTCTTCTCGTAAAAATCCCTTCAAATACCTGCTCGTCATTTTCAACACAGACAAATCCGTTATTAATGACCATGCCGAATCCCTTCATAATCGGATCATTGATATGAAGGCGCGGAATGTCGGTCAGCATGACTTCCTCAACAGTGATTTGGTCAAGCTTTTCAAACTCAATTCGCTCAAGTCCAAAAATACTGTTCATGATCATATTTGTCCCGATTAAGCCATGTAAACGGTAGGAAGGATCCAGAACCGGGATGGCTGTGTATCCGGTTTTTGTCAATACTAATAATGCGTGCTCAAGGTTATTTCCGACTTGCACGTGCGCTACTTTGTCCGCCTCAATCATAAATTGTCCGACTGTTGCCTCAAGAAGTTGATCTGATTGTAAGCTTATCATGTTTTCGACCCCTTTTCATTTTCATCATCAATACATTCCCTATATTGCAATAATATAAACTTTATCAGTATTTGTCGAAAAGTTTCCTTTCAATAAAAAAGATACTCTTTGTGGAGTATCAATTATAGGGTGTCCCATTAATTTTCAAATCGAAATCGGTCGTATAGCGTTACAAGTTTTTTGTAGGTGGTTCCGTCAACGTTTTTGGTCCCTGTCTCTATATCGTTGATCTCACTGCTTAATAGCTCGATGGCATACTCATGGTTGATCAGGATATTCAGCAGAAGTTTTTGTTCTTCTTCTGTAAATCGTTCACCGATAAGACTCATTCGCAATCAGGCCCCCTGTTTTATACTGAATACCTCTGAAAGCAAGACAACTTACTTTCAGCTCTACCGCTAGAATAAGTAATCAGATAACAAACGTCAACCGCATAATTCGACATTTACCTTGGCTTTTCAGCCAAATTATTTTGTGAAACGATTTGCATAGCTGAAGGCAGTGTATGAATCCGGCTTTATTTTGGCCTCAATCCCCATGGAGGTAATACGTCCAGTCATTTCTTGGATCAGATCTTTTGTAAGCCCTTTTTTCCCAATATCCAAGTGAACTTCAAAGGTAAGATCCGCCCCCTCACCGGTAAAGGGCAGGAGCAGATCGGTAATATCCATTAAGTGTCCATCAAGAATATGAGCGGCCGTTTCTTGGCTGTACGCCGTTTCTAACGAAATCTTCTCCCGAAGGCTATGTATGGGTCTGTCGACTGTATGATTTTTCAAGCAGCCCCAAGCTCCCTTGCCTGTACGATGCAAATGCAATGCGGTAATAAACTTTGTGTAATCGCGGTAAACCTGTGAATCGGTTCCGATCGATAACACATAAGAAGAACGGGGGTCCTTTTGAACAAAGGCTTTAAGCCGTTCCATCACATCTTGAAAGGTCATCTGTGCTTCTGAAAGATTATAAAACAGAAAAGAATCAGCCATCACGACACTCCTTTTCAAGGATTTACAACCATGAAACAAGTATGTTCCTTACCGTTTATTTCGATTACTTTTGCAAAGGCGGAAGCTTGTTCCCCCCTATTTCAGGAATCTTACTGAAGAAGTTCAAAGATTTCGATGGAAACCATGTCGATATTATCAAACGGATATGTGTTAGGTTTTTCACCTTTTTGGAAAACCGTCAGTTCAAACGTTTGATTTTTTTCGAAATATTTAACACTGCATATTTTCTCACCATTCACTTCGAAATAGCGCTGCATTGGCTCGTTAGCCGCTTCCGCTGTTTCTTGCAGACTTTGCAGCCGTGTGATGATACCCATTAATTGTGACATTCTAAAAAAAGACTCCTTTCAAAAAGCAACTTCAAATCAACAAGTATTTATTATAATACAAGTTCTATTGAGCATCATACCATAAAGTCGGACAGGATGGCATTTTCACTGCTGAATTTAAGCAAAGAAAAAAAGTGAAAAAAACTATTTTTCTTTAGTTTGAGGCTTTTTTTGAATGTCATGCACACAATTATAATTTTTTTCGAATCTTTGGCAGCATTAAGAATGCCTTTTTGCAACTTTGGCAAAACCTTCTTTTGAATTTTATGGTGAAGTCCCGCGTGGCCATAATCAATGGGAGTCATGCTGGATAGAGTAAACACGGACCTGAAATAAATAATCATTTCAGAACGAATTTTCCTCCTCACCCGTGCAGCAGTGTCAGGGGTGTTCGGCACTGAATGTTTCTCCCCGTGTTAAACGTTTACCACTAGTTAGGTTTATTGTTTCATTGGATTGTCCTATGCTTTGACAAATAAAAAACTTGGCGGGGGTAGCGCCAAGTTTTTTCGGATCTTGATCTGATAGAGGGGTTGGGGAACAGAGAGTAGCTTCTCTCTATAATTAAATGATAATGATTCTCAGTATCAATGTCAATCGTTTTTTGATATTTTTTTCAATTCATAAAAAAACGGCCTTTCAGCCGTTAAATCAATCCATCCTGCTCATATAAATATGAATAAGGCAAGTCTATAAATAAATACACCTGATCCTCCATCGGATACGAAAACGTTCTGATCATTTCACCTGTTTCCAAATCACTGTACAGATCACTGAAAAAACCTTTTCTGAGATTTCTCATTCTCATAATGTTCTCCAGAAAATAAGGGCGCCAGCTCCAGTTCTTTTCCGCATATTCCGGCTGATAAATCCATTCTCCGTCTTGCTTAAACACATTTCCCGTCAGCTGATCGCCTTCTTCATCACACATGTAAATCCTGAAGCTGCAATCTGTCAGCTCTTCCGCCAGCTTTTTAATAAAGTCATCATCAGAAGACAGATTGTTTTTTCTCAAAGAGGTCACAGCCTGATGCACTCGTTTGTAAAACTGTTCAGAGTGCTCATAGACGGTCTCCAGTTTCTTTTTCTCATGTGTGATAAATTGGTGAAATTCAGTTTTAAGTCTTTGTTTCAATACATCTCTCTCTAGAAACGTTTCAGATGGAGACACCAAGTAATAGCCCTGAAAATAGCGGCCTCCGTTTCTCCAGGCGTACTGAAGCTGGAAGTTCGCCTCAATGTCTTCATACAGCAGCGCCGCACCGATTTTTCTTGCTAATAAAGATATGCTGTACAGCACATGCTCATATGACGGTGACGGCTGTGACACTTTCAGCGCCTGCAAATCGATTTTTAACAGATCTGGTGAGAGCAGCGCGATTCTGTCCAAGTTGCTGCTTTCTTTTCCGATGTTGTCAACTGCGATTTTAATTCCGTATGTACGATAGTATGCAAGCATATGGTAGAGCTGCTCAATATCCCCTTCAAAATTGTGCTCTGTAATTTCAAGCACAAAACGGTGGAGTTCGATTCCCTTCGCTTCATATTCTTTCAGAAGCTCCAGAAAGCTTTCACCATGATCCAGCATCAGCAGATTGGCATCCTGATTCATAAAAATCAGCAGATCAGAATCCGCATCTAAAAAGCGGTCTAGAGCCTGGCGGATAATTCTGTTATCAACCTCTAATTTATATTCTTCGGGTATCCCCGCATCTAAAAAGAAGGGCCCGAGACTTTGGATTTCTGAATCTGCCAAAATTCGTCCAAGCACCTCATATCCGACAACCTTCTGTTCCTCGGCACTGAAAATCGCCTGGTAATATGGAAGGACATCATCAATGTTCGTTAAAATATCAAGTGGATCCAACATGTTATCACCTGCTTCTCTATCTTTGTCTGATTATACCACATTGAATCCAAAGATTAATATTCTTTAAAACGGATAAGGATTCAGCCATTGCCCTCCGTCCATTGTGATACAATCCCCGTTTATATAGGATGCTTCATCAGAAAGCAAAAACGCTGCCAAAGCGGCGATTTCCTCCGGTGTGCCCAATCGGCCGAGCGGCACACTGTTCATCGTGCGGGCCATCGCTTTTTCCGATTCAAATAGCTTCTCCGCACCGCCTGTTCGTTCAATCGGTCCGGGGGCTATCGCGTTTGTGCGGATGCCGTACTTGCTCCCCCACTCAACGGCCAGCGTTCTTGTCAGTGACAATACCCCTGCTTTGGCTGCAGCGGAATGAACGACCCCCGCTCCCGCTCCCCAAGCGTACGTGGCTGCCATATTTAAAATGACACCCTGCTGCTTCTGGTCAATCCAATGCCTTGCCGCTGCTTGGCTGCAAAAAAATGTGCCGTTTAAAACAATCTCAATAACGGCTTTCCATCCATTGGGCGTCAGCTTTTCTGCCGGACAAATAAAGTTTCCGGCCGCGTTGTTAATCAGCGCGTCAAGCCGGCCAAAGGCTTTTATCGCTTCTTTAATCATGTCTGAAGCGGCGGAATCGGAACGGACATCCATTTGAAAACAAGCGACCTGTCCCTCAAAGGTCTGAATTTCTTTTTTTGTTTCCTCAAGTGCTTCATGGTTCCTCCCTGTCACCATAACGTGCCACCCTAACTCAGCCTGTTTTTTTGCCATCGCTTTTCCCATGCCGCTTGACCCGCCGGTAATAATTACCGCCTTTTTTTCCATGTTTATCCCTCCAATTGTGAATGAGTATTCATTCAATAATATTCTATCATTATATCCCTGCCTCTGTCAGCACATGCTCATATGAGATTTTTATCAGATACAGATGATATAATAGAAAAACTCTATTAAAGGTTGGTTTGAAATGAAAAAGATGTCCAGAAGACAATTTCTAAAAGGAATGTTCGGCGCTCTTGCTGCCGGGGCTTTAACGGCCGGCGGGGGATATGGCTATGCCAGGTATCTCGAGCCGCATATGATCGAGACAACCGAACACACAATAAAAAGCTCTCTCATCCCGCACGGATTTGACGGTTTTAAAATCGTGCAGTTCAGCGATGCACACTTGAGTGATTACTTTACTCTCGAAGACTTAAAAACTGTCATTCTTACAATTAATGAATCTAAACCTGATCTCATTGTTTTTACAGGTGATATTATCGATAATCCTGATACGTACCAGCACCACCAGGCAGTCATTCCATTATTGAGAAAGCTTAATGCTCCCTTCGGCAAGCTTTGTATTTACGGCAATCATGATCACGGAGGTTATGGAACTGCCGTTTACAAAAGCCTGATGACGGCCGGAGGTTTCACGGTATATCGCAATGGCTATCAAACATTGTCACTCGCAGATGGCAGCAAAATCGAGATTGCTTCGCTTGATGACTTAATGCTGGGAAACCCAGATTATGAAGGCACCCTTTCAAGGCTGAGCGACAGACTTTTTTCCATTCTTCTCGTCCATGAACCTGATGCGGCCTTGAAAACAACAGATTATCCCGTGAACCTTCAGCTTTCCGGCCATACACACGGCGGCCAGATTCAGCTGCCTTTTTACGGACCGATTATTACGCCTCCATATGGAAAAGTCTACACAGAGGGAATGTATCAAACGGGCAGCACTCATATTTACGTAAACCGAGGCCTCGGGATGACCAGGCTGCCTTTGCGGTTACTGGCCAAGCCTGAAATCACTGTCTTCACCTTAAAAAGCACAAATTAATGTAGCAGGATGGGCTCCTCATCAATACTTATAAGTAAAAAAGGAGGATGAGGAAACTGCTTACGTACCAGGTGAAGCAAGGTGATACACTGAACAGCATCGCGGCTGATTTCAGAATCAGCACGGCTGCATTACTCCAGGCTAATCCGTCACTGCAGGCAGGGCTCACAGCGGGACAGTCCATAGTCATCCCCGGGCTGCCGGACCCTTATACAATTCCGTATCATATCGCAGTCTCAATCGGAGCGAAGACCCTTACGCTGTTCCTAAATAATCGGGTAATGAAAACCTATCCCATCGCCGTTGGTAAAATACTAACGCAAACGCCTACTGGCGAGTTTTACATTATTAACCGCCAGCGCAATCCCGGCGGCCCATTTGGCGCTTATTGGATGAGCCTTTCAAAGCAGCACTACGGAATACATGGGACGAATAATCCCGCTTCGATTGGTAAGGCTGTTTCTAAAGGCTGCATTCGCATGCATAACAAAGACGTGATCGAACTTGCTTCAATTGTGCCAAACGGAACAAGAGTCACGATTAACCGGTAATGTTTTCTTATTTGTTTCAAAAACAGGCGGTTTATAATATGATAAAGTGGGACCTTTAGGGTAAGGAGCGTTTTTATGGATATATTTAAAAATCGTAATTTTGTTCGTCTATTTTTCGCAGCACTCGCTTCTCAAATGGGCACGACAGTAGGCAACATGGCCTTTGCTTTTTTTTTGCTGGACCGATTCAGCAGCCAGCCTTCATATACGACCTTGGCGGAGCTGATGTATTCTCTTCCGACCATATTTGTATTTCTGATCGTGGGAGTCGTCGCAGACCGGTTTGACAGAAAAAAGGTGGCAGAAAATTGTGATTGGATCAGAGCAGGCCTGACTGTCGTGCTTTTTTTCACTTTATTTACCGGCAATATTCCTCTTGTTTTTTGTATCTTATTTATCAGAAGCGCTGTAACAAAGTTTTTCTTCCCGGCAGAAAACAGTTTAGTACAAGCCATTCTGCCGAAGGAGCATTATGCGAAAGCGGCAGGGCTTAATCAGATGCTTTTTAGCATTTTTATGGTGTTTGGAGTCGGTATAGGCGCGTTTATGTACAACACCATCGGTATTGAAGGCGCCATTATTCTTGATTTTGTCAGCTTTATCATTTCCGGGCTGCTGATCCGCAGCTGCCGGATTCCAAAAGAAGCCCGACAGCCAAACGGTGCATTCAGCTGGAGAAAGACTTCTGTTAAGGATTCAATAAATGACTTTAGAGAAGGCATCCTCTATATTTTAAAAAACAAATTGCTGGCATCTCTTATTTTTGGCTTCTTCATTTTTGGATTTGTCAATGGAGGATTCGCCGTATTGCCGATGTTTACAATGAAATATGGATTGGCGCCTGACCGTTATGAGTGGCATACGTCTGTATTTACGATCGCACTCGGGTTTGGGCTGCTGGCAGGCAGCGTAATCGGCACGATCATCTCTAAAAAAGTGAAGCCGCACTTTTTAATGTCGATACCGATTTTCATTGCAGGTTTGCTGATCTTCGTCCTCGGCTACACCAATATTTTATGGGTGTATTACGCGGCAGCTTTTGCACTGGGAATGTGCATCGGACCGATCAACATTGCAATCGGAGGGTGGATGCCCAAAATTGTTCATCCCAAACTGATGGGACGTGTAAGCGGCATGCAGGACCCTTTTATGATGTTTGCACAGTCTTTGACACTTGGCTTAGTCGCACTGTTATTCCCTAAGTTTGTTTCAAACATTGATTATCTTTATTACGGCATGGGTGTTATTATCCTGCTCGTTTTTATTTTTTATTTTATTGCACTGCCAAAATACAGTGCTCAGGCTGTGGAAGTGAATGTTCAGGAAGCATTTCAAGAACAGCCGAAAAAGAAGGCAAGATCTGTATAATGCAGGTTAAAAATGCGCTTTTTTTCTTAGAAAAAAGCGCATTTTTACATTCAATATTTGCATTTCAACTTTAAAAAAGTATAATCTAAACATATAGAAATTGATAAAAGCAAAGGAGAGAAATAATGGACGACCATGCATATACGAAAGATCTGCAGCCAACCGTAGAAAATCTTTCAAAAGCAGTTTACACTGTGAACCGCCATGCAAAAACCGCCCCCAACCCTAAATACCTATATCTGCTGAAAAAACGGGCTTTGCAAAAGCTTGTCAAAGAAGGTAAAGGAAAGAAAATAGGGCTTCATTTTTCAAAAAATCCAAGGTTCAGCCAACAGCAATCGGACGTGCTTATCTCAATCGGAGACTACTATTTTCACATGCCTCCAACTAAAGAAGACTTCGAACATCTTCCGCATTTAGGTACACTTAATCAATCGTACCGAAATCCTAAAGCTCAAATGTCTTTAACAAAAGCGAAACACCTATTGCAAGAATATGTCGGCATGAAAGAAAAGCCGCTAGTGCCAAATCGCCAGCAGCCAGCTTACCATAAACCGGTCTTTAAAAAACTTGGCGAGAGTTACTTTTAAAATAAAAACAGCCGTGCCTCTTTCTGGCAACGGCTGTTTTTATTTATTCAATAACATACGTATCCACTTTTTTAATCAAATCACTGATCTCAGGCTTGCTGATTTGCTCATCTGCGCCTACAACTTCGCCGCGGTGACGCAGATCATCCGTAATTAACGATGAGAAAATCATAACCGGCACATCTGAGCTTTTCGGATTTTCCTTCAGCAGCTTTGTGAGCCTGTGTCCGTCCATTTTTGGCATTTCAATATCAGTGATGATCATATCAATCTGTTCTGATAAATCAGTTTCGTTTTCAGCAAGGTTCATAATGTATTCATATGCCTCTTTTCCATTTTCAAACGAAGCGATATTGTTGTACCCTGCTTCTTTTAATTCATCCTGCAAGAGGCGCATCAAAAGCGGTGAGTCCTCTACAATGATAAGCTTTTTATCAGTTCTTCTTTCATCGAAGCCCTCGGTATGCATATTATACGTGTCAACACCTGAATCTGATTCAATGTCATAAATAATTTTTTCATAGTCAGGCAAAAAGATCATCAGGTCTTCGAGCTTAATAATCCCGGTAAGGTGCCGCTCCATTCCTTGATTTAACGATGTCGGCTTTTCAATCGCTTCCCAGGATACTCTGTGAATTTGAGAAACAGAGCCGACATGAAAAACAATTTTCCGTTTATTAAATTCAGTCACGATATATTTCTCATCTTTTGATCCTTCAGGCTCTACTCCAAAAAATGAGAAGAGACTGATCACAGGGAGAATTTCTCCTCTGAGTTTAATCATTCCTTCTACATGCTGATGGGAGTGAGGCACTGATGTCACCTCGACAGGCTGAATAATTTCTCTTACCTTCATGACGTTAATTCCGAAAGCATTTTCACCCACGCCAAACTTCACAATTTCTAATTCATTTGTACCAGAATCCAATAAAATTTCGTATTGTTGTAACGACAATTCAATCCCTCGCTATTCGCATTCAGTATTGTACTGTATATATCGGCGTAATTTGTAAAAAGTGAATGGCAGCTCTTCAAAATCGAATTCCGAAGGCAACAAGCCGCGTTCCTCAAAAAAGAAACTTTTTTCCTAATAACCATTGACTTTCCAACTAACAGTGATAAAATAGTCAAGGATTTTTCCAAAGAAGGGTGTAAATAATGGGTACCTTAGTAATATTTAAAGAAAACGAAATGACTGTTTTAGAGGATATCAGTGAAGAAACTTACCTGAATATGAAGAAAGAATCAGCTGACCTTCAAGAAGAGCATCCTCCGTATCTGATTTGGCACGAAGACCTTCATTTTGATTATGGCTATTAATGAAATTGGCACATATAAACAATAATAGAACATGATACAATAAAGACAATCAAATCGCTGGTTGTCTTCTTTTTTTCTGAAAAGAAAGGTATGTTTAGAAAAAAGGCGCATACAATCGAAATATATCAGTTAAAAAGGTGACAAATGATCAGCTAGTGGTAAAATAGGATAAACTCATTATATTTGTTAAGGTGATGAATTATGGAACATTTGCTGAATCCGAAAGCAAGAGAGATCGAAATTTCAGGAATACGCAAATTCTCGAATCTTGTAGCCCAACACGAAGACGTCATTTCACTTACAATCGGCCAGCCTGATTTTTTCACACCGCATCATGTGAAAGCTGCCGCAAAAAAAGCCATTGATGAAAACGTGACGTCATATACTCCGAATGCCGGCTACCTGGAGCTGAGACAAGCTGTGCAGCTTTATATGAAGAAAAAAGCGGATTTCAACTATGATGCTGAATCTGAAATTATCATCACAACAGGCGCAAGCCAAGCCATTGATGCTGCATTCCGGACGATTTTATCTCCCGGTGATGAAGTCATTATGCCAGGGCCTATTTATCCGGGCTATGAACCTATTATCAATTTGTGCGGGGCCAAGCCTGTCATTGTTGATACTACGTCACACGGCTTTAAGCTTACCGCCCGGCTGATTGAAGATGCTCTGACACCCAACACCAAGTGTGTCGTGCTTCCTTATCCGTCAAATCCTACCGGCGTGACTTTATCTGAAGAAGAACTGAAAAGCATCGCAGCCCTTTTAAAAGGCAGAAATGTCTTCGTATTGTCCGATGAAATATACAGTGAATTAACATATGACAGACCGCATTACTCCATCGCAAACCATTTGCGGGATCAAACAATTGTCATTAACGGCTTGTCAAAATCACACAGCATGACTGGTTGGAGAATTGGATTTTTATTCGCACCGAAAGACATTGCAAAGCACATTTTAAAGGTTCATCAATACAATGTGTCGTGCGCCTCATCCATTTCTCAAAAAGCCGCGCTTGAAGCTGTCACAAACGGCTTTGACGACGCATTGATTATGAGAGAACAATACAAAAAACGTCTCGACTATGTTTATGACCGTCTTGTTTCCATGGGACTTGACGTAGTTAAACCGTCCGGTGCGTTTTATATCTTCCCTTCTATTAAATCATTTGGAATGACTTCATTTGATTTTAGTATGGCTCTTTTGGAAGACGCTGGTGTGGCACTCGTGCCGGGCAGCTCGTTCTCAACATATGGTGAAGGATATGTAAGATTGTCTTTTGCGTACTCGCTGGACACGCTGAGAGAAGGTCTGGACCGTTTAGAATTATTTGTATTAAAAAAACGTGAAGCCATGCAGACGATAAACAACGGCGTTTAAGCCGTTGTTTTATTTTTTTGGAAATGAAATTTTAAACGCTGTGCCTTTTTCAGGATGGCTGTCCACATGTATAACTCCCTGATGGTTTTCAATGATATTAAATGTCACCATTAATCCAAGCCCCGTACCTTTTTCTTTTGTTGTTAAAAATGGCTCTCCAATCCGGTTTAGTACCTTTTCAGGTATACCTTCCCCTTCGTCTTTGACAGTAACATGAACAGAATGCTCATCTTCCGTGATGATAATGTCTACTGTTCCCCCATCAGGCATTGATTCAACTGCATTTTTGATTAAATTAATGAATACCTGCTTTAATTGGTTTTGATCCCCGTTTATATAAATGCTGTCTTTTTCATAGCTGGTTCTGATAAAAATGCCATTTAAATTTGCCTGTGTTTCTAACAGGGCTGAGACCTCACCAATTAATTTTTTCAAGTTCAAATATTCTTTGACAGCATTTTGCTGAGGTTTCGCCAGCATGAGCAGTTCACTGAGTATTAATTCAATGCGGCTGAGTTCAGAAAACACAATATCAAAGTAATGCTCGTTTCCTTCCATTGTCGGCTTCATCAGCTGTAAAAATCCTTTGATCGCTGTAAGCGGGTTGCGGATCTCGTGGGCGATTCCCGCCGCGAGTTGGCCTGCGATTGATAATTTTTCCGATTTCAGCATCAATTCTTCTGTTTGTTTTCTCTCTGAGATGTCCCGAAGAATGACCTGGACGGCCGCTTCACCAAAAAAGGTCGTCGGAATGCAGACCATCTCCGTATAGATGACCCTGTTCTGAAAGGTGAACCAGGATTGCTTGACAATTTCAGATTCTGTTTTTTGCTCGGCGATATTTTGGATTCTCTCTTTTACATCCTCGTGATCGCAAGGATGCAGCTGATCGTATATGTTTTTGCCAATTAAGTCCTCATAGGTAGCCGCTTCAAACAGGGAAATTCCCGATTCATTCATAAACACCCATTTTCCATTGTGAATCACCGCAATGGTATCAATGGAATTTTGAATCAGCAGCTGATATCGTTCACGGCTTTTTTGCAGGATGGTTTGGAATTTTTTCCTTGAAGAGATATCGATCAGCAGCAGCAGCTCAGCCTGCTGGTTTTTGTAGACGGTCGGGGATGCTTTCACTTCTAAATGAACAGGTGTGCCATCAAGCCTTTTCCACGTCTGTTCAATCATTCCGACTTCCATTCCTTTTTGCATTCGTATAATCCTGTTTTTCACGATATCATGATATTCTTCTTCAATAAATTCATAGGACCATTTACCAATAATAGCATCCTTGCTTTTTGCTCCCAGCATTGAGAGCATCGCGCTGTTTACATAGACGATCTTGCCTTTGACACTGATGCATAGCGGACTCGGGAGATTTTCAACCAACCGTTCATAATCATCCGTTATATATGTAGTCGATTCCGGGCTTGCAGGTTCGATTTCATGTTTTTCGCAGTTTAGGGATTGATGGCCTGTTTCTTCTTCAAGAACCTTCATTTTCAAAATGATTTCCCGTTCTGTCCGCTCAGCTCTTGTCGTAACAATTTCTACCGCAGCCTCCACCCACACAATCGTATGATCTTTTTTAATAAAACGAAAGGTGCACGGCATCAGATGATGTTCATTATAAAAATAGCTTTCAACCAAAAATTGGTCTTCCTCATGCAGAAACGTTTTGAGGAATGATCCGATCATCTCTCCTTGGAGATAGCCCAAATGCAGTTTGGAGTTGGCAGATATATAAATGATGCGTCCATTAGAGGCCAAGACTGCATGAATATCGGTTTTTGTTTGAAGTGGTTTAACATGCTGCGTATCCTGTTCCACAGAATCCCTCCTTTGCATGATCATCGTGTTTCGACATATACAGATTGACTTTTACCTAGTATGATTCGCTAGAAAATGAGTATTCTCCTTCTATTCTTATGGTGAACGTCAATTTTTGAATAAAAGAAAGGGCACACAATCTTTTAGTTGTGCACCCTGTTTTTTATTTTTTACTGTGTTTTTTTTCGAGCTCTGCGTAGGCGTGAATAGCTCTTTTGGCAATGAGTTTGTTGATCGGGTCGTGGTCGTTCGCTACAGAAGGAACAACAACACTGAAAGCCACTTTTGGATTTTTTGACGGATAATAGCCGACAAATGTTAGATTGTACGTGCTTTTTCCCCACCAATTACGATTTGTTCCGTAATAAAATGTTTGCGCAGTTCCTGTTTTTCCGGAAACATCCTCTGCAAACGTATTTCTAGCTGTTCCCGAAGTGGTAACGAGCTTCATTCCAGTCTTCACCTGCTGAATGTCACTTTCTGAGTTGTTAATTTTGTTGAGAATGTTTGGCTTTCTTTGTTCAATGGTCTTCCCAAGGCCTTCTTTTTTGCTGGGCTCATGAACACTTGTAACAATTCTTGGCTGAATGCGGTACCCCCCATTGGCAATTGATGAGATGTACTGAGCCATTTGAAGCGGTGTATATGTATCGTATTGTCCAATGGCCAAGTCTAAAATTAACCCCCCTACCGCATCAGGTGTAGTTTGCATACCGGCTGATTCCTGCGGCAGATCGATACCTGTCTTTACTCCCAGGCCAAATTGGCTGTAGTAATTTCTCATTTTGTTTAAATCCTTCTGGTCAGCAGGAAGAGGTCCATGCGGCTTGTATGTGACACCGGCAATGTGCATGGCGACATTAAACATGTATACGTTTGAGCTTTTTTGCAATGCCGTTAATTCATTAATAGTTCCCATATTCATATAGGACTTCTTAGGCTTATTACCGTTTCCTGCAAAATACAGTGGCATGTCAACAAAATATTTATAATGCGGAATCCCGTCCTGATAGCCGGCTAGCACGGTGGCCCCCTTTACTGCTGATCCCATTTCATATTGGGTGGTAAATGCCCCTATCGCATAATCTTCAATTTTGTTGGTTTTTAAATCTATCTTTTTCCCTGCCATTGATAAAATATCGCCGTTATTCGGGTCCATCATTACGGCAAAGGCTCTGTCAAGCATGTAATTTCCGCGTGCACGGCTGTTTCGTACTTCTTCTTCAATGATCTTTTCTACCTTTGCCTGAAGCTCCATGTCAAAAGAAAGCTGAAGATCGTATCCCCTGCTGCCTTTATCAATGGTTTTTTGGCTGACGACATTTCCTTTATTATCTTCTACGTATTCCACTTTTTCTTTATGCGAATTTAAATATTCTTCATATTGATACTCTAAATAACTTTTTCCCACTCTGTCATTATTCGCATAGCCTCTTGTTAAGTAGAAATCTTTCCGGTCGCTCAGCAGGCCCTGATCAGGTGTCGTGACGCCCCCGAAAACAGAATAAAGGGTTTTGTCATAAGGATATTTTCGTGTCCAATCGTTTACGATATCGATTCCCGGAAGTTCTTCTAAATGCTCAGAAACAATGGAAATTTCATCATATGTTAAGTCATTTTTTGGTCTTTGCGAGGAGTTTTTCTTCTCATCAAGCAGCGCTCCGTTTTTTCCATTGCTATTGCTCTTATTTGGATTCATTGCCTTTACGATTTGAGGTTCGTAAGCATTTCCGCTTGAAAACCTTGTATATATCGCAGCAGTTTCCATTTCTTCGTCATCTTGCTGAATAGCCTTTAATTCTTGATCCGGAACACGCTCTATTTGAAGCTTGTAAGCCTGGTCTCCTTTCAGATTGCTTTCTGATTCCTTAAGCAGAGCGGCGGCTTTTTTCGGATGAGCTGCGATCCAGTAATCACGAAGATCCCTTTCCTTCAAAAATTCGGTATCAATATGAATGAAAGAAGCAAGCCGCTTCGCTGTTTTGATTTTATCTTCTGTTTTTGTGCTAGATGTTGATACATACACAATTTCTGGAACGCTCTGGTTGTCGACAGCAACTTTCTGGTTTCTGTCGTACATCTTCCCGCGAGGCGCAGGATAGTAAGCTGTTTTTGCATTTGATTTCTCAGCGTCTTCTTCATGCTGTTCGCCTTCAACTATTTGAACAACCCCGAGCTTAAAAATTAATGCAGTGAATAGAACAAAGACAGCTAGGAAAAAAAGGTTCATTCTGATTGCTCTGTTTCCTTTGCTCTTTTTCTTTGGTTCACGTCCTATTTCAGTCACTTCTGGTTACCCCTCTCAAATCATTCAATATATTTACATATACTGAGATTAATTGTAACACCTTTGTAATAGTTGTTACAGCGAAAAGGAGTAAAAAAAGCTGTCAATATAAAAACACATTAAAATATAACTAACGGTTCAAAAAAAAGGAAGCTATGTAACGGTACGATAAAATCATATATACCGCTGATTCCCTTATTCTTAGTGATTCAACGGATTTACTTTACGAAAATGACAATCTCTATTTGTCAAAGGAAAGTGCTGGAATCTTTATGACAAAAAAGCTATGTTATGATTTTTCTGTAGAAACAAACAACTCTAGGAGGTTACGAACTAATGAAGAAAGCATTTATTTTATCTGCTGCCGCTGCGGTTGGATTATTCACATTCGGGGGCGTACAGCAAGCATCAGCGAAAGAACTCTCCTGCCAGCCTGTGGTTACAGTAAAAACGGGGAACACAGTACAAAACATGTCACTTAACGATGCAGTGAAAAAACTGCATATTAACACAAATATCAAAACGTTAAACGCTGCAAACGAAAAAGAGATTAAGCAGCTTCTTCAAAAACATGCGAAGCAATCTAACGTGAAAGTTCAGGATGTTCAAAAGACAGAAACGGCAAAACCTGCACAAAAGACTACTGAAAAAGCAGCTGCTGATCAAAACACTGCTTCTAAAGCACCCGCAACTGCTGAAAAAACAAACACAACAACATCTGCACCTTCATCTGTAAGTGCATATGAGAAAAAAGTTGTTGAGCTTACAAATGCAGAAAGACAAAAACAAGGCTTAAAACCGCTTCAAATTGATGAAACGTTAAGCAAATCTGCACGCGCAAAATCTCAGGATATGAAGGACAAAAACTACTTTGATCACCAAAGCCCAACATACGGCTCACCGTTTGATATGATGAAATCTTTCGGAATCAGCTACAAAACAGCAGGTGAAAACATTGCGAAGGGCCAAAAGACACCTGAAGAAGTAGTAAAAGCTTGGATGAACAGTGAAGGACACAGAAAAAACATTCTAAACCCTAACTTTACTCACATCGGTGTTGGCTACGTTGAGTCTGGAAGCATCTGGACACAACAATTCATCGGAAAATAATAAAAAAAGATTGCCTGTTTCGTACAGGCAATCTTTTTTTATTTCACCCAAAGCTTATATATACTCTGTGTTCCGCTGTTTTCTTCACCTTGAGCAGCTAGCTTGTCATATAAGGATTTTGCGAGCGACAAGCCTGGCATTTCTTCCCCCATTAATTCTGCTTCCTCTAGTGCAATTCCCATATCCTTAATAAAATGCTTCACATAAAATCCCGGTTCAAAGTTGCCTTGCAGCATACGGGGAGCAAGATTTGACAATGACCAGCTTCCGGCTGCGCCCGTTGTGATGCTTTTCAGAACATTTTCCGGCTCTAGGCCTGATTTTTGGGCATAAGCCATCGCTTCAGCAACACCGATCATACCGGCTGCAATTGCAATCTGATTGCACATCTTGGTATGCTGTCCGCTTCCAGCCGGCCCTTGATACTGAATATTCTCTCCCATTAAAGAGAAAATCGGCATGCAGGCTTCAAAAGCTTCTTTTTCTCCACCGACCATAATCGCGAGTGTTCCGTTTTGTGCACCGACGTCTCCACCGGAAACAGGAGCGTCTAAAGCGAACAATGCTTTTTCTTTGGCCGCTTCAGCAATCTTCTTCGCAAGCGAAGGCTTAGATGTCGTCATATCAATAAGATATGCGCCTTCTTTTGCGTTTTCAATAATTCCATTGCTTCCGAAATACACTTCTTCAACATCACTGGGATAGCCGACCATTGTAATGATGACATCCGCTTCTTTCGAAAGTTCTTTGACCGTATCTTTCCAGATCGCGCCTTTTTGAAGTATGCTTTCTGCTTTTTCTTTTGTCCGGGTGTACACCAAAACAGGGTGGCCATCATTCAGAATATGTGATGCCATGCTCTTTCCCATCACTCCAAGACCGATAAAACCAATTGTTTTTTTCAAGGTCATTCCTCCCAGATGTTTCGTTTTGATTTTAGTTAAAATTTATCATTTTTCCTTCATTTTTTAGACTACCATATCTATTCATCTTATAAAATAAAAAATCCCCAAAACAAATGATGTTTGGGGATGTAATTGGATTACAATGTGAATTTTGCAATTGTGTTCATAAGCTCTTGGCTTGCATGCTTTAGTGTTTCCGTTGAGTGTTTGACTTTATCAAGGGTGACAAGCTGTTCATCGGTTGATGCGTTCACTTCCTCTGCTGCGGCAGCTGATTCCTGTGATATGGCTGAAATGCTTTGAATAGCTTCAGAAATCGCAAGCTGTTCTTCACTCATTCTTTGAATTTCCGCGTAAATGTGATCAATACCTTGTACCAGTGACTGCATTTCTGCAGTTATCGTATTTAATACCTCTCCAGTTTCGTGAATGGCACTGTTTTGTTCATCATTCATTCTGCTTGCCTCAACCATCGCGTGAGAGGCCTCTTTTGTCTCAAGCTGGATAAGCTTCACAGTCTCACTGATATGCTTTGTAGAAAGGGCTGATTGCTCAGCTAACTTCCGCACTTCATCGGCTACGACGGCAAAACCGCGCCCGCTTTCTCCGGCTCTGGCTGCCTCAATACTGGCATTTAAGGCAAGCAAGTTGGTTTGATCAGATATGTTTGAAATCGCTGTAACGACTTCTTCAATATTCTTAGTTTGATTTTCCAAATCCAGCAGCATCGTTTCAACCTTTTTCGTTTCCATATTGGCTTCGTTTGATTTCATCAGCAGCTGGCCGAGCGCGTCAAGTCCTTTATAGCTTGCATCCTCGGACGATTTTGAGCGTTCTTTAATTCCGCCTGCCTCCTCAGCGATTTGCCTGATTTTCGTTGACAGGCTTTCCGATTTTTCATTAATGGTTTCAACTTCAGAAGCCTGTTCCGATGCCCCTGCGGCTACTTCTTCAATCGCTTTTGCAATTTGTCCGCTTGTTTCATTTGTTTCGGCAGAGACAGCCGTTAATTGTTCAGAGGTGTCAGCTACTTTCCCTGAAGAGAGTCTCACTTGCTCAACCATTTCCTTCATATTTTCAACCATCAGATTGAAGTCTCTTGTTAAAATACCGACTTCATCCTTGGATTTTGATTCCGCGCGCACTGTTAAATCGCCTGCGGAAACAGCTTTCGTTTTTGCGATCAGCTGCTGTATCGGACCGGTTATCGTTTTGGCCAGGAAGTAGCTGAGAATAATTGTTATGATAAGCGCAATCAATGATATCCAAAGATTTGCCCGATTCATTTTATCTGAAATCCACATTAATTGATCGGTATCAAACTGCGTTCCGACCTTCCAGCCCGTTTCGCCAATCGTTTGGTACACAACCATTTTCCCATTCACATCTTGTATCCCTTGTTTCTCGGATGCGATGGTTTGCAGTGTTTGATCCTTTGATATATTTTTTCCTTGATTTGACGGATGGGCTAAAAGATTGCCGCTCGCATCAGCTAAAAAGGCAAATCCATTGTAAGGCACCTTTTGTTTATTGACCATACTCTGGATAGCAGAGAGTTTCAAGTCATAGCTGGCAACCCCTATCACTTTTTGCCCGTCTAAGATCGCTTTCGATGCAGTAACAATCATGTCTCCTGTCACGACATCTTTATAAGGTTCCGTCCAAACAACTTGATCCGGGGTTTCAGCTGCAAGCTTATACCATGGTCTTGATGTTGGATCATAATCCTCAGCAAAATCCGCTTTTGGATATGTAAACATTTCTTTTTTTGCGGTGCCTATGTAAGCCATCGCAACATAATCATCGTTATCTTTGATTTGCTTAATGTCATCGTGAAACAGCCGAGCAGCTTCTTTACTTGGTTTCGTTACAAATGTATGCGTTAATTCCCCATTAGCCAATCTTGATAACGAAATGGCATAACTCTTTAATTGCAATTCAATATTTTGTTCAAGTGACTGCGTCACGTTTTGAGTTGTATTTTTCCCATCCTCTGTAATCATCGGTTTTAGCGTCAAATAAGAAGACAGCATTAAAAGAACAACTGTGACGATTAACATAATCGAAACAAAAACAGCAATCTTCATGTGAAGTTTTTTAAACAAACCAATCCCCTCCTAATTTCTATATCGGCCCTTTCGTTTGAAAAATGAATAATCAAAAAATAAATTATAAGAAAATCGGAATATATTTACTGAAAATTCAATCTTCGTTATAATGAAACAACATAAGGAGAGTGATGATCATACTAAAACAAATGTATGTGCACGACGGCAGAAAATTTGAGGCTCTGACCATCAGAAACTACACTGAGACTGACATCGAGAGGCTGATTTCTCTTCAAGAAGAATGTTTCCCTCCTCCGTTTCCCCAGGAATTGCTGTGGTCAGAGGATCAGCTTGTCAGCCATATCAAAACCTTTCCGGAAGGCGCTTTATGCGCGCTCATCAATGGCAGAATTATCGGTTCCATGACTGCTCTTATTGTACAATTTGAGCCTGAATCTCCTGACCATACATGGGCGCAAGCAACAGACAACGGATCGATTAAAAATCATGAACCTCATGGAAATACTTTATATGTAGTGGATATTTCTGTTTCTCCTCATTATCGAAAGCTTGGAATCGGAAAATGGCTGATGAATACGATGTATGAGCTGACTGTTGATAAGAGACTGGAGCGCCTTCTCGGCGGCGGCCGCATTCCTTTATATCATAAATACGCACACGAGATCAGCGCTGTTCAGTACGTTGAAGATGTGATGGAAGGCAGGAAAAACGACCCTGTACTGTCCTTTCTCCTCCGTTGCGGGCGTTCACCTATTCGTGTAGTCAGCAATTATGTAGAGGATAAAGAATCATTGAATTACGGCGTTTTGATGGAATGGAAAAATCCTTTTTATAAAAAGAGAGCTGTTGATCACAACAGCCCGTTTAAGTGAAATATTCAATTTTCGCGTTAGGGAAAAAGGTATCAATATAGGATTCAAGTGCTTCTCGAAGTGCATGCTCTTCATCTTTCTGATAAATATATTTTCCAATCCCGTAGCGTCCCCATTTATAACGGCGCTTTTCTTCATCTAATTCGAGCTTCGTCTTCGGATAATTTTTCTCTATCACTCGTTTGGCCGGTTTTGTAAAACGGTGTTGAATTAATTCAAACGTTATGTCATGTCTAACGTCCTGCGGCAAAGCAGCATCAAGCTTTTCAAACAGATGTCTGTATCCTTCTTCCCAGCCTTCATGAATATAAATCGGAGCAACAATAAAGCCTAGCGGGTAGCCTGCTTTTGCAACTTTTACTGCCGCCTCTATCCGCTTATCAAGAGGTGAAGTTCCCGGCTCAAAGTTTTTAATCACATAGTCGGCATTAATACTGAATCTGAATCTCGTTTTCCCGTTATGCTTTGCGTCTAATAGGTGATCGACATGATGAAATTTCGTTACAAATCGGAGCTTTCCGAGATCACTTTGGCCAAAATGTTCAATGGCGCGCTTCAGTGTGTGTGTCAGATGATCAATTCCTACAATGTCTGACGTACATGATGCTTCGAACCTTGTGAACTCTGGTGCGCGCTCCTTCATATACTTATCTGCCTGATCTAAAATCTCTTCGACGTTTACATAAGTTCTGATATACGGCTTTGATCCCATGGTTGTTTGCAGGTAGCAGTAATGACAATGCCCCATGCAGCCTGTTGCAAACGGAATAGCATACTCAGCCGAGGGTTTGGATGAATCAAACTTTAATGTTTTCCGGACACCGATAACTAAAGTTGATTTCGCATTGCGATATTGCTGAAGATGATTTTTCCCAGGAATATTACGCACCTGATTGTGGGATGTTGTTTCTCTGATTTCAATGCCCATATTCTCAAATTTTTCTTGTAATTCTTGGCCTAGCGGATATTCCAGCGCCCTCGGTTCTATATATACAAGCTGCGGAACAAATGGGTTCTGCATGATGCCACATCCTTTTCCTTTACTAACATTACTTTTCTCACTAGGCGGAAAGGATATGAGTTGTAATGATTTCCTTGTTACTCATACGGATCAATATCAAAGAGTTCTTTGTAAAGCGATTTAGCTTCTTCATAGCTTGCAAACACAGCATCGTCCTCTGCGAACGGGTGATAGGTTTCATAAATAAACAGGGAAAGCTCACCTTCATGGTATGGATGGTGCACAATTTCGGCTTCCTTTATGTGGGCTACATTGGCGGCGTGCGGATTTCTGTAGATCACATAAACAGTATCTCCTGCGTTAAATTGGTTTGACATACTATCCCTCCTAGCCATGTTATTGTGTCCTTCTATACCCTTACTTATGAAAAAAACCAGACAGGCCGGAGGCCGTCTGGTTTTTGTACATTACTTGAATGTTTCTTTTACGAACGCGACAACTTCTTCTGTCGTGCTCATAGATAAGATTTTCTCTTTGAATGACTCAGCTTCTTGTTTAGACAATTTGCTGATCTGTGTTCTTGCCGGAAGAATAGACGTTGCGCTCATTGAGAACTCATCTAAGCCTAAGCCGAGAAGGATTGGAATCGCAATCTCGTCTCCTGCCATTTCTCCGCACATGCCAACCCATTTTCCTTCTTTGTGTGCTGCTTCAATTACGAGTGTAATTAAGCGAAGGATTGCCGGGTTGTATGGCTGATACAGGTAAGATACACGTTCATTCATACGGTCAGCTGCCATTGTGTATTGGATCAAATCGTTTGTTCCGATACTGAAGAAATCAACCTCTTTAGCAAACTGATCAGCGATGACTGCAGTTGACGGAATCTCAACCATCATTCCGACTTCAATATCGTCAGATACAGCCTGTCCCGCTTTTACGAGCTTTTCTTTCTCTTCAAGAAGGATCGCTTTTGCTTCTTTGAATTCGTTAACTGTCGCAATCATAGGGAACATGATTTTCAAGTTTCCGTATGTACTTGCACGAAGCAGCGCGCGAAGCTGTGTTCTGAAGATTTCTTGCTCTTCAAGGCAAAGACGAATCGCTCTATATCCCAGGAACGGGTTCATTTCTTTAGGAAGCTGCAGGTAAGGAAGCTCTTTGTCTCCGCCGATATCAAGTGTCCGCACGACGACTGATTTTCCTTCCATACGCTCAAGAACCGTTTTGTAAGCATCAAACTGCTCATCTTCTGTAGGCAGCTGATCTCTTCCCATGTAAAGGAATTCTGTACGGTAAAGGCCAACTGCTTCTCCGCCGTTTTCAAGAACACCTTTTACATCATCAGGAGTACCGATGTTCGCTGCAAGCTCTACATGATGTCCATCTTTTGAGACAGTCGGTTCATTGACAAGCTTCGCCCACTCAGCTTTTTGAGCCAAATAAGCATTATGTTTTTCTTCATACTCTTTTACAGTTTCCGCAGATGGGTCAATAATGACATCGCCATTGATACCGTCAACGATAACAGTCACGCCGTTTTGGATCGTGCCTGTAGCCGCTTTCGTTCCAACAACTGCTGGAATCTCAAGAGAACGTGCCATGATGGCAGAGTGAGATGTGCGTCCGCCGATATCAGTAGTGAATCCTTTTACGAACTCACGGTTTAATTGAGCTGTGTCAGACGGTGTTAAGTCTTCAGCTACAATAATAACCTCTTCTGAGATCATGCTTGGGTTTGGAATTTCGACGCCAAGCAGGTGGCCGGTTACGCGTTTTGTTACATCGCGGATATCTGCCGCACGCTCTTTCATATATTCGTTGTCCATAGATTCAAACATGGTAACGAACATAGAAGACGTTTCTTTTAAAGCGAATTCAGCGTTCACTGAATCAGTGCTGATTTTTTCTTTCACAGGGTTCAGAAGCTCAGGGTCACTGAGAACTAAAAGGTGAGCAGAAAAAATATCAGCTTTATCCTGACCTAGTTCTTTCAAAGCGTGCTCTTTGATTTTTTCGAGCTCTTCTTTTGAACGTGCAATCGCTTCATCAAAACGGCTTACTTCCGCTTCAGAATCAGAGATGTTTTTCTTTTCAACCGTTAAATCTGGCTCTTCAAGCCGGTATGCTTTTGCAATCGCGATGCCGGCTGAAGCACCAATCCCTTTTAATTCTTGCATTACTCGCCGAGTCCTTCGCTTTTCATTGTTTCTTCTAAAGCGTTAAGAGCATCGTTTTCGTCAGCTCCGGAAGCAGAGATTGTGATCTCAGCGCCTTTAGCGATACCTAAAGACATAACACCCATAATAGATTTAAGGTTAACTGTTTTGCCGTTATATTCTAAATTAACGTCAGCGTCGTATTTGCTAGCAGTTTGTACAAGAACTGTCGCAGGACGAGCATGGATTCCAGAATCTGCAGTTACTTTAAATGTTTTTTGTGCCATTTTTATCATTCTCCTTTTAACTTAAAGCTTAATTACTTCACAATATTATATCATACAACCGTACTTGTCATCTGACAAGCACGGCGTACTAACACCCTTATTTTTCAATCTTCACAATATCTTCTTGTTCTCTGCTGACTGAACCGCTTGCTTTAATGCTGACTGTTTCTCCTTCAGCAAGGTTTGTAAATACAATCGGTGTCATGAGAGATGGGACATTCGGTTTGACTGCATCCAGATCAACTTCAAGAAGTTTTTGTCCAGGCTCAACGCGGTCTCCTTCTGATACGAAAGACGTAAATCCTTCGCCCTTCAGGCTGACGGTATCAATACCAAAGTGGATTAAAATTTCTCTTCCGCCGTCGGATTGCAGGCCGATCGCATGTTTCGTCGGGAACACATTGAGAATTTTTCCACGAACCGGTGATACGACAATTCCTTCAGAAGGGAGAATCGCAAAACCGTCACCCATCATTTTCCCTGAGAAGACTTGGTCAGGAACATCCGTAATCGGGTGAATTTCCCCGGTAATCGGAGAAACGAAAACTTCCTCGCCGATTTCATTTTGCAGCGGTTCTGCAATCACTTCCTCAACCTGCTGGCCTACTTCCTCTTGAGCAGATGTTTTCGGTTCAGGTCTAGGCTTGCGTCCCGCAATAATGTCTTGCATTTGTGTTTTTAACCCGTCAGAACGCGGTCCGAAAATAGCCTGAATGTTGTTGCCGACTTCCAGCACTCCGGAAGCGCCAAGTTGTTTCAGACGGTCTTTATCAACCTTTTTCTGATCGTTTACAGTCACACGCAGACGAGTGATACAAGCATCAAGGTGTTTGATGTTTTCCTGGTCTCCCATTGCCTGCAGAATCTCATAAGGAAGATCCCCTGCTTCACCTGTTTTCCCAGGTGCTGCTGTTTCTTCCGCAGCATCCTCGCGTCCAGGTGTTTTCAGATTAAATTTGCGGATGGCAAATCGGAATCCAAAGTAGTAAATGACCGCTAACCCTAAGCCGACAGGAATGACAAGCCACCATGCCGTCCGGTTCGGTAAAATACCGAATAGGAAGTAGTCAATTAAACCGCCGGAGAATGTCATACCAATCTTAACATTCAACAGCTGCATGACCATGAATGAAAGTCCCGCAAACAAACAGTGAATCGCAAACAGGACTGGAGCAACGAATAAGAAAGAAAATTCCAATGGCTCTGTGATCCCCGTTAAGAAGGATGTCAAGGCCGCTGAACCCATAATACCTGCAACGAGTTTTTTGTTTTGCGGTTTTGCTTCATGATAAATGGCAAGCGCCGCAGCAGGCAGACCGAACATCATAAATGGATATTTACCTGTCATGAACGTACCTGCCGTTAACTGTACGCCGTCTTTAATCTGCGCCATGAAGATACGCTGATCCCCGCGGATGATTTCTCCTGCTGCACTCTTATAGCTGAAGAATTCATACCAGAACGGCGAATAGAAAATGTGGTGCAATCCGAATGGGATAAGTGAACGTTCAATCACCCCGAAGATAAATGCAGCAAGGGTTGGATTCGCTTCCACTAATCCTGTTGAAAAGGCATTCAATCCATGCTGGATCGGAGGCCAGATCACTAACATAATAAGACCCAGAATCAGTGCAGAAATTGACGTAACAATTGGAACGAAACGTTTACCCGCAAAGAAACCAAGGTATTGCGGCAGTTCAATTGTGTAAAATCTGTTAAACAATAATGCAGCTAACACACCGACGATAATACCGCCGAACACCCCTGTCGCCAAGGTAGGTATACCAAGCATGTTTACATATGCAGGATGGTTTTCCGTAAAGAACTTGGCTCTTTCAACTGAATCCGAAGGAATGGTTCCGTTTGCAAGAAGAACCGCACTCATGGATACATTCATTACAAGATAACCGATAATTGCTGCAATCCCTGCAACTCCATCACCATTGGCAAGCCCGATGGCTACACCTACTGCGAAAAGAAGCGGAAGGTTATCGAAAACAATCTGCCCAGCGCTTTCCATCACACCTGCTACAAGCTGAACATTGTCATTGCTCAAGAAATGCAGGACCTGAATCATGTCCTTATTTTGCATCGCATTCCCGATCGCAAGCAAAATACCCGCAGCCGGAAGGATCGCAACTGGAAGCATAAGCGCACGCCCAATTTTTTGAAGAACGCCGAATAATGCTTTAAACATAAGAATTGACCTCCTCTTTTTACTAGTCTGACCTTACAGCTAAAAATCATGACAACGAATTCACAGGCGTAAGTCTTCCAGTTTAACCGTTTACATTTGCCCTTTTACACAACAAAAAGGCATGAGCAAAATTGGGTGCGCAAAAGAACGAGAATGAGCTTCCCGTTTTTTTCCCTCAATCACTCATGCCTGATCGAATCAGTAACACGTTATAAGGATAAACTGAATTTATGACATTTTATTGGTTAATCGGTACAGATGAAGCGTCAGATAAACCGCTTCCGCCTCATGAACTGGTTTCTTCAATGTTTGCTGCAAGATTTTAATCAATTTCCAAGCTGTATTGTAGCATAGCGGATATTCATTTTTCAATAACAACATTAATTTTTCTGGTTCTTTAGTCGGTTCTTCTTTTTTAATTCTTTCTATTGTAAATCTGATATGCCTGATCAGCCGCAAATAGTTGACACTTTCCTTATTTACTTTCATTTGAAATGAGTCTTCAATCACCTCGACAAGCTGTGCCATGAGCTGAGAGTGCTGATTGACCTCGGACAGCGGACGGTTTGTCAACGCTGAATGGATATGCAGAGCGATAAAACCAATCTCCCCTTCAGGAAGGCAGATTCCCGCTTTTTCATTGATCATATCTATGACTTCTTTAGCAATTTGGTACTCCTCAGGATATAGTGACTGAGTCTCCATTAAAAATGGATTTTTCATATCAAATCCCTGCTGCTGCCTTTTGATCGCAAATGCGATATGGTCTGTCAACGCAATGTGAATATGTTCATTTAATGAGTGATTAGTCCTATTGCTTATGTGATAGATGACATCGTTTGAAATATCAACGAGCTTTTCATCAACATAGTCAAGGAGCTTTTTAAACTGCTTTTGTTCCTTCTCGTCTTTTAAAATGAACATTTTATCGTAGCCTTTATCTTCAATGACATCATCTTGTTTTTTTCCGAAACCAATACCTTTTCCGATTAAAACGACTTCGCTGTATTTATGATGAGAAGCAATTAATACGTTATTATTCAGTACCTTTTTCACTGTGAAGGACCCATTCACGATCCTCAGCTCCTTTGTCATTCAATACCTCATATCGTACATAACGAACGGAAGGCACGTCAAACCTTTTTTCAATGCATTCACTAAACAGTCGATCGTTCGATGAGACGGTAATCCAGAACTTTCCTTTCAATCGGCTGTCCTTGAATTCTTTTTTCCAGTATGGTAAATGCCTGCTTTCCCATTTCCCTTGTCTGAATATCGATCGTTGTGATACCAAGCGCTTGGCTGATTTCGTGGTTATCAACGCTTAAGATTGCAAGCTCATCCGGTACTGACACCCGCTGGTTCTTTGCTTCAAGAAAAAGTCCTGCTGAGACTTGGTCATTTGCAACAAAAATAGCCGTCGGCTTTTCCTTCCACGTTTTCCATTTATGAAAAAGCGCCTTCCCATCATTAATTGTAATCGCTTTCTCAACTACCCAGTCTTCACGAAATGTCTCGCCGATCTCTTCCAATGCCTCTTTATAGGCTTTGATTCGAAAATGGCTGTTCATGCCTTTTTTTCTTGCCAAACAGATGGCTATTTTTTTGTGCCCTTTGGCAATTAAATAGTCCAAGCCGTTCCGAAATGCTTCTTGATGAGGAATACTGATGGTTGGGAAGCGGGCATTATCTGAATTCTGGCAAAGCAAAATCGGGCCCTCCCATTCCATGAGTTTCTCATCAGCAAGCGCCTTTGAGCAAAAAATCAGGCCGTCAACCTGGCGCTGCTTTAATTGGGACAGCGCAAAGATTTCTTTTTGTACCTCATAGTTTGTTTGGAATAAAGAGAGGTGAACCCCGGATTCCGCGGCTGCGTCGGCTATTCCTGCAATCAGCTCTGCAAAATATGGCAGATTAACCGTCGGCAAGACAACACCAATCATGTTTGAAAATCCCTTCGACAAATGTACAGCGTGAATATTTCTCGTGTACTCCAATGATTCCATTGCCTCAAACACTCTTTTTCGTTTGTCTTCACTGACGTATGGATGATTGTTTATGACTCGGGAAACCGTTGTAACAGAGACACCGGCTTTTTCTGCAATGTCTTTAATATTAGCCATAGATTCCCTTCTTTCTAAATCCCCTTGATCTGGAATGCGTTTCATACAATATGATATGGACGTACCAGATATCTTTTTGTGTTTTAAGCTGAAAGGAGAAGATCACATGGGTTTCTTCATTTTAATTGGGTTATGTCTCACTGTTCTCGGTGGCAGCTGTCTAGCTGTAAAACCTCTCAACCAAAAACATGAAATTAAACCCTTTCGAACATTTGATGATTTTTTTATTTAATGCAGATAAAAAAGGACGATGTCGAGAACAAAGTCCTTTTTTATTTCTATTACGGCAGTATGATTAATTCCTTTGGATATTGGGTCAGAGCAACTGCTCCGTCCTTTGTTACGTGAACGTCATCCTCAATGCGCACGCCGCCAATCTCAGGCACATAAATCCCCGGTTCGATCGTGTAGACCATGCCTTCCTGCAGCAGTGTATCGTTGGCCTGGCTCATTGATGGATACTCATGGACAGAAATTCCGAGTCCATGCCCAAGCCGGTGAGGAAAATAGTCACCATATCCCGCTTTTTCAATGATTCCGCGGGCAGTTAAATCCAGATTTCCGATTCTCACACCGGGTTTGCTTGCCTCAATCGCGGCTTTTTCCGCTTGAAGCACAGTCTCGTAAATAGCCTCCTGCTTCGAATTGATGGTTTTGTATGCAAACGTTCTTGTAATATCAGAGCAATAGCCGTCAAGAATAACACCGAGATCAAATAAAACAAAATCACCTTTCTTCAACGTGGCTGTACCAGGATTTCCATGAGGCTGACCAGATTTTTCTCCAAATAAAACCATTGTAGAGAAAGACATGCCCTGAATTCCTTTTTTCTTCAGCTCATACTCAATTTGAGCGAGCACTTCCACTTCACTGATGCCTTCACGCAAAGCGGCTGTGCCGACTTCAACACCGTAATCCGCAAGCTTTGCCGCCTCTTTCAGCAAACGAATCTCATTGGCATCTTTAATCAGGCGAAATTGATTGAGTGTTTCTTCTGCTGAAACAAATTGAGCCCCGCCCGTCGCATGCTTCAGCTGTTCTGCACGTGATAGCGAGATTGAATCCTTTTCTACCGCAAGCGTATGTATGCTGATATTTCGCTTTTTCAAGGCCTTCTCTATCAGCTCCCACGGATTTTCGTGATCCGCATAGGCAATGATTTCATGATTCCAGCCTGCGTTGCGGGCCTGTCCTGCTTCCATTCCTGGACAAACAAAGAAAGGCTCCTCTTCTTGAAAAATAAATAACCCCATTAATCTTTCATGCGGCTCTGTGTAAAAACCGGTTAAGTAAAAAACATTTTCTTTTGTATGAATAAATGCGGCAGTATGCCCCGCTTCCTTCAGCCATGAAGAGACGCGTTGTATTCTATTCACTTCTTGTTCCTCCCTGCCATTTGCAATGCATTGTTCTGTCTTCCATTGTAACAGGTTTTACCGGTGTTTGCCTTTCACGACGCCTTCATTTTCTAATGCATTTTATTTCCTGCTCCTCTTCCTGTATACTGACAGTAACGTTCAATCGCAGGGGGGTTGTTCCGTTTGCTGATGAATTTTTTCAGACGAAAAGCAGTTATGCTCTTAACGGTTTTGGGAATTTCCGCTCCTTTTATCGGGATGAAGATGGTGGGCTTTTATTATTACAGCTCTATCATAGGCTGTGCAGCGGGTTTCCTTTGCTGCATCCTCGCTCTCATCCTGGTTATGAAAAGATCTGATAAAGACAAAAATGAAGGGAAAGCTTGATACATAAAAAGCCAGCAGCCTGATTAGGCTGCTGGTTTTATTTTAGGAGTCTTAATCCGTTTAGTATGACCAAAATCGTGCTTCCCTCATGACCAATCACGCCAAATGGCAATTCCATCACCTGCAAAAAGTTTGCACAAATCAGCAGGCAGATTACAGCTAGAGAAAACACGATATTTTGTTTGATGATCCTGTTCATTTTCCGAGACAAGCGGCACATGTTTACGAGCTTTTTCAAATCGTTTTTCATGAGGACCATATCAGCGGTCTCAAGTGCTACATCTGTTCCGCCGCCCATCGCAATGCCGACATCCGCCGTTTTGAGTGCCGGCGCATCATTGATTCCGTCACCCACCATTGCAATCGTTCCGAATTCTTCTTTTAACCGTTTGATTTCATTCACTTTTTGGTCAGGCAGGCATTCTGCCACGACAGTTGTCATGCCGGCTTCCTTGGCAATCGCTTGAGCCGTGTCTTCGTGATCTCCTGTCAGCATGGCCGTTTTAATCCCAAGTCGGTTCAGTTCTTCCATGACCTCTTTTGCTTCAGGCCTGATTTGGTCCTTCAGTGCGATACAGCCTGCTATTTGATCATCCTTTTTCACAAATACAATTGTATGACCGCTTTGAATGACATCTGATGCTGTTTGTTTCATAAATTGTGCTGCCATTTCCTCGCCGATAAAACCTGCTTTACCGACCTTCCATTTCGCACCCGACACCTCTGCCATAACGCCAAACCCTGAGGTTTCTTCTATAGATATGTAGCCGGACTGATTCACGCCGCGGCTTTCCGCGTACGCCGTTATGGCTTGGGCGAGCGGATGGCTTGATTGCGTTTCGATGGCATAGACAGCCTCAAGAACTTCCGCTTCACTGAATCCTTCTGCTATTCTGATCGTCTCTACGGCAGGCTGGCCTTTTGTTACAGTGCCGGTTTTATCAAAGGCGATCATTTGCACAGAGCCCAGCTGTTCAAGAAAGACGCTTCCTTTCACAAGCATACCGTTGCGGGCGCCATTTGAAATCAGGGACAGCGCCGCCGGCATAATAGAGGCGACAAGCGCACAAGGTGACGCGACAACCATAAACACCATTGCGCGGTAGAAGGTTTCACTCCAGCTCCAGCCCAGCGCAAAGTGCGGGACGAATAAAAGGAGCGCCACCGCAATTAGCACACCTTTCACATAAGCATTTTCAAATCGTTCGATGAAAGCCTGCGCGGGTGAAACACTATTTTGCGCTGATTCAACCAGTTTGATAATTTTTCTGAATAACGAATCTTCATTTGCTTTCGTGACACGGACAGTCAAGGAGCCATTGCGATTCACCGTTCCTGTGAATACAGTGTCGCCTGTGTTTTTTTCTACAGGCATTGATTCACCTGTTAAAGCCGACTCGTCAAGGCTTGTCGAGCCCGATTCAATGATACCGTCTGCCGCTACGCGTTCTCCAGGTTTGATCACAATCATATCACCGGCCTGCAAGTCTGAAACCGGAACTCTTTTGGTTTCACCATTGACCATCAATGTCGCTTCTTCAGGCTCAAGCTGCATTAAAGACGTTAAATCTCTGCTGCTTTTATTCATCGTGTATGTTTCTAAAGCTCCGCTTAAGGAAAAAATAAATATTAAAATAGCACCCTCTGCCCAGTATCCGATCAAGGCGGAACCAACGGCAGCGAAAATCATTAAAAGTTCTACATTCAGCGTTTTGGATTCGAGTGTTTCTTCGATTCCTTCCTTTGCTTTAGCAAATCCGCCGATC
Organism: Bacillus sp. 204(2023); assembly: GCF_037027505.1. Lineage (NCBI taxonomy): Bacteria > Bacillati > Bacillota > Bacilli > Caryophanales > Bacillaceae > Bacillus > Bacillus sp. 204(2023). The sequence goes on along the minus strand of NZ_JAXCHE010000002.1, from coordinate 136,352 downwards.
ACAAAAGCCAGCAAGAAAAGTATTATGGATAATACCTGATATCCGGATAAGAGCCAGCCTGCCAAAATAAGAGCGCCTGATACAAGTGCTGCAATAAGCTCCGCGTGCTGTGCCCAGTTTTTTTCCCTCTTGTCTGTTTTCAATGGCTCATGCGGGTCGCGTTGAACGATAACTTGTTCATTCATATCGAATTCTCCTCTCTAATTGAGAACGTAAATCATCTTCATTTCTCTTAATAAAAACAAAATCGCTGCCCAAAAGGCAGCTTTATCGTCAGTTATTTCTTGATGTCTTCCTTTATTATAGCACGCACGAAGAGAATTTCAATTATAATTATTTTAATTTCTTTTTGATAATAATTATCATTAATGTTTATTCGCTTCTTCTCTATATGAAAAAAGCTGAGAGTCTCTGCTCTCAGCTATTCTTCCGTCCATTCCTTCAGTTGTTCCGCCGTCATCGGGCCAATTTTTGTTTTTTCAATTTCGCCCTTTTCATTCAGCAAAAATGATGTTGGGATCGTGATGATATGATACTCTTTCATCAATTCCCCTTTTGAGTCAAGAACAATCGGAAACGTCAGCTTGTTTGCTTTAATAAAATCTTCAACGACTTGCTGATTTTGTTCCGAATTCACTAAATTCACCGTTACCAGCTTTACACTGTCGGATGGATGGGCATCATAAAACGATTGAAACTGAGGAAGCTCCTTTTTGCAGGGCGGACACCATGATGTCCAAAAATGGAGAATTGTTTTTTGCCCTTTATTCGGAATCGAGATGTCCTCCCCTTCTATCGTTTTCATAAGAAAAACAGCGGGAACAGCAGGCTGTTTTTCCTCAGCTTGTGCCGCACCTGGAAACCATGCAATCAACCCTAATAACATAATGTATATAGTAAGCAAGCGCTTCGTCAACATGGAATCTTCCTTTCATGCTTTTCAATTAGCTTGCCCCTGCAGTTCCTTTATCATCCTTCAATTCGCGGCGTTCTGGTCCCTCCCGTAAGGAATACGGATACCTTCAATGCTTTGCAGATCGTGGCATAGTGCAGGCTCGTCAAAAGAATCATGCCAGTGTTCATTCCAAGGATAATCCCGAGCATTTGCAGATTCTCCATTGATCCCAGTACATACATCATACTTAGCGCAACGATATGGCTCCATACATTGTGATAAAAAGCCTCTTTCACAAAACCCATCCCGATTAAGCACGCCTGCAGCGGCATGACAAACAGATGAAAGAGAAAGTAAGGCCACAACAGCTGCAAGTAATACTGCGCTTCGGGAGAGTGAAAAAACAAATGCGTGAGAGGTCCCGCAAACTGGAACATGACCCAGACGGCAGGTATACCGTAACCTAATGTAATGAAAATCGACTGCTTCAGCCTTTTTAACACGATGTCATACTGAGAAAGTGCATAAGCTTCCGAAATACTCGGTATCATGACGACCATTAACGAATGGGCAATAAAAGCAGGGAACGACCCTATCGTCACAGCCACTCCTGCCAGCATTCCGTATTGATCGATCGCCGCTGTCCCGGCAACGCCCGCAGCCAAAAGAGCTCCTTTTACTAAAAAGGGTTCAATTGCATTGACAACCGCATGAAAAATGCGCAGTCCTGTTGTAGGAATTGAAACAGCAAGCAGTCTTTTCCTTACATCCTTTCCGCGCAAATGAATGTGCTGCTGGCCGGATAATGCCCGCCTTGCCATGATAAATTGTGAATATAAATAAATAAGCACGACTACATCACTCACGACTAGAACAAACAAGGAAATCAGCACAGCCATGTCCAATTCAAATGAGTACCATTGAAAAAAGAGGAATAAGCACAAGAGCTGGATGATTTTTTTCAGCACATTGGCAATTGCGATCTTCCCCATTTTCTGCACACCCATAAAGTAGCCCCTGGCGATTGAAGTAAAGGCGACAACAGGAATTAAGCCGATGACAATCCCTTTAATAAACGGGTGGTATGTATCAAATACCGGTATAAACGGAAGCGCAATACTAGCGGCGACAGTAGAAAAAGCAGTGAAAATGGCTGTCATTCTGAAAGCGTGCCTCAGCATGCTTTCATGAAGCTTAGGATTTGACTCGGCAATGAATTTAGAAATGGATATCGGCAGTTCCAGGCTCGCGATGACAATAATTAAAAAGATCGTGGGCAAAATACTCATGTAAAGCCCCATCCCATGCTCGCCAAGCTCCCGCGCCAAAATCATATTGACGACAAATTCAAGGCATTCAGCGAAAAAGGCGGCAATGGATAAAAGAATGATCCCTTTCACAAATCGATTCATGATGTCTCTCCTTGTCTCTTGTACTACCAACATCATATGAGACAAGTTCAAAAATTATTTTATTTTTACTCTTTATATGAAAAAAAGCACAGCTGAGACAAATTGTCTCTTCTATGCTTAGACGGCAAAAACGTGTCTGCCGATTTTTTCTACGATTTTTCTTGAACGAATCCAATTATCTGACGCTGTTTTCGGATTATAAAAGAATATGGCATCTGTTTCTCTATTTTTTGAGGACAGCGCTTCTTCGGCAGCTTCAATCGATTCTTTATCAGGCTTTTGGTTAATGCTCCCGTTTGCGACCGGTTCAAAGGCGTTTTTCTGATAAATAACCCCTCTTATCGTATCAGGAAAACCTTTTTTCTCCGTCCTGTTCAGTACAACGCTTGCTACAGCGACCTTGCCTTTATATGATTCTCCTTTGGCCTCTGCGTGAACGAGACGGGACAGCAACTCTTTTTCAGACTGTGTATATGTTTCTTTCTCATCATTTGTTTTGTCCGGTTTATCTTTCTCTTTCTTTTCAGTGTGTGCTGATAGCTTAATCGGTTTTATTTTCTTGTCTTTATCAGCAGACAGTGAAGGGAAAGATTCATTCGTATTTCGATCTATATGTGTAAGCCATTTCGCTTCTTCATGTTTTGTCTTCTTTGCGCTCAGTAGTGAAGCTTGTGTATGCTCAATTTTGGCTGCAGGCATGAAACAAAGAAGAAAAACAGCCAGAGCAGTGAATTTCGTTGTCATACAGTTTCCTCCTTAAAGTGCTCCAAAAAACACTTCATAACCTTAACAAGAGATCCATTCATTTTCACGGAAAAAGATTTTCCAACTCTCCCAAGGAGGTATCAGGATGGAATAAAGAGGATGACTCACTGCTTAATGGCAAAAAAACAGTCTGAAATTCTATAAATATTGTCAAATTAAAACATGTTTATCCATCTTTGGCACTTTACATTTTATTTACACCTGTTACAGACAGCTGTAATAAAAGGCTTGTATTCTGTCATATATGATAAAAAGGCTTCTCACGTATGAGAAACCTTCAGCTTCTTGGCTGTTCTAAGTATTGAAAAATAACATCTCCGCCTTGCTGGGCAATTCCCCGGAAATGTTTAAAATCATCTTGTTTAGATAACACGGCCCTGAAATCAAGAAAATGCTCTTTCTGGACTCTCAGTTCGTTTATGGCGCCGGTGCGCAGCTGTTCAATCATTTCTGTTATTTCTTCGGGACGCAACAAAAATTCCCCCTTTTCTTTCTATTGACGAAAATCAATATATCATCTTTATAGCGACAGGACAATTCATAAGGGAGATAAAACTCCTTATCGCTTTACTTCTCAATGAAAATACTGCAAAATACTTTCAAAAGGCATTATTATGTTTAAAGGAGAGGAAGCTTGTGAAAATCGCTAAGGTTGGGAATGTCATTGAATTTAAAAACGGATTAACCGGTGTGGTTGAAAAAGTAAATGAGAATTCTGTTATCGTTGATGTGACGATCATGGATAACTATCGGGATCTTGAGTTAGATTCATTGACAGTTGTTAATCATAAAAATTATAAGATCATCAGAGACTCCTATTAAAACCTCCTTATTTCCACATTTATTCAAAAAACTGCAAGACGGACAAATTTAACACCTTACATATGAAATTCGCTTTCTCAAAAGCTGCCGGCCGGCAGCTTTTTTACATAAAAAACACCGATCATGAATCGGCGTTTTTGTCTATTTCCGTTATTTCTATATAGAACTCGCTGACGGCCCCTGGTTCGTACAGGTTGGTCAAAGATGTTGAATAATTTGTCATTTCCCCCCGGAAGGCAAGATCGCGTTCCGGAACCTCGACATTAAACGTTTTTTCATACAACAGGACAGCGATATCATGGTAAGTCTCACTCGTAACGTTTAAGGTAAATGCAATTTTACGCTTCGGCTCGCTCTCCTCTTGATATGCAGCCATTTCTAACGTTACATTGTTTAACCGCAATGTCTTCACTTCATATCACTCCTTTATAGTCCATGCATCTTAGCATACCTTAGCGAATGTTTACAATGAATCTGTTCTTAACGGTTATATGAACCAATTCATTCGAAAAGACATCTTTACAAACATACGTTCGTTAAATTATAATAAAACAGACGAGCTGCCATCCAGCATCCCGTCTTTTCATTAGAAAGCGGCGAGTGGAATTCCCCCCGGATTCGCTCGTCTTTTTTATGTAAAACCCCCCTCATTTCTGGAGGAGAAACTATATGGTCGATTATCAACAAGTCATGGTTCTCCATGCGTACCTTGGCGCCTTGAATTTCCCCATACTTTAATGAGAGCGGCCAATCAATTTCTCATCATGTTTTTTAGATAAACCAGCATCCATTCAGGAAGTATATGAGGTAAGTTTTTAAAGTTCTAGTTATTCGTGCGCTTCCATATCGATCCTGAACAATTCTGAATGAAATGCAATAATCCTGCTATTAAGGTAGCATGTGTATGACTTAAATCATGGAAGCAGAATAAATTCAACACATCCGTAATTACTTGAAATGCGTTCTATAACATAAGTTTGAATGTGTATTTCAAGGCCAATGTAATGCCTCGTATAGAACATTTCGGGAGAAGGGCCTATGGAATGCCCTCACTGTTTTACCCGCACCCGTAATAAACACCTTTCAGTATGTCCATTTAGAGATTCATTGCAATTATCTTCGAATTTTTTTCTGAACTATAAATCATTATATATTTTTAAACACTGTATTCCAGACTGACACATCTTCTTGTCCAAGACTCCAGCTGCCAAGACCTTTCAGATTATATTTTTGAGCGAGTTTTATTTTTGCTCTGAGTGACTGTTCATTTTCAAACCATAATGTATATGTTCCCGAAGGCAACGGCCCCTTGTTATTGTGATTGACAGTAAAAATAGCTTTTGGAGATTGACTCTTAGTGTCAAAAATAATTGTCCCGCTATGCCTTTTTACTAAGGAGTCAACAAGGTAAAGGGGAATGGCTTGAGAGGCAGATTGGCCTTCCATCCAGCAGCGGCCATAGAATGGCAATCCTAAAACTAGTTTTTGAGGAGAAATTTTTTGGGTCAGAACATATTGAATGGACTTTTCCACCCATCCTACACTTGCAGTAGGCCCAGCAAGGTGGCTTTCATCGTAGGCCATAATCATAAGGTAATCTGCATATTTAGCTAAATACTCGTAATCATATGATCCGTGCCAGCCCTTCGTCCAGCCAAAAGGATTTGCCGCCACTGCAACTGATACTTCTTTATGTCTAGGAATACTTTTTCTTACCAGTCTAACAAAATCTATAAATAGATTCCGATCTTTTTCTGTAAGGTTTTCTATATCGATATTAACTCCGTCCAAATCCAGTTCTTCTATTGCATGAGAAATTTGTTTAGCTAAAAGAACTCGGTTCATTAATGCAAATCGTCCCAAATCCTGATCCCAATGATTACTTAGAAAAGGAACTATTTTTAATTTCCTTCTATGAAGAGCTTTAATCACATCGGGATTAGCTGAACGGAGAAGTAATGATCCATCTTTTCTGATATAGAAAAAATCAGGAGACACAACATTTAATACTCCGTTCGTTTGATCAACGTGTTGAATAAAATCCCATCCTAATCCAGAATAGAAATAGCTCATTTGAAACATCTCATAACCCCTTCATCCCCAAAAATATCAATTCCCTACAAATAAAAAAATGAGGATTATCGTTTCAATTTGTTTCGTTTCCGAAACCTCAAAGATTATCTTTCTCTTATCTTTATAATTTGTCCAGGATAAATTCTATCTGAAGAAAGCTTATTAAGATTTATAAGTTGTTGTACCGGGATATTGAAGGATTTAGAAATCGTCCATAATGTATCGCCGGATTCCACATGATATACTTCGTATGTCACGGGAAATTCCATATAACGAGGCGTTCTTTTTACTTTATTCGCTTGATTTCTTATTTTAGGTATTTTCCCCTTCATTCATATTACTCTCCTTTAGAAAAATTTGTTATCAATATTTCTAAACCGTTTCTCTCTAATCTTAATGATTTGTCCAGCATATATTTGATCTGATTTGAAATGATTAAGCTCCATGAGCTGCTGCAGGGAAACATTATACTTCCTGGCAATTATTGATAATGTTTCACCGGGAGTAACATGATGGATCACGTATTTTTCTTTGAGAACATCTACATAATGAATGGATTCCCCTAAGTTTCTTATAATTCCTCTGCTTTTTAGCACCTCAAGCATTCTCTCGGCTCTATGCCGATAGGAATCATTCTTTACAGCCTTTTTACCGTTTATCTGAATCTTTTTTCTCTCGCTATCATGATTCAAATAGTATTTAACCTTTTCCGATGTTTCTTTTGGGGAGGAAGAAACGATGAGATCACGGCCAGGTTTGAATTTACCTCGAACTGCTGGTGTATCCGATGTCAATAAAAACCCCCCGGAACCAAGAATCTCATAGGTGCGTTGCGTAAGTTGGCTTTCACAGTTTTGCAAACCGATAATGATTTTTGCTGAACTGTAAACTTTATATGCTTCAGTGTAATCAAGGTATCCATGGATCCAATTGCGGGGAATTTCTCTCCCTATATATTTACTCATTTTTTCCCAGTTTCTCCCCCAAAAATCAATGCGAATACCCTTCCGTATAAGAGGACGAATCAGCGTTTTTAAAGAGGACGAACGGAACACTTCCGGATGTTCTTCAAGAAAATTAGGGTAAGCATTAGCCACCACCGCTATATCACAACTGTATTTTGCTAATGGTTTAATCTGGTGATGTATACTTTCGTGAAATGCAAAGTCTAAGTGAGCTGCTTTAATCCCCATGCTTTCATAAGTTTTACACAGAGAAGGCGTAACCGTGAAAACAAAATCTGGTTTCATCTTTTTAATTAACGGGATAGTAAAGTTTTGAGTGTGCAGCGGGTCTTCAGTAGCCCAATAAACGAGAGGGATATTCACCTTTTTAGTAGCGTTGCGAATCCAGGCCTGCTTTTCCCTTGAATGCTCTGGTGTCCATCCCATAGATACTATTAGATCTGGTTTAAATTCGTCTATCATTTCAGTGATATTTTCCCGACTTACAGGACCGGAAATCATTACGGTATGTCCTGCTTCCCTAAACCCATTCGGTAAACCATAGAGCCACATGGGATGACTCTCAAGGAAAAGAATTTTCACACATTTCCATCCTCTCTTTCACTTTTTAATGTCTACTTTATTGGTATGTATATTTAATATAACTTGTCGCGGTACTAGTCTATAAAAAAACGTTCAGGTGTGAGATCACGTGATAGCTTGTGTGGGATGCCCCATAAAAAAAGAAAGCAACCTACAACATATTTTCCTATGTGGTTATTCAGGACATAATGATTCCTTTAAATATTTTCAAAAGTATTAGAATACAAGGACAGGGATATTGTTTTTTATTAAAAGTCAAGAGCCCCTGTTACTTTAAGTACATTTATTCACAAAGTAATCTTTTTTACAGGTCATTTAGTGGTAGCCCCAGGAAAATGCGAATTTCCAACGTTAATCAAATTCAAACATAAAAAAGTCGAATTCCCTATCCTTTAAGGAAAACGACTTTTTTATACGACTTCTTCAAGTAAATCCCCATTAACCTTTTTTAGGGACTATTTGTAATCTCTTGCAGTGAAATTATACCTGTGCTAGCCCGCCATCTACGAACAATTCAACACCCGTCAAGTAACTGCTTTCGTCTGAGGCAAGGAAAGATACAGCGTTTGCTACTTCCTCAGGTGTCCCAACTTTTCCAGCTGGAACAGTATTTCTGCTATTTTCCATTGCTCCTTCAAGTGCATCACCAAAAAGCTCATCGTATGCAGGTGTAAGAATAACTCCTGGACTAACCACATTTACACGGATTTCAGTACCTTTTAGGTCAAGAATCCAGTTGCGAACTAGTGCTCTTAATGCTGCTTTAGATGCTCCATATACACTAAACGCCGGGTTGCCAATTGATCCAGCAGTAGAGCCCGTTACAATAATAGAACCTACTTTGTCCGGGAATAATGATAACGCTTTTTGAACAGTAAATATGGTTCCTTTAACGTTAATGTCGAATGTTCTATCAACCTGCTCTTCAGTAATTTCACCTAATGGAAGGAAGTTGCCGATGCCTGCATTAGCAAAAAGAATGTCCAACTTACCTTTTTCCTGCTTTATAATGTCATATAGTTTGTCTAAGTCTTCAAGCTTAGAAATATCACCTTGAACACCGGTTACGTTCTTGCCAATTTGGTTAACAGCTTTATCAAGTTCGTTTTGTCTACGTCCCGTGATATAAACATATGCACCTTCGTTTACAAATTTTTGTGCTGTAGCAAGACCAATCCCACTTGTTCCACCCGTTACAAGCGCTATTTTACCTTCAAATTTACCCATACTTAATACTCCTTTAGAATTAATATTATTTTATGTCTAGTACCTTTAAGTACTTGAAGAACAACTTACAAGATATAGTATCCTTCAGTAAGCACATTATCGGAAGTACCCACTTTTTTGTGATATAGTAACTAAAAAGTAATAAATGTGGAATGGAGAGCTTTAGACATGAAAAAATTTAGCTGTGGGTTTGAAGTGACAAAGGAGGTTATTGGCGGAAAATGGAAAGGCCTTGTATTATACTTTTTAATGAATGGACCAAAGAGAACGAGTGAATTAAAGCGCATTATCCCAAATATAACTCAGAAAATGCTGATTCAAACACTTAGAGAGCTTGAAGCCAGTGGACTTGTGAGCAGAAAGATGTATAATCAAGTACCGCCGAAGGTTGAATATTCATCCACTGAACTTGGAGAATCTCTTAAACCTATCTTGCAGGAGCTCTGTCAATGGGGAGGCCATTATGCGGAGCAAGAGTATGCAGAAGGTGAATATGAAATTGTACAACCAGAACAACTAAGTTAGGATTGATGTAGCTGCTGAAGTAAATGCTAAACAACTTCAATACCATCACCTAACAGATGAAGAACAGTCAGAAATAAATGAGATATTCAATTTTGAAAGTGAAGTTCTAATTAGAAGTGTCATGGACTATATTCAGGAGAACTTTGATGAAATTCAAAAAAGAGCTGTTTCAAATGTTAAAGAGAAGGTTCAGAAACTTAGCCAAAAAATAATGAAGATATTGATAATAATATTTAATGCCTATGATCTCTAGATAGGCATTTTTTCTCTCGGATAAAAAAGAAAAGACGTACAAATTGTACGCCTTAATCTGCTTCTGTACTATCAATTTTTCACTGCATAAAAGTCACAGTTCAGGTTGCACCTCAGGTCACACTCCGGTCACTTCGGGTCACATTTCCGCTGAAAATTAACGCTGAATGTTCGGATTTTACTGTGACTCCACTTCCTTTTAAACTCCGTATCACACAACGGAATAATTAACGATTATCAATTGTCTCCGGATACAAATCATGGTTCATCATACGGTATTCGGCCATTTTCTCATACTTCGTGCCAGGCTTTCCGTAGTTTGTGTACGGGTCAATGGAAATTCCGCCTCTTGGCGTGAATTTGCCCCATACTTCAATGTAGCGCGGGTCCATTAATTCGATCAAGTCATTCATGATGATGTTCATGCAGTCCTCGTGGAAGTCACCATGGTTTCTGAAGCTGAATAGATACAGCTTTAATGATTTGCTTTCAACCATTTTTTCATCAGGAATGTAGCTGATGTAGATTGTCGCAAAGTCAGGCTGCCCTGTTTTAGGACATAAAGATGTGAATTCCGGACAATTGAATTTTACAAAGTAGTCACGGTTTACATGTTTATTAGGGAAGGATTCCAGCACGTCCGGTGCATATTCGAACAAATAATTTGTACCTTGGTTGCCTAAGAGTGTTACACCTTCTAATTCTGATTCTTTTCTTGTCGTCATGTTCATCTTCCTTTCTATTATACTCCGCGTTTGTTGCCCCATAACAGGGTGTGCAGCTGCGGGAGCACTCTGACGAGATTCAGCTCCGCATCGACAGCTACCTTATCAACAAGCGCTTCATATTTTCCAAGCAAATGTGCAATCAGTGACTGATCATCTGTCGTATGCACGTCATCATTGCCGACTTGTAAATAAAACGGGATTCCCGGATACCGCTTGTGCACCGTTTTGGCAAATTCCAGATCTTCATCATTAAAGATGACAACCTTCAAGCTGACAGCATGCTGTCTATCATTCTCTTGAAGTGAAGTTAAAATGTGGTCAAGCTTTTGAAAGTTCGTTACCATTTTTGAGCTTGGCGGTTTTGGGGAAATTGTCAGGTCATCAATCAGCGTAAACCAATCCTGATAAACGGTCCCTTGAGTTTCAAGCGCTGCACGGATGTTATTTTCCTTCAGCAGTTCAATAAAAGCATCCAGCTGTTTTAACAGGGCCGGGTTGCCGCCTGAGATCGTCACATGAGAAAATGCGTCTCCCCCAATGTTCTTAAGCTCCGCAAAAATCTCCTCCGCCGTCATCCAGCGAATATCTTTTTTAGCAGACCCGTCCCAAGTGAAGGCGGAGTCACACCAGCTGCAGGAATAATCGCAGCCGGCTGTCCGGACGAACATCGTTTTCTGTCCGATCACCATGCCTTCTCCTTGAATCGTCGGGCCGAAAATTTCTAATACAGGAATTCCTTTAGCCATTCAAACCACCCTTTTTCGGACGGTAGACACAGTAGCTTGTCGGTGTTTCACGGACAAACACCTGTACACAGGTCGGCTTATTCTCCAAAGTGTCTAAATAAGCCTGTACGTTGTCATAAATCGTTTTCGCCACGACTTCAGTTGTCGGCAGCGAATACCGATCGTCCTGAGAAAAATCTTCATGATCATTTAATAGCGTGTGATCATAGTTTCCGTGCACCAGTTTTTTGAGTACGCTGAAATTGACAAGAAAGCCTGAATCGTCAAGTTCGTCGCCGGCAACGGTTATATTTACGGTATACGTATGCCCGTGAACCCTGCTGCACGCTCCCGCACTTTCCCTAGGGATAAAATGAGCGGCTGAGATATGCATGTCCTTATTCAGTTCAAACGAATAAGGATGCTGGGCCTGCGGATAAATTTGAGATAACAATTTATGCACGCTCTCCTTTCATCACCATATATTCTTCATAACCTTTTGAACGAAGATGACATGCCGGACATTCGCCGCAGCCGTCGGCGATGATGCCGTTATAGCATGTCAGCGTGTTGTTTTTCACAAACTCCAGCGCGCCAAGCTCATCTGCAAGCTTCCACGTTTCCGCCTTATTGAGCCACATGAGAGGCGTATGAATCACAAACGGCTTCTCCATCGCCAGATTTACCGTTACATTGCAAGATTTCACGAATTCGTCACGACAATCAGGGTAACCGCTGAAGTCTGTCTCACAAACTCCTGTAATAATGTGGCGCGCGCCAATTTGGTAAGCCAGGATAGACGCAAAGGATAAGAAAACCAAATTGCGGCCTGGAACGAATGTGGATGGCAGTTCGCCGTCTTTTACTTCTATCTCAATATCATTTCTAGTCAGTGCATTCGGTGCAAGCTGATTTAAAAGTGACATATCAAGCAAATGATTTTTCACACCAAGCTTTTCCGCAATGGATTTTGCCACTTCAATTTCCTGCGAATGTCGCTGATTATAATGAAAAGTCACCGTTTCGACTTCTTCGAATTCTTTTAAGGCCCACAGTAAGCATGTTGTGCTGTCTTGGCCGCCGCTAAATACGACAATTGCTTTTTCTTTTTTCATGATTCCTCTCCTTCTCCGCAATAAAAACGCCGCCGAGAGACATCGCTACAGCTAATTCACGCAAAAAAACACCTTTTTTCGGAAGGTGCTCTAGAAAAACATAAAAAAGGCCGTATCCAAGGATACAGCTCGTCCTTAGTTTTTTATAGAGGGTGTAGCTAGAACCTCTCCCGCATATCGCACGGATTTTCTTCATTTTTTTCACTTCTGCTATCTTACCATAATGATGTTTTTCTTGACAATAAAAAAGTCAGTCCCCGGTTCCTAGATCAATTATCGCTCTATAGTGACGGTTCGTTTCATTATATATATTTATAAACTGCGCCGCCGAGGAGCTTTTTTGCAAAGCAAAGCGCCTATGAAGGCCAGGCTCACATAGCCAAACAAGGGATAAATCGTTGAAATAAGCCTGCCGTACCCTATTTGGCTCGTAATATAAGCCGTGATCATAATGGCCGCAAAGATATATTTGCTTTTCACTGGAAGAAAGCTTTGCACTTGTTTTTCTAATCCATATAGATTACCGATAACTGATGTGAACACTTCTCCGAAAATAATGAGTAAATAAATCAAATGGACAGATCGTGCAAAGAGATAAACCACTTGTGCCATCGGTATATCATATAAAAATACATCCGGAAGAGTTGACAAAGACAGAAAACTCGCGGACAGCACAATCGTCAGCATCGTGCCTCCGATTAAAGCGCCTTTTTTGATCACTTTCTCCGATGACATTTCATTCGCCAGCGGAACCAAAACCGCTTGGGCAAGCGATAAATTCAAAGCCCCGTAAGAAACAGCTGATAACAGCCAATCCCAGCGATGCGGCCAGACCCACTGAGCTGCGTTTCGTGATTCGCTGAATATAAAAGAGTCGGCCACCACAATCATTGAAAAGATGATTAAAAGAGGAACAACAAACACATTGACACCGAAAATGCCTTTTACTCCTCTAGTCATCACAATTAAGCTCAGACCGATTGTAATGAGCATCCCAATCTGAGCGGACATCCCCAGCTGTTCCTCAAAAAGCGCCCCTGCCCCTGAAAGCATAACAGATGTAACTCCAAGGAGAACAAACAGCATAAATACATTGATAATCCGCCCAGCCGCCGCCCCGAACAAAAATATGTTCATTTCTTGATATGACTTGGCATTGATTCGCTTTGAAATGATCATCAGCTTGGCCCCCAGTAACGTAAACATTCCGCCGCTGACGAGAATGCCGAATAAACCGAACCAGCCGAACTTCAGAAAAAACTCAACAATTTCCCTCCCAGTCGCAAATCCAGCTCCGACTACTGTGCCGACATACACAAAAGCAAGCTGACTTGCAGACCCTTTTGATTGTTCCATTTCTTCCCTCCGAACGAACCGCAGTTTTGTCCATATATGCCTTTTTATAACCTATGAGACAAGTTCCTTGAAAAGACGAAGAAAACATGTTTTACTTTGTAACAAATCAAAAATTTTTTGTGCATAAGACTTGAAAGTCAAAGATAGTCAGAGTATACTATTAATCAAAGTTGGTCAAACAAACCGGCCTTTTTTAAAAATCAATTGGTCAAAGATAGTCAAATATTCAGTCTGCTTTGAGCATATTGGTTTGAATGCCGTTAAGTTTGCCGTATACTAATAGTCAAAGAAGGTCAAATCCAATAGACCTTTTTATTCACTTTCATTGGTCAAAGAAGATCAGATTATTAAGGAGGTTTTGGCAAATGCGTTGTCAATATTGTCATCAAAACGAGGCGACGATTCGCCTTAACATGCAATTAAATTCCGTTCATAAACAGATGGTTCTTTGTGAAACTTGCTATAACGAACTGACCCGTAAACCTTCAATGAGTATGGGTCCTCAATCTTTCGGATTTCCGTTTGAACAGGCATTCCAGCCGAAAGAACACAGCGCAGCAAAACAAAGCGGAAAAAAAGGGTTGCTTGATGAGCTGGCTCAAAATATTACAAACGGTGCTAAAGCCGGTCTCATTGACCCCGTCATCGGCCGTGATGATGAAGTGGCGCGAGTGATCGAAATTCTAAACCGCCGCAACAAAAACAATCCGGTTCTTATTGGTGAGCCGGGTGTAGGGAAAACTGCCATCGCTGAAGGGCTCGCTTTAAAAATTGCTGAAGGTGATGTTCCAAACAAACTGAAAAACAAAGAGCTATATTTGCTTGATGTTGCATCCCTTGTTGCAAACACAGGGATCAGAGGCCAATTTGAGGAGAGAATGAAACAGCTGATCACTGAGCTGAAGGAACGAAAAAATGTCATTCTGTTCATTGATGAAATTCACCTTCTCGTCGGCGCAGGCTCTGCAGAAGGATCAATGGACGCCGGCAACATTCTCAAACCGGCCCTAGCCAGAGGCGAACTGCAAGTCATTGGCGCGACAACACTGAAAGAATATCGTCAAATCGAAAAAGATGCCGCGCTGGAAAGACGTTTTCAGCCTGTCATGGTGCAGGAGCCTTCAATTGAACAGGCTATCCTCATTCTGCAAGGGATTAAAGACAAATACGAGGCATACCATGGCGTAACATTCAGTGATGAAGCAATCAAAGCGTGTGTCACTTTATCATCCCGCTACATTCAGGACAGACACCTGCCGGATAAAGCAATTGATTTATTAGATGAAGCAGGTTCAAAAGCCAACCTGTTAATTGATGAACTGAATGATGAGGATGCCGCTGAACGCTTAACTGCAATTGAAGCCGAAAAAACAAAAGCCTTGGAAGAAGAAAATTACGAACTGGCGGCAAAACTCCGTGATGAAGAACTCGCATTGGAGAAAAAACTGAACAGCTCCTCCGCTCATACCGCTGTCACTGTGGAAGCTGAGCACATTCAGGAAATTGTTGAACAAAAAACAGGCATCCCTGTCGGCAAACTGCAGGCAGACGAACAAACGAAAATGAAAGAACTCGAAGCAAAACTTCATGAACGCGTGATTGGACAAGAAGCCGCTGTTCAAAAAGTGGCAAAGGCGGTAAGACGAAGCCGCGCCGGTTTAAAATCCAAAAACAGACCAGTCGGCTCCTTCCTCTTCGTCGGTCCTACCGGCGTAGGGAAAACAGAGCTTTCTAAAACACTGGCAGATGAATTATTCGGCACAAAAGACGCTATTATCCGACTCGATATGAGCGAATACATGGAGAAACACGCCGCATCTAAAATTATCGGTTCACCGCCTGGATATGTCGGCCATGAGGAAGCTGGACAATTAACTGAGAAAGTGCGCCGCAATCCTTACAGCATTGTGTTGCTGGATGAGATTGAAAAAGCACACCCAGACGTTCAGCATATGTTCCTGC
Organism: Bacillus sp. 204(2023); assembly: GCF_037027505.1. Taxonomy (NCBI): domain Bacteria; kingdom Bacillati; phylum Bacillota; class Bacilli; order Caryophanales; family Bacillaceae; genus Bacillus; species Bacillus sp. 204(2023). Next base: position 120,948 of record NZ_JAXCHE010000002.1, on the reverse strand, counting down.
AAATTATGGAAGATGGCCGTCTGACAGACAGCCAAGGCAGAACTGTAAGCTTCAAAGACACAGTGATCATCATGACAAGTAATGCGGGTGCTGGTGAGAAACAAACGAAAGTCGGTTTCCAATCAGATGACAGTGTCATCGAAGAACAAACATTGATTGATTCACTGAGCATGTTCTTTAAACCTGAGTTCCTCAACCGTTTTGACAGCATTATTGAGTTCCGCTCATTGGAAAAAGAACATCTTGTCAAAATCGTCAGCCTTCTTCTTGGAGAACTTGAAGAAACATTGGCTGAACGGGGCATTAGCTTGAATGTGACAGATGAAGCGAAAGAAAAAATCGCTGAGCTGGGCTACCACCCTTCATTCGGTGCACGTCCGCTTAGAAGAACCATCCAAGAATGGGTTGAGGATGAAATGACCGATCTGCTGCTTGATAATGGCGAGATCACAAGTTTTCACGTGATTTTAGAAGATGATAAAATCAAAGTGCGAGCAAAATAACAATCAGCGGTTTCCTTTTAGGAAGCCGCTTTTTTTTATACTTTCATACTCTTGACTTAGAAATTACCGTCCCTTCTCCTGAAGCGCTACTTCCCTTCATCCTTTACACTTTTTTTAAGGAGGGATGGAACATGTTTATATACAGTGAATATGTATTTCTACTATTATATGAATACCATCTGAAGGACAGCTTGCAAGCAAGCTGCTAATTTCAGTAGACCCCCGGGCTTTTCAATTTTGGAGAGCCCGTTTTTGTTTATTTCTCCCTTCTATGCCTCTTCCTTGAATATTTCATGAACAAATTCACAATGTCCCTAAAGTTCCGGGCACCAAAACCGATATTAACCATAGACAAGCTAGTAAAAAAGGATTTGGTGAAAACTATGGATAAAACTTCGTTAATCGGTATTATTCTTGCTTTTGTGGCATTGAGCGTCGGGATGGTTCTGAAAGGCGTCAGTTTCAGCGCCCTTGCAAACCCCGCTGCCATTTTAATTATTATCGCCGGGACAATCTCAGCAGTCGTTATTGCGTTCCCAACAAAAGAAATTAAAAAAGTGCCTACGCTGTTTCGAGTGTTATTTAAGGAAAATAAACAGCTCACAATAGAGGAACTCATTCCTATGTTCTCTGAATGGGCCCAGCTTGCACGCCGTGAAGGTCTGCTTGCTTTAGAAGCAAGCATTGAGGATGTAGATGATGCTTTCTTGAAAAACGGGCTCAGCATGGCTGTTGACGGGCAAAGCGCGGAATTTATCAGAGATATCATGACAGAGGAAGTCGAAGCAATGGAGGACAGGCACCAAGCCGGAGCCGCTATCTTTACACAAGCGGGAACGTACGCGCCAACACTTGGAGTACTCGGCGCTGTAATCGGGCTAATTGCCGCCCTCTCTCATATGGATAACACAGATGAGCTGGGGCACGCCATCAGTGCTGCCTTTGTTGCCACACTTCTCGGTATCTTCACAGGGTATGTGTTATGGCATCCCTTCGCAAATAAATTAAAGCGAAAATCAAAACAAGAAGTAAAACTGCGTGAAGTCATGATTGAAGGTGTGTTATCCGTTTTAGAAGGACAGGCACCGAAAGTCATCGAACAAAAGCTTTTAATGTATCTTCCTGCGAAGGACCGCTTGAAATTTGCAGAACAAGGAGAGGCGCAAAATGGCGAGAAAAAAGAAGAAGAAGCATGAGGACGAGCACGTTGATGAATCATGGCTCGTGCCTTACGCCGACATCCTTACTCTTCTCCTAGCATTGTTTATTGTGCTGTACGCGAGCAGCTCAATTGACGCAGCTAAGTTTCAAATGCTCTCAAAATCATTTAATGAAGTTTTTACAGGCGGCACCGGTGTACTGGACTACTCCAGTGTCACTCCTCCTGAAAACGAGTCAGACGGCATCGATGAAGTGAAAAAGGAAAAAGAAGAGAAAGAGAAAAACAAGAAAGAAAAAGAAAAAGCAGCTGATCAAGAAGAACTTGAAAATGTGAAGAGCCAGGTGGAAAAGTTCATCAAAGATAAAAAGCTGGAACATCAGCTGGAGACGAAGATGACTAGTGAAGGCCTTCTGATTACGATTAAAGACAGCATCTTCTTTGATTCTGGAAAAGCGACCATCCGTAAGGAAGATGTGCCGCTTGCAAAAGAGATTTCAAATCTTCTTGTGATTAACCCGCCAAGAAATATCATTATCAGCGGACATACTGATAATATGCCAATTAAAAATTCTGAATTCCAATCAAACTGGCATTTAAGTGTCATGAGAGCGGTAAACTTTATGGGACTCCTGATTGAAAATCCCAAGCTCGATACAAAAGTGTTCAGCGCCAAGGGTTATGGCGAGTATAAACCGGTGGCTTCCAACAAAACTGCGGAAGGCCGAAGCAAAAACCGGCGGGTTGAAGTTCTCATTTTGCCAAGAGGCGCAGCGGAAACAAATGAAAAATAGCAAAAAAGGAAGCCTTGTGACATATCAGGCTTCCTTTTTTTACTTATTATGAAACTGTTTTGCGTTTAATCCTACTCTTTTTAACATTTCGGTGCACATCTCTACCTCTTCTTCGCTTAATACGCTGATCATTTCATCAATTTCAGCAGCGTGATCAGGGAAAATATCGTTCAAAAGACCGATGCCTTTTTCAGTAATTTGCGCAAATGTCACTCGTCTGTCTGTAGGAGACGCTTTCCGAATGAGAAGTTCTTTTTGCTCCAGCTTATCTACAACGTATGTGATGCTCCCGCTAGCCAAGAGAATTTTATCTCCTATCTGCTGCAGCGGCTGATCGCCTTTATGGTACAAAAGCTCTAGCACAGCAAATTCAGTCGGATTCAGCCCATGCTTATGAATATGCTTATTCATATGATCGTTAATAGACCGATACGCGCGCGACAGCACGATAAATAACTTCAGTGATTTTTCTGTCATGTCTCAATCATCCTTTTAGAAACCGTTACAGAGAAACATTAATAAACAAAGACCAAAATGTCAATAAAAATCTTTCCAATATTTCTCTTCTTTTTTAAAATGTAAGCTTGCCAACACCTTTTTCTAATTTTTTTGGTTATTTTTTCTTATTAAAGAAGAAGAAACAATGATATAATACCTCTAATCAGGTGTATGTTGGAGCGATGCAAATTGAAAATACTAAAAGGCGCCTGCGGGAGAGTCAAACTTTATATCATACTGGTCGTGATTCCGGCAATCGTCATCAGCTTTTTCGTATATGAAAAAGAAAAAGATACAATAGCTGCAGAACATAAACAAGAAGCAAGTGTCCTGCTAAACCTTCACCGCAACAAAATCAATTATTTAATCGGAGAAACAATGGCGAGAATGACCTCCTTGTCCATCGCCATCGACAGACCGGTTGATATAAAGAAAATGCAGTCAATTTTGGAAAAGACCTTTGATTCAGAGCCGAGATTTTCCGGTCTCTATTTTCTCAATGCCAAAGGAGACGTCACCGCAAGCACAACCGAATTAAAAACGAAAGTAAACCTGGCCGACAGATCTTTTTTTACAAAAGCAAAGGAAACTAAAAAGACAGTCATTTCAGATAGTTATTCGAGCAGAATTACTGGTCAGCCAATTTTCACAATTTGTGTGCCTGTTTTGGACTCAAAACGTAATGTGACAGATTATCTTGTCGCAGCAATTCAAATTGATTATTTAAAAAATCTCATTAACTTGCTGAGCCCTGATGTTTATATTGAAGTTGTGAACCAAGACGGGAAAATGATTTTTGCGAGCGGACAAGCCTCTCATGCAGAGGATCAGAAACCTGTCAGCGGATATCTGGATGATATCAGCTGGAATATGAAAGTATATCCAAACCCGGTCACAATAGAAGAACTGTCGAAAAGCCTTGTGCTTCCGCTTTCATGTATTATTGTACTGCTGAATATCCTTTTTATTCTCGTGCTGTATTATTTGCTGAAGCGGCAGACCCAGCTGGAGCGCTCAGAAAACGAGGCGCAAAAATTAGAGCTGATCGGGACGCTTGCTGCCAGCACAGCCCATGAAATCCGTAACCCCCTCACCGGCATAAGCGGCTTTATTCAGCTGTTGCAAAAGAAATATAAAGGTGAGGAAGATCAGCTTTACTTCTCCATTATCGAACAGGAGATAAAGCGCATCAATCAAATAGTGAGTGAGTTTCTCGTTCTCGGCAAGCCGACAGCTGAAAAATGGGAGCTGAACTCACTTCAGGACATTATCGGAGAAATTATGCCGATCATTTATTCTGAGGGCAATCTATACAATGTTGAAGTCGAATTACAGTATTTAACCGAGCAGCCCTTACTCGTAAAATGTACAAAAGATCATATTAAACAAGTGATTTTAAATGTAGCAAAAAATGGCCTCGAGTCAATGCCTGAAGGAGGCAAACTGACGATCTCCCTAGGAGCTTTAGATAAAAAAGCCATAATCAAAGTTGTGGATAACGGTGAAGGGATTTCTCAGGAAATGCTGGATCACATCTTCCTTCCCTTTGTTACTTCTAAAGAAAAAGGAACCGGTCTCGGCCTTGTTGTTTGTAAACGGATCGTGCTGATGTACGGAGGCTCTATTCATATTGAAAGTGAAGTGCGAAGAGGCACAGAGGTGACAATCACCCTCCCCGTATCCGCATCATAGCCCCCCTGACCATGTCAGGAGGGTTTTTTATCTTCGTGATCGGGCATTGCCATTCGATTTGCTTGCTGGTCTTCCAGAAAAAAGGATTTTGATGAAACGCAACAGCATTTTCAAAAGCAAAAAAAACATAAAAAATACTAAAAAACCCTTTATACCTTCCGTGGCATCTAAAAACTCCATATTCCCTCTCCCCGTCACCTTTTGCTGAATCTCAATCGCAAATACGATGACAATGATGACTGTAACGGTATAGATAAAGGACAAGGCTGTCATACTCCATTTAGAAAGCCATGTAAACACAGCGTGAGTGACGCCGAAAAAGAATATGCCAAAAATGCCGATCACCCAAAAATGCATTTCTTTGTCAGTTAAATGAATGCCCAATATTCCGCATAAGGAAATAAAAGCATCATGAAATTGATTGACCATTTCGGTAATGAGAATCGCCAGTTCCTTCATTAGTTCCCTCTTTCATATGAATTTTTTCCAGAAAAAAAGAGCGCTTCCGAAAAGCTCTCTCTTTATATATGCATCTGATAGGCCGCTATTTATTTGCATCATATGCTGGCATAACATCTCTGCGGGGCCACAAGCCTAATTTCTTTACAAGGCCTTGAATCCCTTGGGAATGTTCGTTTTCTTGCATAAGCTGGTGATATTCATTTATTAAACAATCCAGCTCCTGACTGTGCCTGATCGTGTCATGCCCTGTAAATCCCTGCTTTCTAGCGGCATCTATCATTAACTTTCTTTTTTCATCAATAGACACCAACAATCTTTCTTGTTCAGAAGAACCGCCCATTCACTTCACCCCTCGCCGCTAAGAAATAGGAAACAAGTTTGATTGGGTTATTGTGCATTATTACAGATTATACTTTATTTGTAAACATATTTTCATTAAATAAGTTAATTTTTCAGGTATAATAGATATATTGATAGGATTAGAAGAACAATACCCAGGTGAAGAATATCTTAAACACGCCGCCAGGCAGGAGGTATGCCCAATGAAGAAAAAGAAAGCAATTATGCTCGGAGCGGCAGGCGGAAAAGCAATTTTGAAGAGGAAAAACCGAAAAAAATGTATTCAGCACATCACTATTTTTTTTCAGATGCTTCGCGATTGGCGAAATGGCGACTACCCTCGTTCACAGGTTAAAACACTTTTGCTGTTAACTGCCGCAATCCTGTATATCGTCATGCCGCTCGATATCATTCCAGACGTAATCCTCGGACTTGGATTCATTGACGATGCAGCTGTTTTAGGTTTGATTTGGACACTGATTAAAAAAGAACTGTCACAGTATGAAAAGTGGCGTTTGCAATAAATATAAAAAGCCCCGTTCGATGAACGGGGCTATCTCATGCTTATTGATTCACGCTGTCTTTTTCATAAATAGGAACCCAGCCTTCAGTTGTGACAAAAATTCTCACCGCGACAACTTTGCGGTCCTCCTGAAGCGTGAAGTAATGGCGGATATTCTCAGGCACAGAGATTAAATCTCCAGGGTTTAAACGGACATCAAAAAACGTGCCGTCCTTGCCTTGAATGACAAAAATACCGTGTCCGCTTACGATAAAACGAACCTCATCGTCTGTATGGTGATGCTCTCTTTTAAAATTTTCAAGCAGTTCATCAAGTTTCGGGTTGCTGTCTGACAATGAAATAACATCCTGTGCTTTATAGCCGCGGCGGGTTGAGATATCTTTAATTTCAGTTTCAAAGGTATCAAGAATTTGCTGTTTTTCTTCTTCTGTCAGGTCATATTTCTCTGAGAGATGTTCCGGAAGCTTCGTGATATCCCATTGCTCATAAATAACCTCTTGACTGTCCAGAAAGCTTGCCACTTCCTCTTGATTTTCAATCGTTGTATTTGCCTCATCATGAATTCGAATTGTAGCCATTTCAATTCCTCCTTTTATTTAACCAGCTGATGCTGGAGTGTTTTCAATTTCAAATGGTAGCTGAACAAAAATTCATACGCTTCAAGCACTCTTTTTGCCTCAAATGCTGTTCTCCCCCAAGCCGTAATACCATGATTTCGGATCAGAACAGCTCCTGAATCTTCTGAAATCTCTTCCGCAAACAGTGCCGCAAGCGTCGGGATATGTGCCGGATTTTCTATAATCGGAATGGTCACTTCTGCGTTCTCTTCCCACAAGCCGAGTGCTTTTATAATTTCCTGGCCTTTGAATGTGATTTTCTTTTGGTCTCCGTATAACTCTGAAATCACATTATTGTTTACCGTATGGACATGCAGGCAGCATCCGGCATTGGTTTTATTGTACAAATGTGTATGCAAAAGCGTTTCTGCTGACGGTTTCAGAGAATGCCCGCTTTCAGCAGGCTCTCCGTTTTGATCGACCAGCAGAAAATCTTCAACCGTCTCTTTGCGTTTATCTTTTCCGCTTGCAGTGACGAGAAATGTTAAAGGCTCATCTGTAACCTTAATTGACAGATTACCGCTAGTAGCCGGAAACCAATCTCTCTCTGCCAATTCCCGTTTTACTTCAGCGAGCTCTCGCCAGCGTTCTTGTTTTGCAGCCATTCCTGTACCTCCTTTACATTCTCAATTTCCTTTCTGATCTCATAAAAATCTTGATACGGAAGATGATTGAGGTTTTGCTCCCGACATTCGTTTAATAAATAATCCCTTGCAAAGCATAGGTCAGACAGCTTTGCTGCCTCCACATCTGTAACCGAATCACCGATCATGATGATATATTGGTTCGGTTCAGAAAGTTCATGGATGACCGACGGCTTACAGCACCCGCATTGATTGCTGCATGTGCCCTTGCAGGAATGAGGCCAGTCAATATGGATATAGTCATTGTCAAATGAAGCATGGTTGCAATAAATGCGGTCTTTCTCCACAATGCCTTCAAGCAAAGGATATACAAAAAAGTCCATTCCACCGCTTATGACATAAAACGGAATCTCGTGCTCATTGATAAATGCTACAAATTCCCGAAAGCCTTCCCTGATTTTTGCATCTTCCAATACAAAACTTGTAATCTCTTCTTTTAAACGGCTGGGCAGAAGGCCGAACATCCGCCCGACACCTTCCTTGATCGACAGCGTTTTGGAAAGTACGCCGTCTTTTAATGCCACCCACTCTGGGGGAGCAAATGTTTTCATGATATTTATAATGTTGTCGTTCATCGTGATGGTTCCGTCAAAATCACAAATAATAAAAGGTTTTCGAGTCGTCATACGGCTTCAACCTTTCCCCATTTATCTAGCGCAAGCTTAAGATCCTTGCATTGTTCGGCTTTTTCATCAATCGGCTGGGCCTCTAGGACCGCATCAATAATGGCTCTGAACGCTCGCCCCCCGCCTTGGGCACCGTTCGGATGTCCATGTACGCCTCCTCCGGCGTTAATAATGTGGTCTATGCCGAAATCACGCATTAATAGCGGAACCATGCCGGGATGAATGCCTGCTGACGGAACCGCAAATGTTTGGTTAAAAGCATCCTCTCTCACACATTCTTCATGAATCGCCAGTGCATCTGCTCTTGGAAGCGCAACCGAACCATATGGAGACGGAAAGAGGCTGAAGTCAGCACCGCAATATCGGTTTAATTTTCCGAGTAAAAGAGCGTGAGAAAAACCGTAAAACGGAGAAGACGTAAACGCTCCGCTGACCGCTGGATGCGCCATAATCGGAACTGGGATTTCAGGATCTTCCGCAAGGCCTTGCATAACGTCCAAGCCGTAAGCGAAGACATTAAACAAAAGCGCATCCGCTCCCAGCTCGGCGGCGCGTCTCGCTTTGTCTTTCAGATCAGCCGTACGTCCAGTCAAATTCACCGCATACAGCGTTTTATGTCCGGTCTGCTCATACGTTTCTTTCAATATTTGCTTTCCTTCTGCAATTCTTGTTTCAAAAGGTGCTAGACCTGTCTCAAAGAAAATTTCATCGTCTTTAATTAAGTCAACTCCGCCAAGCGCCTGCTGCCGGAGCTGTTCTTTAATATCACTCAGGTCCCTTCCGATTACGCCTTTAAATATGCTCATTAACAGCGGTCTCTCAAACTCTCCCAGCAGCTTCCTGATGCCGTATACGCCAAACTTCGGTCCCGGCAGTGCACGCTTAAATGCTTCAGAGAAGTGAAGATCGATTAATTTGATTTTTCCGTCCAGCGACAGCTTGCCAAACACTGTTGTCAGCAAAGCCGGAATATCCTGAGAGAAATTGATTTCAGGATAGGCAATTGTGATGACCGCTTGTTTTTCTGATTCAGCAGTTCCCTCTCTCTCCTCAACTTTTATCACCCGCCCCTTGTGCTTTTGCATTTGCTCCTGTTTTACAAGGGGCAGATCAGTCCAGGAGCCTACTGTCAATCCTGTTGCGATTTGTTCTGCTTTCTTCTCTGTATCGGCTCCCGGTTCGGTCAGGAGATATGTCGCTAATAACTCACTCATGCCAGAGCTCCTTTCATTTCATCCATATCAAAAAACCTCTTCAAACTGCAATCGCGTCTAAAGAGGTTTCGTTTCTCGTCCGAATCTTATCTCTCAGCCGCTAGCTGCAAGAATTAGCACCGTGCTTTATAAGTCGGTTGCCGGGCTTCATCGGGCTCGTCCCTCTGCCTGCTCTTGATAAGAAAATATAGATTTTATAAATTATTTTGAATTATCCCATCGTTATAAGGTCTTGTCAATGCTTTTTTGGGTAAACAGGTTCAGTTTGCCAATTCGATAAGCAGCTTCCTTAAGTCTTTCTTCACTTGATAAAAGTCCGACTCTGACGTAGCCCTCGCCATATTCACCGAAGCCGTTTCCAGCCGCAACTGCCACATTCGCTTTTTCCAGCAAAAGATCTGAGAACTGCTCAGAAGTATAGCCTTCAGGCACAGGCAGCCATGCAAAAAAAGAACCTGCGGGAGCTGTTACATCCCAGCCGATTTCCCGGCATGCCGTGATCCAAGCGTTTCTCCTGCTCTCATACCTGGCATTTTGCTCTGCCACACACGTCTGATCGGCTAACAGTGCCTCTGCTGCAGCCTCCTGAGTCGCTCTGAAAAGACTGACAAACATATGGTCTTGATAAAGATTGATCGCTTCAATGACCGAAGCGTTTCCGACGGCAAAGCCAACCCGCCATCCTGCCATATTATACGTTTTTGACAGCGTGTAAATTTCAATTCCGATATCCTTCGCACCTTCAGTCTGCAAAAAGCTTAAAGGCTTGCAGCCGTCAAATCCTACAGCGCCGTAAGCAAAATCGTGAACGACGCAGATTCCGTTTTCAGTCGCAAAACGCACGGTGTCTTCAAAGAACTCAGAAGTAGCAACAGCTCCGGTCGGATTATTCGGATAATTTAAATACATCAATTTCGCCTGTTCCCTTACTTCAGCGGTTATGCTGCTGTAATCAGGGAGAAACGCCCTGTCCTTTACGAGCGGCATCATTTCCATTTTTGCTTTTGCAAGTGTGACACCCGACCAGTAATCAGGATAACCCGGATCGGGAACTAAAATCGTATCACCGGGATTCAACAAGCATTGCGGGAGCTCGACTAGACCGGCTTTTCCGCCGAATAATACAGCGACTTCGGTTTCCGGATCCAGATCAATGCCGTATTCTCTTTTGTAAAATGCAGCAGCCGCTGACTTCAGACGGTATGAGCCGCGAAAAGACGAATATTTATGATTCTCAGGATCAGCAACAGCTCGTTTCATCTCCTCGACAATATGTTCCGGAGTCGGCTGATCTGGATTTCCCTGTCCTAGATTGATAACGTCATGTCCTTCTGCGAGCTTTCGGTTCACTTTCTGCACCAGAGAAGCGAAGAATTGTTTAGGCAATTCCTTCAATACATGAGACTGTTCAAATTTCATCTATTCTCACCTTCTAAAAAAATCTTGAAATGATAGTCCATCATCATATATGGTTAAATGAAAAAAGTAAAGAAAAATTTGGGGTGTTAAAAAGATGAAATGGACGATATCTTGTCTTCAATTTGATATTTCATACGGAAAACCTTCGGAAAATATAAAAAAGGCTGAATTTTTCATCGAAAAAGAAAGCAAACATGCTGATGTTCTTGTTCTGCCTGAATTATGGACGACCGGATATGATCTGGCCAATCTTGATGAACTCGCTGATGAAGACGGCCGCTCCGCTCAGAGCTGGCTGAAGAAAACGGCAAAAAAACATGGTGTTCATATTGTCGCCGGATCGGTCGCTGTCAGGAAGAATTCTGATGTTTATAATACAATGTACATCGCGGATAAGGAAGGGCAAATCATTAAAGAGTACAGAAAAGCCCATCTTTTTCAGCTGATGGATGAGCATCTGTATTTATCAGCCGGTTCCGAAGACGGATACTTTGAGCTTGACGGCGTCAAAAGCTCTGGATTGATCTGTTACGATATCCGTTTTCCGGAATGGATCAGAAAACATACGACAAAAGGCGCCAACGTGCTGTTTATTTCTGCGGAATGGCCTCTTCCCCGCCTTGATCATTGGAAAAGCCTGCTTATTGCGCGGGCCATTGAAAACCAATGCTTTGTCGCAGCCTGCAATTGTACCGGTTCAAATCCGGATAATGAATTTGCAGGTCATAGTCTGATTATTGATCCATGGGGGCGTGTACTTGCTGAAGGCGGCCGGGAAGAAGGCATAGTCCGAGCGGAAATTGACCTTCAAGAAAGCGCAGAAGTTCGGGAGAGCATTCCTGTTTTCGATGATATCAGAAAAGATTTATATTAAAAAATATATTGACAACTAACTAAATTACCTGTTACCATGTTCATCAACTGATAAATTAGAATTGTCAAACAAGTGAATATATTCTCTTATCGAGAGTTGGGCGAGGGATTTGGCCTTTTGACCCCAACAGCAACCGACCGTAATTCCATTGTGAAATGGGGCGCATCTTTTTCGCGCCGAGACGCTGGTCTCTTAAGGCACGGTGCTAATTCCATTCAGATCTGATCTGAGAGATAAGAGAGGCGGACATAGATGTTAAGCCTCCTTCTCTCTGAGAAGGAGGCTTTTTTACGGCCACATATTAAGTGATTACATAATTGGAGGTTATGATGATGGGAGTCACAAAAACACCTTTATACGAAACGTTAAATGAAAGCTCCGCTGTGGCGTTGGCGGTGAAGCTTGGCCTTTTTCCAAGCAAAAGCACGCTGACATGCCAGGAGATCGGAGACGGCAACTTAAATTACGTTTTTCATATTTATGATCAAGAACATGACAGAGCATTGATCATTAAACAGGCGGTTCCGTATGCAAAAGTGGTGGGAGAAAGCTGGCCGCTGACAATCGACCGTGCAAGAATCGAAAGCAGCGCTCTCATCCGTCAGGGCGAGCATGTTCCTCACCTGGTTCCAAGAGTGTTTTATTCTGATACGGAAATGGCGGTTACCGTCATGGAGGATCTCTCTCACCTCAAGATCGCAAGAAAAGGACTCATTGAGGGTGAAAACTATCCTCATCTGTCGCAGCACATCGGTGAATTTTTAGGAAAAACACTTTTCTACTCATCAGATTACGCGCTTGAACCTAAGGTGAAAAAACAGCTTGTTAAACAGTTTACAAATCCAGAGCTATGCGACATTACGGAAAGACTTGTTTTTACAGATCCTTTCTTCGACCATGACACAAATGATTTTGAAGAAGAGCTTCGTCCTTTTGTCGAAAAGCTTTGGAATAATGACAGCGTTAAAATCGAAGCCGCTAAGCTGAAAAAGTCATTTTTAACGTCTGCAGAAACGTTGATTCATGGTGATTTGCATACAGGAAGCATTTTCGCAAGTGAGCACGAAACAAAGGTGATTGATCCTGAGTTTGCTTTTTACGGACCGATCGGCTTTGATGTAGGGCAATTTATCGCCAACTTATTTTTGAACGCACTCAGCCGTGACGGGGCTGACAGAGAGCCGTTATATGAACATGTCAACCAGGTCTGGAAAACGTTTGAAGAGACGTTTAGTGAAGCCTGGCAGAAGGACAGTCTGGATGTTTACGCCAACATCGACGGTTACCTCACTGATACGCTCATCCATATTTTTGAAGAAGCAATCGGATTTGCGGGCTGTGAGCTGATACGACGCACGATCGGCCTTGCCCATGTAGCTGACCTGGATACGATCGTGCCGTTTGATAAACGAATCGGCAGAAAACGCTTGGCGCTCGAAACCGGCACAGCCTTTATCGAAAAACGTTCGGAATTCAAAACGATAACAGATGTTATTGAATTATTTAAGTTACTTGTAAAGGAATGATCTATTCATGACCCATTCATTTGCTGTTCCACGTTCTGTTGAATGGAAAGAAACAGCTATTACCATTTTAAATCAGCAAAAGCTTCCTGATGAGACGGAATATTTGGAGCTGACGACGAAAGAGGATGTATTTGATGCGATTGTCACGCTCAAAGTAAGGGGCGCTCCGGCGATCGGCATTACGGCTGCCTTCGGACTAGCGCTTGCTGCCAAAAACATTGAAACAGATAATGTCACGGAATTCCGCCGCAGACTGGAAGACATCAAACAATATTTAAACAGCTCACGGCCTACCGCCATTAATTTGTCATGGGCGCTTGAGAGACTGAGTCATTCGGTCGAAAACGCGATTTCCGTAAATGAAGCAAAAACAAACCTTGTCCATGAAGCAATTCAGATTCAGGTCGAGGATGAGGAAACGTGCCGGTTGATCGGCCAAAACGCCCTGCAGCTTTTCAAAAAAGGCGACAGGATCATGACAATCTGCAATGCCGGCTCAATCGCGACAAGCCGCTATGGAACAGCGCTAGCTCCGTTTTACTTGGCCAAACAAAAAGATTTGGGATTACACATTTATGCCTGTGAAACAAGGCCTGTCCTGCAAGGTTCACGCCTTACTGCTTGGGAGCTGATGCAGGGGGGCATTGATGTCACTCTGATCACAGACAGCATGGCTGCCCATACGATGAAGGAAAAACAAATTTCCGCTGTTATCGTCGGAGCCGACCGAATTGCAAAGAACGGTGATACGGCAAATAAAATCGGCACATACGGTCTTGCTATTTTAGCAAACGCCTTTGATATTCCGTTTTTTGTCGCCGCACCTTTATCTACATTTGATACAAAGGTCAAATGCGGCGCTGATATCCCGATAGAGGAACGGGATCCCGAGGAAGTCAGGCAGATTTCCGGAGTTCGGACCGCTCCATCCAATGTGCCTGTCTTTAATCCCGCTTTCGACATTACACCTCATGATCTCATTTCAGGAATCATCACAGAAAAAGGGATTATGACCGGAAACTATGAAGAAGAGATTGAACAGCTGTTTAGAGGAGAAAAGGTGCATTAAAAAACCGCTGGACTTTGCTCATTTGGAGCCGAGTCAGCGGTTTTTTTGTTTCTTTTTGTTAACATTGATGATTTCATCTTTTTGAGCGCTTGATAAGATATGCAGTTTCACAAACAGTTCGGCAAAAACGGCAAGTTTCTCAGAGCGGCTCGGCTTCAATTGCTTTGTCCTCCTTTTTCATCAGACCAACTTTTTTAACTTAATAAAATGATATGTCGGCCGTGAAAAAAGGGAACGTGCCATATGTTTTATTTTTCTTTATAGGAGATTCGCTCGATGTTTAGCAAAAATGCTTTGATCTCCGTTTTGCTTCCGGCGTATCCTGTTAACGCACTGTTTTTGCCGATCACTCTGTGGCACGGGACAAAAATCGGCAGGTCGTTACGTTTATTAGCCTGCCCGACAGCGCGCACCGCTTTAGGACTGCCGACCGCAGCGGCAATATCCGCATAGCTTCGGGATTCACCATATGGAATCCTCTCCAGCGCTTGCCACACTTTTTGCTGAAAAGGAGTGCCCTTTTGGCTGAGCGGCAGGGTAAATGTCTTCCTTTCGCCTGCGAAATATTCTTGAAGCTGTTGTTTCGCTTCTGCAAGATTAGGTGTTTCCTTACGCTCAGTATTCTGAACCGTTTCTTTCCAATCCACCCAATCTTCCTGACTGAGAAATAGACGAGTGATCCGGTCCTCCTCTTCGGCAATGATAAGTTCACCGAGCGGCGTTTCGGCTGTCGTATAGTAGTTCATTCATCATTCCTTCTTTCTTCAGCATTCTGTCTGACAGGAAGCGTAATATGGAAAACGGTGCCCTTCCCTTCTTCACTTTCTACCATAATCTCGCCTTGATGTTCTTCAATAATTTTATAGCTTACCATAAGCCCAAGTCCAGTTCCCCGTTCCTTTGTCGTATAAAACGGTTCACCAAGTCGCTTTAATTTATCTTCTGTCATTCCGATTCCCTCGTCTTTTAAGGAGATTAGAACATGATCTTGATCCAATGCCTTTATCGTTACAAAAATATTTCCGCCGTCAGGCATCACTTCGATGGCGTTTTTTAATATATTGATAAAAACCTGTTTCAGCTGATTCGGTTCACAGTAAATCGGGGGAATGTCGTCAATTAAATCAAGTTGCATTTGTACATTGCTGAGATTGGCTTGCGCATTTAGAAGGTCTATCGTGTCCCTCATAATTTGGGTAACATGTTTTTCCTCATACATAATGGCCTGGGGCTTGGCTAAAATCAAGAATTCGGTGATGATGGATTCGATGCGCTTTAGTTCTGAGGTGATCACGTTGAAGTAAAGGGCGTAGTCTCCCTCGACACTCCCTTTCAGAAGCTGAATGAAGCCTTTAAGAGCAGTCATCGGATTTCTGATTTCATGAGCAATGCCGGCTGCGAGTTCGCCGACAACATGAAGGGTATCTGATTTGCGCAGGCGTTCCTCCAATTCTTTTCGCTCTGTTACGTCTTTAAAGATAGCCAAGTTCATATTTTGAATAATATTCCGTTTAAATGAGAATTCGAGTTTTCTGTTATCACCGCTGCTCAGCAAAAATGGAATTTCGTTGTCCATTTCATCAAAATTAATCTGCCTTGCCGGTGATGCCAGATTTTCTATTTCATAAGCAGAAATAATATCTAACAGGCTGTGCTGTTTGATCTCTTCATGTGACAGGCCCAAAATATGGCTTGCTAACGGGTTGGCGTCGATGATCCTGTATTGATTGTCGAACAATACATTGCCGTCCATTGAGCCGTTGAACACTTTTCTGAATTTCAGCTCGCTTTCCCGAAGCTCCTTTTCCATCCGCTTTCTGTCGCTTACATTTCTTAAGATCGTCAAATGCTGATTTTCAAGGATTGTCCGTTTTGAAGTAAATTCAAGCTCTTTGAATTGGCCGTTCCCCATTTGAAACAGCAGCTCTTCTCTGATCTCTCCGTATTTTGCGTATTTCCTCTTCGTTATGCTGTATTTCTGCTGCGAGTCAACGAGAAAATCACACAGCTTTCTTTTCAACAGCAAATTCATCGGCAGCTCAAAAATTTTACAGGCAGATTGATTCGCTTTTACGATTCTTCCGTCATTCGACCAGATGATGATGGCGTCCATTGCATTTTCAAAGATTTCTCTGAAGCGCTCCTCACTTTTAAAGAGCTGCAGCTCCATAGACCGCTTCTCTGTGATATCCCTCATAATGGACATATAAAAACCGCTGATGATGTTTGATGTAATCGTGAATTCAAATAGTTTTTGAACTCCTGAACGAAGCTTGACAGGCAGCTCCCCCTTCGCTTTTCCCTTGCGGTTGAGCGCCTTCCAGATATTGTCGAAATCTTTTCGTGAGCCGCTGTCTATGAACTCATACAAAGATAAATGAGACAGCTCATTATGATTGATTTCAAAGCTTTTACAAAAGGACAAATTGGCATCAATAAAACCGCCATCTTTATCAAACAGGACGATTCCGTCAACTGCTCTGTCAAACAAGTCCTTAAAAAGCTGTTCATTCATAGAGAATTCCCGCTCCAGAATCTTCTTAGAAGATATGTCCCTCATGACAACAAAAAAGAAATCCTCACCAATACCTCTTTTGGCCAGAAACTCTATGTATTTTGTTGCCCCGCAATCAAGCCTGATCGGAACCTCCTTCCACAGAAAGCCTTTTTTAAAAAACTTCTTTACGGAAAGATTCAGTTCATCCTTTGGAATTGAAAACAAAAAATCCAAAACAGAACGCTTTTTCAAATCTTCCGAGTCAACTTGAAGCATCCTTTCTGTTGCTTCATTTGCCTGAACAATCCGCATTTCGTTATCACAAATAAAAATAGCATCGAGCGTATTGTTGACAATCACTTGATGCTGATTCAATTCCTTTTTCAGTCGCGCGTTTTCTTCTTTGAGGCGATTCAGTTCCTCTCGCAGCTCCGAGTTTGTCTGGACACCAAGAGTTTCCATGCATGTACACTCCTTCTTCAAAACCTATCCCTCAATATTTCTACAAAATGCGGGAACTTCCTTCATTTGCCCTATAAATTTCAGAAAATTTCAGCGCCATTACATTACGAAGACATTTTCTACGATCCTTACCGTCACTTTACATCGACCTAACAATCAGCATTTTTTTAGATTCCTTTTTCATCTTTTATTTTAAAATATGTACCAGCAGGGAATAATCTCTTAGTGACTGATGAAAGAGAAGGTGATGCTATGAGTAAATCGCGGGACAGTTATTTCGATAACGCAAAATTTTTATTGATATTCCTTGTTGTATTCGGTCATATCCTTCGTTCCTTTATTAATGATAATCATTTTATGCTCTACCTCTACAAATTCATTTACACATTCCATATGCCTGCATTTATTCTTGTATCCGGTTATTTCGCGAAAGGCTTTAAACGGGCGGGATATGTAAAAAAGCTGGCGGTCAAGCTGATTATTCCGTATTTGATTTTCCAAATCATTTATTCCGTCTTTTATTACATTATGCAAGATGAAAGCATGGCAAATGTGAACCCGATTGATCCGCAATGGTCGTTATGGTTTCTTGTGAGCTTATTCTTTTGGAACCTGCTCCTATATCCTTTTTCAAAGCTTTCAAAACAGTGGGCGCTGTTTGTCAGCTGCGGAATCGCCGTGCTGATCGGTTATCTGGACTTTGTCAGCAGCACGCTGAGCTTGTCACGGACATTCGTATTCTTACCGATGTTCCTTGTCGGTTTTTATTTAAATAAACATCATTTTGATTTATTGAGATCAAAACGCGGCAAACAAATTGCGCTCGGAGTGCTTGCCGCAGTATTCGTCATCTGCTGGGGCATCGATTTTGACTATTCTTTTCTGTTTGGTTCAAAACCGTATTCTTCATTTGGAGACGTTACCCTGGTAAGCGGACTATCCCGAATCGGCTGGTATGTACTCGCCTTTGGGGCAACCTTCAGCTTTTTAGCGCTTGTTCCGCAAAAACGGTATTTCTTTACCAGATGGGGAACCCGGACATTTTACGTGTATCTGCTTCACGGGTTTATTATTAAAACATTACGGCAGGTCGGGCTTGAGGATTGGCTTACTGACTATCAAAGCTTAGTGATCCTCTTACTTTTAACAGCAGCCCTGACATCAGTCCTCTCCAGCAACTTTGTTAAGACAGTCGCTCAGCCCTTCATTGAGCTGAGGATGACCAGCTTATTGCAATTTGTCAGAGGAATGGGCAAAAATGCTTATTTAAAATAGAAAAAGCACCTCTTAAGCGGACGCCGCCTAAGAGGTCTTTTTTATTTTTGTTTTTTATTTTTGTTTTTTTCTTTTTTCTTTTCAGGCTTGGTGACTTCCAGCGTTTCGATGATCTTTCCGGCATTGTAATCCCCAAGTTCACTTGAGAATTCTTCCTCCAGCACCTTTTTATTCATAGGCTTTTTATGATTTTGCATGTCTCTGCTATGACGGTTTTTCTTCACAATTACATGCCTCCCTGCTGGCCCTGTTTGGAATTGCGGTTTGCCCCTCTAAAATTGGGGTCGTCATGATATTGTGTCTTATATGAATTGGGGTCCATGCTCTCGGTAGGTGTATTGTTATTTTTAATGGCTTCATTCACTTCAGCTTTACGCTTCATACGAATCCTCCTCGCCAGTTTTCAGACATTTCACTCACTTCAAGATGCAGGAGCATTAATTGCACCTGTCGAAGTTAGGTTCTCCAACTGAACAGGAGGCACACATCTTTTTTTTGGCAATCAAAAAACACCGCAAAGTATGCGGTGTTTTGCCTATCCGATAATAACTCTTTCCTTCGGATAGTGATAGTTCGCTTCAATTTCCTTTCTTCCGATCAGATACAGGAAGGTTAGGATGCCGATTCGCCCGATAAACATGACAATCATAATGACGCATTTTCCAACACTGCTCAAATCTGCCGTAATTCCAAGCGACAGGCCGGTTGTACCGAATGCCGAGCACACTTCAAACAAAAGCTCCAGCAGGGAATGCTTTTCTGTAATGGTCAGAATGAGTGTCGCGCCAAAAACGAGCAGGATCGCCATCATCGTGACAACAAGCGACTTCATCAAGTCTGCAGGGTGAAGCTCCCGTTTGAATACCTTTACGGCCTTATTGCCGCGGGCAAAATGAAACAGCGCAAGAAGGTTCAAAGCAAAAGTCGTTGTCCGTATGCCTCCCCCGACTGAGCTTGGCGACGCTCCAATAAACATCAGCGCACAAATAAAAAAGAGTGTGGAATCCGATAATTGGCTGATATCGATTGTTGCCAGCCCCCCGCTTCGGGTTGCCGTTGATTGAAACAGGGACAAAAACAAAACATCATGCCATGATTTTCCTGCGAACGCATGGTTTGCTTCCAGGGCAAAGATGCCAATGGCTCCAAACAAGACAAGTGAGCCGAATGTAATCGTCGTGATCTTTGTAAAAAGCGTAAATGGATAACGCCGATGCTTTGAAAACAGGAAATCCTTTACTTCAACAAGCACGGGAAATCCAATCGCTCCAAATATAATTAAAAGCATTGTAATAAACTGCACAAAGTAATCGTGGCGAAATGGAATCATCGAATTACCGGTAATATCAAATCCGCCGTTTGTCGTTGCACTGATACTGGCAAAAAATCCGTGTAAATAGGCTTCCTGATAGGAGTCATAGTAGGTTAAGAAATATGTGCCGAGTATCAGCCCGCCAAAAAATTCAATCCACAAGATCAGAAACAGTACCTGCTTCATCAGATTGACAATTCCTGAAAACTGGGATTGGTTTTGATCAACCATAATCAGCTTCCGTTCTTTCAGCCCGATTCGTTTTCCCATGATCAGCCAAATGAACGTTCCGAGCGTCATAATTCCGATTCCGCCAAATTGCAAAACAAATGCTAATATAAAAATCCCTATTGTGCTGAATGTATCAGCTGTATCAACAACTGTCAGTCCCGTTACACTGACTGAACTGACAGCTGTAAAAAGCGCATCAATAAACGTCCAATCCGCCCCCGGTTTATGGGCCGCTGGCAAACTCAGCAATATAACGGCCACAGTAACTGCAAGAAAATAATATAATGCGATCAGCTGGGCCGGTGACAAGGCCTGTATCAATTTTCCAAACTTTAATCTCATGTAAAATCCTTCTGCCTCTCTTTTTAAGTACGGTAATTATTCTAAAGATATTAGGTCCATTTTTAAAGGCTTTTACGAAACATTTTCTTAACTTGCTTATTTTTTTATGATTTTAGTCAATAGATAAAATAAAAAACCTCTGAGAATTCTCTCAGAGGAACAATGTGTTTGTATTATTTAGCTTCCAGCCGTCTGATTCGCTCATCTAAATCAGGGTGAGTAGAGAAAAGCGAAGAGCGCTTCTTGCCATTAATCTTTAACGTTTGGACAGCTGTCTGATCGTCTTCCATAATCCGGGAAGAATAGCTTTTAAGCGTCCGCAGCGCATGAATCATCTTGTCCTTGCCGGCAAGATCCGCTCCTCCCCTGTCAGCATGGAATTCACGATGGCGTGAATACGCAAACACAACCAGGCTGCCAAGTATCGAAAAGACAATCTGAAAAATAATCATTGCAATAAAATGAACGATCGGAGCTAGATCTTCTTTGACAAAACGACTTGCTATCCAAGCAGCGATACGCGATAAAAAGACGACAAAGGTATTAACGATACCTTGTAAAAGCGTCATTGTTACCATATCACCATTTGTGATATGCGCGACCTCGTGGGCAAGCACACCTTCAACCGCTGCGTCATCCATCTGCTCCAGCAGCCCTGACGATACTGCGACAAGTGAACGGCGTTTTGACGGTCCAGTCGCAAACGCGTTTACTTCAGGTGAACGGTAAATCCCGACTTCCGGCATTTTCGTTAAACCGGCAGAGCGGCTTAATCTGTGAACACGATCAACCAATTGCTGTTCCTCATAGCTGAGCGAGTGTTTTTTCGGATTCAGCACTCTGACGCCCATCATCGTCTTTGCCATCCATCTGGATATCGCAAGAGACGTAAAGGAACCGACAAATCCAACGACTAAACTGAACACAAGAAGCGCCATTGGATCGATACCGCCATCAGCTGTAAAGTACGTCCCGACTCCTGTAACAGAGCTTAAAACAGACAAAACGATCCCGATTGTTGTAAGCACCAAAATATTCGTTAGAATAAACAGAAAAATTCTTTTCGCCATAACAACCTCCGTTATTTTAAGTTCAAAAGAACCCGTATATTTAAATTATAAAACATCCATTTGAAAATGCAAGGAATTCGACGTATGATGTTAATGTAATTTGCTGACGCTTGAACTTTGAATTTATACATAGACCGATATCCGCGTCAAATTGTTTAAAGAGGTGAACAATGAACATTTTTAAACTCTCTCGAACCGATATGGTGCGGCTGCTCTATTCCCTAAAAGGACAAGGAGAACATAGCCCGCTCGACATTCTCGTCCAATCAGCGAACATGTCAGCAGAAAAAGCAGCCAATCATCTAGAAATTCCTGAATTTCTTACAAGATACGAACGAAAAAAACAGAAAAAAGAATACGGTCTTTCTACAAATGAAATCGTAGAGCTTGGCAACTTATGCGAGCTGACGTCGTTAAAGTCAACCGCGATTCAAAACTGGGTAAAGCGTGATATCAAAGATCTGATCGGACACCCTGAGCTGGGCAAAAAATACTCAGTTGAACAGGCAGTTATTCTTTTAATTGTACGTGATTTAAAATCCATTTATGACTTTGAACACATACGGGCTATTTTAAAAGTGGCCTTTAACACAATCTCAGACAGATCTGATGATGTCATCAGCCCGATTGCTTATTATGAAAGCTGCGCATATGTGCTTGATGCCATCCATCACCAAGATACTCCTTCGATGAAAGAATCAAATCTGCAGGAGATCGCCGAACAGGAGACAGAGCGTCTCCGTCACCGTTTTGAAGAACTGAATGACGGCCAATGGCTTAAAATCAGACAAATTATCGCCATTACAGTTCTCTCCATTTTGACGTTCCATATTCAGGCAACCGCACATAAAATGACAGCAGACATTCTATAGTCTGCGTCACCCCGGCTCAGAGGCCGGGGTTTTATTTTTCTCCACAACAATTGCCAGCATAAATAAACCCCGTATATTTCAAACTAAATACGCGTTAAGAATTTCTTTATCGAAAAAGGAGATGAAAAAGATGGCGAGCAGAAATAAACTCGTTGTTCCAGGGGTGGAGCAGGCACTAGACCAATTTAAACTCGAAGTGGCTCAAGAATTCGGTGTGAACCTTGGTTCTGATACAGTCGCACGCGCTAACGGCTCTGTAGGCGGAGAAATGACAAAGCGGCTGGTACAGCAAGCACAATCACAATTAAATGGCACAACTAAATAAATTCAGGTCTTTATTCGCCGGGGGCACTCGGCGAATCTTCATTTTGAGCTGAATTATTATCACTGCTGTAGCCGTTTGGATTACGTCGGTCTGAAGCGTTATCCCTTCTGGACGAAGAACGGTTCTTGCCTTGTTCACCATTGTTCCAGTCCCTGTGATATTGGCTTTGGCCCTTGTCAGCGCCGTTATTTTCATTTCCTTTATCTTGAGGATCTTGTATTGGGGTTTGCTCATGGTCCCCATCTTTTTCGGTATCTGTGTTTTCATCTGATTCCTTTATTTTTTTATCTTTGTCACTATCATCAATCTGGTCATCCGCTTTATCTTCTTTCTGGTCTCCGGAATCCGCATCATTCAGCTGTTCATTATCTCCTTGCTTGCTGTCCTGGGTGTCAGTTTGATCGGTGTTTTCATCCACATTTTCATCATTCTTTTGATCCTCTTCCCCGGATGGTTTGCTGGAGTCATCTTTTAAATCTTTATTGTCATTCTTTTCATTTGATTTGATGTAGCTGCCTGTTGAGACGCCTTTTTTCTTCGCTTTTTCCCTCGTTTGCATATCTGACTCGAGAGATTCCATGCGGTATGTCGTTTTATATTTTTCAGTCACATCATTCAGCTGTTTTTTCACAGCCTTTTTATATGTATTGTCTTCTGTGTTTTCATAAACAGTGGAAATCAATATTTCTTTCGATTTCTTTACATACCCGTGTTCACTGCAGTCGGTTATAATATCGTCAATCACCTTTTTAAAATCAGTCTTCTCCCAATCATCTATATCATTCACGACTTTCTGTCCCTCATCGTTTAGAGGCGTCAGTTCAATCACTTCATAATCGCTGTTTATCGCCATTTCGACGCTTGGATTGATATCGATTGTCATATACGCATAGGCCTTATTATTAGAAAAAACGGGGAGAACTATAAAAATAAAGAGCATAATAGCAGTCATCGTAAAAATCCCCATTTTGAAAGGGCGCAGTTTAAAAAAATCAAAAAAGCTGGCCCTTCTGCCCATGCGTGTTTCACTCGGAAGCATGATTTCTTCTCCGATTTCATAGCTGTGTCGATCATTTTTGGCTTTTAAAAATTGTCCGTCAGGGGTCAGCAACGTGACGAATTTTTTATTTTTCTCTACTATAATCCCTCTTCTCATGAGTGCAGCACCCCTTTAAGATAATCTTTTAAATAAATATAATCACCCGTAATGATAATACACATCGCAATAATATATTTTCTGTTTCTCTCAATCGTTTTTCGGCTTACAGAGACAAGCTGTTCAAGCTGTTTGACCGGAAGCTGCTTCTTTGTATACAGGATAGCGGCCAATTCTTCATGTTCAACAAGCGTCATTGCCACCTTTATGGCGTTTTGCCTTGCATCCGTGTGCTTTGGAGAATTTTCAAGCAGTTCTTTAAACGATAAACCATAATCCTTGAGCTGCTTTTGAAAATAGAGGATTTCCTCCCGCCTCTGCTCCTGTTCAATCTGACGGCGGTATTCATCAATGGAAAGCTCGGCTTCAATCAGGCTTTGTGATGACTCCTGATCGTCTCCTTCCTGTAAATCGATATTTATATTTTGTGCGCTTCTGGCTTCTTTTCTAATGTAATCAATGACTTTTCTTTTTATAATAAGCTCAGCAAATGCGAGCAGAGAATTTCCTTTTTCAGGTGAATATTTTTCTATAGCTTCATTAAACGCGATCAGTCCAATACTGAACTCATCGTCTTTTTCATCTATATATCGTTTACAAACGGATGAAACCGTCTTTGCGATAAATGGCTTATATTGCTGTATTAATTCATTTTGCAGATCTTTATTGCCTTTTTGTATACTCTCAACAGCTTTTTCAAGTGTTTGCTTCTTTTTTCCCAATTTAAACAAAAGGCTAAGCACTGGTTTCACCTCAGTTCCTCCCTATAACTACTCATTAATGATAGCTAATTTGATAGGGATTCGCAAAGGAGAAAAAGAAATATTGATTTCCAATGTCTCAATTATGACAAACCATTCTGACGTCCTATACATGATTTCGTGCCTTTCTAAAGAATTAAGGGGGTTTTATGCGTGTTTTTTGTAACAAAGATGTTATGAAAATGTTATTTTATTTCGCTTATGAAAACGCTTCAAACACAAAAAGACTCTGCTTTTAAGCAGAGTCTTTCAGATTACGCCCGTTCACGGGTGCTGTTTTTTTGTTCGTTTTGTGCGCTCTCCGGCTGTCTTTTCCCACCTGACATAAACCAGCCGCAAACCGCGATTGCCGCTAAGACACCCCAGAATATCAGCTTCCATGTTCCAGAATGGATAAAGTGCTCAGAAACAACCGCTATGTCGCGATGGGCAAGCGTATATAAAGCAAGCTTCACTCCGACCCAGCCGACAATCACAAAGGCTGCTGTTTCTAGGCTTGGACGTTCCTTTAATAACTTCACAAACATGGAAGCCGCAAACCGCATGATCACCAATCCGATGATACCGCCGGCCAAAATGACGAGAAATTGCCCTCCGTCAAGTCCGCCGATCTTCGGGAATGATGTTGCAGGGAGCGTAACCGCCAATGCTACTGCTGCTAAGATGGAATCAACAGCAAACGCGATATCTGCCAGCTCAACTTTTAAAACAGTCGGCCAAAAACCGCTTTGCTTCGTCTCTTTATGTGTGTCTTCTTTCTTAAATACATATCTTTTCAATAAGTGGCTTGCTGAGATATACAGCAAATAGATCGCGCCAATCGCTTGAACCTGCCATACGTTGACCAAAAATGAAATGGCAAATAAAGAGCCAAATCGCAGAACAAAAGCCCCTGCCAATCCATAAAATAACGCTTTTTTTCTTTTTTCCTCCGGCAAATGTTTTACCATTACCGCCATAACCAACGCGTTATCGGCGGCTAAAATCCCTTCCAGCCCGATCAAGACGAGAAGAACCCAACCATACTCTAATAGTAATGCTGCATCCATAAATGATACCCTCCCAAAAAAGTTGTTTTCTTTCTCTTCATCCGATCTTATGCCGGCCGGACCATGCAAAAAAGACCTTTGCCGACATAAGGCAAAGGTCTTGCTAGACATGAATTCAGGCATGCCAACAAAGCCGATGGATACAATCCATGAAATGACGACTTTGTTTCCGGAATATGTTCCGGACGCTACTCCCCTTTGGGATTCAAGAAATATGATTTTATACGTCAATGATATGCGCAGCGCAATGATTTGTCAACGTTTATTTTTTAAAAATACAGATAACTGTTCGGAGTGCGTGCGTTTCTTCCTCTTTTTCATCAGTAAGTAGAGCAGGAACAGCGCCAAAATCGCTATCCCGATCGGAAGCATATATTGATCAAGAATAGAGCCGACTTCCTTCCAATTTTCACCGAGCTTCACACCGAGATAAACATATACAAATGTAATCGGAAGCATAGCAATGAATGTATAAAGCGAAAACACCCAAACTTTCATTTTTGCAATTCCGCACGGTATGGAAATCAATGTCCTGATGCCAGGCAAGAAACGGCCGCTGAAGGCGACAAAGCCTCCATGTTTTTTGAAAAATTCATCTGACTTATCAAGCGCTTCAGGTTTAATAAAGAGATACTTCCCAAAACGTTCAAGAAACGGCC
This sequence comes from Bacillus sp. 204(2023), assembly GCF_037027505.1. NCBI lineage: Bacteria > Bacillati > Bacillota > Bacilli > Caryophanales > Bacillaceae > Bacillus > Bacillus sp. 204(2023). The sequence continues at coordinate 94,978 of NZ_JAXCHE010000002.1, read as the reverse complement.
TTCCCCCGTACCGGCCTATCCAATACAGCGTAAGCGGACCGGCCACTCCCCCAAGCGATCCTGCCAAAACAACGCCGGCAAGTGTCATATCGCCTTTAGATACCCAATAGCCCGCAAGCGGCAAGACGACTTCGGCCGGGATAAACTCAATACTGAGCGCTAGAAATATTCCAAAATAAGATAAGCTTTTAAATGCTTCTATCCATGACATAACCAGCTCTTCGATAGCCATCAACTCCCTTATTTCATGTTTATGTATCATACATTTTTGTTTTTTCGGAAAACGTCAAGATGATTTTAACACATTTTTCACGGTCAGTTGAACTAAAAATAGATCTCCCTCGTATTTCTATCGTTTTGAAGGCTGAAACTCTGCGGTTAAGCAGCCGATAATAAAGAGAGTCAACAAGACTGGAACACACGATACGGGGGGAATCTCCATTTGGAAATACACGTTACATATAATACGACGCTCATATGTTTATCTATTCTAATTGCCTGTACCGCCTCGTATATTTCCCTTGAACTATCAAGGAAAGTCACCATCAATACAGGCTTAAAAAGTAAAATTTGGCTGATCGGCGGCTCACTTATTATGGGATTCGGTATTTGGTCAATGCATTTTGTAGGGATGATGGCCGTCCATATGGAAATGCCGATGGAATATGAATTCATGCCTTTAATGGCAGCCATTGGCGCATCTGTTTCGGGATCATTTGTGTCATTATATTTTGTCAGCCGGCACATTCTTACATATTACAGACTGCTTACCGGATCAGTTGTGCTTGGCGCATCTATTGCTTCTATGCACTATATCGGAATGTCTGCCATTTCCCGGGTAATGATTATTTACGAACCGATTTTATTTACAGTTTCAATTATCATTGCGATTGCAGCCTCTTTCGTCTCGTTAAAAATATTCTTTGACTTGGCCGTAAAAAAACATTCTGAGCATCTTATATTCTATAAAGTCGTCAGTTCAATTGTAATGGGTATTGGGATTTCGGGCATGCACTACACAGGGATGCTTGCGGCAACTTTCCATAAGGACATGGCTCCGCCCAGAAGCCATATGGAAGTACATACGTTTCATTGGTCAATTTTTGTTACTTTAATTATTTTTTGTATCCAAACGTTATTATTATTCAGTTCTCATGCAGACCGAAAGTTTATGAAACAGAGCGAACGCATAAAGGATAACGAACAGCGATTTCAGTCTTTAATCGTCCACAATATTGATGCAATCTTTATTTTATCATTAGAAGGAGACATAATATCTTCCAATCACGCTGGTGAGGAAATGATCAGCAAATTTGGCTTCAGCATGCATGACTGGAGGAATTACACATCACAGAAGATTAAGCGCCTTTTTGAGCAAGTTAAAAAAGATAAACAAGCGATGAACAGCGATAGCGAACTTATCACTGAAAAAGGCCAGTTTCACTTAAATATTACGCTTATACCTGTTGAGGTCAATCAGGAATTAGACAGCATTTATGTCATTTGCAAAGACATGACGAAGCAGTACAAAGCAGAAAAAGAAATCCATAGAATGGCTCATTATGATTCGCTTACAGACTTACCTAACAGAAGGCATGCCATCTCTCATCTAACAAAGGTACTGAATCGCGAGCATACCTTGCATTATAACACCGTTGTTTTCTTTCTCGACTTAAACCGGTTTAAAGTGATTAACGATGCATTAGGGCATAATGTCGGGGATCAACTGCTTCAGTTTGCGGCTAAACGTTTGTCATCTGTAGTCCCTGATAACGGATTTATCGCCCGTCTTGGCGGTGATGAATTTATTATTATATTAACAGACGCCAATACAGGAACAGGCGAAGCAGATGTTTTAGCAAGAAAAATTATCCAAAAATTCAAAAAACCTTTCAAGATTCAAGATCACACTCTTGTCACATCTGTCAGTATCGGGATTGCGATATCTCCAAAAGACGGGACTGATGGCCTTGAATTGATGAAAAAGGCTGATATGGCGATGTATGCGGCTAAAGAACGAAACAAAAGCAAATATAGATACTATTCTTTTTCAATCGGCAACAAAGAAACCGTCAAGCTTAACCAAGAGATGGTACTCAGAGAAGCAATCGAAAACGATAGATTTGTCTTGCATTATCAGCCGCAATTCAGTGTAAAAAAACAAAAAATGACAGGAGCAGAAGCACTGATACGCCTTGTGACACCAGACGGGCAACTGCGTCCGCCCGGAGAATTCATCGGTGTCGCAGAAGAAACGGGACTTATTATTGATATCGGAAAGTGGATTATAGATGAAGCATGCAAGCAGGCAAGGATTTGGCACGACAAAGGCTATGATCTTTCTGTCGCCATTAATATTTCCGCCAGACAGTTCCAATCCGAAGATCTGATTCCCCTCATCAAGGATACGCTTAATAAATACCAGCTTCCTCCGCAGCTTCTTGAAGTGGAGGTGACGGAAAGCATGACAATGGACAATCTCGATCACTCCAAAAAGGTCTTGTCATCCCTAACAGAATTAGGAATCAGAATCAGTATTGACGATTTCGGTACTGGTCACAGCTCCCTTAGCTATTTGAAGGACTTCCCGATTCACAGGCTGAAGATTGACAAATCATTTATTGACGATATTCAGACCCATCCTAAATCAGAGCAAATTACCGGAGCTATTATTGCCATGGGGCATCAGCTGTCTTTGCAGGTGATTGCCGAAGGTGTGGAAAATGCAGCTCAAAAGCAGCTTCTATATGAAAAAGGCTGCGACCATTTGCAGGGCTTCTTTTTCAGCAGGCCAATACCTCCGGAACAATTCGAACAATTCATTATTGAACAGCCGTCGCAATAACAGCGCCGGCTTTTTTTCACCCATAAGTTACTACACATGAATCGTACTCCTTCTCTTCACACTAAAGAAAAAAAGGGGTTTATCGATATGCATACAATGTGGAAGGGATCGATCAGCTTCGGATTAGTAAACATCCCCATCAAGCTATATGCGGCCACAGAAGATAAAGATATTAAACTGCGCAGCCTCCATAAAGAGGATCACGCACCAATCAAATACGAAAAAGTTTGCACAAATTGCGAAAAAACTCTTAGTCCTGATGAAATTGTGAAGGGATATGAATATGTAAAAGGGAAATATGTAGTACTGACAGACGAAGATTTAAAAAGCTTAAAACAGGAGCATGAGGAGAAAGCGGTTGAGATTGTTGACTTTGTTCAGCTTCAGGAAATTGATCCGATTTATTTTAACCGCTCCTACTTTGTCGGCCCCGGGGATAATGGGACAAAGGCCTATACCCTGCTGCGTGAGGCGCTGCGCTCAACCGGAAAGATCGGTATCGCCAATATGACAATCAGGTCAAAGCAGCAGCTGGCGATTCTCCGCGTTTATGAAAATTGTATCGTCATGGAGTCTATCCATTATCCCGATGAGGTCAGAAGCGCCGCTCATGTCCCAGGTGTACCTGATCAATCGAATGTAAACGATAAGGAACTGCAAACTGCTATCACATTAATAGATGAACTGACTGCTGAGTTTGAACCTGAGAAATATGAAGACACGTACCGACAGGCGCTGCTGCAAAGAGTCAACGACAAGCTAGAAAATAAAGAAACGGCCGTCACTCCTGATAAAGCGCCACCTCGTGAAGATGTCATTGACCTGGTAAGCGCTCTGCAAGCCAGCATTGACAGAACCAGAAGGCCGAACAGGGAGACACCGGCTGCCGCACCTGCACAAGCCGCTGAACCGAAAGGAGCCGGAGATAAAAAACAAAAAACAACTAGAAAAAAAGCCTCCGGCACGTCATAGCCCATGGCGTTTACCATGCAGCCGGTCTTAACTTCGTCAACGCCAATCGGAGCAGAATGGCGTTACGAAGTAAAATATGATGGGTACCGCTGTATTCTCCGCATCCATTCTTCAGGTGTGACCTTAACCAGCAGAAATGGTGTGGAGCTCAGCAGCACCTTCCCTGAAATCACACAATTCGCCAAAACTGCCTTTCAGCACATGGAAAAAGAGCTTCCGCTGACACTTGATGGTGAAATCGTATGTTTGGTGAATCCTTGTCGTGCAGATTTTGAACACCTTCAAGTGCGGGGGCGTTTGAAAAGGCCAGACAAGATTCAGGAATCGGCAAACGCGCGGCCGTGCTGCTTTCTCGCCTTTGATTTGTTAGAGCGAAGCGGAGAAGATGTAACGCTTCTTTCGTATTTGGACCGCAAAAAATCGCTGCGTGATCTCATATCCGCAGCAAAGCTTCCTGCATCTCCAGATCCTTACGCAAAAGAAACCATTCAATCCATTCCCTGTTATGATCATTTTGATCAGCTCTGGGAGATGGTAATAAAATATGACGGAGAAGGAATTGTAGCGAAGAAAACAAACAGCAAATGGCTTGAAAAGAAGCGGTCGTCCGATTGGCTCAAATATAAAAACTTTAAACAAGCTTATGTTTGCATAACCGGGTTCAACCCTAACAACGGGTTTCTGACGGTATCTGTGTTAAAAAACGGAATAATGACACCGATTGCCTCTGTCTCGCACGGAATGCGCGATGAGGAAAAAAGCGCTATACGCGAGATTATGGAACAGCACGGACATCAAACACCCTCAGGCGAATTTACGCTTGAACCTTCGATTTGTGCAGCTGTTCAATACTTAACAATTCTCCAAGGCACATTAAGAGAGGTATCGTTTATCGGTTTCGAATTCCAAATGGACTGGACCGAATGCACATATGCGCAAGTCATACGACACTCCAAACCGGTTCACCCAAAGCTCCAGTTCACAAGCCTGGATAAAATCATATTTGAAAAGAATAAAAAAACAAAAGAAGATTTTATTCAGTATATGATTGAAGTCAGTGACTATCTGCTCCCATTTCTGAAAAACCGGGCTGTCACCGTCATCCGCTATCCGCATGGATCTAGGAGCGAATCATTTTTCCAAAAAAACAAGCCGGACTATGCGCCGGATTTTGTTCAATCTTTCTATGATGGAAGCCATGAACATATTGTCTGTGAGGATATGTCTACATTGCTATGGCTTTGCAACCAGCTTGCTTTGGAGTTTCACGTTCCTTTTCAAACCATTAAAAGCAGACGTCCGGCTGAGATTGTCATTGATTTAGACCCGCCTTCGCGAGATGACTTTCTTATGGCCGTGCAGGCCGCAAATGAACTGAAGCGGCTGTTGGATTCCTTTGGCATCACATCGTACCCGAAGCTGTCCGGCAACAAAGGCATCCAGCTTTATATTTCCTTGTCTCCCGAGGCATTTACGTATGAAGAAACACGCCAATTTACGCAGCTGATCGCAGAGTACTGCACCAATGCATTTCCCGAGCTATTTACCACTGAACGCTTGATTAAAAACAGACACGGCAAATTGTATCTTGATTATTTGCAGCATGCAGAAGGAAAAACGATTATCTGTCCCTATTCGACGAGAGGAAATGAGCTTGGGACTGTCGCAGCCCCGCTCTACTGGCATGAGGTGCAATCATCTTTAACACCCGCTCTGTTTACAATTGATACAGTCATCGATCGAATTAAGAAGCAGGGCTGCCCATTTTTTGATTTTTACCGCAACCCGCAAGACGAACCGCTTAGCGCCATATTGCATCAGTTGAAGAAAAAGAGCTGACTAATGAAGTCAGCTCTTTCCGTGTTTAACTGTACTTTTTTTCTAACCGCTCTTTTTCCTGGCGCTGAAGCGGGCTCAGCTGCTCATTATACAAATCAATATCGATCGCGTATTTCGGCCGTCTTTTCACTTCAGAAAAAATCGTTCCAATATACTCTCCGATGATGCCAATTCCCATCAATTGCAGCCCGCCCAAAAACCAAATGGATATGATAAGAGACGCCCAGCCTGCATTCGTATGGCCGAGCAGCTTTTGAATAAACGCGCCAATCCCTGCCACAGCGCTGAGGAAAAACAAAACAAATCCTAAAAGCGTAAAGAATCGAATTGGTGCGACACTGAATGAAGTAATCCCGTTAAAAGCGAAGGATAGCATCTTTTTCAGCGGATATTTCGTTTTGCCGGCAAAGCGTTCCTTGCGATCATACAAAACTTCGGCCGATTTAAAGCCGATCATAGGGACAATACCTCTTAAAAAAAGATTCGCTTCCGGATAACGCTCAAGCTCTTCGAGGGACCTTTTATTCATTAAACGAAAATCAGCATGATTATAAATTAATTTAATCCCAAGCTTATTCATGAGACGATAAAACCCTAACGCGGTCGTGCGCTTGAAAAAGGTATCGGTTTTTCTGCTCCGGCGTACACCGTAAACGATCTCGCAGCCCTCATGATATTTCAGCATAAAATCCCGGATCACAGAGATGTCGTCCTGAAGATCAGCATCGATCGAAATGACGCAGTCTGACCTATTCTTCGCTTTATGCAGTCCGGCTAAAAGCGCTTTTTGGTGGCCGACATTGCAGGCTAATTTTAAGCCGGTAACCTTCTTGTTTCTTATGCTCTCCATAGCAATTAAAGCCCAAGTGCGGTCTTTGCTGCCATCATCGACAAACAGAATTTTACTGTCTTTAGCAATTAATTTTTCTTCAATTAAATCATCTACAACCTCTGTCAGCTGACGGCTTGTTTCTTGAAACACTTCCTCTTCATTGAAACACGGGACGACGATGGTTAATACTGGCTGTGACTGTTTCAATCGATATCCTCCTTATCTTGTTTCATATAAATAAATGCGCCAGGCGGAATCTTTATGGTCAAACGTCTTTACGAGCGCGAGATGGTTTTGTTCAGCATTCATGATCGGAACTGAAGAAAAAATGTACCGGCCGCCCATTTTTTTAAATACATCTGTATTTAATTGAAGGTTGTTGATTGTTTTCTTCGAGTTCTTTTTGAAATCATATCGTTTACCGAGTTCATCGACAAAAAGGTAGCAGCGGCTGCCCCATTCATCAAAATATTGTTTCAGCCGAGAATTTTTTTCCAGCTCTTTTTCGATAATTTTCCTAAATTCGTATTTATATGAGAGCGGATACAGATTGTTATACGTATCTAACGTATAAAACCCGTTATATTGGGCGATAGACGGATGCAGTCCGATGCTCGCCACCCTGTATGAATCTTGCGGACGTCCGATATATTCCTTAATCTCTTCGAATTGCTCCGATGCATAAAACTCCTTGAATGTCGGCGCGTTGTAATGAACGCCATACGTATATTCTTCATTAAAAGGCGCCAACACCATCAGCTGTGCAGCAACTGCGGCGTACACAAGCCATTTCCATCCTTTCCCCATCCGCCAAATGAGATATAAAGCAAGCGCAAAGCTCACGTATATAACAAGCGGCCGAAGAAAATGAAAACGGGCAAAATTAAATTCTGCTAAAAAGGCAAATTTCTGCTTTGGAACAGCCCAAATTTTGTTGAACCAAAACGCATACCATAATGACAACCCGTAATTAAGCACACATAAAAACAGATAAACATTTTCTGGCTTTGTCCGATTTCGTTTGAACAGCAGAGCAGCAAATACGACCAGCAGGATCGGAAGGATGACAACGGTATGAACGGTCATCACATGATTATGGCCATAGACAAAGTTTTTTACGGATAGCCGAAGAGAATGCCAAACATCATGCCTGGATGAGATAAATTCGATACGATGCATCGGTGCGTGCTCAAACAGCATCGAATAGACAAGCCGATATTCAACGAAAAGATAGATACTCGTCATAAATGCAATACTGCCTAAGAACATCAAATTCCATCTTCTTTTTGTAATGGCATCATACAGCCAAAAACACGCCATTCCTGCCAGGAAAAAGAAGAAGCCTAGAACAAAGCTTGAGTATAGAGGGAGCAAGCCCAGCGTCAGCCACTCTCTCCATGAAATATCCCCTTTTCGGATATTTAAAAAAGCCCACAGTGCCAAAGGATACCCAAGCGTACTCAGCATTCCCGAAGGCCAGAAAGGTGTTAAGGCAAATGCAAGCGATACGCCAATTCGGATGAAAGCCGCTTTTGGTTCCGGGATTATATGTTTCTTCAGCAGCACATACATTCCAAAAAAAGCGACAACTCTTGTAACCGTCTGGCTTATTGCATAGGCGGTCATGGAAGAAAAGAAAGCATGGAGCCAAACAATTCCGCTCCACTCGGTGCCAAAGGCATCCCGGGGCAGCCCGTTAATGATTTGCGGAATGGCAGCGTCAACCTTGCCGACGATTTCTCCGCTATCGGCCAGAACCTTGTACCAAGCGATGTTGGAATCTAAATTATCGTGGACCCGGATATGGGCATCTTCCTTTAAAATAAAAAGCGGGGATACATACAATAAAAGAAGAAATAATGCGATCCAGAGATAATATGTTTCTTTCTTTTGTTGTCTCATCAACCGTAACATTGCTTACACATCCATTTGTTATTCTGACTCCGTCGGCATGTTCTGCCTCATGTGTCAAAATTTATTATCCCTTTTCCCTTCCAAATCATTCATCATATGACAATCCGTTTTTCAACCTGTCTCTACCCATTAATTCCCGCTATCCATAGGGCTTGATCACTTACTATACTGATAGGAGGGAGGGGATATATTTTGTTTACAATCTTACTTTCATTGGCCATACTCGTATGTGTGCCATTTCTATATAAAGCGAACCGCAATACAAAAGATGTGAAAGTCAACACCATTTCAATCGACCAAAAAGACGGCCTTCCAGCCAGAAAAAAATTAAATATCCTTCATTTATCAGATCTTCACTTGGAAAACATTTCAGTCTCACCTGAGGAGCTGTATCATTTAACAAAAGATCAGCCTGTGGACATCATTGCTCTTACCGGGGATTTTCTTGATCGGAAACGTAATATTCCGAAGCTGGCAGGTTACTTGAACGCCTTGCAAAAGCTAAAGCCTGCATATGGAATGTACGCGGTGTTCGGTAACCACGATTATGTATTGAAAGAAGAGGACTTTCGGAGATTGAAGCGAGTTTTAGAGGAAAACGGCTGTATCACGCTGCAAAATGAACATGTTCGAATCGAGACGGCTGCAGGGCCAGTCAATATTATCGGCATTGATGATTACAGTACGAATCGAAGTAATATCACCGGCTCTTATCAAAGTCTGGAAAATGGCTATCATCTTGTCTTAACACATGACCCAAATATTATTCTGGATATGAAAGATGTTCACTATGATTACCTGCTGTCAGGGCATTTTCACGGCGGGCAAATCCACTGGCCAAAACCGTATCATTTGGTGAAAATGGGAAAGCTCGTGCGAATGAACATGATTAAAGGCCTTCATTATCATCACGATAAACCATTTTATATCAGCGAGGGCTTGGGACAAACCGGCGTAAATATCCGTGTCGGAAGCCGCCCTGAAGTAACATTTCATCAGATTTAATCAAAGAAGACTGTGCTGACCGAGGCATCAGTCTTTTTTTTGATAGGTTTTCTGCAGCTTTTCTTTTGAGATAAACAAATAGGATGAATTCGGTAAATGCCGCAAGCTCACAGGCTTTGAAGTCAAATATAAAATCGGCACATGGGACACTTTTTTAAAGCATCTGTAAAAAGGGTTCACCGGGGTGATCACATCAAAGCCGAGCCTTTCCACACCTTTGTCAAGCATCGTAATCCCAATGATTCCTTTGATTTTCTCGCTTTTTTTATGATTGTTGATATAGTCAAGAAGAAGCGGCATCGATTGATATACTTTCTGATAAATAATGATTCCTTTTCTGACTGCGCTCTCAATGCTTTGCAGCTCCCTGATCAGCTTTATGTTATGCAGGTGGATTTTAACGAGCACATCATTTTTTCTTATATGCGTTCCATCGCTAAGCACGACATGATGTCCTTTGTACTTCGTCAGCCTGACTCGAAAAACGCTTTTTTGATCGTTGTCAATCAAGCTTAGCCTTGAAAAAAAGAAATAAATCGGATCAACCATTCTCCAAATGGAAAGGAAACAGGTTTTCATCTTTTCACCTTCCTCATGATCAAAAACACCCTTATATTTTGTGAACGTTCTCCTCAAAATATAGTTGCCATATTTTTTAGGAGGACCGTCATGAAAAACATTCTCATTTTTCCTTTTTTAAGCATTTCCACCGGCCATCATCATGTGGCTGATGCATTGCAGGCTGAATTAGAGTCTCAAGGGCTGGCAGCTGAAAAGATTGATATCTTTTCACATTCGTATAGGCGGTTAGAAAAATTGTCCTCCGTGGCTTATTTAAAATGGATTCAATATTTCCCGAAAACGTACAGCGGCATTTACAGGCTCCTCGCCTGCGGAGAATTTCAGCATGATAAACGCTATTTCATGTACGAATGGCTGTTCACACAGCAAATGAGGCACATTCTCCAAGAAAAACAGCCTGATATCGCCTTCTGCACACATGCGCTGCCTTCTTATCTGCTGAACCGACTAAAGCCTGAATATCCGAATCTGACGGTTGTGAATGTATACACTGATTTTTTCGTGAATCAATTATGGGGACGGAAGAACATTGATTACCATTTTGTTCCGAGCACGGAAGTAAAGAAGCAGCTAATATCAGAGGGGATCGATCAGAACAACATATACTTGACCGGCATTCCAGTTCACCGAAATTTTGAAATGGAATCAGCAGATACCTTGCAGCACCATCCGCCATATACCATCATCATCACTGGGGGCAGTATGGGGGTCGGTGGAGTTTTAAAATGGGTGCAGGAACTGTCGCCAGGCGGAAAGATCTTATACAAAATATTATGCGGCAGAAACGAAAAGCTCTACTCCTATGTCAAAAATTTACACCACCCCTTGATTGAGGCGATTCCTTACCTTCACAGCAAAGCAGAGATGAACCGTTTGTACGAACAGTCGACAGGCATCATGACTAAACCCGGAGGCGTGACCATCAGTGAATGCTTACAGAAACGGCTTCCGGTATTTATTTATCATGCACTGCCGGGACAGGAGGAAATGAATTTAAACCTTCTACATGAAAGGAAACTCGTCACAGATATGAGAAACTGGGACATGCAGAAAGCAGAAGAGTATATCGCGGCATTTTTTCAATCGAACGAACAGATGAAGGAGTATAAAAAACACGTCAATGGATACCTTGGCGAAATGTCTGATAGGAAGATTGAAGATGTTTTAAAAAGAATCATATGGAAACAAAAAAACACTCTCCTGAAATAGAGAGTGTAGAATAGTTAACGAAACAGCAAATGCTGGCTGTGTATGCCTGCTTTCTTGAGCAGGACGATCAGCTGGTCCTGTTCATCAGACGAAAGGCCTGAAAACGCTCTCGCAATACGCAGTGCATGAATCGGATAAATTTTATCCAAATACTCATTTCCCTTGTCAGTTAAATGTGCGTAAACAGAGCGTTTATCTTTCGGGTCCTGCTCCCTTACTAAAAACCCGTTTCTTTCTAGTTTGTCAATAACATATGTGACGTTTCCGCTTACAAGCAGAAGTCTCGACCCAATTTGCTGTAATTTTTGCGGGCCTCTTGTGTACAGGAGCTCCAGTACAGCAAATTCAGTGGGATTAAAACCGTGCTCTTTGCTATCACGGATACTATGTTCGGACACACTTTTGAAAGCCCTCGCAAAAACTCTGTACAAATTCATCGCACGCTCAACTTCTTCTTCGTTAAACGATAATCTCATCATATCTACCTCGTATATAGGATTTTTATAAAAAAATAATGAAAACCCTTACATATAATAAGAGTTCAGTCCCTTACTATACGTATTCGCTATAATTCGAGAAATTCCTTCTAAAAGCAAAAAAATCCTTATACATTATCTTGTATAAGGATAATTTTTATGATTTGTAATGCTTCGAAAGAAATAAGCGTATTCTTTCCGAAGCTCAGAAATCGTCATTTTGTTCATGACCTCTTTATTATAAACCCCAATCTGATAGAGTTTTTCAGAATAATGGCGTCGTTCTTTTTCTAAAGCGGATTTCAATAAATTACTCATAGCGTCCTCCTTCATTTTGAGGTATCCTATACAAAAGATACTCTTTTTAAATGAACGTGGTATGAATCTAATGTAAAGAATTTATGTTTACGAAGATTTTCGGTATTGTCCGTTTTGAACCGATCTTAATAATTGAAAAGCCTGTTCTCCGGCAAGCTGCATAAACGTCTCCAGCATTTCATCACGCTTGATATCTAACTCTATAATTTCTTTTGCCAGTGAGACCGCTTTTTCTTCCTCCATAATTATCCTTCCTCCTCGTTTGATTCGTTACATAAAGGATAAAACGCGCTTGGGTGTTACGCATTATTCTTGTTAATTTTTCTTCCGTATTTTTTCAAAAATCTTCTATTTGATGTTAGAAAATATGACAAGCGTCAGGTTTTTTCTCTTTGTTTTTTATATACTATTATCAAAAGACATCCAGGGGTGGAAAAATGACCACAGAAGATCATTCTTATAAAGACAAAAAAGTGATTTCAATCGGAATTGTGAGTGAATTGACAGGATTGTCCGTAAGACAGATCAGGTATTATGAGGAACGAAAGCTCATTTACCCGCAGCGTTCTTCAAGGGGGACAAGAAAATACTCCTTTGCCGATGTGGAGCGGCTAATGGATATCGCCAATAAGCGTGAAGACGGCGTACAGACGGCAGAGATTTTAAAGGATATGCGCAAAAAAGAACAGATGTTAAAAAACGATCCGCAAGTGCGGAAAAAAATGCTGGAGGGGCAGCTTAATGCTCACTTTCGGTACAAAAATCGTTAAATAATAAAAGTCCGGCTCGCAGTTGAGACGGACTTTTTACGTTTATAATGAGTGAATGAATGCAGTGGCAATGCCAAAGTAGATTAATAAAGATAAAATATCGTTTAACGTTGTAATCAGCGGTCCAGAAGCAATCGCCGGGTCTACTTTCAGTTTGTGCAAAATAATAGGGATAATCGTTCCTGACATCGTGCCGATGATTAAGGTTAAGAACAGTGAAGAGGCGACAACAAATCCCAAAAGCGCATTCCCCTGCCATATGATGGAGACAATCGCAATCAGCACAGAACAAACCGCTCCGATAAAAATGCTTGTTCTGAACTCCCGGAAGATCAGGCGCACAATCGTTTTTTTGTTCATTTCTTCTTTAGACAAGCCTCTGATGACAACCGCGAGAGATTGTGTTCCCGTATTTCCTGTCATCCCTGACACCATCGGCATGAAAAACGCAAGCGCGACAACCTGCTTCAGCGCGTCTTCAAAATAGCTGATAATGCTTCCTGAAATCAGTCCGATAAACAAGAGTAAAATCAGCCATGGCAGGCGCCGGTATGCCGCCACGTAAGCTTTTGTGTCAAAGGTGATGTCTTTACCGGAAGCGGCAAATTTTTCGTAATCCTCATCAGCTTCCCGAATAACGACGTCGATAATATCATCGACCGTCACAATGCCGACAAGCACGTTGTTTTCTTCTACAACCGGTATTGCCAAAAAATCGTAACGTTCAATCAGGCGGGCAACTTCTTCCTGGTCCTGAAGAGCATCTGCTGATATGACGCGGGTAAACATTAAATCCTGCACCTTTTCTTCAGGTTCACCCAGAATCAAATCGCGGTAGGAAAGAACCCCAACCAGCTGTTTGCTTTCATTAATAACATATAAGTAGTTGATCGATTCAGCTATTTCAGCGAAGCTTTTCAGTTTGACGACCGCGTCTTTTACCGTGTAATGCTGAGGGATCCACACATACCGGTTTGTCATCATGCGTCCCGCTGAATCAGCCGGGTAATTCATCAAGAGCTGTACAGCTTTTGACTCTGACGCTTCCATGCTGGACAAAAGCTGTTCCTTCAGTTCTTCGTCCATTTCTTCAAGCAATTGAGCGAGGTCATCGTTGTCCATTTTGTTCATCGCCAGTGTTGCTTTTGTTTTTCCGACTTTATTTAAGACGACAAGCTGAAATTCGCGTTCCAGCTCCCCGATCATATCAGTGATATCGTCTACAGTTAAATAAGATAAATAGCGGGCACGGTGTTTTTCCGGCATTTCTTTAAAAATAAATGCCATGTCATAGGGCTGAAGCTCATCAATAACACTTCTGAAATCCCTGATTTTCCCGTCTCGCAGTAAAATAATGATGCGTAAAATGAGTTCGTCATAGGTCATGTTTTGAACCATCGGGACTCGTACCTCCTCTACGGAGACGTGCCGGCCTCGCCAGAAGGTGCGGCAGTTCGTCTCCTCATCGTGTAATCAATTGTCTTGCTGTCATAGTATATGGGTACTTCTTCAGATTGACTCGAATGGGGAGAATCCATACTCCGCACCTCCTTTGATTGGTTTCGTTTTAAAGGCATAAAAAAAGCCTTCGGGATTGAAGGTGAAAGAAGCACGGCAAAAAAAGCGTGCGGGCGCCTTCAATCGTAGAGCTTTAGCACTGTATGGCATAGGACAAGCATCCAGCTGCATTAAAAATCACCTTATGTCGATGATTTCTGTTGACCCATTGGCGTCTTTGGACATTTTTGGGCAGCAGCGTATCTCCATACAGGAGCCTCACCTAACGAAGTTCCTAATTGAATTGACACACTGAGATTACAGAAAAAAACAAGCTGTGTCAACTCAAAATAGTAATAAATACGCTTACATCACAATTACGGAACAAAACAAGGGCCTAAGCCCTTATTCTGTTGTTTGTGTCTCGTCATCTTCAGAAAGCAAATGATACGTTTCATGAAGAAATAAGGCATACTCTCCTTCCTTCGTCGGATGAGGGACATATTCAGCCTGATTGATGTATTGCTCCTCTTTCTTTTCCATGCGTTTCGCCTCCTTTTCTACTTAGATTGTCCAAAAGAAGGTTTCTTATCATGAAAAACCCCCGCTGCAGCGGGGGTTTTGATTAGTCATCTATCTCCTGTTTGATAATGCGTCCATCTTTTGCGGAAATTTCAAATTCTGTCTCAGTTCCTTGTTTCGTTTGGATTTCCATTTCATAGATGTAAGCACCGTCATCTTCGTCAAGCTTACTTTCTGTTACGGTTCCGCCTGTTTGCTTTAAAGCAATTTCTTCAGCTTCTTCTTTGGTTATGGCGACTTGTTCTGCTTTCTCCTTTAGCGGGTCATTAAGCGCTTGTTTTGTATGAATATCTACATAAACGTCGTAGTCTTCACCTTCTTTTTCAATCTCCACTTCATAGACTTCTTTGCCGTTGTAAAGGTCTCTGTCAATGTCTTCTACTGTGCCGTCAACAACTGTTTTAGCAATTGCTTCTGCTTCTTGTTCAGTGAGTACATCCGTCTTAGAAGAAGCCTGTCTGTTTTCATTGTTTTCTTTGGCAAACGCGTTGTAGCTGAATCCTCCGGCCGCTAGGCATCCTGCTAAAAGACCGACCATCCATTTTTTCTTGAGCATTTGTGAGTCCTCCTTTGTTTTGTATGAGTACAGTTTACACACTCAACATGAAAGGAAAACGAGAGCAAGATGAGAATTTGATGAGAAACCGTCAGTCTTCATACACAATGTTAGCTACCTTTCCTGTGTAGGCATTGATTTTCACTGTCGCTTCCTTATTATCAGGAAGATCAACGTCCACTTCAAAGATAAGAGTGCCCTCACTTTCTTCGAGATCTGCGTCATCCGCTGTTCCGCCCGTTTTTCGCTCTGCAATTGTTTTGGCTTCTTTTTTCGTAATCGGCGTTTTTTGTTGATCTTTGCTGCTGATGTGATCGGCAGACAAGACTGTTTTTGCCTGCATGTCTACCTTCACTTCGTATGTTTTTCCATCTTCTTTTTGTATGGTATAAGTGGCAACTCGACTTTGCCGTGTTTGTTTTTTGACCGTTCCCGGCACCCGCTCAAGCGCGAGATGCTCGGCTTCTTTTTCTGTCATGGCAGATGGATTCACTGCTTTTACTCTATTCATTGAAAGAATGTCAGCCGATATTGCATCTGCTTTTACAAAGTAAGTTCCCTTTGGATTTTCAAGGGTTATATCAAATGTTTTTTTATCCTTTGATTGTGTTGCTTTCGTGACCTTGCCTTCATAAGAGGCTTCGACTTTTTTTACGACAGTCTCCTTTGACAATACGTTCTCATGGGTTTGCCGAATGATGAGAAACGTACAGATGATGACAACTAAAATGGCTGCTGCAGCAAAAGATACTGTTTTTATTGTTTTAGTCATCGGCCTCCCCCATTCTGTTCGCTGAATTGCATGGTGACAGCTGTTCCTTGTCCCGGCTTGCTTTTGACAGACAGCTCAATGCCATGCTCATCAGCGATTTGCTTGGCAATGGAAAGGCCTAAACCCGTTCCGCCTGTTTTTCTGTTTCGTGCCTCATCTGCCCGGTAGAACCGTTCGAACAAATGCGGGATATGCTCCTCAGGTATTCCGATGCCTTCATCCCTCACTGATAGAAATGGCCTTCCATTCCTCGTTCCGGCTGACATCTCAATAGGCTTTTCACTATACTTTATTGCATTATCAAGCAAAATGGTCAACAGCTGCTTGATGCGTTCTTCATCAGCCTTTACAAGCAGGCTCTCTTTATCTGTTTCAAGCAATATGTCACGCTGATAAACGGGCTGGAGCGTTTGCATGACCGCGCGCGATACTTCAATCAGATCGATTGTTTTCAGGTCGAGCTCAAGCTCTTGATGACTTTTGGCCAGCGCCAAAAGCTGATTGGTCAGCTTTTTCATATGCACCGCTTCTGAGTGAATGGCCTCTATCGACTCCTCAAGCACCTCCGGCTTTTTTGCCCCCCACCGCTTCATCAGGCTGCTGTAGCTTTCTATAATGGTGAGCGGAGTTTTCAATTCGTGTGAGGCATCTTGAACGAATTGCTGCTGTTTATCATAGTGCTCCTTCAGCATCATTGCCATCTCATTAAATGTCAGTCCCATTTGATACAATTCATCGTGGGACTGTCCTTCTAAAGAAATCGTTTTGAATTCTTTGTCTCGCTGTATGTCTTTCATTGTGATCATTAATCGTCTGATCGGATTGATGATACGGCGGGCGAGCAAGCTGCCTGCAAAAAAAGAAGCAATGCAGACAGCAGCACTTGCAGCGATTAAGATGATTTTCAACAGAAACAGACTCTCTTCTGTATTCTTCAGTCTTTCAACCAGCTGAAGAGACACCACTTGTCCATCGGTCCAAATCACCGGAACAGCAGCTTCGGCAAACAGCTTGCCGTCATGTTTCCTCACATCTGCCGTTTCTCCGCTGTGAAAAGAGAGAGGGAAATCTTTATAGGCTTTTTCTTTTGTGATCGTCATAACGGCTTTTTGGTCACCATTCACTACACGCACCATGCCATTTGCCGGAAGATAGGCCTGCAGCATATCCTGCAAAGCCACTCCTTCTGTTTCAGCGGCACGCAGCGCTTCGGCAATGTTATCCGTCTCATCAGCAAGCCGGGATGCATCCTTTGATGTCAGCGCTGACGAAAAAATGAGATATACTGCGGTATGAACCAAAATTAATAAAATCAACAGTGATATTGATGTGTATAGATGAATCTTGGTCTTCAGCTTCATCGTTTACCCCTTAATGGCGTAGCCGACCCCGCGAATCGTATGGATCAGCTGTTTTTCGTAAGGATAGTCCAGTTTTTTTCTGATGTATCTTATGTAGACGTCCACGACATTGGTATCACCGATATAATCAAATCCCCATACCGAGCTTAGAATTTGCTCCCGTGTCAGCACTTGCTGCGGATGCTTTAGCATATAGACGAGCAGATCAAATTCCCGCGGCGTTAATTCCACCTCTTTGTCTCCGCGTCTCACTTCACGGGTTTTTTCGTTCACCCGCAAATCGTCATATGTAAGAAAGGTGCCGATATCTTCAGTTTTTGTTCCATTTTGTCGCAGCGCCGCCCTGATTCTCGCAAGCAATTCCTCGATTTCAAACGGCTTGGTGACATAGTCATTTGCACCGATGTCCAGACCTGTTACCTTATCAGGAATACTGTCTCGCGCCGTTAATAATATGACCGGTGTCTGCGAATCCGTTTTTCTCAAGCGGCGCAGCACTTCCAGTCCGCTAAGCCCCGGAAGCATGACATCAAGAAGCACCAAGGAATACCCGCCTTCCGCTGCCGCATCCAGACCTTCTGTGCCATTGTGTTTGATCGTGACGCTGTATCCTTCATATTCCAATTCAAGCTGAAGAACCCTGGCGATTTTTTCTTCATCTTCCACAATTAATATGTGTCCTTTTTCCAAATTTGATCATCCTCTCCCGTCCCTATATGAAAAAAATGATTTCGTTGTTTACAAAATGATTCTTATCATCTATTATGATGTCAAAATAAAAAATTGTATACGGAAAGCACTAGGGGTGCTGTTTTGGCTGAGATAAAGCGCGAAAGAAACGCGCTTTGATCCCTTATGACCCGATCTGGATAATACCAGCGTGGGGAAGTGCAGGTTGACCGAATGGTGTATTTTTTTGTGCGCTTAATCGATCTATGACTGCATATTCCCTTAGGATATGCAGTTTTTTATTTTACCAAAAAAACAGGAGGTCGGAGAAATGGAGCATATTTGCGGTACAAGCAGAATCGCCGGTTTTCGCTTCTCTTTATATCCGATGACGGATGATTTTATCAGTGTGATCAAGTCTGCGCTGAAAAAAACAGATACATCCAAGGTTTGGACGAAAACCGACCATATCAGCACGGTGTTACGCGGATCGATTGATCATGTATTCGATGCTGCAAAAGCCATTTACCTTCATGCAGCAAACAGCGAACAACACATCGTCATGAACGGCACGTTTTCCATTGGATGCCCGGGTGACACACAGGGGGATACATATCTTTCCAAAGGTGATAAGCGTGTCAATGAAGATGCTGTCCGAGGCTTGAAGGCGGAAGCGCCGTGCCAATTTGCCCTTTATCCAATGAACGAGCCGGATTATATGGGATTGATTATGAAGGCTGTCGACATTGCAAAAGCCCAAGGCACTTTCGTACAGGGTGTCCATTACGCGAGCGAGCTTGACGGGGATGCGCATGACGTATTCAGCACATTGGAAGCCGTTTTCCGCATGGCTGAGCAGCAAACAAACCACATCACCATGACTGTGAATCTTTCGGCTAACAGTCCATCAAGAAAAAACAGAAAGCAGGGATAAAATGAAAAGCTGGAAAGTAAAAGAAATTGTCATCATGTCCGTTATCAGTATCGTATTTGCCGTTGTTTATTTATTATTTACACATTTCGGAAACGTGCTTGCAGGTATGTTTGGGCCAATCGCCTATGAACCGATTTACGGCATTTGGTTTATCGTTTCTGTGATCGCCGCGTACATGATTCGAAAACCGGGTGCGGCGCTTGTTTCTGAAATCATTGCCGCTCTCGTTGAGTGCCTGCTGGGAAATCCGTCTGGCCCGATGGTCATCGTCATTGGCATTGTTCAAGGGCTCGGGGCTGAGGCTGTATTTCTTGCAACACGCTGGAAAGCATACTCTCTCCCTGTCCTTATGCTGGCCGGTATGGGGTCTTCAGTAGCCAGCTTTATCTATGATCTCTTTGTTTCTGGCTATGCAGCCTATTCACCAGGTTATCTGCTCATTATGCTTGTGATCCGCCTCATTTCCGGCGCGCTTTTGGCGGGGCTTCTCGGAAAAGCTGTCAGCGACTCTCTCGCTTATACAGGTGTGTTAAACGGAATGGCACTCGGAAAGGAACTGAAAAAGAAACGGAAGCGGGCGTCAGAACATGCAAGCCTTTGATGAGCTTCTGACGGTTGAGCAGCTCAGCTTCTCTTATGAAGAAGACGAGAAACCGGTTTTTCAAGACATTTCGTTTGAGCTTCAAAAAGGAGAATGTGTTTTATTATTAGGACCGAGCGGATGCGGTAAAAGCTCGCTCGCCCTTTGTTTAAACGGTCTATATCCGGAGGCTTGCGACGGCATTCAGTCCGGACATGTCTTTCTATTTCAAAAGCCGGTCACAGATGCTGAAACCTCCAAAACGATTGCTCAGCATGCCGGGGTCGTTTTTCAGGATCCTGATCAGCAGTTCTGCATGCTGACGGTGGAGGACGAAATAGCGTTCGGGCTGGAAAATCTGCAAGTTCCAAAAGAAGCAATGACAGAGAAAATCAACGCCGTATTAGAAAAATTACGCATTACCCATTTAAAAGAAAAAATGATCTCAACCCTTTCAGGAGGACAAAAGCAGAAAGTGGCTCTCGCCTGTATTTTGGCGATGGAGCCTGAGCTTATTATTTTAGATGAGCCGACCTCTCTTTTAGACCCTTTCTCAGCGCGGGAGTTCGTTCATCTGATGAAAGATCTTCAGCGGGAAAAAGGTTTCAGCCTCCTCGTCATTGAGCACCAGCTTGATGAATGGGCGCCTTGGATTGAGAGAACGATCGTGCTCGACAAATCAGGCAAAAAGGCGCTGGATGGCCTGACGAAAAATCTATTTCAGCATGAAGCGGAGACACTAAAGAAATTGGGCATCGCCATTCCAAAGGTCTGTCATCTGCAGGAAAAGCTGAGTATGCCGTTTACTTTATCAAAAGAGATGCTGTTCAAAGAGCCTGTTCCTGCCGGGCATGTCAAAAAGAAGAAAGCCCCTCCTGGGGAGAGTGTGCTTGAAGTCAGCAGCCTTTCGTTCGCGAGAGGACAGCAGGCGATTTTCAAAGACATCAGCTTTTCGTTGCGCGAAGGCTCTTTAACGGCGCTTGTCGGTCCGAACGGAACTGGAAAATCGACGCTCCTATCAGTTCTGGCCCGTCTCATGAAACCGCAAAGCGGCAAAATCCTTCTCTATGATCAGCCGCTGCAGAAATATAAAGAAAAAGAATTGCGTAAACGGATGGGATTTGTTTTTCAAAACCCTGAGCATCAATTCGTCACCGATACGGTGTATGACGAGCTTCTGTTCGGCCAGAAAGCAAATGTTGAAACTGAGAAAAAAGCGCAACACCTGCTGCAGCGTTTTGGTCTTGCGCATTTGGCTGATCATCATCCGTTTGCGATCAGCCAAGGGCAAAAACGGCGACTGAGCGTTGCTACTATGCTCATGCATGACGTAAAGGTTTTATTATTAGACGAACCCACCTTTGGCCAGGACGCCCGCACAGCGGCTGAATGCATGGAAATGATTCAGCGTATCAAGGCAGAGGGAACCGCTGTCCTTATGATTACACACGATATGGAGCTAGTCTCTTCGTATGCTGACAGCGTGCTTGTGCTTCACGATACGGGCCTGGCCTTTGACGGATCTCCAGCGCAGTTGTTTTCTCAAGAAACAGGGCTTGTCCAAAAAGCAAAGCTCACACTTCCCCTTCTATATGAATGGATGGCATATCAAGAGGAGGTGCGTGATGAAGCAGCCGTTACATCTCATTAATCCGACTGTGAAAGCGGCGGCGGTTTTTTGTTGTGTCGTCATGCTGTCGTTTATTTACAACCCTTACACTCCGGCATGTTTTTATATCATCATCGTTGCGGGCGTTCTACTGGCGGCCGGAATCCCATTGAAAAAATGGTTGTTGTTTACGATTCCGTTTTTGGTTTTAGCATTCGGATGCGTGTGGACAGCCGCAGTTTTTGGAAAGGTGCCGACAACACCGGATAATTTTTTGTTTCAAGCAGGCCCTATCTCCATTAACAGCGATAATGTGTCTGTCGGCATCTCTCTCGGGTTTCGTATTTTATGCTTTTCTGCCTTATCGATGATGTTCGTTTTTACGACCGATCCGATTTTATTTATGCTGAGCCTTGTCCAGCAGTGCAGGCTCTCACCAAAGCTCGCGTACGGTGTCATTGCAGGCTTTCGCTTTCTTCCGCTGTTAAAGGATGAGGTCCAGCTGATTCAGCAGGCTCATAAAATCAGAGGAGGAGCGGCGGAGAGCGGCATCATTAATAAAATCAGTGCGTTAAAACGATATACCATACCGCTATTGGCAAGCGCCATCAGAAAAGCGGAACGGACAGCGCTTGCGATGGAATCGAAAGGTTTTACAGGAAGCAGAAACCGGACATATTACAGGACATTGAGCGTGAACCGGCGCGACTGGGTGTTCTTTTGCCTCGTCCTCATATTATTCGCGGGATCCTTTCTCGTATCTTTATGTTTTGCATCATAAAAAATCCGCTATCAAGATAGCGGATTTTTTTATTGATGATAGTTTAATGCTTGTGCAAGGTTGGTTTTAATGGTAATATTCGAAAAGTCAATCCCCAGCTGTACAGCAGTTTGCGCAATTTCAGGCCTGATTCCTGACAGGGTTGACCGGACACCGATCAGATTAAGCGCCTCAATCAATTTAAAGATCTGGTGCGCCACCATCGTATCCACCACAACAACACCTGACAGATCGATTAACAGATGCTCCACACGTCTTTTCGCACAAGCTTGAAGCGTGTTTTCCAGAATAAACTTCGCCCGTTCGGTATCAATGTCACCGACAAGCGGCAGCAGAGCTGTTGATTTGCTCAGGGTAATGACAGGTGAGCTTAATTCCAATATCATTTCTCTTTGGGCGTTTAATTGCTGCTTGGCATTCATTTCAGCGTGATCAACGAATGTATAAATGGTGAAATCAAATACTTTTACAATCAAATCTGCCCATTTTTGCTTCTCTCCCGGTTCAAACGCTGATTCATTTTCTTCTGCGAACTTCTCAAAATACTTCGTATATAATCTCCTGTTTCTCATAAACTCCCGAATGACATACTGAACCGGTGTGTCGAGATGTTTTTGATCGTTGGTCAGCTCAATGACCCACTCTTGAAACTCTTCGAGAAATTGTTTTTCCGGTAAAACATACATGTAATTCAGATGCCGGTAAAACTCTCTGTCCTGCTCTTTCAATTCTTCCGTTACTGTTGCATTATGTAGGGCGTAAAGCGAATTCGGATCACTTTCCTCCATCGTTTCAATCCATTCCTCGGCCATTTGTTCCACATGCTCTGAAAAAAATGCATATAATTTTTCATTCAGTTTCATGACACTGCTCCTTTCCCCAACACTATTATAACTTGACTTACAGTTGAATCCCAGTCATACATGTTGAAGCCATCCAATATTTTGAAGATTACTAATTCTTTGGTGTGTATCCTATTTTTTCAAAATGCTTCAAATGGCTCTGTCCGAGCGCTTGCTTTTTTCATATAATATGAGGCAACACCCTTGAATCCACTTGCAAGCATAAAAAAGGAGGGCTTTTTTATGAATGGTGAAATCCGCTTGATCCCGTATGTGACGAATGAGCAGATCATGGATGTAAACGAGCTTCCTGAGGGCATTAAAGTGATTAAGGCGCCAGAAATGTGGGCAAAAGGGGTAAAAGGCAAAAATATTAAAGTTGCTGTATTAGACACGGGCTGCGACACAAGCCACCCTGATTTAAAAAATCAAATCATCGGCGGAAAGAACTTCACGGATGACGACGGCGGCAAGGAAGATGCGATTTCCGACTACAACGGACACGGCACACACGTCGCCGGAACAATTGCAGCTAATGATTCAAACGGAGGCATTGCCGGAGTCGCGCCTGAGGCAAACCTATTGATTGTGAAGGTTCTTGGCGGCGAGAATGGCAGCGGACAATACGAATGGATAATCAACGGCATCAACTACGCGGTGGAACAGAAAGTCGACATCATCTCAATGTCCCTTGGCGGGCCAAGCGATGTGCCAGAGCTGGAAGAAGCAGTGAAAAACGCAGTGAAAAACGGAGTGCTTGTCGTTTGTGCAGCGGGAAATGAAGGTGACGGCGACGAACGCACAGAAGAGCTTTCCTACCCCGCAGCTTATAATGAAGTGATTGCAGTTGGATCTGTTTCTGTAGCGCGAGAATTATCAGAATTTTCTAACGCAAATAAAGAGATTGACCTTGTGGCACCAGGAGAAAACATCTTATCCACCCTTCCCAACAAGAAGTACGGTAAGCTGACCGGCACTTCAATGGCTGCCCCTCATGTCAGCGGTGCGCTTGCTTTAATCAAAAGCTATGAAGAAGAATCATTTCAAAGAAAGCTTTCTGAATCTGAGGTTTTCGCACAGCTAATCCGCAGGACACTTCCTCTTGATATTGCAAAAACGCTGGCAGGCAATGGATTCCTGTATTTAACAGCTCCTGATGAGCTCGCAGAAAAAGCAGAGCAATCACATTTGTTGACCCTATAAGATTATTTTTCTTATATAATATACACCACATCATGTAAATAAAAATTTCAAATTCTATGTTGACAATGAATTTGAATTACTGTTAAGATTACCAACAAATGATTCAACTTTTCAAAAAATTAATAACATTTTCTCTTATCGAGAGTTGGGCGAGGGATTGGCCTTTTGACCCCAACAGCAACCGACCGTAATACCATTGTGAAATGGGGCGCACTGCTTTTCGCGCCGAGACTGATGTCTCATAAGGCACGGTGCTAATTCCATCAGATTGTGTCTGAGAGATGAGAGAGGCAGTGTTTTACGTAGAAAAGCCTCTTTCTCTCATGGGAAAGAGGCTTTTTGTTGTGAGAAAACCTCTTAGCAGCCTGTATCCGCGGGTTAAAGAGAGTGTTTTACATATAAAGGAGGAGAAACAATGACAACCATCAAAACATCGAATTTAGGATTTCCAAGAATCGGACTGAACCGGGAATGGAAAAAAGCACTTGAAACGTATTGGAAAGGCAGTACTGATAAAGATACGTTTTTGAAGCAAATCGACGAACTATTTTTATCCGCAGTAAAAACGCAAATTGACCAGCAGATTGATGTTGTGCCTGTTTCTGATTTCACACAGTATGACCATGTACTCGACACAGCAGTCAGCTTCAACTGGATCCCGAAACGGTTCAGACATTTGACTGACGCTACCGATACATACTTCGCTATCGCCCGCGGAATCAAAGACGCCGTATCTAGTGAAATGACAAAATGGTTTAATACAAATTACCATTACATCGTTCCGGAATATGACGAGAGCATTGAGTTCCGTCTGACAAGAAACAAACAACTCGAAGATTATCGCCGGATCAAACAGGAATACGGTGTGGAAACAAAGCCTGTGATTGTCGGCCCTTATACGTTCGTTACGCTTGCTAAAGGCTATGAACCGTCTGAAGCAAAAGCGATCCAAAAACGCCTTGTGCCATTATATGTACAGCTTTTGAAAGAGCTTGAAGAAGAAGGCGTAAAATGGGTTCAAATCGATGAGCCGGCGCTCGTTACCGCCTCTAGTGAAGATGTCCGCGGTGCAAAAGAATTATTTGAAAGCATTACAAGTGAGCTTTCATCCTTGAATGTGCTTTTGCAGACGTATTTTGATTCTGTTGATGCTTATGAAGAGCTGATCTCTTACCCGGTTCAGGGGATTGGCCTTGATTTCGTTCACGACAAAGGCAGAAACCTGGAACAGCTTAAAACACATGGCTTTCCGACAGACAAAGTGCTGGCAGCCGGCATTATCGACGGACGCAACATTTGGAAAGCGGACCTTGAAGAGCGTCTCGATGCCGTTCTTGATATTCTCAGCATTGCAAAAGTTGATGAACTGTGGATTCAGCCTTCCAGCAGCCTGCTGCATGTTCCAGTAGCGAAACACCCTGATGAGCATTTGGAAAAAGACCTATTGAACGGATTATCCTACGCAAAAGAAAAGCTGGCCGAGCTGACAGCTTTGAAAGAAGGCTTAGTATCAGGAAAAGCGGCGATCAGCGAAGAGATTCAGCAGGCTAAGGCTGATATCCAGGCGCTTAAACAGTTTGCAACAGGCGCCAATTCTGAACAAAAGAAAGAGCTTGAGCAATTAACTGATAAAGACTTCAAGCGCCCGATTCCGTTTGAAGAACGTTTAGCCCTGCAAAATGAATCTCTCGGCCTTCCGCTTTTGCCGACGACAACGATCGGAAGCTTCCCGCAGTCTGCTGAAGTGCGGAGCGCGCGCCAAAAATGGCGGAAAGCTGAGTGGTCCGATGAACAATATCAAAACTTTATCAATGCGGAAACAAAAAGATGGATTGATATTCAAGAAGAATTGGAGCTTGATGTCCTTGTTCACGGCGAATTTGAACGGACAGACATGGTCGAATACTTCGGTGAAAAGCTGGCCGGTTTCGCCTTTACTAAATATGCCTGGGTTCAATCATACGGCTCACGCTGTGTCCGCCCGCCAGTCATTTACGGAGATGTTGAATTTATTGAACCGATGACAGTGAAAGACACAGTCTATGCACAGTCATTGACTTCCAAGCATGTGAAAGGAATGTTGACGGGCCCGGTTACAATCTTAAACTGGTCTTTCCCTCGAAACGACATCTCGAGGAAAGAAATCGCCTTCCAAATCGGGCTTGCCCTTCGCAAAGAAGTTAAAGCGCTTGAAGACGCAGGCATTCAAATCATTCAAGTCGATGAACCAGCACTGCGTGAAGGCCTTCCATTGAAAACCCGCGATTGGGATGAGTATTTGACTTGGGCGGCAGAAGCATTCAGATTAACCACTTCTTCCGTGAAAAACGAAACACAAATTCATACACATATGTGCTACAGCAACTTCGAAGATATCGTTGATACGATCAATGATCTTGATGCCGATGTGATTACAATCGAACATAGCAGAAGCCACGGAGGATTTTTAGATTACTTAAAAGATCACCCGTATTTGAAAGGGCTTGGCCTTGGTGTATATGACATTCACAGCCCTCGTGTGCCGTCAACTGAAGAAATGTACAATATTATCGTTGATGCGCTTGCCGTCTGTCCGACTGACCGCTTCTGGGTAAATCCAGACTGCGGATTGAAAACAAGACAGCAGGAAGAAACGGTTGCAGCATTGAAAAACATGGTTGAAGCTGCAAAACAGGCAAGAGCACAGCAGACACAGCTTGTATAAAATAGAAACCATCTGTCTTTGGCAGATGGTTTTTCTATTAGAAAGCGGAAATCGGTTTCCGATGCTTCCCGTCCCCTTCTATTAATATTTTGGCTGTTCCATTTTCATCAAATTCCACAAGGCTCAATGATGTATCATGTATGTAAGCAGAATTCCATATGTCATGAACGCGTCTTCCCTTTATGATATTTAACAGCATTAATATAAAGACAGAATGGGTAACCAAGAGAACATTACCGGAAGAATGGCTGTCTAAAATCGTTTGGAGAGCCAGCCTTACCCGGTTTTCAAAGTCAAAAAACGTTTCACATCCCTGCTGGCGATAAGCTTCGGGATAATGAAAATAAGCATGAAAAAGATCTGGTTCGTCCCTTTCAATATCTTCTTGTTTTTTCCCTTCCCATGAGCCCAGTGACATTTCTCTGAACATATGATCTTTAACCAGCGGGAGCCTCCGCGATCCCAGTACGGTTTTTGCTGTCTCTTCTGTCCGCTTGCTCGGGCTGATGTATACCTGATTCAATTCAATATCCTTCAGACGCTCCCCAAGAGCGCGGGCGTTATACAGTCCAAGTTCTGTTAAATCAGAATCCAGCCAGCCCTGCATCCGTTTTTCCACGTTCCATTGGGTCTGTCCGTGCCTGGCAATATATAAATGCAGCATCATTACCCCTCCTCTTTTCTCCTCTTATCTTAGCAAATCCCCCAATTACTTTGTTTATTTTGCACTTTTTTAAGAATGTTCTTTGCATTCTTTTCGGCTATACTAATAACACTCTATTGACAGGAGGGATTGGGATGAATCATGAAACGTTCTTAAAACGGGCTGTCACTCTCGCATGTGAAGGAGTGAATGCAGGAATCGGCGGGCCTTTTGGAGCCGTTATCGTAAAAGACGGAGCCATTATTGCAGAGGGACAGAACAACGTCACAACAAGCAATGATCCGACTGCCCACGCGGAAGTCACAGCTATTCGAAAAGCCTGTAAGGTGCTAGGAGCATACCAGCTTGATGACTGCATTTTGTATACGAGCTGTGAACCATGTCCAATGTGCTTGGGCGCCATCTACTGGGCCCGGCCTAAAGCCGTTTTCTATGCAGCTGAGCACACAGACGCTGCCAAAGCCGGGTTTGATGATTCATTCATTTATAAAGAAATTGATAAACCTGCTGAAGAAAGAACGATCCCCTTTTATCAAGTGACTCTTATGGAGCATTTATCCCCGTTTCAGGCATGGCGGGATTTTGCCAACAAGAAAGAATATTAAAAGGATCAGGCATGTGCGGCCTGATCCTTGTTATTTCTCCAAGTAGCCGCTATGCCCTGTGCAAATACAAAACAGCAATCCTGCGCGCCGGAATTCAGCTTGGCAGACACCGAGCCAGCCGCCCCCTTCATCTGTAACTTTTGCAGGCTTTAAACGCTGTGATCGCTTCTCTGACGTTTTATCAATTTCTGTGCCCACCCCGTTCCGCGTCAATTCATAATGGATATAAGTCTGAATCCATTTATAAGACATGTCTCAGACTTCGAAAAGATCACACCCGCTCCGACACCAAAAAACATCCTGAGAACACTCAGGATGCCGGTCATTATTTTAATTCTAGTTTTACATCAACATTTCCTCTGGTTGCCTTAGAATAAGGACAGAATTCATGAGCGGCGTTGACAAGCTCTTGTGCCTTTTCCCGATCTAAATCTTTCGTGTTCACAACAAGTGTGACACCGATTTTAAACCCGCCGTCGCTCTCATCCTTCATGAGGCTGACCTGCCCTTCAATCTCCGAATCAATTTCGATATTCTGCTCTTTGGCTACGTGTTCGAGCGCGCCGCCGAAGCATGCAGCATACCCTGCCGCAAAGAGCTGTTCCGGATTTGTGCCGGTTTGTCCTTCTTTTTTGGCATTTGGCATGACAATATCAAAATCAAGAACACCGTCATCTGATGTAATATGTCCTGCCCGTCCGCCTCGCGCGGTTACTTTTGCTGTAAATAGTGCCATATTTCCCAACCTCCTTATTTGTATCTAGTTGTTATATTTCCCTTTCTGATCTTTTTAAACATGCTATGTTTGCCGAGAATAGGAAAAGTGAGGTTTTTCAGATACAATAGAATTGAATGACAAAAAAGAGTTGGTGAACAAAATGGAAAATAAATTTGATCATATGAAATTGGAGAATCAGCTATGTTTTTTGCTATATGCAAGTTCGCGGGAAATGACAAAGCAATACAAGCCGCTGCTTGATAAGCTGAATATAACATACCCTCAATATTTGGCTTTGCTTTTGTTATGGGAACATGAAACGCTTACTGTCAAAAAAATGGGCGAACAGCTGTATTTAGATTCAGGAACGCTCACTCCGATGCTTAAACGAATGGAACAACAGGGTTTGATTACGAGAAAAAGATCTGAAGAGGATGAGCGGTCCGTGTTGATCAGCCTGACAGAGGACGGAGCGTTATTAAAAGAAAAAGCGGTTGACATTCCAGAGACAATTCTGGGGCTCTCAAAGCAGTCTGGGGAGGATCTCAAACAGTTAAAATCCGCTCTATATACATTGCTGGAAACACTTCATCAAAAAAATTGAGGATGCCTTGTACAGGCATCCTCTTTTTATTTATTCAGCAACTTCAAGTGTCACATCAATATTTCCGGAGGTTGCTTTTGAGTACGGGCAGACGCCGTGCGCTTTTTTCACAAGCGCCTCCAATTCTGATGCACTGACTCCTTCTCCTTTTACTTGCAGCGTCACACCCAGCTTATAGCCCTGGTCCGCTTCATCCTTTAACAGGCTAACATTCGCTGTAACCTCTGTCTCTACTTTTACCCGTTCTGTTCTTGCGACAAGCTGCAGGGCGCTGTCAAAGCAAGCTGCATAACCTGCTGCAAACAGCTGCTCTGGATTTGTCGCTTTTTCTAATTTCTTGGCTCTCGGTGTCCCCGGCATTGCGACATCAAGCTCAAGAACGCGGTCTGATGAAATGACCTTTCCTTCTCTTCCTCCTACCGCTGAAACAGTTGCTGTAAATAATGGCTGACTCATTTTTCATTCCCCCAATATATTTTATACAATTAAATTGTACACAATTAAATTTAAAATGTCAATTTTCCGCGTATAAAAAAGCTTATCTCTTAATGAGATAAGCTTTTTCATTGAACATTGCCCCGCTATTCACGGATTTGCCCAGTTCCTTTAATGATGTATTTTGTAGAAGTCAGTGCAGGAAGCCCCATCGGTCCTCTTGCATGAAGCTTTTGCGTGCTGATGCCGATTTCGGCTCCGTAGCCGAATTCAAAGCCGTCGGTAAAGCGGGTTGACGCGTTATGATAGACCGCGGCAGCATCGACAGCCGTTTGAAAATATGCCGCGTTTTTGTCATTTTCAGTTAAAATTGCTTCTGAATGATTGGTGCCGTATTGTTGGATATGCTTCACAGCTTCTTGGACGTTTTCAACCGTCTTTACACTGAGGACAGGCGCTAAAAATTCGGTTTCCCAATCTTCTTTTGATGCTTGTTTGCTTGAAGGATGAAGTTCACACACCAATTCATCACCCCGAATTTCAACTCCCGCGTTTTCCAGCTGGCCCAGCAATTCTTTCCCGTGCTGTCTTGCCCAAGCCTTGTGAATCAGCAATGATTCAATCGCGTTGCATACGGAAGGGCGTTGCGTTTTGGCATTTACGACAACCTTTTCTGCCATTTGCGGTTTGGCTGTTTCGTCAATGAATATGTGGCAGTTTCCTGCTCCCGTTTCTAATACAGGAACTGTTGATTCTCTCACAACGAGATCAATCAGTTTCTTGCCTCCGCGCGGAATCAATACGTCTAAGCCATCATTTAACGTAAAGAGCTCTTTTGCTGTCTCTCTGGTCGTATCCTCAATCAGCTGCACAGCGTGAATCGGAAGCGCTGATTGCTCAAGTGCTCTGTGAATGACACTGACGAGCGCTTTGTTGCTATGGATGGCTGAGGAGCTTCCCCGCAGCACAACCGCGTTCCCTGTCTTCAGGCAAAGGGTAGCCGCATCAACTGTGACGTTTGGCCTCGCCTCATAAATCATTCCTACGACACCGAGCGGCACACGGATTTTTTCAATAAACAGGCCGTTTTCTTTTTCAATCGTTTCAAGAGAGTCGCCGATTGGGTCCGCTAAGTCGATTAAGAGCTCCACCGCGTCCGCGATATCGCGTATCCGTTTCTCATCCAATGTGAGACGGTCAATGATGTCCGGTGTTAAACCATTCTCTTTTCCTTTTTCAACGTCTTTTGCATTCTCCGCCAAGAGAAAATCAAGTTCTTTGCGGAGTCCGTTTGCAATGAGGCTGAGCGCCTCATCCTTCTCGGCTGTTGTTTTCATGATCATTTCGGCTGCTGCTTCTTTCGCCAGCTTCGCTTTTACAGAAACTTCACTCATTTTTCCGCCTCCTAGTCGTTTACATTGACCCAGTCATTCCTATGAATAACCTCAAACGTTTTCTCAAAATCAAGTTCGTCACTGCGTTTGCCTTTGGCCCTCATAATCTCCTCAGAGGAGTAATGGGTTTGGCCTTTGCCGATCACGCCGCCCGGTCCCCTGACTTCCACAACCGCCCCTTTCGGAAAGCTTCCGTTCACACCCACAACGCCAGCGGGCAAAAGGCTGCTTCCATTATGGATCATCGCCTCCTCAGCACCCGCATCAATGATAATTTCTCCCGATATCGGCGAGTGGAACTGAATCCACTGCCTTGTGTTGTTAACCGAAGATAGTTCTTTGTCTCCGATATAAGTGCCGTCTCCCCTGCCGTCCAAAATGTCCGCAAGTTTTTGCTCTCCGCTGCCAGTTCCAATGAATACTTTCACTCCCAGAGACAGCGCGGCTTGTGCGGCTAACAGCTTTGATTTCATTCCGCCGGTGCCGACCTTTGATCCAGCTGAACCTGCATATCCAAGCAATTCAGGCGTGATCTCTGGCAAATAATCAAATCGTTTCGCCTCAGGATTTTCATTTGGATTGGCATCATACAGTCCGTTAATGTCGGTGAGAATCATGAGCTGGTCCGCGTGAATCAATCCGCTGACTAACGCAGAAAGCATATCATTATCTCCGAATGTCAATTCTTCAACAGATGTAGAATCGTTCTCGTTGATAATCGGAATGACGCCGCGTTCCAATAATTCCATTATCGTAGCATACGCGTTTCGGTACCGTTCTCTTTTCGAAAAATCATTTCTCGTTAAAAGGATTTGTCCCGGAGTCAGCGAGTATTGTTTAAATTGATTCATATATTGCTGCATTAACAGTGTTTGTCCGACCGCGGCCGCCGCCTGTTTTCCTTTTATGGTAACGGGGCGGGACGGATAACCGAGGCTGGAAAACCCCGCCGCTACGGCACCCGAGGTAATCAGAATCATTTCATGCCCCGCTTTTTTTAACACGGAAATCGCCTGAACATGCTCTCTGATTTTTGCCTCATCAATGCTTCCTTTGCTATTCGTGAGCGAACTGCTTCCTATTTTCACTACTATTCTTTGTTTTTTCATTTATTCTCCTCCGCGGCTCTTCTACAATAAAAAAACCCATTTCATCCTGATTCATAAGGACGAAATGGGTTTCCGTGGTACCACCTTGATTGAACGCGCTTGTGCACGCTCCGCTCTCCTGTAACGCCAGGTTATGCGCCTAGGTTTTCCCCCTAGGACTCCAAGGCAGGTTCGGCAGGTTTCATGCGGCAAAATGTTTCAGCGATTCATTTTGCTCTCTGTCACAGAAAGGTCTGCTTACTAATCCTCTTCAACGCTCAATGATTTTTTTATATTATGCAAAGAAAAAAGACACTTGTCAAGGTTTTTTGTTATCAAAAATAGCCCGCATTGCGCGGGCCTCTTGCAGTCTAGTTAAAGACGATTGTTTTATTTTCATGAACGATGACACGGTCTTCCAAATGCCATTTCACAGCACGGGCAAGCACGCTGCGCTCAATTGTTCTTCCGATGTTTTTCAGCGCTTCCGCATTATCGCGGTGGTCCACACGCTCAATATCCTGTTCAATGATCGGCCCTTCATCAAGATCGTTTGTCACATAATGAGATGTCGCACCGATCAGTTTCACACCGCGCTCGTAGGCCCGTTTGTACGGATTCGCACCGATAAAAGCTGGCAGGAATGAATGGTGGATATTGATGATGCGATTCGGATGAGCCGAAACAAAATCAGGAGTTAGAATCTGCATATAGCGTGCGAGCACGATGACATCAACATCGTACTGCTCCAGCAGTTCAAGCTGCTTCTTTTCGACTTCCGCTCTGATGTCTTTGTTCGCTTTCATATAGTGGAATGGAATGTTCAGGCGCTCAACCAGCTCTCTCGCTTCCTCATGGTTACTGATGACAACAGCGATCTCCGCCATCAGGTTGCCGGTTTGCCATTCCCAAATCAGCTCATGCAGGCAGTGGAGCTCCTTTGAAACGAAAATAGCGACACGCTTCAGTTCGCTTGCCAAAGTTAAGCTCCATGTCATGTCGAATTTTTCCGCAACAGAGGCAAACGCCGCCTGAAGAGATGCTTTTTTCTCACGAATGCCCGCGCAGTCGAATTCGATTCTCAGGAAGAACCGGCCGCCTTCAGGGTCTGTCGTATATTGATTTGATTCTATAATATTGGCACCGTGTTCAAATAAAAACGCGGAAACGGCAGAGACGATACCCGGCTGATCGGGGCAGCTGACCAAGAGCCGCCCTTTATCCTCATTTCCGTCACGGTATTCGTCCAACCGCTGAGTCATATATGATTTCATGAATAATCCCTCTTATCTTTGTAAGTCTAAACTATTTATCCATTATACTGAAGATTTGATAAAAATCAATTTATGACAGAATTTTTAAACCAACTGCTGAGCATAAAATCAACGCGATAAAGAAGATCCGTTTGGCGTCTTTCTGCTCCTTGTAAAAGAGGATGCCGATAAGCGCCCCGCCGGCGGTGCCAATTCCTGTCCAGACCGCGTAAGCCGTTCCCATCGGAATGGTTTCCATTGCGTACGACAGCAAGGAAAATGAAGCGGCAAAACCAACAATGATCAACAGCACCCATTTCACGCTTTTTTCTTTCGCATATTGATTCATAAGGGCCACGCCGGCCATTTCTAAACAGCCCGCGCACAGTAAACTGATCCAGTGCAGCATTATGCCTCGCCTCCTTTTTCCTCTGTCTCATCCTGTGTCACAAGCTTCAACCCGATTACACCGATTAAGAGCACACCAATTAACAGTAGCTTCGGCCATCCAACCGGTTCATGAAAGAGAACGATTTCACTAAGTACTGTTCCCGCTGTGCCGAGCCCGGTAAAGACGGCATACACGGTACCAACAGGCAGACTGTGAGTCGCCTTCATTAGAAGGTAAAAGCTGAATATGATGCCGATGGCAGTGCCGCTCCATGTTAAGGCTGAGTCAGCGTGCTTTAAGCCTATCACCCAAACAACCTCGAAAACAGCGGCAAGCACGACCAATCCCCATTTCATTTTGAGTCATTCCTTTCTATCTATTAGGATTCTCCGAAAACAAAAAAACCCCGGACAGTCGTCTCACATGAGATTGACTCTCCCGGGCTTTTTTCCCTCCGTGTGCATACGCGCTTCTATTTACGCGTATGTGTTTTCTCTCGGACCAGTCCATGTCAATTGACATGCGGAACCCTAGAAAACTTTACATGATATCATGATACTAAACTCAGCTCTATCTTTCAATTGTAAGATTTTCTTTCATATACCGCGATCGGTTTATTCCATTTTCTGATCGTTTTGCTGTAATGCATGCCGATTTTCTCCGCTACCCGTATGGACGCTTTGTTACCCGGATCAATCAAAGCCGCCATTTTGCCGAACTGCCGCTCGTTAAAGCCATAGTCCAGACAGGCCCGAGCCGCTTCTTGCGCATAGCCGTTCCCCCAGTGGCGGCGGGCAAACATATAGCCAATTTCCATTACAGTTTGATTTTCAATCTGCTGGGGAACGATGCCGCATTGCCCCAAAAACTCCCCTGTCCGCTTATCTTCGGCGATCCACAGACTAACGCCGTATCCTTTTTCATTTCGTTGGTTCCAATTGACCCACTCGCGGGTTTGCCTCTTATCTTTTAAACCGGAATAATATTTCATGACGTCAGGATCATTAAAAAGCAGCCCAAACAAAGTGGCTTGATCCCGATCTTCCATACAGCGCAAACGAATTCGATCAGTCACAAGCTTCGTTTTAGCGTTCATACTTCGCCACATCCTGCTTCCATTCTTTTTTGAGAGCTTCAATATGTGCCTGATGATAGCGGTTATGATCTGCCATATGCCAAATTCCCCATCGTATCGTCGCGGTGTCACCTTCGAAGGAAAGCGGCTGGTTCAAAGCATTTTCAGTTAAAGTGAAGCATACCGATTTCAACTCCTCTACTACATGCTGATGTCTTTTCAGGAGTTCATCTAAGTCTGGCTGATTCACCGGTTCAGACAGCCGTCCGCTTTCATCTGTCATCGGGCCGTATGCCTGTTCAATATGGTTCGGTATCCGATTTTCCTTGATACGCCAGACCCATCTGATATCAACATTTGTGATATGGTGCAAAAGCTGAGCCGTGCTGTTTTTTGTTTGGCAGCGCCCCTTATAGTAAAGTTCACTGTGTGTCATATGGCTTACGATGGAAGCCAGACGGAGACTGTTTTCTTCCACTGCGGAATACAGCAAACTGACCGTTGGCGCCATGTCGTTTCTTATGGATAAGTCCTTCATGTTCAGTTCCCCTCCTAACTAGGTACATTTGACACCAAACAAAAATCCCCTTTAAAAAAGAAAAAAGCCCTCATTACAAGAGAGAGCCATCTTAATTGTTATTTCCCGGTTTATATAAGTAAGGATCATGCTGCGGTTCATTAGCGGTATTTAAATCAAGGGATATATCACCGCGTGCATTCATCGTGCCAAGGGTAATCGAAGACAGCAGTTTGGGGCTGTACCCTTTTTCCACAAGCTTCTCAAACAGCCAAGATCGGTTTTTTTGGAGATATTTCAAATTATGATCAAGGATTTCGCCATCCAGTATGAGCGGAATCGGGATAAAATTCCGTTCAGCTTCCATATTCAAATCCCGCACCTGCACCGCTCTCGCTTCCTCTTTCGGGATGACGCTTACTTCTCCCGTTTCTTCAATGATAGCAAGATCAATGTCAGCCGGGTCGGCATAGCCCTTTTCCCTCAGCTTTCCAAGCAGCTCATTAACAGTCAGCCTTTCTTTACGAAGGCCGCGTTCATCAATATCCCCGTTTCGGATTAGGACAGTCGGGCTCACGACTAGGAGCCAACGCCATTTATTAGATAAAGAGAGCTTGCTCATGATAAGATAAAGCACCAAAAAAGCACCCGCATAATAAATTGACATCGGCAGCTTGGATGTAAGGATCGGCTCACTGATAATGGTTCCGATTGCGAAGGTCAAAAGCAGATCAAAATTGTTCATTTGTGACACAGCTTTTTTACCGGCAAGCCGAAACAAAATATATGCAATCGAAAATACGATAACTGGCTTCAGTAAAAATACCCATACCATCCATAACACCGATCTTTACCTCCATCCGCTGGTCATATTGAGCCTATTGTGCCCCGTGGCAGGCCCGCTATGCATCAGTGTCTAAATAGGCGAACGTGCACATCGCCTGAACATAACATAATAGAAAGTGACACCGATTGGAGGTGCAATACGCAATATGAAAAATCAGAAGTCGAATACCCTTTGGCCCTTTGATCTGCCATTGGCTCCCCAACCCGCGGGCTACCAGCAGCAAACAATCGACAGGCTGGCCGGTTTGGAGCTAAGGATGGAGCAACTAATTAGAGCGATTGAGGTAAACAATGAATTACTGAGAACAATGCAAGAACAGCAAAACCGTGTATGCACAAATGGCGGCGGGTCTGTGATTGTCCGGATGTAGAAACCGGCGCTTGTCTACCTTCTTATATCTCAATAAAAAACTCTTCTCTGAAAGGAGAAGAGTTTCATGTATGTGTTCAAACGGACTGCGCCAAACTTAATTGCGGGCCGAATAGCTCGTAATGGATAGATTCCGGCGCTGATCCGAGCTCTGATACAAGCTTATGCATTGCCGTAATAAACGACGGTGAACCGCAAATATAGTAATCCGCATCTGTGTTGGCAATCAGTTCTTTGAGGAATTGCTGATCAATCTGTCCTTCATGAAAATGCAGATCACCTGCACGGTCTTCCTCTGTCGGCTCGCGATACACAAATGCTGTTTTAACAGCAGAATGTTTTGCTGCTTCTTCTACTTCATGGCGCAATGCATGATACTCACTGTTTTTCGCCGCATGAATGAACAGAACTTGCCGTTCAGGCTGTTTGGAAACAGATGTTTTCAGCATGCTGATCATTGGTGTAATGCCAACTCCGGCACTGATCAAAACGAGATCTTTTTGTGATGCATGATCCAAAACAAAGTCCCCTGCCGGTGCGCTGATCTCTATTGAATCTCCCTCCTGCAGCCCATCGTGTAAGTAGGAAGACACGACACCATCTTTTTTTACTGAAATTCGATAATAATCTTTTCCCGGCATATCAGACAGGCTGTACTGGCGGATATGCGTATATTCAGAATCAGGAATCCGAACTTTTAAGCTGATGTACTGCCCCGCTTCGAATTCAGGTAACGGCTTGCCGTCTTCCGGTTTCAAATAGAAGGATGTAATTTCTTTGCTTTCCCGCTCTTTTTTTGCGATAACGAAT
This sequence comes from Bacillus sp. 204(2023), assembly GCF_037027505.1. Taxonomy (NCBI): domain Bacteria; kingdom Bacillati; phylum Bacillota; class Bacilli; order Caryophanales; family Bacillaceae; genus Bacillus; species Bacillus sp. 204(2023). The sequence goes on along the minus strand of NZ_JAXCHE010000002.1, from coordinate 57,356 downwards.
GGCTTATACTCCTTCCAGCCGCCGGCTTGCTCTTCAGCCTGTTCATACATGTCTTTTTCAATTCCGATGAACGCGTCAGCAATGACTCCGTACGCTTTTTCCCATGCCTGCATAATGTCAGGAGTTGCAGCATCTCCCAATACATCTTTAATGGCAATCAGCAAATATTTACCGACGATCGGATAGTGTTCAGGCTTAATTCCAATACTGCGGTGCTTGTGGCCGATTTGTTTGACAACCGGAATGATGTTTCCTAATTGGTCAATGTTTGCCGCAGCTGCAATAACGGCATTTGCCAGTGCAGTTCGCTGTGTTTTTTTCTTTTGGTTTGTTTGGTTAAAAATGTTCAAAAGCTCTGGATGGTCTTGAAACATTCGATCGTAAAAACGGCCAGTGATTGTTTCACCATGCTGTTGCAATACGGGTACAGTGCTTTTAATAATTTCGATTGTTTTGTTATCTAACATTGTATAAACAATCCTTTCAAAAAGATGTATTTAGAATATATCTTTAAAATACATGATCTCACGATTAAAAGATATATCTAAAATGAATCTTTTATAAAGTTGTCACAAAATTATCAATTTAACGTGACATTTGTTGCTTTTTTATAGAATTCCCTAGCAAAAACGGACTAACCATTGTAATAATCACCATTGAAAAGCACAAAAAACCCAAAACAACTTATGTTTTGGGTTTAACGTTCACCAAGGTTTATCAGTTCCGAGCGCATTTGCAAGCGCTTGGCTGTGTTTCTTGCGGTTCTTTCGTTCATTAGCGCGCTGTACTGCTGTATTATGAAGCATGATTTCTTCTTCTGTTTCCGGTACAACTCTCGGTACAGGCACCGGCTTGCCATTTGAATCTAATGCGACAAATGTCAAAAAGGATGTGGCAGCGAGTTCCCGTTCGCCAGTCATCAAATGCTCCTTAATAACTTTCACAAATACTTCCATGGAAGATGTGCCGACCCATGTCACATATGACTCTAGGCAGACAGAATCCTTTTGCCCGATCGGCTTTAAAAAATCTACAGAATCCATTGAAGCTGTTACCGTTTCACGTCTGCAATGGCGCGCCGCGGAAATAGAGGCAATGTCGTCTATGTAGCTCATTAATTTTCCGCCAAACAGCGTATTATGGTTGTTCGTGTCAAGCGGGAACACCCTGCTGGTTTTTACAACCTTTGACTCTTTACAAAATCTTCTTTCCGGTGTTTCCATACCTTTCTCCCCTTTGATGTCTGATCTTTTAGCTAAATGCACTTATATTCTCCTATTAAACAATATTCTCTTCCATTTGTCTAAAATTTAAAATGGTTTAATGATTTTCATGATGAGGGAATAATAAATGTATTCTTCACACTTTAGGAGGAAAAACAAATGGACGTATCCATCCCGAAATCTCAGCACAAAACAGTATGCCGAACGGAATACGGCACACTTCAGAAAGTGATCTTATGCAAACCTGAGCACATGACCATAAAAGATGTTATAAACGAAACACAAAAACATTTTGAAGATGACAATATTCATGTAAAAACCGCCAACGACCAGCACAGCCGCTTAGTGGAGGCACTTAGGTCACATAACGTTGAGGTCGTCCTTTTGCCCGTTCGCGACGGACTCCCGGAACAGGTTTTTACTAGGGACATAGGATTTGTCATCGGAGAAAAAGCCTTCCTGTCGAGCATGACTGAACCGATTCGCCAAGGAGAAGAAGCCGTTATAAAAGATTTTTTTCACAGCCAAGGTATCTCTTACACCCGTATGCTTGATACGAGTATTGAAGGCGGAGACGTCATTATCGATGATGACATTGTCTATGTCGGAATCAGCCAGCGCACCGACATTTCAGCTATCGGCCAGCTGGAAGAGGCACTTCCTGAATATACGATCGTTCCAGTGAAGCTTCATGAAAAATTTTTGCATTTGGACTGCGTATTTAACATTGTATCTGAAAGCGAAGCGTTAATTTATCCACAGGCCATTGAGCCAGATGCAGCCGATATGCTGGCAAAACGTTATGATCTTATTGAGGTGCCCGAGGACGAACAATTTACGCTTGGCACCAACGTCCTTTCAATCGGAAAAAAAACGATCATCAGTCTCCCTGGCAACCGCCATGTCAATCAACAGCTATCGAAAAGAGGCTATCACATTATCGAAATTGACCTGTCAGAAATTATTAAATCAGGCGGCTCCTTCAGGTGCTGCACAATGCCGCTGATTCGAGGCGAATGAAGAATCTTCCCCTTTTTCATGTTTTGAACAGCTTATTTTAGCAATATACGTTAATATAGAGGTGACATCATTTTTAAGGGGGAAATCGCATGACAAAATACATAGGATATGTCGGAACATATACAAAAGGCGGAAGCGAAGGAATTTATTCATTTGAGCTTGATACTGAGAAAAAAGCACTCAGCGAGCCAAAACTTGCCGCAAAGCTGGGCAACCCGACATATGTGGCGCCGAATAAAAACAACACCATCCTTTATTCCATCGAAAAAGCAGACGGCCAAGGCGGAGTTGCTGCCTATCAAATCGATAAAAACAGCGGCGAGTTGACATTTCTGAATCATCAGTTAATTGACGGCCCTTCACCATGCCACGTAAGCGTTGATGATCAAAATCAATTCGTACTGACTGCCAATTATCACAGCGGGAAGGTACACGTTTTTCCGGTTCAGGAAGACGGCAGCTTGCAATCACCTGTTTCAGAGGCCGCTCACACAGGAAGAGGGCCGCACGAAAGACAAGAAAAACCGCATACACACTACGCGGGGTTCACACCTGAACACAATTATGTGGTAGCGGTTGATTTAGGTATAGATAAGCTGTACACCTATAAGCTGAAAGACGGCGTATTGACTGAATCCGGAAACCATTCCTTCGCTCCCGGTGCAGGACCTCGCCATATCGCTTTTCATCCGAAAGAAAAATACGCTTATGTCATGACAGAATTAAGCAATGAAGTGATTGCGCTTGAATACAACCCGACAGCCGGTGAATTTAGAGAAATCCAAGTCGTTTCTGCCATCCCTGATGATTTTACAGATAACAGCCAGGGAAGCGCAATTCATGTCACGCAGGACGGACGTTTTGTTTATGTCGCAAACCGCGGCCATGACAGTATCGCCGTATTTGAAGTGAATCAATATTCAGGAGAGCTGGCTTTCGTAGAAAGAGTGTCGACAGAAGGAAACTGGCCTCGTGACTTTGTATTTGACCCAACGGAAGGGTTCCTCGTTGCTTCGAATGAAGAAACAGGCAACCTTGTCTTGTTTGAAAGAGACAAAGAAACCGGCCGATTGACACTCCTCCCATCAACGGTTTCTGTCCCTTACCCGGTTTGTGTAAAGTTTTTACATCAAGTATAAACAAATGGAGTGGCTCTAGTAAAAAGGAGCCACTCTTTTTATTTATCTCACTTTTTCCTTCGTTTCAGCATTTCGATACAAATGGCAAGCGACAAAACGGCCCGGTTCGATTTCTTGAAGCTGGGGACGAGATTCACCACATTCAGGCATCGCCTCCGGACAGCGGGTACGAAACACGCATCCGCTCGGCGGATTGACCGGGCTCGGCAGCTCTCCTTTTAAGAGAATACGCTCACGCTTGTCCTCCAATTCAGGATCTGGAATCGGAATCGAGGACAAAAGCGCCTTTGTATAGGGATGAAGCGGTTCACGATACAAGGTGCCGCTCTCTGTAATTTCCATCATGTGTCCTAAGTACATAACACCGATCCTGTCACTGATATGCTTCACCATCGAAAGATCATGGGCAATGAATAAAAACGTTAGCCCTTTCTCTTTTTGAAGCCGCTTCAGCAGGTTGACCACCTGCGCTTGAACAGAGACATCAAGTGCAGAAATCGGTTCGTCTGCCACGATAAATTCAGGATTCAGTGACAGTGCTCTGGCAATCCCGATTCTCTGCCTTTGTCCACCGCTGAATTCATGGGGATAACGGCTGCTAAAATCTGGATGAAGCCCTACTGCCTCAAGCAGCTCGTCCACGACGAGAAGCCGTGCTTTATGGGTATTGTAGAGGTTATGAATCTCCATCGGCTCCAAAATAATTTCTCGAACGGTCATGCGCGGGTTAAGTGAAGCATAAGGGTCCTGAAAAATCATCTGCAGTTTGCGGTTGAAGGCAAACTGCTCTTTTTCACTCAGTGCATGAAGATTTGTGCCACGGTATGTCACGCTTCCTTCTGTCGGCTGATAAAGGCGCATCAGCACTCTCCCCAAGGTTGATTTCCCGCACCCTGATTCCCCGACTAGCCCGAACGTTTCTCCTTCATGAATCTGAAAGGTGACCCCGTCGACGGCTTTGACTGTCCGCTTTTTCCCTGCGTCAAAATGCATTTTCAGCTGGCTGACCTCTAACAAAGGCAGTCGCATCATTTGTCTCCCTCCTTATTCTGAAAAACAGCGGCGCACCGCACATAATTCTTTTTCATAGATTGTCTCTTTTAATGTGAGGATTTCGATTGACTTCCCTGTCTTTGGAGAATGCAGCATTTTCCCGCCGCCTACATACAGACCGACGTGATGAATCGCTCCTTTTCCTTCCTCATAAGCAAAAAACAGCAGGTCACCGGCTTTCATATCATCAAGCGGGACACCCTTTCCCGCCTTAGCCTGATCTCCCGCATCACGGGGGATGCTATATCCATTCGCCTTAAATATACTGTACATAAATCCGGAGCAATCAAACCCAAACCCGCTGATCCCTCCCCACAGGTAGGGAAGGCCAAGGAAAAACGCACCCGTTTGAATGATGTCTTCAGCAGTCCCTTTCTGTTGGCTGACAGGCACTGCATCACTTTGCTTCACAAACCTTTCTCCCAAAATAGTCGAAACCTTAAAATATCCGTTTTCTTTTGCAATGAAGGGGAGAACCGTCAAAAAGCTTAATTCGATCTCCTTTTCCCCATTGCTTCTGTACAAAAAGGCAGCAGGTTTGCTGATCATCACACCGTGTTGTGTATGGATGGGCTTTGTTTTTTCCAGCTGGTTCTTTTTCATCCAGCCTGGGTATCCGCGCGGATCCTTTCGGGATGGCTGGCTAGGCACGATCACAGAAACCCATTCCTCCTGTTCCGCTGTCACAAGTACCTTTTCGCCAAAGAGAACCTGAGTTTGGATTACATTGTCTGTACATAATCCAAGCCGTTCATCATACGTCATGCGCTCCAGCCAGTCTCTGATCATTACAGTCCGTTGAAGCATGAATTGATCAGACGGGCGTGGTGAATCAGGCGCTGTCCAGATGTTGGCCACTGCTGATATGACAGTGTGCATCATTGCTTTTTTCCCCCTTTCAAAAGCGCAGTCCCGGTGATTCCGAGGCCCGGTTTGCTAGGCATCGAAATCGTGCTGCCGCTATATGTTATGCCGCCTTTGAATACATCTGTTTTCAGCATCAGCGGCGCGTCAAAATCAAAGCGTGTGATGTTTCTCTTGCTTGCCGCAAAATGCGCCGCGGCCGTAATGCCCAGCTTCGTTTCGATCATGCTGCCGACCATACACTCCACCCCGCAGGCCTCCGCCATGGCATTAATTTTCTCTGCTCCGCTGATGCCGCCTGCTTTCATCAATTTAATATTGATCAAGTCTGCGCTCCGGGTTTGCAGAACTTCGAACGCCTGGCGCGGTGTAAAAACACTTTCATCAGCCATAATCGGCGTATCTGTTGCATCTGTCACCTTTTTAAGCCCAGCGAGATCATCTTTATGGACAGGCTGCTCGACAAGCTCAATGCCTAGACCCGCATCCTCCATTTTCCGAATGGCAGTTACCGCTTCCTTCGGCGTCCACCCCTGATTAGCGTCTAAACGCAGTTTCACAGCTGATCCGACACGTTTTCTGATTTCCTGGATACGGGCGATATCTGTTGCAATATCATCTTTTCCGACCTTTATTTTCAGCGTTTGAAAGCCTTGTTTGAGATAATTCTCGGCATCAGCTGCCATCTCTTCAGGTGAGTTGACACTGACGGTATAATCTGTTTCCAGCGTATCTCGATATCCGCCAAGCATTTGATAAAGCGGCAGCCCGCACATCTGCGCCCAGCCGTCGTATAGCGCCATTTCTACAGCAGCCTTCGCGCTCATATTTCCTGTAAGAAGATGCTGGATGTCGTGCAGTATGGCCTCACAGCCGGACAGGCTTTTTCCAAGCAATGCCGGTTTTAAAACATTGTGAATGGCACTTTCAATGCTATCCATGCTGTCTCCTGTAATCACTAACGTCGGGGGTGCTTCTCCCCATCCGACTGCACCGCTGTCATAAGTAATCCTTACTATGACTGATTCAGCCGTATACACAGTGCGAAGCGCAGTTTTAAACGGCTTTGTCAGCGGGACAGCGATTCGGCTTGTTTCGATTCGAATGATTTTCATGTCTTCAGCGCCCCTTCTGAAACGCCTGCCTCTATTACGACTGTTTTTTCTGCTGTATTCATAGCAGCTTTCGCACCGATCGGAACGGCGATACTCGGCGAGCAGTGGCCGATTTTAAATCCTCTCAGAGCAGGCCTGCCCGCAGATATAATATAGTCTTCCAGCACCTGCTCAAGCGAGAGAGACTTCTCTCTCTTCACCGGGACACAATTGTGAAAATCACAAACTAGAATTCCCGCTGCGTCCGTCAGCTTCCCCGCCATTTTCAGCTGATTCAGCATCCGGTCGATTTGATAAGGCTCCTCGTCAATATCTTCAATAAACAGAAGCTTTCCTCTCGTATCAATTTCAAATGGCGTGCCCAGTGTAGACGTCAGCAAAGACAGATTACCCCCGACAAGCTCGCCTTCCGCTTTTCCAGAAACAAGCGCGGTCAGCGAAGAAAGCTCTTCTGTATAGGTGAATTCCGTCTCCTGGAAGAGCTGCTTATATGACGCTTTTGTCAGCGGGTGAACGTCGTCAAGGCCAATATCCGAGCTGAGCATTGGGCCATGGAAGGTGACAAGACCTGTGTTTTGATGAATGGCAGTATGTAAAAACGTAATATCGCTGTACCCCCAAAAGATTTTAGGGTGTTTGCGGATCAAGCTGAAATCAATGCCCGCGGCGATACGTCCTGTCCCAAAACCACCGCATGCGCACAGCACTGCTTTTACCTCCTCGTCTCTGAACATCTCATGGAGATCCGCCAGCCGCTCATCATCCTGTCCCGCTAAATAGCCGTGCTGGTTCTTCAGTGCCTTGCCCAACTTCACCTGAAGACCGAGCTCTTCTAAAAATAAAAGCGCGGTGTCAAGCTTTTTTGGATCCGGCGGACTTGCGGGCGCGATCACTCCGACTGTATCACCCTTTTTCAGCGCTTTCGGCTTGTAATTCAACGAAAACACTCCTTTCATTTGCTCTGCACCCTACGTATACGTGCAAGAAAGAGAAAAAATACCGCTCCTTCGCATAAAGAAGCAGTATTTCCTCAATCACCGCCATCAATTTTTATCTGCCCATTTTAAATCGATATAGCCGACAGGGTGACGGACAATTCCTTTTACTTGTTCATTTTGCAGGTGAACCTGATTATAAAAATAAACCGGAATGATCGGCGCTTCATTGATGAGCAGCTCTTCAGCTTGATGCATAAGAGAGAACCGTGTTTTTTCATCGGCTTCATTTTTCGCCTGTTTGATCAGCTGATCGTATTCTTTATTGGCCCAGCCTGTGCGGTTCATCGAATTTCCCGTTTGAAAGGCTTCCAGAAAACTGATAGGGTCCGCGTAATCAGGCAAAAATGAGCTTTGAGAGAATTGGAATTTCAGCGCTTTTTGATCCTCTAAAAATACGTTCCATTCCATATTGGCCAGCTTTACATCGACTCCAAGGCTATTTTTCAATTTTTGCTGAATAGCTTCGGCAATCTTTTTATGCTCCGGCTTTGTGCTGTAAGTAAGCGTGATCGCAGGAAGCTTATTATAGTTTTCTTCCTTCATGCCCTTTTCGAGCAGCTGCTTCGCTTTGCTTTCGTTAGGCTTGATCAAGTCTCCGCCTGCTTCACGGAAATCTTTGCCGTCAGGCTGCGTAAACCCAGGCGATACAAAGGCGCGCGCCGGTTTTTCATTATTTTTCGTGACGTACTTTACAATTTCCTCTTGATCCACAGCCATCGCAAAGGCTTTTCTGATGTTTTCATTTTGAAACGGCTCCATGTTAACATTAAATCGATAGAAATAGAGACCCGCCTGGTCAACAATATTGACGTTATCCTGATCAAGCAGCTGATCACTCAGCTCAGCAGGGACATAAGCGGTATCAAGTTCCCCTGATTGAAACATCTGGTAATCTGTATTTCTGTCACTGACCATCGCCCATTTCACCTTATCAAGCTTCACTGTATCTTTATCCCAATACGTGTCGCTTTTCTCCATTGTGATGCTGTCATCATGCTTCCATTCCGTCAGCTTAAACGGGCCGTTTCCGACAAATGTATCCGCCTCAGCAAACCACTTCGGATTGTCTTTATCGACCTTTTCATTTACCGGAAAATACGCAGGATTGGACACTACGCTCAGAAAATATTTTTGCGGTGCTTCCAGTGTAACTTCAAGGGTTCGATCATCCTTTGCCGTCACCTTCACATCGTCTTTTTTCCCTTTCCCGCTGTTATATGCTTCGCCGCCTTCAATAAAATAACCTAGGAATGCCGATGAAGCGCCTTTTTTCGGATCAAGCATCCGCTTCCACGCGTATTCGAAGTCTCCGGCTGTTACAGGATCTCCGTTTGTCCATTTCGCATTTTCCCGAATCGTAAATGTGTAGGTTTTATTATCTTTCGAAACAGACCATTTCTCCGCCATTGCCGGCTCGGGCTCATGATCTTTGCCAAGACGCGTCAGCCCCTCCATGATGTTATTTAACGGCTGCCATGACACATTATTAAAGCCGATCGGCGGATCGAATGAAGTCGGTTCATTTTCATTATTTACATACAGCACCTTTTCTCCGCTGGTTTTTGCCTTATCATGACTGCCTTCTTTTCCGGCCTGTTCATTTGCTGTGCATCCCATCAGCGCAAATGAAAGTCCTAATGCAAGACTCATGCCCCATAGCTTTTTCACTCGTTTCATCCTCTTCCCCCTTTTTGTTCAATCCTTCGCATCTCCTGACAGCACCGCATGCTCTGCTCGTTGATCCTGCAGCCAGCAGTTGACGCTGTGCGAGTCAGATCTGATCGTCTGGCCCGGGTACACCCTGTCACACACAACCATCCTGTTCGGACAGCGGGCGACAAACGGGCAGCCCGGCGGAGGCGAAAATAAATCCGGCGGCGTTCCATCGATCGGGATCAGCTCCGCGCCATCTAAATCCAGCCGCGGGACAGAACCCAGCAGTCCTTTTGTATAAGGGTGCTGCGGCTGATAAAAAATATCTTTTCTCGTGCCGATTTCCGCCATTTTCCCGGCATACATGACTGCGACTCTGTCAGCTACCTGGGCAACGACCCCTAAATCATGTGTAATCAGAATGACAGACACATTCGTTTTTCTCTGAATCTCTTTAAACAGCTCTAAAATCTGGGCCTGAATGGTTACATCCAGGGCGGTGGTCGGTTCATCCGCAATTAAGATGTCAGGCTCGCAAATCAGCGCCATCGCAATGACAATCCGCTGTCTCATGCCGCCGCTGAATTGGTGGGGATATTGCTTTAGGCGCTCTTCGGGATCTGGAATACCAACCAATGACAGCATGGAAAGCACCTCTTTCCGTGCCGCTTTTTTGCTCATTTTTTTGTGGCGCAATAACGCTTCCCCCAGCTGGTCGCCGACAGTCAGCGTAGGGTTTAACGCCGTCATCGGGTCTTGAAAAATCATAGAAATGTCGGCTCCCCTTATACTTCTCATTTCTTTGTCAGAGAGACGGCAAAGGTCTTTGTTTTTAAATAGAATGCTTCCTTCTGTCACCTTCGCCGAATAAGGCGGAAGCAGGCCCATGATGCTTTGGGAGGTAACGCTTTTGCCGCAGCCGGATTCGCCGACGATCGCAAAGGTTTCTCCTTGATACAAATCAAAGCTCACCCCTCTGACCGCCTGAACCGTCCCGCCGTAAGTCGTAAAAGACACGTGCAGATTTTTGACTGACAGAACTTTTTCCATACAGCTACCTCCTCAGCTTAGGGTCAAGCGCATCCTGCAATCCGTCCCCCAGCACATTAAACGCGTACATCGTCAGAGATATGAAAAAGGCCGGAAAAAACAGGCGCCACCAATGCCCAGATAAAATCGTAGGCAGGCCGTCATTCGCCATCACGCCCCAACTTGCAAACGGAGCCTGTATGCCGAGGCCGAGAAAGCTTAAAAATGATTCTGCGAATATGGCGGCAGGTACGGTTAATGTCATTTGTACGATGATTGCTCCCATAGTATTCGGCAGCAAATTCTTCCGGATGATGCGAAAGGTTTTCGCGCCAAAGGTTTTCGAGGCGAGTACATACTCATAATTTTTAATCTGAAGTACCTGGCCTCTTACAATTCTCGCCATGCCGACCCACCCGGTCACAGTCAGCGCCACAATAATAGTGCCCAGTCCCGGTCCCATGAGCACCATCAGCAAAATGACAACAAGCAGGTACGGCAGTCCGTACAGCACTTCGATAATCCGCATCATAATGCTGTCAATCCTGCCGCCTTTATAGCCGGCAACGCCTCCGTAAATGACTCCGATCAAAAAATCAATCAGTGCTGCCATCACGCCGACAAACAACGAGATTCTCGCGCCATACCATGTTCGGGTAAACACATCCCGGCCGAGTTCATCGGTGCCGAACCAATGATTGGCTGAGGGCGGAAGATTTTGTTCTGTCAGCGATTGGCGTACGACACTATGGGGCGATAAAAAGGGCCCGATAACTGCCATGACAAAAAGAAATAAAAGAATAAAGAGTCCGGCCATCGCTAATTTATTTTTTTTCAGCCTCCTCCAGGCATCCTGCGTGTATGACAAACTCGGCCGCTTGACCGAATCGGCTTCCCGATTTTTTTCCTGATTCGAGACAAACCACTCATCAGGCACCTGATTGTGCTGTTCTGGCTGGCGTTCATCCGTTTGTACAGGGAGATTCACACGCTTCACCCTTTCTTATGCAGTTTAATGCGCGGGTCTAAGAGACCGTAGGCCAAATCGACCAAAAACAGCATGATAATCAGAATGACGCTGTAAAAAACGGTCGTTCCCATAATCACGGGATAGTCCCGCTGATTAATGCTTTCAACAAAATATTTTCCCATTCCCGGAATGGCAAAGATTTTTTCAATGACAAAGCTTCCTGTTAAGATGCTGGCGACGAGTGTGCCCAGGACGGTAATGACGGGCATGAGTGCATTTCTGAGTGCGTGTTTTACGATAATTTTGAACGGAGAAAGTCCTTTTGCTTTTGCTGTGCGGATATAATCCTGTGTCAGAACTTCAACCATGCTCGACCGTGTCAGCCTGGCAATGATCGCCATTGGCCCTACAGCAAGCGCTGCGGTCGGAAGCACCATATGAATCGGGCTCGTCCATGTCGCAGCGGGAAATAGTTTGAGATTGACAGCAAATTGCTGAATGAGCAATGTTGCCAGAATAAAATTCGGGATGGAGATGCCGAGTACTGCAAGACTCATCGCGGCGTAGTCCAAAAAGCCATTGCGGCGGAGTGCAGCGATTACGCCCAGCACCAGCCCAGAAATCACAGCAATGACAATCGCTGTCATCCCAAGCTCAAAGGAAACGGGAAATCCGCGTTCCAGCATATCATTTACGCTGTCCGACGGTTTTTTTATTGAAGGTCCGAAATCGAATGTAATGATGGATTTTAAGTAGAAAATGTATTGGAAAATGAGAGGATCGTCTAAGTGATAGTAGGCTTCGAGATTTTTTTGAACGGCTTCATTTGTGCCTCTCTCCTCGTTAAAAGGAGATCCGGGAATGACCTTCATGAGAACAAAAGTCAGGGTGGTAATCACCAAAATCGTAGCTGCCATTGCCCAAAAACGCTTTATCATGTATCGCGCCAAAGCCTAAAACACCCCTTTAGCAGAATGATGTCCGCATCGCAAGCTCAGTCATGACAAGCATCGCCTGATAGGCTTCAAGCATGTCCTTCGCCTGAAATTGAACGGTTGTAGTTCCCGTCTTGATTTCCGTTCCCGGCATCAGATTCGCCCATTCTGCTTGGCCATAATTGGCGAATTCAATGCTCAGAACCGGCCTGTCAGGCGGTGTGAGCGGCTTGACTTTGTCCTTGTTTTGCAGGGCAAACGCGGTTTTTTCTGTCAACAGCCGTCCGGCTTTCGCAGGGGACAAGCACTTCACTGCGGATCTTGAAATGGTTTGTTTGACTGCGGCTGTCGTCACGTTCGGGATAAGCTCTTCCGCTTCCTTCGCCGCCCGGTCATCCCCGGCTACCATTAATACCGGGACATCATAATAACCGGCAACGTATGCATTTAATCCAAGCTCACCGACAGGCCGATCGTTTATGTAAAAATGACGGACGCCGAAAATCATGCTGTGTGACATGACACCGGGAGTCGAGGCTCTCGCATGATAACCGAGAAACAAAGCGCCTGTAAACGTATCATCCAGTCCCTCCACCATTGAAAATGGTTTGACGTCACCAGAAATCAAGTCTGCTTCAGGGTGAAGCTTTTCAACCATCAGATTATTCATCTTCGAATGACTGTCATTGACCAGCACCTCGGTACACCCGCTGTTAAATGCTTCAGCAATACAGTAGTTTGCTTCTTCAGTCATGATAAGCCGTCCGCGTTCATAATTCCGCTTGCCGGAATCCACAAAGGTATCGTCCGGAAGACCCGAAATACCTTCCATATCTACTGACATGTACAATTTCATAACGCTCCTCCTTTTTTACTAAATTATGAATATTCTAACAGATTATATTAAAAAAAGAGGAAAAATGCAATATAACTGGGGAAAATCTCAACCACTCAGTGATAAAAAAAGAATCCTTTTTCAAGGATTCATGTCTGTTTACCAACCAGTTCTGTAAGCAGTTCATATTTTTTCAGGGTTCTTTCAAACACCTCATCAAAAACGTCCGGCACAGAGGCACGTATCACCTCAGCTCCCTCTCCCGTTATTCCGCCTTTGGTTGCAACACGTTCCAGCGTCTCCTCGAAAGACATATTTTTTTCGATCAGCAGCTTGCCAGTTCCGTATAGCGAATGAATCAGAAAATCAAAGGCTTCTTCTTTGGACAGGCTGCTGTTTCTGACAGCAGACAGTGCCAGCTCTTCGAAGATTGCCGCTATGAATCCCGGTGCCGAGCTCGTTAAATTGCTGGCCGCATCTAAATTCGATTCTTTGATTTCTCGTACACGGCTGAAAACCGATAACAATTCATTCAGACGTTCTTTTTTTTCTGCAGCCAGTGCTTCACTGTGAACGACAAGTGAGATGCCGGCTTCCGCTTCGGACGTAATGGCAGGAATAACACGTGAGATACCCGCTTCTGTTTCTGCCTCCAAAAGACGCAGCGGCACACCGGCAGCTATGGATACGATGTGAGTATTTCTGTTCACATACGGGTGCAGACGGCGCATTGTTTCGATGACATGGAGCGGCGGGACGCATATCAAAATCAATTGGCACGTATTTGCCCAATTCTCCAACGGATCAGCCGATACGTTTGGATAATCTGACAGGAGTGCCCGCAGCCGCTCCCCCTTCGTTCTCGTCTCAATAAATAGCTCATTCTCTTTTATTTGTTCATGTTTCAACAGCTGTCTGGCGATCATATCCGCCATGCTGCCATATCCAATCAATCCAATCTGTTCCATCGACTCAGTCCTTTCATATACAATATGAAGTGTACCGTTTTCCGCACTTTTTCACAATTTCCCATAATCTTTTCATTTTTATCCCACAGTTTTTGTTTATGATAAACTCAAGTCATAAACCTATCAATATAAATAGACATGTGAAAATAGAGAAACGGAGTGAACATGATGGATAACTATCGTGATGAAAACAGAACGAAAGGTAATGAGAATGAGGTCTTTTTAACGAAAGAGAACGATCAGAGCACCTCCTACTCGGCCCGCAATGTCATTCATGATCAGGAGAAGAAAAAACGAGGATTCGGATGGTTCAGACCGTTGCTTGGCGGAGTGATCGGCGGCAGTCTTGCCCTTGGCATTTACACGTTTACACCGCTTGGCGACCATGATTCTCAGGACACTGCAAAACAATCATCCAGCCAGCAGCAAACGCAATCTGTTACAGCAACAAGCACCTCCTCTGAATCTAAAAAAAGCTCATCAAGCTCAAGCAGCTCATCTGCATTCAAGAGCGAGGACTCTTCTAAAATCTCAGATATGGTAGAAGACCTTTCACCAGCGATTGTCGGTATTACAAATCTTCAGGCACAATCAAGCAGCTCTTTGTTCGGCTCTAGTTCTTCTGATTCCAGCGAAGATACAGAAAGCGGTTCAGGGTCAGGTGTCATTTTCAAAAAAGAGAATGGCAAGGCTTATATCATTACAAATAACCACGTCGTAGAAGGGGCATCTTCACTAAAGGTCTCTTTATATGACGGCACTGAGGTTACTGCAAAGCTGGTAGGCAGTGACTCGTTAACTGATTTAGCCGTCCTCCAAATCAGTGATGACCACGTCACAAAAGTGGCAAACTTCGGTGATTCATCTGATCTCAGAACAGGCGAGACCGTTATTGCGATTGGGGATCCGCTTGGAAAAGACCTGTCCCGCACAGTAACACAAGGAATTGTAAGCGGCGTGGACAGAACAGTTTCAATGTCTACATCAGCCGGCGAAACGAGCATTAACGTCATTCAGACAGACGCAGCAATTAATCCAGGTAACAGCGGCGGTCCTTTGTTAAATACAGACGGCAAAATTGTCGGCATTAACAGTATGAAAATCAGTGAGGATGATGTTGAGGGTATCGGATTTGCCATTCCAAGCAATGACGTAAAACCGATTGCTGAAGAATTGCTGTCGAAAGGGCAAATTGAACGTCCATATATCGGTGTCAGCATGCTTGATCTAGAACAAGTGCCGCAAAACTACCAAGAAGGCACACTCGGCCTGTTCGGCAGCCAGCTGAATAAAGGTGTTTACATCCGTGAGGTCGCTTCAGGCTCTCCTGCTGAAAAGGCCGGATTAAAAGCAGAGGATATTATCATCGGCCTAAAAGGTAAAGAAATTGATACAGGCAGTGAATTGCGCAATATCTTATATAAAGACGCAAAGATCGGTGATACCGTTGAAGTGAAAATTCTCAGAAACGGCAAAGAAATGACGAAAAAAATTAAACTCGATCAAAAAGAAGAGAAAACTTCGTAAGAGATAAAGCCTCGGGCCGCAAAATTCAGCCTGAGGCTTTTTTAATAGACAAAGACCTAACTGCTCTATGAAACTTTCTGGCGAGATATCCGTATATCATACAGACTGACATCATTCGCATCAAGATGCTAGAAACATCGTTTGCTAGGAGGCATGAACATGAAAACTGTGGGACTGAGTATGATCTGCGCAGGATTAGCTTTTCTTTTACTGAGCTTTCTTCTCTCTGAATCGACGTTGGCATGGGGAGTTGTACTGGGTGCCAGTATTCTATTAAACGTCACTGGTACAGCAGTGATCATGCGTTTCTTAAAAGCCCCCCAATATAATAGTTGACATGCGGCAAAGCCTAAGACGAAAACGATTAGGCTTTGCCGTTTTTCTTTCAGCGTGAGTGAACCGAAGTACAAGCCCGCAATCTCTTCCGCCTTCCCTTATTCAATATATCTATTCGTATTTTTCACTTTGATCGGCAGAACATAAAAAACCTCTGCCCGTTAAGACAGAGGTTTTAAGGTTATGACATATGCTGGTCTCTATAGAGTCTTTTATTTTCAATTCCATACGATTTTTGGACGATGTAAAGCGGCCTGTCTTTGGCTTCATCGTAGATTCTGCCGATATATTCGCCGATCACGCCCAAAATCAGAAGGACAATGCCGCTGAACAGGAGCTGGATCACAATAAGTGATGACCAGCCGGTAATCGTGCTGTCTGTGAATAGCTTCAGATACAGCACGATAAACATATACAGAAATCCAGCACCTGACATTAACATCCCCGCATAGCTTGCCAGCTTCAGCGGTTTATGTGAAAATGTCGTGATGCCGTCCATTGACAGCTTCAGCATTTTCTTGAGCGGGTACTTTGTTTCTCCGGCAAGCCTTTCATCACGTACATACTCGACCGCTGTCTGTTTAAAGCCCACCCAGCTGACTAGCCCTCTGACAAATGGATTTTTTTCTTTTAATCTCTTCATTTCATCACAGACTTTTCTGTCCATGAGGCGAAAATCCCCCGTATCAATCGGGATATCAATATCTGTCATACCGCTGAGAAGCCGGTAAAACATAGCCGCGGTTTGTTTTTTGAAAAAGGTTTCCCCTTTTCGTTTAGTCCGCACGGCGTACACGACCTCATAGCCTTCCTTCCACTTTTCAATCATATCTAAAATCAGTTCAGGAGGGTCCTGCAAATCGGCGTCAATGACGACGATTGCATTCCCCTGTGCATAATCCATACCCGCTGTAATGGCGATCTGGTGTCCAAAATTCCTTGAAAAATCAATAATTTTCACTCTCGGATCGATCAGGCTGTGCTCTCTTAAAATCTCAATACTGCGGTCTTTGCTGCCATCGTTGACAAAAAGCAGCTCGTAGTTTTCCTTCGTTTGATCCATGACCTCTTTTAAGCGCTGATAGGTTTCATGAATGACAAGCTCTTCATTATACACAGGTACAACAATTGAATATTGAATATGTCTGCTCATGTTTTTGCCTCCTATTCATCAGCATGTAGTTCGTATAATGTTGCTGACTGATTCATTCCGCCAGGTCCGCCCATTTTTCCGTTTTTACCTGAAGCCTTGCTGCTTGATGTATCAGCTGAATCAGTATTTTCTGTTTTTTGATTAGAACTTGATTGCCATTTTTCTGATGCTACTTCTTTTCCATTTTTCTCAACCCATTCAACAATGTCATTATTTCCGCCTCTTCCCATTCCAGAAGCCAAGAAGTATTTCACTTTTCCTTCTTTTACAAGTTTTTTGAATTGAGTCAGTGTGATCGCCGGGTCAGAACCGCTGTATCCGCCAATAGCCATGACAGCTTTTTTCGTTTTAATGATATATGGTGCCGCTGTGTTCGAATCGGTTGTGGCGAATAGGTATTCAGCTCCGGAGTTATTCTCCTCTAGATATTTGATCAGTTTTTCATTTACAGTCGCATCAGACATTCCCATGCCTTTTCCGCTCATTGATGCGAGCTGAGGGCCTGTTTCAGGCAGTGAGCTGTTGCCTCCGTACAGAAGCGGTGTACTTGCCCAATAAATCGGCATCACCAGCAATGCGAGAAGAGCTGCAAGCGAAGTATAATAACTGATCGGTTTTTGGCGCTGTTTGAACAGCAGCAAAGCAATCGCTGACAACACGCCGATAACCCCTACGCCGATACTCCATCCAACACCGATTTGATCGTTGTAGTTTCTGAGAATAAACAATTCAAATCCAGTTGTCGCAATAATTGCTCCCGGCAGAAGCCATGATTTCCAGCCCGTCTGATTGCGGTACAGATGAACAAGAGCAACCCACCCCGCACCGACAATAGCCGCAATCGGCGGTGCCAGCATGATGAGATAATAATGATGGAAAAATTCTGCGACACTGAAGAATCCGGCAATCGGTACAAGCCACGCAACCCAGAACACCGTTTCCTTCTGCTCTATAGATAATCTTCTTCTTTCTCTCGCGCCTGCGATCAGTAAGCCTGCAATTCCAAATATCGCAAATGGCAGAAGCCAGCTGATTTGATCAGATAACTCTTGTTGGAAAAGCCGCAGTGGACCAGGTGTTCCCGTTCCAAACATCCCTGAACCTGATTGCATTTTCGAACCGGTTCCTGTACCGCCTTTCCCTCCGTCTCCGCCGGGTCCGCCTTGGCCGCCATCTCCGCCGCTTGGAGGGCCTCCTTGACCGCCGCTTGGCATTTGGCCATTGGATGGAGGTGCCGTCATATTGCCATTTGAGGATTTGTCATCATTTGATGAGCTGCTGCTTGATGACTGATTAGGCGGTGCTTGAGTGTTATCAGAAGAAGACATTTCTTTTGAAGCGTCTTTGTTGGGCGCACCCTGGCCGCCGCCTGAATTTTGGCCTGTCAGCCGTTGGATTCCGTTATAGCCAAAAGCCAATTCCAAAACAGAGTTGGTTTGGCTGCTTCCGATATAAGGCCGCTTGCTTGCAGTGATATTGTCGACAATGAGCGGCCACGATAACGAAACAGCTGCTAATACGGCTAACGCACTTACCAGCGAAATGATTTTTTTCTTCACCGCGGCATTTGCCGCAATCAAATAGAACAATAAGAAAGCCGGTAAAATCATGTAAGCCTGCAGCATTTTTGTATTGAAACCTACTCCAACAACAAAAAATGCTGCTAACAGCCAGATCAGCTTTCCTTTTCTGATCGCTTTAAAGAGAAGCCATGTAGCAAGCAATAAGAAAAATACCAGTAATGCATCAACATTGTTTGTACGTGCTACAGCTACAGCAATCGGTGTACATGCCATGATGAAAGAGGCAATTCTTGCTGCTGTCTTACCGAATGTCGGTTTTATTAACAGATACATTAAAAGGACAGAACCTACACCAGCAAGTGCCTGAGGCAGGATGACGCTCCAGCCGTGCATACCGAATATCAGTGCGCTGATGGTTTGTATCTGGAACGTAATAGGCGGTTTATCAACCGTTATAAACCCCGCCGCGTCGAATGAGGCATAGAAAAAATTATGAAAGCTTTGCATCATACTTGTGACTGCAGCGGTGTAATAAGGATTCACCGTATCATCATTCCAGATGTTATAGATATTTAAGAATGCAGATGCGAGCAAAATGAGGATGAGGAAAATATCGAGCTCGCGTTTTTTCTTTTCCACGTGTTTTTCACTCCTTTTTGTCTAACTTGGGAATAGTGTAACAAGCAAATATGAATAAACTATTAATAAACAAAGACAATATTTTTGCCGAGGTCATTTCATGCCAATCATCCATTTCCCTTAACCGGAATCCGATACTTCCTTCCCACTGAGCGATGCTGCTTCAGCAAAATAAAAAAGCCTTCCGGCATACCGGAAGGCAAACGAATTACAATTTTATTGGATCGGTTTCAATTTTTCTTCAATTTCAGCTCTTCGATGCTCAAGATACGGCGGAAGAGCGATCGTTTGGCCAAGCTCATCAAGATTTTCATCTACCATAAAGCCCGGTCCGTCCGTTGATAACTCGAACAAAATGCCGTTCGGTTCTCTGAAATACAACGCCTTGAAATAGTAGCGCTCCACAATGCCTGAATTGCTAAAGCCTTCGCGGCTGATGATCCGGTGCCACCCGGCAAGTTCTTCTTCATCTCTTACCCGAAATGCGACGTGGTGAACACTTCCTTTGCCTTGACGCTCGCGCGGAAGATCGTTTCTTTCTATTAAATGGATTTCCGTTGCAGCACCGCCTTCTCCTGATTCCAGAATAACGGCAGTTCCTTGCCCTTCGACTGGTTCACGGCTGATTTCTGTAAATCCAAGAATATTCGTCAATACGTGTAAGGTTGGTTCAGCATATGGCACAGTCAGTTCAACCGGTCCTAACCCGCGAAACGAAAATTCTTCCGGAATGCCGCTCTGTTTAACAGGCAGGCCATATCCTTTTCCTTCTTCATCAGCAGTCAGCACAAGTCGCTGCCCTTCATGATCTTGAAATGCCAATATGTCACGTCCGGCTCTTTTGGAGATGCCGCTGTGCGTTACTTGCTGCTCTTCAAAACGTTCTTTCCAGTAATGCAGTGCTTCTGTGCTTGGAACGCGCAATCCAATAGAAGAAATACTGTTTGTTCCCGCATGAAACGGTGCAATGCGGGGAATCTCGAAAAACGTCAGCTCAGTTCCCGGGTTCGCCACTTCATCTCCGTAGAATAGATGGTACATTGTCGGTTCATCCTGATTGACGGATTTTTTGACGAGCTTTAATCCTAATACTTTCTTATAGAAATCCAAGTTTTTTTGTGCATCGGCCGTTAATGCCGATACGTGGTGAATGCCGTTAACTTTCATATGCTGTCCCTCCAGGTTATTTTATCTCGATTTCGAGATATTATATCATAGTTGTATATTTATTGTTCTAATAACAAAGTATTTTATTCGCATGAGAAAGTCAACATATCAGCTTCACCGAAGGTTCGTTCATTCTCTGAATTCTCACCTCCCCTCCGTACCGGCTAAAATCCCAACGCAGAAAACACGAACTTTACAAATAAAAATAACAAATTTTATTCGTTTATAGATTGTTAAAACAGGCGTTTTCACAGTTTTATCTGCATTACTCAAAGCAAATTTCGAAAATCAGAAAATTTATTTTATTTCACTTTTCTAAAATAGGGTTTACAATATGAAAAAATAGATTCTTCAACATGAAGCTTCAACATCATAGGAGGTTAAGGACATGCATACTGAAGACAACGGTTTGAAAAAAGAGATAGGCCTCTTGTTTGCCCTTACTCTTGTCATCGGAACCATTATCGGTTCTGGTGTTTTTATGAAGCCCGGCGCTGTGCTTGCTTATTCAGGTGATTCAAAAACGGCGCTTTTCGCCTGGCTGTTAGGCGGTATTTTAACTCTGGCGGGCGGTTTGACAATCGCGGAAATCGGAACGCAGATTCCAAAAACCGGCGGTCTTTATACGTACCTTGAAGAAGTGTACGGCGAGTTTTGGGGATTTTTGTGCGGCTGGGTGCAGATTATCATTTACGGCCCGGCGATTATTGGCGCGCTGGGTTTATATTTTGGATCTTTAATGGCCAATCTTTTCGGCTGGGGATCTGGACTATCAAAAGTAATTGGAATTATAGCAGTTCTCTTTTTATGCGTCATTAATATTATCGGTACAAAATACGGCGGTTTTGTCCAAACGCTGACAACGATTGGAAAACTGATTCCGATTGCCTGCATCATCATCTTTGGCCTTTGGAAAGGCGATCAGCACATCTTCACAGCAGTAAACGAAAGCATTTCTGATATGAACTTCGGGGCGGCTATTTTAGCTACGTTGTTTGCTTATGACGGATGGATTCTCCTTGCCGCTCTCGGCGGAGAAATGAAAAATCCCGAAAAGCTGCTGCCACGTGCTATGACGGGCGGATTATTAATTGTAACGGCCATCTATATTTTCATTAATTTTGCATTGCTTCACATCCTGTCAGCGAACGAAATTGTCACGCTTGGTGAAAATGCGACAAGCACTGCTGCAACCATGCTGTTCGGTTCAATTGGCGGAAAGCTGATCAGTGTCGGGATTATCGTCAGCATCTTTGGGTGCTTAAATGGAAAAGTGCTTTCTTTCCCGCGTGTTTCATTTGCAATGGCGGAACGCAAACAGCTTCCATTTGCTGAAAAACTGTCACATGTACACCCGTCGTTCCGCACACCATGGATTGCGATTTCTTTTCAAATTGCTTTGGCTTTGATTATGATGCTGATCAGCAACCCTGATAAGCTCTCAGAAATCTCCATTTTCATGATCTACATTTTTTATGTGATGGCCTTTTTTGCAGTGTTTATTCTCCGCAAGCGAGCAAGGGGAGAAAAGCGCGCCTACAGTGTTCCGCTTTATCCATTTATGCCAATTCTGGCAATCGCGGGCTCCTTCTTTGTGTTAGGCAGCACACTCATTACAGATACAATGAGCTGCGGATTATCCATCCTCATCGGCCTTGCCGGACTGCCTGTTTATTACGGGATGAAAAAACGAAAAGCAAGCTGATAAAACGGTTCCCTTGTTTAGGGAACCGTTTTTTGGTGAAACAGAAGATAAAAGTTGACATGAAAAACACAACTTTTGATATACTTTTTACGTTAAGCAGAAAGTTTTTGCAAACTTGGGTCGTTTTTTAAAAGCGAAGTAGGTCAAAATAAGGAGACACGATTTATCGAAAAAGTCAAGATGCGTTTTTTTCGACTTTACCTGTTTTTTTTCGACAAAAGGCTATATAATAATTTGATGTGTGCATTGTTCATTCAAACTATGGAGGGTTTTTAATGATAAGAAGAAAAAAAGATAAGTTCTCACTCCTTTTAACAGAAATTGCAAAGAACATAGACGAAACTGCAGAATATTTTGTGAATTTTAAGGTCACTAATCAAACGACTCTTAAAGAATTTGCAGATACGTTAAAGGAATATGAAACAAAAGGTGACAATCATGTTCATGTCATGATTAAAGAGCTTAACAAAGCGTTCATCACTCCTATTGAGCGCGAAGATATCCTTCAGCTGACAAACAGCTTGGATGATGTGCTTGACGGAATCGAACATTTCTCTGCCATGATGGAGATTTTCTCAATTACTTCATCAGACGAGCATATCGATAAATTCAGCGGATACATCAGAGAATGTGCGAAAGAGATTTTGATTACGATCGAGCTTCTGGCAGAAAATCGCTTAAAGGATATTCAGCCTCACGCAATCAAAATTAAAGAGTATGAGCACAGCTGTGACAACTTGCACAGAAAATCATTAAAGAATCTTTTCGGAAATGAAACAGATCCAATCAAAGTCATTCAATATCGTGAAATATACGAAACGCTTGAAGAAATCGCCGACTCTTGTCAAAGTGTTGCCAATAATCTTGAAACCATCATTATGAAAAACGCGTAACGAGGGGTAAAAATGGATATTCTATTAATATTAACGATACTAATAGTCATTTGTGCTCTGGCGTTTGATTTCATCAACGGGTTTCATGATACGGCGAACGCAATTGCGACTTCTGTATCGACAAAAGCGCTGAAACCGCGCCATGCCATAATAATGGCGGCTGTGATGAACTTTATCGGAGCAATGACATTCACAGGTGTTGCCAAAACCATTACAAAAGACATTGTGGATCCTTATACGCTGGAAAATGGCTCTGTCGTGATTTTGGCTGCGTTAATCGCTGCGATTGCCTGGAACCTGATCACATGGTACTACGGTATTCCAAGCAGCTCATCCCATGCCATCATCGGGGCAATTGCCGGTGCGGCAGTAGCGGCAGCCGGATTTGCTTCATTAAATTATAAAGGTTTCATTAAAATCATTGAAGCACTGATCCTTTCACCGATTCTTGCTTTTGTCGTTGGGTATATTTTATACACCATCGTCAAGCTGATATTCAAAGACAGCAATTTGGCGAAAACGAACAAGCAATTCCGCAGAGTGCAGATTGTAACAGCTGCCCTGCAATCGTATACACACGGCACAAATGATGCGCAAAAAGCAATGGGTATTATCACAATGGCTCTCATCACAGCAAATTTACATACTTCTGCTAATGATATCCCAACCTGGGTGCAATTCGCCTGCGCAACAGCCATGGGTCTCGGAACATCAATCGGCGGCTGGAAAATCATCAAAACCGTTGGCGGAAAGATCATGAAAATCCGCCCGGTAAACGGTGTTTCCGCTGACTTAACCGGAGCAGCCATTATTTTCGGCGCCACGTTTATTCATTTGCCGGTCAGTACAACCCACGTCATTTCTTCATCAATTCTTGGCGTCGGTGCGTCACACAGGGTAAAAGGCGTAAACTGGGGTACGGCCAAGCGAATGCTCATTACATGGGTCATCACGCTTCCGATTTCAGCGACACTTGGTGCCATCGCCTACTTTATTTTAAATATGATATTTTAATGTCACACCGCTTCTGTCAAAGGAGCGGTTTTTTTGATGGAACAGGAAAACCATCCGGATCTCTCGAATACAATAAGCAGAACCTATTTCAGATGTGAGGGATTCGAATATGGTTTTATTCTTTCAGATCATGGTCTGGTGCATCGTGGCCGGACTGGGGCTATACGTGTATGCCACGTGGCGTTTCGAAGCGAAGGTCAAAGAAAAAATGTCCGCCATCCGGAAAACATGGTATTTGCTGTTTGTTCTGGGCGCTATGGTATACTGGACATATGAGCCCACTTCCCTATTTACCCACTGGGAACGGTATCTCATTGTCGCAGTCAGTTTTGCTTTGATTGATGCTTTTATCTTCTTAAGTGCATACGTCAAAAAACTGGCCGGCAGCGAGCTCGAAACAGACACAAGAGAAATTCTTGAAGAAAACAACGAAATGCTCCACATGTATCTCAATCGGCTGAAAACATACCAATACCTATTGAAAAACGAACCGATCCATGTTTATTATGGAAGTATAGATGCTTATGCTGAAGGTATTGATAAGCTGCTGAAAACCTATGCTGATAAAATGAACTTAACGGCCTCTCTTTGCCACTATTCGACACAGGCTGATAAAGACCGGTTAACCGAGCATATGGATGATCCGGCAGATGTACAAACACGGCTCGATCGAAAGGATGTTTATTACGACCAATACGGAAAAGTGGTTCTCATCCCTTTTACCATCGAGACACAGAACTATGTCATCAAGCTGACGTCTGACAGCATTGTCACGGAATTTGATTATTTGCTATTTACGTCATTAACGAGCATATATGATTTGGTGCTGCCAATTGAGGAGGAAGGTGAAGGATAATGGAACGTGCGTTTCAAAACAGATGCGAGCCCAGAGCGGCGAAGCCGTTTAAAATCCTGAAAAAACGTTCAACCACCAGTGTCGCAAGCTATCAAGTCAGTCCGCATACAGCAAGAATCTTCAAAGAAAACGAACGGCTGATTGACGAGTATAAACGAAAAAAAGCATGATCACACTAAAAGGACAAGGGAAAACAGCTCTTGTCCTTATTCCTTTTCTTAAAGGGTGACATATAATAAATACAAACAGAGGATAATGTCAGGTGATACAGTGAAAAAATTGGTGAGGCGTGTGAAGTTTGTTGATTACGGAAGGTTTGGGCTTTCCGGGTACTCGCTTCGGGTGAGGGAGCGCAGTGCTGGAATTATAAAAAAGTTGAAGAAGAAAAAATAAATCCCGGAGCGGCTCCGGGATTTTTATG
Source organism: Bacillus sp. 204(2023) (assembly GCF_037027505.1). NCBI lineage: Bacteria > Bacillati > Bacillota > Bacilli > Caryophanales > Bacillaceae > Bacillus > Bacillus sp. 204(2023). The sequence continues at coordinate 32,320 of NZ_JAXCHE010000002.1, read as the reverse complement.
GTCTTTGATCAGCTTAATTGCGCTGCGATCTTCTCTTTCGTCGCAGGCCCGTAGATACCGTCAGCAGTTAGACCGTTAACAGACTGAAAACGGGCAACTGCGTCAGCTGTTTTCGGTCCGTAAACGCCGTCAATTCCGTTGTTAACAGCGTCTTTATCAGGGTAAAAATACAGAGCCGCAAGTGCTCGTTGCACCTGAAAGACGTGTTCTCCTGAGGTATAAGGTGTTGTCAATTGAATGATACCATCAGGGAGCGGATAGAGCTCGGGTTCTTCAGCGGACGATGGAGCACTTACAATTAATACTTGACCAACGCGAATAAGATTCGGGTCTTCGATATTGTTCCACTCTTGCAGCTGAGCAACCGTAACACCAAATGCTCTCGCTATGGATGTAAGTGTGTCGCCCTGTTTCACGACGTAAGTTTGGCTGCCGCCTCCCCCAATTCCTGCTTTGAACGAATCCCACGTATCTAACAATTTTCGCGGACATTCCTTCCCTGACCAATACTTATGAGGGACGACATTGGCGAGACTGATATTATGTTCAGCCATTAATGTTTTGATGAGCCACTGGGCATTTGCTGTTGCTTTTGCAAAATCGCCATCGGCATTTTCGCAAATTTCAATTCCAATAGAAGCCCGGTTGCCGCTGCCATTTCCGTCTCCCACATGCCAGCCGTTTTCATTTAAAGGCAGATGCTGATAAATTTCTGTATCATCAACTGTAAAATGCCAGCTTGTCGTCGTATCAGGATTTTTCAAATAGCGGGCATGGGCCGCAGCATCTGCTCCTACTGCGGTATTCGCTGTGTTGTGCACCGTAATGTAAAGCGGCGTCATTGCGTAGCCTGGACGGTTATTTGCGCCAACCGGAATAAAGTCTTGAATAATGTTAACCATTTTCATCTCTCCTTATTTCGTCAGATTATTGTCCCTTAACAAGTCGCGCTGTTTTTTCCCTTTTTCTGTTACATAGTTGTTTTTAAACCAAGCGGCAAGTGTCGTTCCAATTGTAAATGCGATGGAACCGGCTGAATAAAGAGCGTCAGCGAGCTGATTGACCTGCTCCTCCTGAATGTCCAATGGTGATTTGCCGAGCATCAGCATGGTCTGGTTGATTAAAGCAATTAAAAGAAGCACCGTCCTGATGACCGTGCCCTTGTCAAACGTGTTCATAAAAATCCCCCTTTAATGCTGCAGCAGGCTGTACATAATGGCGATGGCTCCGCCAATGATGCCTGTAGACACTGCTGTAATGATGGCACCTGTGATGGTGCGTTTAATCCACGTGGTGTTTTCTTCAATTTTGTTTAATTTTTCGTTCAGCGTCATGATTTGCTGGTCTTGCCGGTCAGACACGCGTTCTAATGCGGAAACCCTCTGCTCAAGTGCTTTGTGCTCGCCTTTCATGTCTGCTAAATCCTGCTGAAACACATTCACGTCTGCCTCTTGCTGCATCTCTCACTCCTCCTTCACATGCAGATCACCTCCCTTCCGAGGGCCGAGACTATTATGAAACCGCGGTCCCTTTTACCGAAAGAGTACCGCCGGTGATACTGATAATCTCCATGATGATCTCCTTAAACCCTTTAATATCAAAGGCCCATGCCTCAGCTTTTCCTAATGTACTGGAGGCAGTGGTAGCATCATCAGTTTTCACGCCTCTGATCGGCAGTTTCTGTCCTGACACCGATTTGCCCCAAAATTTGACTTCGCTCATTTCTGCTGTGCCGTAGACTTCAACGAGTAAATGCGTGGCACCGTCAACAGGTAAAGCAGCCCCCTCGCCGGCGGACTCTGCATTTTCATGAAAGACAAAGTCAAATGTTTTGCGAGCCTCGACTTTCAGCCGTCCATCGTGTGTTTGATTCTCCGCAAAGTCAATCTGTAAAGGCGTTTTTTCATTGACACGCACATCCATCTCACCCGCACCGACTGATTGGTATAATACAAACTCAGATTGCTGAAGATTCCCGTTCACATAGCGGAAACGGTAATAGCGTTTAGAAAGATATACCCAGTCCGTCGCTGTCAGGACGCCTGCTGCGACATTAACTGCTGCTGTCGTTGTCCAAACATTGTTGTTGTCGCTTTCTTCTATAAAGAGCGTACCTTCACGATCTGCATACGCCCAGCCCTTCACTTTCGAAATCAGAACTGCGCCAAGCCTGTCCTGCCCGAGCTGACTGTATGCCTCAGTCGCCTTTAAAGCAGCATTTGTTAAAATCTCCGCTACGCCTGACAAATTCGAAACAGGTGTCACAAAATCATTTTTTCCTCCTCGATAGGGCTTTACAGCGCCGGCTTTTCCAGCCTTATCGAGAGGAAATTCATATTGATACTTCACCATCTTCATCCTCCTTTGATCTAAAAACAGGCAAAATAAAAAAGCCTTACAAGGCTTTACCAGTAATTTCTTTATACTGGTCAGCTGTGATCAGCTTTTTGTTCACACCCTCTGCCAGATCCTCAATTGAACAGTCTTTATATGCTAATGCTTGTTTTACCATATCTGCTGTCGCCCACTCATAATAAAGGGCTAGCACCCAATAATTCATTCGGCAAGATCTCCTTTCAAGGAAAGTAATGATAGCTTTATATCTGACAACTCGTTCCCTAATGTTTTGTTCAGTTCTTCAAGCTGCTTGCGTGCCAGCTTTTCTTGTGACAATTCTTGAGCGAGAAGCTCCACCTGATCAGGCGGCTCGTACGGCGGATTTTTTTGTGATTCCTCCCACCAGGATTCGAGTTCTGCCTGAGTCGGTAACGGGGCCCGGAGATTCCATTGCTCAATGTATGAACCGTTCCCGTCATTACGCAATTCAAAATCCTTTCTCGATACTGCGTTTGGATACTTGTACATAATGGCATCATATAAGATCATAAAGGTACCTCCTAAACTCTCGGGTAATTTCTTCCGCCAAGCTCCAGAACATCAAAATAATTGAGAGCTCCATTCGAATCTGTAACATATCGTGTTACATCTCCGGAATAACCAACATAAACATAAATTTCAACATAATCTCCTGCATCAAGCGGAACTGTAACAGATCCAGTAACAGTTGCATTAAACTCATTATCACTGTTATTGGAAGGGGTAGGCATTCTAAATTGATTCATTAATTTATACTTTGTGCCGTTTACATAAACATATAATTCAAAATTGGAGTATCGCTCAGTATTTTCTATATATAAACTAGCACTGACTAAATGCATTCCTGCATGACTGGCTACAAACCTATTGTTTTTTGTATCAAACAATTTATGGCTATCTTTTATAATACGGTTATATTTAATTTTGTTATTTTCTCCTTTAATAAGGGCTTGACGCCCAGTAGTCCCAATATTAGCGTGAGCAAACCCTGATATCTTTTGCCACGCAGTCCAGCCTGAATCTGCCCACCAATGGCGGATCCAAGTCCCTACATGATCATAACTTCCACTAGTTGTGTCTGCATTTCCATAGAAATACTGAGTAAAGCGATAATTACTATGCTTTTCATTTTTTACAAATCCATAAGTGAGCGGGTATCCTGTAGTGTTATTGGCCCCTATGTCCATAAAAGTGATTCCGTATTTGTAATCATTTCCGCTTATTCTCGCATCTTGGATTGCATTTGATCCTGTTAGAACAGTTAACTTTTGATTTGTATAATTTGTTTCAACATAGTTTTTAGCATCAGCTAAAGCTTTATCCGCTTTATTTTGTGAACCTTCCGAATTCTCTAATATATACCACCCTGAATAATCAGTACCATTAACTGCTACCCTTGTATAAAGTGTTTTCGTAGAGATGCTAAACCAATCTTGACGTGTAGCCCATTTATTTGCAGAGGGGTAGATAATTAATAAACCTGTTCTGTTGTCATTTAATGGAAATTGATTTTGCAAAACTGGATTTGCATTCATGTAATTAGTGTCTAAACGATAAGTGCCAGGCGGAAGATTTAAATCATTTGCATCGGTTATTGAATTTAATGGTCTAGTAATAAAGGCCGTGCTGTTAGTATAATCTTTTGATTGGTTTAAAGCAGTATCAGCTTTTTTTTGCGCACCATCAGGTGTCTCCTGCTTAACATTCTCAACATTTCCGAGACCCACTTGTTGTTTAGTAACTGAATGAGGATTAGTTTTATCATTTTCATGAAGATCTAATTCTGTTTGAACTCTATCTATAAAATCTGTTGTTGCAATTTGTTTCCATCCTCTAAATTCTCCATCAGTGTGAACCATTCCAATCCACATCATACTTCCCCAACTTTGGTAAGCTACTATTGTTTTCCTTCCTGAACCGCCTTCTACAATATCGTAGTTATACCAAGCTGCATCGCCTTCCACCGGGTTGTTTACAACTGACTGACCAACTGCACAATAAAATCCAGAAGATAATGTAAGAATATCTGTACCGTCTTGGAGTTGTATTCTTTTACCGTCGTCTCCAGTAAGTTTAATTAGTTGGGCAGCATTCCATTTGTTTCTTTCCTCTTCAGATACATGAACTTTAGAATTGCTTAAATGAGCATCAAAATCTGCTTGTGAGGCTTGTTTCACATTTTCGACATTCCCAAGTCCAACCTGTGCTTTTGTTACTTGGTTAGGATTATCTCTTCGTGCAGCAAAATTGTCTGTATATGCTTTGGCGTTTGCTTCAGCTTGATCTGCCTTATACTGGGCTCCGGCAGGTGTTTCCTTCGCATTCCATTCATCACGTTCTACTGATGTAATATGCCGGGTTGAATCATGATTATGTTCATTAAATTCCTTCTTTGAAGCCTGCTGCACATTATCCACATTCCCCAGCCCGATTTGCGCCTTTGTTGTGTTGTGGGGGTTGTTCATGTCGTTTTTGTGGGCGGCCAGGTCGGTGTGGGCGTCTTTTATGCCTTTTTCCCAACGGTTGACGTCATCTTCGTTGATGGGGTCGTCCGGAAGCCAGTCTGTTTTTTCTTCGTATGCCATGTTTACACCACCTCAAAAGTAAATCTGAAATCGAGTGTTCTGTTTTCGCTGACGTCCAGGTCAGTCTTTCTTTCAGTGATCACATTGCCCTGCTCGTCAAAAATTTGGACCGTTTCGATATGCTTGATGTCTTCCTCACGTTTTGTCAGGACGGTGACTGTTGCTCCGACAATGGTGAGTTCTACTATTTCTGTTTTTTGGCCGTTGAGCAGCACGTGATCAATTCTGCTTTTCAGATCTGCCGCTGTACGTTCTCTGTATATGGTTGAAATCAAGTTAAAACCACCTCATTGTTGTTAAGAGTGACAGAATAACCGACCTTGAGCTCACTGGCTGTTCGGTATCTGCGGTGATTCAGGATGACTGTGTCTTTGATTTGCAGTGTCTCGTTCAATCCGCCTCTGAGCGTATACGCCAAATGAGCGGGTTTCATGTTTTCTATCGCTTCGATCAGCTCATTCATGTGCTGGAGGTCATCAACATTGATATCGACGTTAAATCGGTATTCGCCGGGAAGCAGGCGGACCTGTGCAGACGGGTTTTTCAAGAAACGGTTTACCGCCTGCTCAATGGCCCTGTATGTGATGGGCGGGATGTTCGACATTTTGGAAATGAGCCGCAATCGTCTGATCTCATCTGTGTCGCCTGATTCCCGCGGTACGTTTAAAATCTTTTCCCAGCGGCTGAGCCCCCATGTCGCCGTCGGTACGAATAACTGATCCGTCAGATCAAATATGCTGTCATTTTGTTTATCAAACTCAGGCGCTTCCGCTTTCAGCAGCTCAGCCATTTCTTTAAGGCTGGTGAGAAACGGCGGCAGATACGCTGTCATGTCATCTTGTTTGCTCAATGATCTTCACCTGCCCAAGCTTAGGAATTTCCACGTCGCTCAGCACCAGATTTTCAGACGTGTCGTTGATTTGAATATTGGAGTAGTCACTGACTGATGGTGAATTATAGACGATATTGTTAATTTGAGAAAGGCGGATGACGTTATCTTCAAACGCCATTTTCTTAAAGAGATTTAAAACGCCTTCCTCAATTTCTGACTTCACTTCATCAATTGAGTGATTGATCTCAGGCAGCACTTCGGCAGAAATCTCAACTTCTTTCCAGACCGCGCTTTCCACTGTGACAACGGCTCCGATTGGCGCCTGTCCCTCTCCCTGTCCTGGTTCAGGGTCGATATAATCTTTCACTTTTTGAATTAAAATATGAGAAGCGGGCTCAAGATTCGCATTGGTGACGACAATTTTGACCGTGCCTTCACCGTTCCAAAGCGGGAAGATCTTTGCCTTTCCCACACCGTCCACTTCCTCAGCCCACTCTTTATAATGCATTTTATTGGCACTGACGGCCTCACGCCGAACCCTTGTAAAATACCGTTCCCGCAAGCTGTCATCTCCCTCTTCCTCGCGCCCCGGAATCAGGATTTCTTTGACAGTGGCCGTTTCTAAACCGGGAATGGTATCCAATGACAGTAAATTGCGTCCGGTCAGATTGGCGTTTCCCGCTTCACCAGGTGTTTCACAGATGAGCGTCCCGTCTGCCGTATATTGAAAATAAAGATTATCCACGTAAAAGCGGGAGCCGACAGGAATAGTAACTCCAGATGTAAACTCTCCCGCTCTGACCGCCTTTGTCGCGGCTGTCCGTTCAATTCCCGCTTCCGCTGCACGCCTGTCTAAAAATTCGCCTTGTGCGGTATCAGAAAAGACTAGCTCAAGCACAGTATCCAGCCATATATAAGACTTCGCAAGCTCGGCTGCCGCTGGGGCTAACGCATTATAAATGACGCTGCCTTCTCTTGTGTCAATATCTGCGGAAATGCTGTTCAGCATACGCTCCATAATATTTTCAAAGGTCTGATCTTCAAACATGTCCGCCAAGCACCTCCTCAAACTCAAGCGTCCCTTCATCCGTCTCCACCACAAAGGACACATGAAACGCGTCGCCTTGTTTTTCAATCTCAAAATCTGTTACAGCCGATATCCGCTCATCATAAACCAGCGCCTCTTCTATCAGCCTCGGAATCTCCATCTTTTTATAGGCATCAGTCGTCTCATGATCTGTCAGCACGTCCTGAAGCTCATTTCCGACATTATGGCTGTATATGGAATACGCATAGCGTTCTGTCTGTAAGGCGATATAGACGAATTGCCTGATCGCTTCAAGCCCGGTAATCAGCTCATTCGTAATTCTTCCGTTTTCAAAATCTATTTTGTACGTTTGCGAGGTTTCAATGATTTCGCTCTCATCTTCAATATCTTCAAACTCCACTTCTGGTGTCAGGGCCATGATGCCCACTCCTTTTACATGCTAAATAAAAACCCCTTCGTACTGAAGCGGTTTGTCTATACCTTATCTAAAATAAAAAACGATTGCCCGCCAGTCAGAGCCGCGGTCATGACGCGATCCCCCGGCTCGAGTGCATCGTCTCCTCCGGACTGCATCCGTTTTGGGATAATGATGGCGTCTGCCGGTATGATCAGTTTGCTGTTTTCTTTTAATTTGATTTCCACAGGAGAAACCGAAACGACTTCAGCCGGGAGCAGTTCTACCGGAGACTCAGCGTCAACTGCGCCGACTGCCAAATGTTTGATAGCCTCACTTAATCTCATTAGGAAACTCCTTCCGGCATCGTATTCTTTTCGACAACATCAATAGTCATCGTATGTTTCGTTCCTTTAAATTCGTGCCGGTCCGTATCTACCCAATAGGTTTTCTTGATGCCGGCCTCCGGAATCGAAATATAGACAGGCAAGCCGCTCTGCACTTCCGGGATGCCCACTGCCTGAATATTTTTCAGTTCTTTTTTCACGCCCTTTTTTTCAGCAAGGCGTACATCAGCCCGCTGCTGAAGCTGTGCCTGGTTGATGTCATCTGTGACCGTTTCTGTATATTGAAGCACACCGTATTTATTTAAGCCTGAACTGTCCTTGGCAGAGGCTTTATATGTCTTATTGTCCTTCTGCCGGCGAAGCACCACCCGAGTAGCAGTGTCGTTTATAGAAGTGCTGTATTGGTAGCCCGTGATATTGACGCCCGTTTCAAGCACCCATACCTCTGACGGATCTGGCCAAGCGCGCAGACCGAGCTTTCCTTTTTCCGAATACAGCTGGTAATGTCGTCCTGTCTGGCTTTTCGTCTGTTTCAGCGCTTTTAATATGATGTCATACAATGTCGTATCATTTTTAATGACAAGACTTTTGATCGTATGGCCTGTGTTTGCGATCGAGGTTGTCGGTATCTGGAAGTCACTAGCAATCCTTCTGATGATCTGGTCAGCCCGCTGATTGGAAAACACGTACATATCCTGGTTTTTGACCAGGTACTGCAGCATGTCATAAGCGCTGAAGGCAAGCGTATGCTCGTCCGGGGTTCTTGCAAAAACAATGCCCCGAAACAGCTCTTTTCCCTTCCATTTAAACAAGACCGTATCTCCTTCTGAGACACTGTAATACGTCTGGTCGCCCTGTTTGGTGACGATGGTCGCTTCAATGGAGCGCGGCGCCTGATAACGATGGCCTTCAAGCGATACGCTTTCTGCAACCAGCTCAAACCACTCTGTGTCTTTAATGACGAACAGTTCTATCATCATACATCACCTGTTTCATTGCGGTATCTTTAATTTTTGGCCGGGAAAAATCCAGTGGCCCGGCTGCCTGATGTTCCGTTTGCTTCGTTTGATCATTGCTGTTTTATTGGCGTTCCAAATTTTGCGCCATTGAGTGCTGTTCCCGTAAAATCTGCCGGCAATGTCCCAGAGTGTGTCTCCCTTTTTCACTGTGTACGTCTTCGGCGCAGCCTTCGACGGACGTTTTGCCTTTGTTTTTTTCTTCTGCTTGATTTTCCGAGGGAAAGCGGTTTTGTATTCTTTTAATACAATATCAAAATCCCGATCTCCTATTTCATTGTCTCCCTCACTATATTTAAGGCTTTCAATACTGCATGTCATATTGATTTTTGTTCCCGTAATTAAAAATTGAACAGGCTTTTTTGCCTTCATCCATTTTTCAATTTTCGCAATGGCATTTTCCGGAGACGGGAGATTTTGATATTCAGCTATCGGCGTATACTTTTTTGGAAAAAAAGAAGAAAATGAAATTTCTTTTGCTCCGGGTTCTTCAATAAACGTTAGTTCACCCAATCCCGTTATCTTTACTGAGTCATTTTGTACACTATTCGCTATATCAATCGCTTCAGGAAGAACAGGGAATCGCAGCTTTTCTTTCCCCTGTGATATCCAAAATTCATAGATAGACTTAGTCAAAAGCCACGACCCCCTTTGTTCCGGTGTTAATGTCATTTTGTAATTCATCAAGTAATGCCTGCTTGATTTTCGCAACCAGGCCATCAGCATCCTGTCCATTATGGAAATGCTGATCGCCGTTAAACTCAATCTTTATTTCTTTCGTTCCGGCTGTTTGTATCGTTTGCCGTGTACCGGATGTAACTGCTGAAACTTGTCCTGAAGAAAGCTCAGACTGCTGGGATTGAGACGAATCTGTCACTTCCATACCAAGAGCTTGCGCAGCTCTCTGAAGGAGGTAGCGGCCGCGGATGCCTCGCTCCTCCGGAATGATCCATTCCCGCTTGTTTCCTTCTCCGACACGGGCAATTTGTTCTTTTGTAATCAGCCCGCCGTTTGCGTAACCGACATACGGTCCGCCATGATTCAGGCTTTTAATACCCGGCACATTGTTGATTGATCCATATCTGCTTTTAATATAGCCGATCGCAGCAGCTGCGTTGTGAATCGGGTTTTTAATGTTACCCATACCCGGTGCTTTATGGTCATTAAAGGTGCTTGGGATCGTCTGCATCAGTCCTTGTGACGGATGCCCCGCTTTTGCGTTGCTGTCCCACAAGTTAATTGCATTCGGATTGCCTCCGGATTCATACTGCGCAATCGTCATGAGTCCCGGTAGCCAGCTCATCGGTGTCTTGGTGGCCATGAGAGCAGCCATAATCCATTGTTTTACGTTCCCGCCCATGGCTCCCATTCCGGAATAGGCAGCCGCCAGTGATCCGGCTTGTTTTTCAGCATATTTCTTTACATCTACTGAGCCAAGGCCTTTGACAACACCAATTGAAGCAAAACGCCCCAAGCTCATCATGACACGGGAAGGTGAATGAATATCTAGCTCCTCACGGAAAGCCTGCTCCACTCTCTTGGCCATATCCTTTGCTGCTTGTTTTACTTCACTGGATTTAGAATTCATGCCTGTCACAAAGTTTCCGATCAAACCGGAGCCCCAGCTGTTCGATGTGTCTTTTGAACGCAGGAACGGTTTGTCAACATGTGTACTTACATACTGTGCAGTCCCTGTTTGGGTTGAGTTTTGTCCTTGCGCAAAGCCTTTGACCGTTCCTGTGCCCCATGAAGACGATTTGTTCACAGTGGCTTGATACGGCGTTTTAACTTTTGATTGCAAAAAGCCGTCCGTTCCGGTTGCTGTACCGTTTTGGCCCTTGGCATACCCGCTTACCATTTGTTTACCGTAATTTGGTGAAGCAGAAATCATTTGTGTAAATGGCGTATTGATGTTTTTCTTTTTCCAGTCTTCCATTTTGACCGGCTGATCGCTGATGCCTTTACCAAAGCCTTCTGAAAATTGCTGTCCGAGTGTGGACGCTTGGCCTGTAAGATTTGCAGTGTTCATTACGGGGGAGGCTGAGCCTGATAGAGGACTGACAGCTGCTCCTCTTGAAACAGATCCTGGACCTCCGCCAGAAGACGAAGCTGCGCCCATGTCGTCTACAACTTGCATACCCAGCTTAGACGCCGCTTGTGAAAGAAGCATCTTCCCCCGGCCTCGGTTGTTATCAACCGGGATAACGAATTCCTTGCCGGCTTCACCGATCCACGAGATGGTTGGTTTGGTGATGTAGCCGCCTGTGGCATTTTTATCCGGATCCTTACCTTTATTCGGATCACCGCCGCCGGTTACAAAATTAATTACTTTACTAGCTACGCCGCCAGCTTTATCCCAGATTTGCTTCACCCAGCCGAACGCTTTAGAAAAAGCATCTGAAATCGCTTCTCCCACCTTTGTAAGAGGTTCTTGAATATTCTTTTTAAACCAGCCGCTCAGGCCTTTCCAAATGTTCTTAACGGTGTCTATCGCTTTTTTGAAAGCATCTGAGATTCCCTTACCTACATCTGAGACTGTATTTTTGACCGGGTTCCAAACTGTATCCATGAACCATCCCGATACCGTACTGAAAACACTCTTAATCTTATTCCAAGCACCGGTCATTTTATCCCAGATTGTAGTTGCCGCTCCTATTACAGCAGATTTGACTGGCCCCCACACATTACTCATAAACCATGAAGCAACTGTACTGAACACATTTTTAATCGTCGTCCATGCATTTACGATTTTAGACCATATTGCTGTTGCTACACCCACAACTGCTGATGAAACCGGCGTCCAGACATTGTCCATAAACCATGTTGCCACCGTGCTGAATATCGTTTGAATCGTTGTCCATGCATTTACGATGTTGGACCATATGCTTGTTGCTACACCCACAACTGCAGTTGATACTGGCGTCCAGACATTGTCCATAAACCATGTTGATACAGTTCCCCAAGTATCCTGAATGGCTGACCAGGCATTTTGCGCACCCTCTGTAATGCTGTTCCATGTATCTTCTAGAGCGCCGGCATCAATTGCCTTGCCTAAACTTTCACCGCCGAAAGTACCGGCAATTCCTCCTACAACACCGCCAATAGCGGTCCCGACTCCCGGCACAACGCTTCCAATAGCCGCTCCTGCAGCGGCTCCTGCTAAACCTCCGCCGGCTGAACCTACTTTTTCACCAGCATTATCCTTATTGATACCGGCTAAGTCAGTAAGGGACAGTATTTCGCCTAATCCCGGTATTCCTTTTGCCGCTCCTTTTAAGCCCTTCAGTCCGCCTTTTAAGCCTTTTGATTCACCCAATGTTTTCAGAAGGCCTGAAAAACCTTTGCCTGATGCTCCTTTAGCAGATTTAGGTGTATTCACAGGATTTGTTTTATTCCCTTTTGTTGATGAACCGTTTCTATTTTTGACTTTTTTGCTTTTGCCTGTACTGATTCCGGCACAGCAGCAACCACAAGCCCCGCCCCATTTGCCGCCTGACTTTTTCGATTTTGAACCTGAAGATTTTTGGTTCATAGAAGGTTTTTTAGTGCGGTTTGAATTGTTAGAAGTTGAGTTCTTTGTATTGGCTTTTGAAGCTTTTTGTTTGCCTTTGCTTCCGCTGGATTTGCCGCCAAGCAACCCGCCAATATCCAGATTCCCCAGCTTCTCAGCAATGCCTTTTATAATTTTTTCAAAAAACTCTCCCACTTTTTCAATAATTTTATCAGGGCTGAATTTCTCGAATTTCTTGGCGATTTTTGAAACAATGTTATCAACAAACTTTTCTGCTTTATTAGCGATTTTATCCGGGTTCAGGAAATTAAATTTCTCTGAAATTTTGTCAACAATATTTGTTACAAAGTCTTCCGCTTTAGTAATAATGGCGTCTGGACTGAATTTGCTGGCGACATCATCTACTTTTTTCATAAAGGAATCTGTAAACTTGTCAAGCTCGTTAAAAATGGTTTCCGGGCTGAATTTACTTACGACATCGTCCACTTTTTTCATGAAGGAATCTGTAAACTTGTCAAGCTCGTTAAAGATTGTTTCCGGGCTGAATTTACTTACGATATCATCCACTTTTTTCATGAAGGAATCTGTAAATTTGTCCAGCTGCTTAAAAATAGCTTCTGGGCTGAATTTACTTGCGACTTCGTCTACTTTTTTCATAAATGAGCCTGTAAACTTATCCAATTGTTTAAAAATGGCTTCAGGACTGAATTCACTTGCGATTTCATCTACTTTCTTCATAAATGAGCCTGTAAACTTATCCAGCTGTTTTAGAATCGTTTCCGGGCTGAACTTTGTCGCAATCGCATCCACTTTGCCCATAAATGATGTGGTGAACTTATCCAGCTGGGACAGAATTGTCTCCGGACTGAACTTCGTTGCGATTGCATCCACCTTACTCATGAACGATGTTGTGAACTTGTCAAGCTGTGCCAGAATTGTTTCTGGACTAAACTTTGTCGCAATTGCATCCACCTTGCTCATGAACGATGTTGTGAACTTGTCAAGCTGTGCCAGAATTGTCTCCGGGCTGAACTTCGTTGCGATTGCATCCACTTTGCTCATAAATGATGTGGTGAACTTATCCAGCTGAGCCAGAATCGTTTCTGGACTGAACTTTGTCGCAATTGCATCCACCTTGCTCATGAACGATGTTGTGAACTTGTCCAACTGTGCCAGAATTGTTTCTGGACTAAACTTTGTCGCAATTGCATCCACCTTGCTCATAAATGATGTTGTGAACTTGTCAAGCTGTGTCAGAATCGTCTCTGGACTGAATTTTGTCGCAATCGCATCCACTTTACTCATAAATGATGTTGTGAACTTATCCAGCTTTGTTAGAATTGTTTCCGGGCTGAATTTTGTGGCGATTTCATCCACCTTATTCATGAACGATGTTGTAAATTTATCCAGCTCTGTTAGGATTGTTTCCGGGCTGAATTTTGTGGCGATTTCATCCACTTTTTCCATGAATGATGCAGCAAATTTGTCCAGTGCTGTCAAAATCGTTTCCGGATCAAACATGCTTGCAATATCACCGGCATTTCCTCCGGCTGAAGAAGCTGCTTTATCCGGTGAACCTGAGCTTCCCATGCTATCAATTCTTTTCTGCAAGGAATCCAGCTTATCTGACACCTTGTCATTAATAGCCAGCTCCAATTTGTTGTCTTTTCCTGTTAAGGCATCAATACCGGCTGAAATGCGACCGACTGTTTTCATGACGTGATCAATCACGCGTATTGTAACAGAGTAGCCATTTTGAAGTGCATTTTCCATATAACGCTGTATTTTTTGAACAGCCGGCGAAATTTGGTCTTCTGCACTCAGCATTATCGTAAATCCTTTAAATCCCGCAACGAGCTCTCTTAGTCGTTCAAATTTTTCTGTTGCTTGGTCACTGGCGCCAATTTTAATAGATACCGATGCCGGCAATCCCTGCAATTGAGTTTGAACCTTCTGAATGACAGTGCTGGCGTTATCCTCAGCTGAAATGGAAATCATTTGGGCGCCAAGCTTTTTCTTTAATGATTTTTGTATGCGGTCAATTGTCCTTAACACAGTTTTGCTTTCTTTTCGTATATCGATAGCTCTATTTCGCTGCGTCATTTTTCTATACTTTTCAAGCGCTCTAAATCCATTTTGTATCTTTCTTAGCTTTTTGCTTACCCGGTCTTCCAAGTCAAATCTTGCTGTCAGCTTTGCCAATTACGATGCTCCTCCTTTCTTTGCTTGTTTTTCAAGGAGATCGAGCTTATATCCGATCAGTCCATACAACAGCGCCTTGAAGTTTCGAGGCGCTTCATACAGTTCTAATAAATCTGATGGAGAATAATGAAGCTCGTGCATCGCATAGTAGAGATACACGGCTTCTTTATGCCCATCCTTGATTAGTTTTTTGCTTCGTCTTCCAGATCCTCTAATTCATCTTCAAATCCATTAATCTCAATCGCTTTGTTTAACCAGTTCGCATACTCGCCTCCAACTGAGAGCACGCGTTTCGCAACTTCTACCGGGTCAGCCGTTTTGTAAGCTTCTCGAAGCTCTTTTGAACGGAAGTCCGGATAAACGGTTGATTCAACTGCGATTCGGGCATAAAAGCGTTGGCTGTCTAAATCTTTTACACGGCCTCTGCCTTTGACATTTTTATACGTTGTTGTTTCTTTCTCCAATTCATCAATGCGCTCCGTCGTGATCGCTTTAAAAATAAATGGCACGATGTTCCCTTTTTTATCAACAAAACGCTTTGAGATCGGCACTTTGATTTCCTCAGCTTCAATTGTTTTTCCCGGCATAAAAAAGGAAAGATCATATACGTTTTCGTTCTTCTCGCTCATGTAAAAAACTCCCTTGTCTATTGTTTGGTTTCATCTTTAAAAAACAGACCTTTCTGAGAAAGGTCTGCGTATGGGCTTGATTCAGCTTTGATTAAAACGTGTCAGATAGCTTTTCAGGGACGTCGAAGTCTTCGAATGTAAATGGAACTTCTTCCTCTAACGCTTCTGAATCGACATCAAGGCTTGCGATTTTGGCAGAGTCAAAGTTGACGTCGTACAGCGTGACTCGCTCTGTGCCCCGGCCGGAGGATTGATCATCCAGCACGGCTTGGAGCGTGAAATAAGGGTCGCTGCCTTTTTTGACATAGTCCATCATCAATAGCACGAATTTTGATGTGACTTTGTAGAACGTCGCGGTCCCTGTTCCATTTGCCCCTGTTGTTTTATGGCCTGTCATGCGGCGGCCCATAATGTTGACTTCAGATTTGTTTTTCTCAACGTTTGCTTCAAATGTTTTGATGTGCGCCATTTCCTCGCCATCGAGGAATAAACGGCCTTCTTTTCCTGAAATTGTGTTTTGTGCTTTTAATGCCATATTAGTTTACCTCCACATTAAAGTAGAATTTTTCTGCTGCGTCGACAGGCTGTACAGCCAGGTCAATCAAGAAGCCGTCACGATCTTCATTCATTGAAATTGTGATATCTTCATCGGAATCAAAGCCAGTGATGCCGCCTGCATCCTGAAGTGTTGTCATATATTGCGTGATCATCGTTTTTACATACTGCAGTCCGTCTTCAGATGCCGGGATATCGCTTCCGCTGCCTTTTCTTGATTTAATTAAGGCTTTCAGCTCGCGTGTTAAATCATTATTCACAGCATCCAGGACACGAACGATTTTGTTCTTTGCAAATTTCTTGTTTTTCTCAGCTGTGAACGTCACGAGTGAGTTAATGTCCTTTTCTACGCTGACGGATTTATCACGGGCGTCGAATGTGAATAAAAATTCACCCTTGCCCAGACGTTCAACAATCGTATCGTGGTCAAGGCGGTGTAACACATCAACTGCGCCTTCGTACTCTACAAATGTAAGTGATTGGTTAAAGGTTGCTCCTGCACTCGCTCCAGCTACCCAAGCTGTTGCTTTGTCCGGTGTAACTTCCGTACCATCTTCAAGCAGCACACCCTCGGTTACGTTGATGATGCCTTCATAATCACCGGCATAATTGGCTGTGACGCCTTGCACTTTTTGTCCTTGGCCGTCGCGCAGGCGTTTAATGAAAGCAGCAAACGTCGCCTTCAACTGGTCACCTTCTGCAACAGGCAGCGCAATCACATCAAAGCTCTCCGTTTCAGCCGCTGCTAAGAAATCTGTATAGTCGGAGTTGACAGGGGCTTTATCCGTACCGCCGGATAAACGGATTCCCGCGGATGCATTCAGCGTCTCAGCTGCAGTGTCTCCTTCTGATCCAGTGAGAGGAATCGTTGAAGAAAGATCGCCTGTTCCGGTAAAAGTGACATAGCCGTTAGCTGTTAATTCTTCAGCCTTTTTGACAGTCTGTTTATCAACCTCTGATTCGTCCATATATGTTGTCACATCGAAAGAATTAGCATCCAGCACATTATGATTGATGCGGATGATAATGTCATTTCCTTTTGTTCCGCCATATACTGCAGTTGCTTTGACGCCTTCAGCAATATCAGCAGACGCTCGGACACCTTCGGTTAGACGGTACATCAATACCGTTTTCGCATTTTTCTTCGCTTCACGCAGCAGCAATAAAGACGGGTCATCGATGCTGAGGCCCACTTTTTTGTTTAGGTCTTCAACACTGGAAATGGAGACGAACGTTTTCGCTTCACCCCAGCTTGATGCGACCGGAAGTGCGACTGTTCCCCGTTCACTGAGTGATACCCGCTCCTGTGCCGTCGTTTTAAAGTTAAAATAAATGCCTGCACGTTCTTTTTCTTTGCCTGTTGTAAATGTTCCGCCATTCATGATGACATGACCTCCTTGGTTAGAAATGTTTGAATCAATTGGTTGGCTTCTGATTTCGTCATACGTGGTTGATCCACGCCAAATAAAGCCCCCTGAAGAATATCCGGCTTAACGCCGAACAGTTCCTTCGCGTGCTTAATCAAATCCGCTGTATCAAATAGAGCTTCCCGGCTCTTTGTATGTACAGCCTTCTTCTGTTGTTTGTCCTTTGACACCGTTTATTTCACCCCGCTGTTCATGTCGATATCCTGTAAGACAGGCTGTTCTGTTTTGTGATAATAATATCGGCTGCTCCACCTGATCACCATGGCCGCCTCGCCCCTGTCTCCTACCCTTGTCTCGATTTGGGAGATGCGAACCATATCCCCCGTCTTCTCACCGGATTCACTCAGCAGCGGAATCATATTTCTCGCTTCTCTGATGGCATCCGCGAGCCTGTCCGCTTCACCCAGCGCCTGAACGGAGTCCAGATGAAACAGTTTTACATTGAGACTGTAGGTTTTTTTAAATGTGGAGACCGTATCTGTTTCCTCGAAAACAGATGGTAGCGGGACGTATAACGACGGCACCTGAAAGTGATCAGGAAGCTCGCGTTCATAAATGGGAACAGACCACCGGCTGTACAAAAACGCCATGATCGATCCTGTTTCACTGTTCATCCTGCTCCTCCTTTACAGCTTCTTCAGCCACTGGCGCAGTTTGCTTTCCAGCGATTTTCCAAACAGCTGTTCATATAAAAGCAGTGCATGATCCCAGTAGCCCGTGCCCGGTATCCATTTTCTCTTGAGCGCCATTCCCGTTGAAGCCGCTGGATCATAAATAAACCGTGAGCCTTGAAAACGCCCCGGCACCCATCTCACATCTTGTTTTGACGTCCAATGGCCGTCATTAAGAAATGAGGCGTAATCAAGCTGTGTTCCCACCTCAAGCGAAAGCCCGCCGCTTTGCACAATCCAGAGATTGTCCTCTGCGCCTTTCTCAAAGGAACTGAGCAGTTTTTCTGTATCAATCGTTTGTGTGCTGATGAGTTCAGATTGGACGATCTCCAGAAAATCTTGCCCGCACTCCTCAAGCCACCGGGACGCCTGTCTGGAAAAACCGCCTGAAGCCGCTTCTTTTAATGCCGTGTTCAGCTGTTTCAATCCCGCTATTTTCATAGGCTTTCATCCCTGACTGCGACGACCTCCCAATGATGATGTCTGATTCTTTTCGGCAGCTTTAGTATATATTTATGATTCTCCCAAATGATTTTATCGTTCACGCGGATGTCGGCTGACAACGGAAAATGGACGAGAAAGCTATGATATACAGTTTGATCCGGCTTCTCCTGAATCAGCTGCTGCGTTTTTTCGGTAAAATAACAAGGGACATCTTGTTCATCGGGTGTATCCGGATATGAAATCACCGGCTGCAGCCTGTCTGCCGGAATCCCAAATCGGCCTGCAGACGGTGCTTGCGCTGCTTCATGATAAATCTCGCAACGGTGAATGAGCATCTGCTTGTAGCTCATAAAGATCTCACCTTCAGCCTGGAGGATTCAGGGACGTAGCCCGGCTTGATAAACTCTTCGAGCAAATGATACACCCCAGGCCGCTGAATCCCGCCTTCTCCGGAAACCGTGTAGGAATAATCCCCCATTTTCTCAGACTGATAGCTTGATGAGGCAGATTCATCGCTGTTGACAAGCGCAAAATACTGGGCAAGCTTTACTAAAGCCAACTTCACCTTGCCGGGCAGCGGATCATACAAGCTGTCTTCAAAGCGGTGACCCGTGATGAGAGCCGCTTCTGCTTCCGCCTCGATGATATCCTGCGCCAGCAGCTCTTCCGGCCTGTTTTTCACCCGATCATAGACCGAATAGGAGGCTACGTCAGTCGGTTCAATGAGCATGAGCTGACCACCTCGTTTCTATTATTCTTTTACGTTAATTAATTTCGCGCAGGCATCCTCTTCCTCGAACTTGCTGTCCAGCTTGGCCGTTAAGACAATAATGAATTTACGGGAGCGGATGTCTTTGTCGACTTCAATTCGGATATTGCGGGAGAAGCCGAGAATGATATTTTTCGGATGTGTGAGAATGATATCAGAAGCGTCATATTGCGCGTCTCCCTCACCGACTGTGTACGGCTGAATATTGGATACCCCTTTGACCGGTACGCCGAATGCTGTTGACAAGCCGCCCTGAACAGCCTGGTCCCCAAGGTTTGTCTGGCGGTCTGCCACGCGGTCCTTCCATTCAACTTCTAAGCCGTGAGACGTATAGAATCTGAATTCCTGAGGGATGCGCAAATATTTTGGCGGAACTGCCTTTAAGCCTTTCTTGAATGTCGCTCTGGACAATTCTTCACCGTTCATGTCAACGATATGGGAAACCGCCTGTTTACGGATGCCGTCCAGCTGTGCCAGATACGGATCAGCTGATGCTGTATCACCGTTAACGATCAGCTCTTCAATATCAACTGCTGCGCGCTCTGCTAAAATTTGCATGATTGTCTGCTGCAGGCCGCCTTTTTCAATATTGTTTTCAAGTGTGTCATACGTAATGTTAATTTCCGCAATGACTTCCTTCGTGTTCAGCTGGACAGTGCTTGTCGTTGGAACTGTCAGCTCGTCGTTTGACAGTGCTTTTCCTTCTTGCGCAGCCCGCAGAATACGCTGGCCGAAGCCGATTTTCTCAAATTTTTGCGAGTCATTTTCCATTTGAATCACGCGGGATTCACTGAAAATGGTCGGCGTGTTTTGCACCATGCGGATAAAAGCCGATGCTTGCGCAGGGTTCATAAGCCCGCCACTTTTTAAAGCAGAAAGCGACATTTCCGCTTTCCGAATGATCTCTTGATTTCTCAATTGATTTCCTCCTCCTTGACTGGTTTTACAGCAGTCCGCTCCAGATTGATTTTTTGACTTGCTCTGTATTGCCGCCCGTATCGTCCGCTGTCTGCTTAGACGCGCCTCGCGCTTTTTCCAAAGCCTCGATGCGTTCGATCAGCGGGGCAAGCATGTCTTCAACGAGCTTTTTCAGACGCTCGTCATCACCCGTCTGCTCCGGCTTTTCCTCCGTGTCTGTGTTTTTTTCAATCCGCTCAAGCCGTTTGAGCAGAGGGTAAAGCGCATGCTCGAATGATTCTTTCATGTCTTCTTTTCTCATTTCTTCAGTCTCCTTCCCTGTTTTGTCAGCAAGCATTTGCTTGAATACACTGAAGAACCCTGCTTTTTCGACCGGTTCTTCTTCATACACATCTGCAGTGCCAGCCATGCTGTAGCCGGTGATAATTCCAGCCTTAATCTGTTCCCACACCTCGTCAGACGCTCTTGTCACGAGTACCCATGAGCCCTTTGTAATCCGCTTTGATCCGATCATAAAATCATCGGGCGCCACATAGGACTCGACCACGACGCCGGTTCCGCCCTCAAAGCTGTGATTGATATCAATCTCCCGTGCCTCCGCGAGAAAACCGTGCGCCGCTTTTTCAATTTCCTCGGCGGTCATAAAATCGCCGTGGGCATCAGGAACATCAGGCTCATACACGATTCCGTACACGAGCTTTTGTTCATCCTGCTCACTTTTTGTAAACAGCCGAACCTTTTTTTCAAATGACGGAGGTTCGGCTGACTTCGTAAAGAAAAATTCTGTCTGGTTAGCCGCCTTGTCCACATAACTGACAAAGCTGATTTTGGCATTTCTTAATTCTCGCGCCACCTGCTTGATTCACCTCCCTTCAGGACGTTTTGATATCTTCGATGCTTTCTTTCAACTCCTGCATGAGCGCAGTCAGGTTTGTCTTTTCCGCATCCTGTCCTGCAGGCCGTTTATAAATGTCCTCCGGCCACTCCTCCAGTGTTTTGCCAAGCACCCGTCCGGCAAGGTCGCGTAAATCATTCGGCGAGACCGCTCCTGCTGTAATAAAAGGACCGAGCACCTTCGCAATCTCAAGCGGATCACGAAAGTCTGGTCCTTTTAATGTCAGCCTGACGTCATGGATATTCAGCTCCGGCAAAAGCAGCGTATTCAGTTTATTCACGAGCGTTTTTCGCTCCGGCTGAAAAACCTGCTCTTCCGTAATTTTTCTAGCCGTATCAGCTGTCGCCCGGTTGTATTCCTGGGCCTCGCCTGTATACAGCGGCGGGAGGCGGAACGCTGAACGCAGCTTATTTCTGCTTTTTTCATCGTATTCAAGAAACAAGGCGTCGTTTTGGAGAATTTCAGCCAAAGATTTGATTTCAACGGAAACCGGCGTAATATCCTCGCCTCCATGGAGATCCTTTTCTTTTGCGATTCCTTCCGCTTCGATCAGGAGGAATTTATGGGCGTTTTCAACACCTTCAAGATCATTCATGTATTCCTGCAACTCCCGGTAAGAAGCTTCAGACAGCATCCCGTTTTCCACTGTAATCGCAGCGGGGACGTGACGCCCCTGCTTAAAATACATAAAATTGAGCTCTTCTGCTTTTCGGGCTCCGTATAAATTGACAATATTGCCGATCCAGCGGGGTACACCGTATACGCCGCTTCCGATTTTGAGGTGAATGGCTTCATTTGCTTGATACTTCTCTGCCAATGTGTTTACATATTCACCTGTACGCATATCCATTTTTCGCGGATCGCCGTATTCTTTAAAAAATACTTTCTTTCCATTGATCATCTGCACATATTTTCGGAAGCGTTTTTGCCTTTTGATCCTTTTCATTTTCCCGTTTTCTTCATATACAAATGAGACCTCTACAGGCTCGCCTGCTCCGCATACACGCATATATTTCACATCTAAATATTCGATGCCGGCAGGTTTTCCTGCCCCGTCGCGAAGCACTTCCATAAATCCGTTGCCTGTTTTTTCTCTGTCTTCGATGGCATAGCCTAAAATCATTTCAGCTGATTCATCAAAGTGAAGACATTTATAAAAGGCTTCGAGTCTGGCCCAGTCTTTTTCCGCTCTTTTCTTTTTTGCCTGATCGACATCACTTGCGTTGACATCAAATGTGTACTCAACATCGAATCCAAAGCCTGTAATATTCACTCTGTACGCATCAATGCATTGCTGAAGAATAGTCGAGTATTCGGCAATGGTTTTGAGCTCGATGATATTGTAGGGCGGAGCGATAATGTCCTCTCCGTACAGCTCAGAAAAGTCATCTTCATAGATTTGCTTTGTCTGAGGAGCCGCGGCATTGGCTTTAAATACAGTTGCTCTGACTGTTTGATTGTGCATGATTTATGACCTCCTCCTTTCTCGGTTCGGCCGGATTCGTTTGTGTGCTGTCTCTTTCATATCAGCAACCTCATAATCATCAAGCGCATACCAAATGGCAGAAAGCGTATGCGGGTCAATCGTGAATTCATCCTCAATCAGAGCTCCGTTTTTATCTTTGGCATACGTCAGCGTTTTGAGCTCATAGATGACATTTTCACAGCGATCCGAACAGAAGATTTTTTTGAACCGTTTTACCTTTTTGGTATATTGAAGCCTGGAGCCAGGAAACTTTCTGGCTCCAACCATCCGAAAGCCCTGCTGGCGGAAATATTGAATGCTTTTCGGCTCAGCCGAGTCGGCTTTGATCAATTCCTGTGTCTCAATAAACTCACGCAGCTCCTCAACCGTCCTGTCATCTGTCATTTTGTTTTGATAATACTCCCAATAAATGTAGAGGTATTTTTTTTCAGGATCTACAGCAAGCCGGACGACGGCATTGTAGGATTCCTCAAATCCAAAATCCATGCCTGTACGAAAGATTGGCTTGCTGATGGCTGCGATACATTTTTTCACTTGATTATGCGGGAGTACCTCGAACTGCGGCAGCACCCTGATCCCGTTGACGCCGAATCGTCCTTTGCGGGCAATCCGGTACAGGTCGGGATCATACTCTTTGAGTCCGTCAAGCTGTTTCACATAGCTTTCCGGGAGAAAAAGATTGTCGTTAGCGGTGGAATGATGGTAATACGTATCTGCCTTCACAATGGTCCGCTTTTCGTAAAGTTCGCTGTCATCCAGCACAAACCGTTTCTTGCGTTCATCCCGAAAAAAGTGCCTATACGTCCAATTGGAGGTGCCGACGGGATTGGTGGTACAGATCATATGAAGCTTTAGCTCAGGATGGCGAAGACGTCCGATTAACTCCTTGAACCCCTCATACTTCACCTCTGAGCACTCTTCAATCCATATTAATGAAATGTTATGAACCGATTTTAATTTTGCCGGATTGTCCATTCCTTTGAACATGATCCGGCTGCCATTGTGAAATCGCAGCTGCAGCGGGGAAGAAAGAGATGCCACAGCCTTTGTGAGACCGAGCTCTTCGATCACCTCTTGAAACAAGGCGAAAGTCGAATCCCGATGGGTATCGAACACCTCCCGGATCACAAGGGCCGTCCGTTTTTCCTTCAGCAGCTTTAGCACGATTTTCAATGCGGTATGATAGCTTTTGGAGGAGCCGTAGCCGCCGACGAGAAATTGGTACGTCTGCTCCCAATTGAACACGTAATCTTCGAAATGAGGATTGATTTCTTTTACAATCATGACTTGCCCTCTTTTCGTTTGATCATAATTTCAATCGGCTCCTGGCTGTCATCTGTTTTCTCCGCTTTTTGTTTGGCAAGCTTCAATTTCTCATTTTCAATTTTTTGTTTAAATTGATCTGGAAACAAATCAAAATATAAGGACAGCTTCTCAAGCGCCTTCATTTTATCTGCAAGCTTGATGGCAATGCCTTCTTTGCCAAGCTTTGCTTCCGTTACAATGGTGCCGTCAACGAGCCCCGAGTCTTTGACATCGACAAAGCTGATTTCCTTCATAATCGGGTTATCATCTTCATCAAACAGCGGACCCGATTTCCCGACAGCCTGGACCTCTTTTTTTCCAAAGGTCACATAGTCCGTAATATCCGCAAACGCGATCTTGATATAAACCTGCAGCACATCCATCGCTTCAATAAACATCTCATTGACCATTTCTTTTTTTATGCGTCTGATTTCAGCAGCGACCTTTTCGTTTTTTAAGAGCCGGCTGCCCGTCACATGAGCGCTGTCCGGAGAATAGCCCGCTTTGATTGCTGACTGTGTGGCATTGAAGCTTTTGACGTAATACAGGCAAAACAGCCGCTGGCGTTCATTTAATTCATCGTTGTCTATAGGGCGCTGTTTTTGTTCGTTTTTGGACTCAGAAAACAGGGCCTCTTTCCATTTGTCTTGTTTTTTCCAGATGCCGATTGTTTTCGCGGAAACACCGATTGTGTCCGCAATCGCCCGATTTGTGATCTTTCCTTGATGTTGTTGATAGATTGCTAATGCTTGTTCGCGAAGTTGTGTTTTCATGCTACGGCATCACCGCCACCTCCAGCATGGTTGTTTATTCATAAAAGCGGCTGATCATGCCAGCCGCTTATGTGTCATGCTCTATTCACTTATAGGTGGCAAACGTATGACAAGCTTTCAGGCAAGTGATCGATTCATGTCTTCCTGCTGTCTTTGCATCTTTAAACTCGCCCGTTTAATCGTCGTTTGCACTGTCGATTTTTTCACGCCGAGAAGATCGGCGATCCGTTCATAAGAAAAACATTCTACCTTATGCAGCAAAAACATTTCCTTTTCTCTGTCCGTTAACAGGGCTAATGCTTCTCGAATTTTCTCTCTGTCTTCTTCTGATACCTGTCCGTCCGGCTCAAACATCATAGCGCTGGAAAATGATTCGATGATTCTCGGGTCTTTGATCATCAGCCGCTGGTAGGCATCACGCCGGTCAATCGCCCGTCTGATGCCGGGCTGCCTTCCTTTTTCAAGCCATTCTGTTACATATTCAAGATCAGTAATCATATTTCTGATGATTTTTTTATCCTTCAGCTCTTCAGCTGAGAGCACGGATTCATCTGCCTCAGCGAGCGGTTTATATTGTATTCTTGTTTGTTTGAGCGTGCGTTTATATTCAAATAGTAAGTCTTGCATTCTATGATCCTCCTCATTTTTGGCAAATAAAAAACGGACACCAATCAACGCACAAATGCTGTGCAGTTGATCAGTGTCCGCAGGCTTTCCGTCTTGGACGTATTCTGTTTTCGCTTTAATTTAATTTGTAGCCGATTTCAAATTCCACACGGGCAAGATCGCCCTTTCTTGTTTCGACGAGCGTTTTTCCATGCTCGGGCGCTTCTGTGATCCATGCTTCTTGCTTGATGCCATCCACAATAATGACACGGATTTTCCCTTCCTCCAGCTGGCTCTTAAGCGTGATGGAATCGATATGCAGCAGTTTTTTAGGATGAATCATGTTTTATTTCCTCCCTTTTTCGGTGCAGCGCTTGCTTCGGCTTTTTCTAATAGCTGAATGATGCGCTCCTTTGAATGAACAGAATTTCCCTTCAGAAAATCAAGTGCTGCTTTAGACGCTTCCAGCAATTCAGGCGCAGCGGCCATCAAAGCGGCATTGCTTTTTTGCGAATAAGAGCTGAGGTCAAATACAGCGGCAATCAGCCGTCCGTTTGAATATGGGAATCTTTCTTTTTCTTCTTCACTGTAAGCTGAATAAATATAGATCGGTTTCGTATCCCCGCACGGGACAGCACGCCACGGCGCAGGGCTTTTCTCTGCCTGTTTTGTCTTTGCCAACACTTTCACTTCCCGTCGTCCTTATACCATTGTTCAATGTTTTTTTCTGTTCGCTTTGCCCGAAACAGCAAAGCGATTAGTGCAGTCAGCTGTTTAATCATAGATATTCAGCCTCGCTTTTCCCGCTGTCAGCATTTGCTCCAGCTTTTGAATGACAGGCGTTAAGTCAGTGCCGGACCGGCAGTTCGGACATGGATGAAAAACGACTCCAATACCGGTATGTTCCACAATGACTTTCTTTGTTTGACAAAGCTTACACATTATCTGACGCCCTCCAATCT
Organism: Bacillus sp. 204(2023); assembly: GCF_037027505.1. Classification (NCBI taxonomy): domain Bacteria; kingdom Bacillati; phylum Bacillota; class Bacilli; order Caryophanales; family Bacillaceae; genus Bacillus; species Bacillus sp. 204(2023). The sequence goes on along the minus strand of NZ_JAXCHE010000002.1, from coordinate 6,569 downwards.
ATGGTTAAGCTCGTAGGCTGCTCCTTTGATAATCACTAAATAGTCACTGCACATCTCATAGATTCTCGTGCCGAGCGCTTCATCGACCCGTACAAGTGCTTCAATTGTCAGCTCGCTCGAAAGCAAAATCGGTTTATGATTTAAGTAGCGATAATTGAGTACCGAATACATTTGCTCTAATTGCCAATCTGTAGCGCGGGGTTTGCCGTTAACCGGTTTAAACAGGTCATCTATGAACAGCACATCCGCCTGCTTCATCCGGTTCAGCTTCGCTTCTAATAGGGCAAAATCATTTTTCAGATCAGTAAAGCCTTCCACGAACGGAAAATAAATGACAGGCACATAGCATGTTCTCATTAATTCGTTGGCAGCGGCAGTCAAAAGGTGTGTTTTCCCTGATCCGGGCTGTCCTAAAAGGGCAATGCTGTTTTTTCGGCAATCCTTGATTTGTTCATAATCGGCAACATACTCTTTTGTGCACTCAAATGCGTCTTTTATGGCCTGCGGCTTTCCCTCCGTGCGGAATTCCTTGAAGCCGAGCTGTCTGAAAGCGTGGGTAATCTCACTTGCACCCAGCAGCCGCTTCACTTTCCGTTCTGCCATGCAGCTGCACATCGTCCAAACTTCCAGGCCATTCTGCCTGACGAGATAACCTCCCTGATCCTTGCAGCGTAGGCAATCATACCTGCTTACGTCTGATTCGGCCGGTTTGTCCGCCAGTAATGGACGTCTCCCTCTTCTCAGCTCGTCCAAAATCTGTTCGATTGTTCGTTTTGTCATGTTTTTTCATCCTCTCATGCTGAATTGCGGCATTCTTTTTGGCTTGCTGCGCGAAAAATCGATCTTCAATGAATTTCGAGCAGTAGCGAAAAGCCTTGATTGTTTCAGAAGCGGCGGTCCGCCGGTTTTCAAAAGCCTGAAAGCATTCTTCAAGCCATTTGATTGTTTGCGTGACAGGAACGCCGATAGCAACAATGCGGGCGATGGCTTGATAATCTCTTGAGGAAGGATACACGGTGCGTCCTTCTTGAGCCGACCGTAATTGTGTAAACCGCTTCGCAATGTGATCCACTGCATCATCATCAGCAGTATATTTGTTTGTTTTATCTATATCTGTACGGTCGTTTGTGTCCGGTGTCTGCGGCGAAAATGGCCGTTCTTTTAGACTCCCGTGTACAGTATTGTCCGATCTGAAGCTGAATTTTTTGGAATGCTTGACCGAAATCATCAGTCCGTATGGCGCACGGACGGCCTTTATGTAATCATGGTTTTCGAGAAGCTCCAGCCATCTTCTGACGGTTTTTTCACTTACGCCGAAGACTGCCGCCATTTCTCTCGCTTTTAACGGCTTATGGCCGAGTACGTTGCCCCAGCTTACGCCGTCTTTTTCGATTTCTTTTGTTGTTGAGCTGATAAACCAGAGAAACAGCCATAGCGCCGGGCCGATTTTGTCATAATGTTCTGAATTCAATAACCCTGAATACGTCGGAAAAGGATAGCTTTTATCGTTTTTCATTGTACGCCGCTTCTCCTTTTAACATCATGTATGCTTGAAACTGCTCTTGCGTTTCAAAGTGGAACACCGGAAGGCCGCATGCCGTAAACGAAATGGTGCCGCCGGATTGTCCGAGATGGCGCTGATCTATGGGATTTTCACTAAAAACAATTTGGATTGGATACATGTGATCACTCTCCTGATTTGTTTTCGATACATTTCGTATCAACTGTTACCAAGTATAAACGATACGAACTGTATCATCAAGTTATTTTTGATACTTTTTTTATCATAACTTTATTTTGATACATATTGTATCTATAATCATAAGTAACATAGGGAGTTTAAAAAAGAGAGGTCATAGTATGATAGGCGGCAGATTGAAGAGTCTCAGAGGGAAAAGGACACAGGAAGAAATCGCATCACACATCGGTGTGTCACGGGCACGATATTCCCACTATGAAAACGGGCGAAGCGAACCTGATTACGACACACTCCAAAAGCTGGCTGATTACTTTCAAGTAACGACTGATTACTTATTAACGGGAAAAGACAAAAAATCCGATGACGATATGTTCTCAGATCCGGACCTGCAGCTTGCATACCGCGATATGCAGGATTTTTCCCCAGAAAGCAAACAGCAGGCCATCGAATTTATCAACTATTTAAAAGAAAAAGAGAAAAACCGCAAACCGAAAAATAAATAAATCGTTCTCTGTTCTCTAAAACATATAAAAAGTAGACCGATATAAAGAAAAAAGTGTTTATTTTTTAAAGAAAAGGGAAAGATTTCTACACTACTTTCCAGTCCTATACGGGCTTTTCTTTCTCGCTAAAAATAGAACAAATGTTCGAAAGGGAGTATTCAATTGGGCGATTACTTATCACATCTGGAGGAATACGTTAAAAATTTATACGGCCGGCTGGGCATCACATCCCCTCATCACATTGACATGCTGAAAATCGCAAAGGATCTGGATATTTGGGTGCATTTTGAGGATATGGGGAGCATGATGGTGAAATACGACGGCATGTACAGTATCGTATTGAACCAAAAAAAGTCACGGGAAGAGCAATGGGAGGATTTTGGCCATGAACTGTGCCACGTGTTAAAGCATGCAGGCAATCATTTTCAGATGAACAAGCTCTTCAGAGAGCTTCAAGAATTCCAGGCAAATCAATTTATGTACCACTTCTGTGTGCCAACCTTTATGCTGTTGCAGATGGAACTGCCGCAATGGAGAAGCCAGGCACTCGCCACAATTGCGGCGGTATTCCGGGTAACAAAGGAATTTGCTGATAAAAGGCTTGACATGTTTGAACGGCGTAAAGCAGGTATTCAATTTCAGAAGCGGCTTGCTTATTTATTATCTCACAAGCGGCCAAATGCGTACGAGGAAGGCGATCAGCAGCACTTGCAGGTCGCTGAGGAAAAAGCGTTATATCATATTGGCAAAAACATCTGATCAAATACGGGCTAAGGATATATTCCTCAGCCCAGAAGAGAACCTAACATTTCGACATTGGGGGAACTGTATTATGCAGCCACATGGGCGCCGGTTTAAGATGAGGCGCAGATGCGAACGCAATCGGAGCCGGGATATACCTGAATTCACCCCGGCCGTCAAAGGCTTCCCCATGTGCCCATCTTCCTTGTGAGCTTTCATCCCCCCTGGAAAAGTTAAACAGGTCATAGGAGACTTCCTGCTTTTCGAGCTCACGCGGAAACGTCGTCGGGACGACAATATCCCGTTCTCTTTCCTCCAGCTCTTTAATGGCCGCGTACCACATATTTTGATGATAGGTATCTCTTGCAATCAAAAATGACAGCATATCTCTTACCCCTGGATCATCGGTCATGGCATAAAGCCGTGTCACCTGAAGGCGTCCTTGGGCCTCCGCATTTAAGTTAGCGCGAAAATCGGCCAGCAGGTTTCCGCTTGAGATAATGTATTTTGCATTCCACGGATAGCCCTCACTATCTGATGCCATCGCCCCCAATCCGGACACAATCGCGTGCTGAGGATTCATCCCTGACATGACTGCTGCAATAGCGGGATTGCTTTTATAAGCATCCTCCTGTACATCCGCGGGTGCATTGTCCAGAAGTCTGGAAATCATCGTTGCCAGCATTTCTACGTGTCCAATCTCTTCGGTCCCCACATCATATAACAAATCTTTATACTTAGCATCCGCCCTGCAGTTAAACCCTTGAAACAAATACTGCATCATGACGCTAATTTCACCGAATTGGCCGCCGAGCACCTCTTGAAGTTTTTTCGCATAAACCGGATCGGGATGAGCTGGCTTTGCTTGATATTGAAGCTCTTTTATATGATAAAACATGAATCATTCCTCCCCACACTTTCGCACAACCCCAGCGTATGAAGGAATAGGCTGACCGTGCAGGTCCCGTTTCGTTTTATGTATAAAAGCCAAGCTTGACAGCTTCCACATATCGATCAAACAAATCGTTTTGTATGTAGCTTTTATCACGGCACCCAAAATTGCGGAATAGCGCGTTTCGCTGTGCCGTGCTTACCTCCAATTGCAGTCCCATTTCTCTTTTCGTCCGATTGACAATATTGTTTGGGTGTACACCTGCCAGGCGGTCTTTCTCATTAGTGAGCTCGGCGCTAAAACCCGCTTCATTCAGACGCTCACAAATGAGCTTGGCTTTTTTACGATCCGCCCCGCCGACCAATGTATGCGGGATTTTCGGATCATAATACCCGTGAAACGCTAATGCGTAATGGTGGTCATTCACTTTTTCTAAAGCCAGCGGCTCATCAAAACGAATGCTAGTGAGATGCAAGGAACGGTTGTTTCGCGGCTTTAGACCCTCAAATAAATAGATGGAACATCGATCAGAAAATGCCCGCACCAGTTCACTGACGCCAGGCTCAATTCTGCCGCCGTGAGGACCGAGGACGATAAGCTCACTTCCGTTTTTCTCCTCATAAATAATCCGGTACTCCGACTCAGAAGCAGAAAGGGCCGCAAAGTTGTCATACATATCTTCCATTTTGAACGCCCCCTTTACCAGTCAGCACCAGTTTACTCTACTCATCTATGAATGAAAACCTTTTTTATAGTATGATTTGATAGAATACGCAGAGGAGGTATATGATGGGGTTTATTGATGGATTACTCGGCAATGCGTCAACACTTTCAACGGCTGCTGTAAAAGAAGAGCTTGCTCATATTTTACTTGAGGGTGAGAAGGTTGAAGCCGCGTTTAAGCTGGTTCGCGATTTGATTGTCTTCACTGACAAGCGGCTTATTCTTGTGGACAAGCAGGGAATCACAGGCAAGAAAACGGAGTTTCAATCGATTCCGTACAAAAGCATTTCCAGATTCAGCGTGGAAACGGCCGGCCGCTTTGACCTCGATTCAGAGCTGAAAATTTGGATTTCCGGCGCAGAACTTCCTGCCGTCTCAAAGCAGTTTAAAAAAGATGAGAGCATTTATGATATTCAAAAGGTGCTTGCCGCAGTTTGTATGTAAGGTGAAAAGACGGAAGCTTCACAGCTTCCGTCTTTTCATTTACAGCTTTTCCTCCAGCTTCGCTTTCGTTTTCGGACCGTAAATCCCATCAGCCGTTAAACCGCTGACAGACTGAAAACGTTTCACTGCATTTGCTGTTTTCGAGCCATAAACGCCGTCAACGCCGTGATTTTTCGCTCCTTTATCAGGATAAAAATAAAGAGCGGCTAAAGCGGTCTGCACCTGCTTTACATTTGTTCCTTTCGTCAGCGGGCTTGTCACTTTGATCACGCCGGATGGGAGCGGATATGAGGATGCGGCATGGCTTTTAGAAGCAGATGCCGTCTGAGGCAGTTTGATCACTTGTCCGACTTTAATGTAATTCGGGTCAGTAATATGATTGATGCTTTGCAGCGTTTTCACACTGACTCCGTGTGATGCGGCAATCCCTGACAATGTGTCGCCTTTTTTCACATGATATACAGACGACGAAGAAGAGACTGCAGCTTTTTTCGCTGATACGCCCCCGTTTAATTCTTTTTCAATCGCCGCCTTCACTTGATCCCAGCGCCCCTCTGATAAAATGCGGTGCGGGCAATACTTTCCGCTCCAGTCCTGATGCTTTCTCACCCGATCGATGCCCCAGCCGCGCTCCTTCAACAGCTGTGCAACAAATGAAATCGCCAAGGCTTCAGCTGCCTCAAACTTCGGGCCTCCCGATTTGCTGTAGCAAATCTCAACGCCGATTGATTTGCGGTTTCCCGGACCGTTTGTGCCGTCACCTGTGTGCCAGGCGTTTCGGTTAAGCGGCAGACCTTGAATCACCTCTTGATCATCGACTGCAAAATGAAAGCTTGTCGAGCTTGTGTTCCCGATCATATAGCTGATTTCATTGGCCGCTGACGCATCGTTTGCCGTGTTGTGAATGGTAATGTATTCAGCGGACATTGCATTAGGACACTTCAACGCGTATTTCGCCTCAGAAACCAAATTTTTCTTTACTGGAATGCTCACCTATCATCTCTCCTTTTCTTTTTTCATAAATAGGTGGCATTCGTAGGACGAAAAGCTCATATCATCTATCACTGTAATATGGATAAATGTGTTAAACTGAAGTTCACGGAGGGTCTGAATATGTATACATATTTAATGCTGACAATGAGAACGGAGAAATTAAATCAGGAGCATGTGGCTGGGCACTATGAATTTCTGGATCGTTTACAGGCAGAAAAACGTTTAAAAATGTTTGGGCCATTCAGCGACGCCACAGGCGGAGCGTATGTCATCGAAGCAGATTCACTGGAAGAGGCAGCGGAAATCGGCCATGCGGATCCGCTGGTGGCAAGTGGATCTTCTGAGCTGACGATAAAAGAATGGAAGCTGAAGAAATAAAAAAGACCCCTAAGGGTCTTCAGCTTGTAGAGAAAACGGTGTTTTTTTCTACAAGCTTTTTTGTTTTGTGCTGTTTCTTTACATATTCATCTGATTTCAGGTGCAGAAAAAGCACTCCCACATGCCTAGCCTTGCTTGGCTAGGTATGTGGCAATCTTCTTCATGTTTTGGCATGCGGCTGTGAGGAGAACTTGTT
>NZ_JAXCHE010000028.1:0-346 GCF_037027505.1 Bacillus sp. 204(2023) | reverse complement strand
CTCAATTTGTTTGGTGGCGATAGCGAAGAGGTCACACCCGTTCCCATACCGAACACGGAAGTTAAGCTCTTCAGCGCCGATGGTAGTCGGGGGTTTCCCCCTGTGAGAGTAGGACGCCGCCAAGCAATTGCACGTTAGTGTAATTTTTTAAAAAAGTTGTTGACTTTGAAGAAGCGACGTTGTATACTAATAAAGTTGCTTTAACAAAGCGGACAAACGAAATGATCTTTGAAAACTAAACAAGACAAAACGTACCTGTTAATTCAGTTTTTAAAAATCGCACAGCGATGTGCGTAGTCAGTCAAACTACTTTATCGGAGAGTTTGATCCTGGCTCAGGACGAACG
>NZ_JAXCHE010000027.1:0-382 GCF_037027505.1 Bacillus sp. 204(2023) | reverse complement strand
AAGCTTGCTTGGCGGCGTCCTACTCTCACAGGGGGAAACCCCCGACTACCATCGGCGCTGAAGAGCTTAACTTCCGTGTTCGGTATGGGAACGGGTGTGACCTCTTCGCTATCGCCACCAAACAAATGCCTTCAGGATGAAGGTACTGGGCGTTTCTCACAGGATGTGAGAGCCCTTAGCGGAGTTTCCTTACCTTCCGCCTTTAGAGAGGTGTTCTCTCAAAACTAGATAACAGGTGTGACATCATTCAAAATGTGGTTAAGTCCTCGATCGATTAGTATCTGTCAGCTCCATGTGTCGCCACACTTCCACCTCAGACCTATCAACCTGATCATCTTTCAGGGATCTTACTTCCTTGCGGAATGGGAAATCTCATCTTGAG
>NZ_JAXCHE010000026.1:0-383 GCF_037027505.1 Bacillus sp. 204(2023) | reverse complement strand
GCTTGCTTACAGCTCCCCGAAGCATATCGGTGTTCGTCCCGTCCTTCATCGGCTCCTAGTGCCAAGGCATCCACCGTGCGCCCTTTCTAACTTAACCGTTAAAAAGAATCACTATGTGATATCTTGTGTTACTAATTGAATGTGATGTCTACTGTTATCTAGTTTTCAAAGAACACGTTTCGAAGGAATGATCCTTCAAAACTAAACAAGACAGGGAACGTTCTGTTTATAAGACCCAAGGTCTTATATTCCGTATAATATCCTTAGAAAGGAGGTGATCCAGCCGCACCTTCCGATACGGCTACCTTGTTACGACTTCACCCCAATCATCTGTCCCACCTTCGGCGGCTGGCTCCTAAAAGGTTACCTCACCGACTTCGGGT
>NZ_JAXCHE010000025.1:0-508 GCF_037027505.1 Bacillus sp. 204(2023) | reverse complement strand
ACCCGAAGTCGGTGAGGTAACCTTTTAGGAGCCAGCCGCCGAAGGTGGGACAGATGATTGGGGTGAAGTCGTAACAAGGTAGCCGTATCGGAAGGTGCGGCTGGATCACCTCCTTTCTAAGGATATTTTACGGAATATAAGACCTTGGGTCTTATAAACAGAACGTTCCCTGTCTTGTTTAGTTTTGAAGGAACTTTGTTCCTTAAATAAGTTAAGATGGGCCTGTAGCTCAGCTGGTTAGAGCGCACGCCTGATAAGCGTGAGGTCGGTGGTTCGAGTCCACTCAGGCCCACCATCTTATATAACGGGGCCTTAGCTCAGCTGGGAGAGCGCCTGCTTTGCACGCAGGAGGTCAGCGGTTCGATCCCGCTAGGCTCCACCAACGTGTTCTTTGAAAACTAGATAACAGTAGACATCACATTCAATTAGTAATACAAGATATCACATAGTGATTCTTTTTAACGGTTAAGTTAGAAAGGGCGCACGGTGGATGCCTTGGCACTAGGAG
>NZ_JAXCHE010000024.1:0-570 GCF_037027505.1 Bacillus sp. 204(2023) | reverse complement strand
AAGTCCTGTGTGTCTGCCAATTCCACCACCCCGGCGTGGATGGTATAGTTGGAGCGGAAGACGGGATTCGAACCCGCGACCCCCACCTTGGCAAGGTGGTGTTCTACCACTGAACTACTTCCGCAGACAGGATGTCCAGTTTTTCTAACTGTTATCCTATATAATGCGGGTGAAGGGACTTGAACCCCCACGTCATAAAGACACTAGATCCTAAGTCTAGCGCGTCTGCCAATTCCGCCACACCCGCGTAAAATGGTGAGCCATGAAGGACTCGAACCTTCGACCCTCTGATTAAAAGTCAGATGCTCTACCAACTGAGCTAATGGCTCTTCTACAAGAGACTTGAGTATTATATCATATGAAAGTGGTGCCGGCAAGAGGACTTGAACCCCCAACCTACTGATTACAAGTCAGTTGCTCTACCAATTGAGCTACACCGGCATAATGGTGGAGGATGACGGGCTCGAACCGCCGACCCTCTGCTTGTAAGGCAGATGCTCTCCCAGCTGAGCTAATCCTCCATAATTGCACTAACGTGCAATTGCTTGGCGGCGTCCTACTCTCACAGGG
>NZ_JAXCHE010000023.1:0-601 GCF_037027505.1 Bacillus sp. 204(2023) | reverse complement strand
GTTCGAATCCCGTCTTCCGCTCCAACTATACCATCCACGCCGGGGTGGTGGAATTGGCAGACACACAGGACTTAAAATCCTGCGGTAGGTGACTACCGTGCCGGTTCAAGTCCGGCCCTCGGCATTATGTTTTGCGCCCGTAGCTCAATTGGATAGAGCGTTTGACTACGGATCAAAAGGTTAGGGGTTCGACTCCTCTCGGGCGCGCCATATCTTTTAATAGAATAGATGGGAAATCGGGAAGTAGCTCAGCTTGGTAGAGCACATGGTTTGGGACCATGGGGTCGCAGGTTCGAATCCTGTCTTCCCGACCATTTTTTATGGGGCCTTAGCTCAGCTGGGAGAGCGCCTGCTTTGCACGCAGGAGGTCAGCGGTTCGATCCCGCTAGGCTCCACCAAAAATTTTTAAAAAAAGTTGTTGACTTTGAAGAAGTGACGTTGTATACTAATAAAGTTGCTTTAACAAAGCGGACAAACAAAATGATCTTTGAAAACTAAACAAGACAAAACGTACCTGTTAATTCAGTTTTTAAAAATCGCACAGCGATGTGCGTAGTCAGTCAAACTACTTTATCGGAGAGTTTGATCCTGGCTCAGGACG
>NZ_JAXCHE010000022.1:0-904 GCF_037027505.1 Bacillus sp. 204(2023) | reverse complement strand
AGTCCGTTGCTCTACCAACTGAGCTACCGAGCCTAAGTATTTAAATGGCGGTCCGGACGGGACTCGAACCCGCGACCTCCTGCGTGACAGGCAGGCATTCTAACCAACTGAACTACCGGACCATTTTGAAATTTGGTTGCGGGGGCAGGATTTGAACCTGCGACCTTCGGGTTATGAGCCCGACGAGCTACCGAACTGCTCCACCCCGCGATGATATAATGGTGGAGGATGACGGGCTCGAACCGCCGACCCTCTGCTTGTAAGGCAGATGCTCTCCCAGCTGAGCTAATCCTCCATCATATAATGACCCGTACGGGATTCGAACCCGTGTTACCGCCGTGAAAGGGCGGTGTCTTAACCGCTTGACCAACGGGCCCAGACTTTCAATTGTAATTATGTATAAGTATCAGTGGCGGAGAGCAAGGGATTCGAACCCTTGAGACGGAGTTGACCGCCTACACGATTTCCAATCGTGCTCCTTCGACCACTCGGACAGCTCTCCAATAATGGCTCCGCAGGTAGGATTCGAACCTACGACCGATCGGTTAACAGCCGATAGCTCTACCACTGAGCTACTGCGGAATGAAGTCTGCCTGGCGATGTCCTACTCTCACAGGGGGAAACCCCCGACTACCATCGGCGCTGAAGAGCTTAACTTCCGTGTTCGGCATGGGAACGGGTGTGACCTCTTCGCCATTATCACCAGACAATTTCAGTGACATTTAACATTATACTATGTATTCTTGAGAAAATCAAGTGTTTTTTTAAAAAAACTTATTCTCTCAAAACTAGATAACAGGTGTGACATCATTCAAAAATATGGTTAAGTCCTCGATCGATTAGTATCTGTCAGCTCCATGTGTCGCCACACTTCCACCTCAGACCTATCAACCTGATCATCTTT
>NZ_JAXCHE010000021.1:0-1011 GCF_037027505.1 Bacillus sp. 204(2023) | reverse complement strand
TCTCAATTTGTTTGGTGGCGATAGCGAAGAGGTCACACCCGTTCCCATACCGAACACGGAAGTTAAGCTCTTCAGCGCCGATGGTAGTCGGGGGTTTCCCCCTGTGAGAGTAGGACGCCGCCAAGCAGATATTAATTCTACCATGTTTGTTTATGAAGCTTTATATTATTCCGCAGTAGCTCAGTGGTAGAGCTATCGGCTGTTAACCGATCGGTCGTAGGTTCGAATCCTACCTGCGGAGCCATTGCTTCCATAGCTCAGCAGGTAGAGCACTTCCATGGTAAGGAAGAGGTCAGCGGTTCGAGCCCGCTTGGAAGCTTTATTGAATGTATTATTACCAAGGTTTCTCATAAGGAGAAAGCTTTTTTTATTGCGATATGCGGAAGTAGTTCAGTGGTAGAACACCACCTTGCCAAGGTGGGGGTCGCGGGTTCGAATCCCGTCTTCCGCTCCATATATCCCAACGGGATATTGTAAATTGAATTGCGCCCGTAGCTCAATTGGATAGAGCGTTTGACTACGGATCAAAAGGTTAGGGGTTCGACTCCTCTCGGGCGCGCCATATCTTTTAATAGAATAGATAGGGAATCGGGAAGTAGCTCAGCTTGGTAGAGCACATGGTTTGGGACCATGGGGTCGCAGGTTCGAATCCTGTCTTCCCGACCATTTTTTACGGGGCCTTAGCTCAGCTGGGAGAGCGCCTGCTTTGCACGCAGGAGGTCAGCGGTTCGATCCCGCTAGGCTCCACCAAAAGTTTTTTGAAAATGTTGTTGACTTTGAAGAAGTGACGTTGTATACTAATAAAGTTGCTTTAACAAAGCGGACAAACAAAATGATCTTTGAAAACTAAACAAGACAAAACGTACCTGTTAATTCAGTTTTTGAAAATCGCACAGCGATGTGCGTAGTCAGTCAAACTACTTTATCGGAGAGTTTGATCCTGGCTCAGGACGAACGCTGGCGGCGTGCCTAATACATGCAAGTCGAGCGGACAGATGGGAGCTTGCTCCC